>CASDOS010000059.1 GCA_949282205.1 uncultured Alphaproteobacteria bacterium | reverse complement strand
TTATAATAATGAACGTTGTCAGTGGAACTTAAACAAAATGACACCGGCTCAACACCGATGCCATTTGCTTAATCCTCCCGCTTGACTTACACCCCTCAGGGGATTTCTTTTTTATTTCCACTTTTCAGGGTACAGATCACTCTTGCTTAGAGGGTTTTTCTTTAGCGATACATTGGCTATTTACTTAACTCCAGATCATCAATAATGCCTGTTTGCAATTTACCAATGGTTCCGGTCTTCTCAATCCTTTTCTTGAGCTTACGCCATTCCTTCCAACTTATTGTCTTGAATGTTTTGCCATTGAAAAGATTGATCTTCTTCTTTAAGCCGTGCGAAATTATCAGATAGTCATTCCCATCTTGTAAATTGTATATTACCCAACTCTTATGCGGAACGTCCGTCAACATCGCCGGATAATTTTTACTCGATGGCGTGAAAAATGTCCAGAAATCTCCGTTATCTTCCCCATACGCTTCTCCTTGCGGCGTCTTACAGACCATCGCGTTAAAGTCTGAATTTACACACGTCGCTGTTTCTTCTCGTATGGCATATATGTGACTTCCGATAACCATACCGCTTAGCATCCGTTTGTCCGGGCCTATCCACGAAAATGTTTGTCGTTCTCCGTATGGCGCTTTATACATAATTTCTTCTATCTCGGCTTCATTGAAATTATATACCTTCACTTCATACTTCGAACTTAGTATAACCGCGTTGTTTACAAAACTGATATGACAGGGTGATAAGGGGCCTAAGCGCATTTTGTTCTCATATATATATACATATTTGTCACGACAGTGCTGACATATTAGTATTTCACCTCGGTCTTCAATCTGGTCGAACTCTTCATAAAACAATGGCTCTCCATTCATTTTATATATCATTCCCTGCCCTGCCGGCGAGAAACAAATGATTAGTTCTCCATCACTCAGTATTTCTTCCGCATACGCCGGTATCAATATATCACCTTTTTGGTTTTTGATACCTTGAAGATTACTCTTTTCGTCCGTAAAGCAATAGATTCCTTCTCCGATTGCTCCTCTTCCCGTTGCACAGGATAACATCATGATTACGCAGGCTATGACCGTTAGCATAGCTAAAGCTCTTCTTTTCATAATAATTACAGTTTAATTGTTCATAAAAATAAAATATCGCGTTGAGTATAATCTTATAGACTTTTTTGTCAATATCTAATCCGACAGATTTCTATTTTTTCCTTTTCTTGCTTAAATCTATATTAATATTTTGCTTGTATGCTTCTTATATCGTTATGTTTGAGGAGTGATGGCTATGATTACTGTCGGTGTAATGACCGGAAATTCGTTAGATGGTGTCGATGCGGTTATGACGGATTTTTCAGATAAAGGAGATATTCGCGATATTGATGCTATTTCAATCCCGTATCCTCCGAAACTTAGGCAAAATATGCTTGAGTTGCGACATATTGTTACCGATTTACATTCCGATATGACTAAAGTTGCCAAATTGCCGCTTTTTAAAAACGCTTTGTCGGAATATACCGATTTGGTCGCTCTTACGGTCAATAAATTAATCGAAAAATCTGAAATTGAAAAATCTCAAATCGCTGCTATCGGCCTTCATGGGCAATCTTGCGGGGAACATAATCCACCTTCCCTTGCTCATGGCTCGGAACCTTTTACTACTCAAATTTTTGACGCCCCTTCTTTGGCTAAAAAAATCGGTTTACCTGTTATTTATGATTTTCGCTCCGATGATATTTTTAACGGTGGTGAAGGTGCTCCTTTGGCGCCAATGCATAATCTTCACCTCAGTTATACTCTGGCTAGACGCGGTATGTTTCCGATTTGCTTTATAAACGGCGGAAATTCCGCTAATATTGCCGTTATTACTAGCGGTGATACTTTACATAAAAAAATTCTTGGCTTTGATTGCGGACCGTTTAATCATTATGTCGATTTTCTTGCTCGTGCTTTCTTTGATAAAGATTTTGATGAAAACGGAAAACTTGCTCTTGAGGGACATATCAACAGTATGTTGCTTAATGATTTATATAATGAAGCCGCTTTGACCTCTAACGGCGATAATTATTTTGATATTTTACCGCCTAAATCTTCCGGTCCGCACCTGTATTGTATGGAAGAAAGACTTAAAAATTATCCGCTGGCTGAAGTCGATATTTTGCGTACGGTTGAGTACTTTGCGGCTTATATCGTCTTTTTAAGTTTGAGATTTATTCCTGAAAAACTTGATTTTCCTCGCTATTTTTTAATGTTTGGCGGGGGGTGGAAAAATCCGCTTATCTATCGGGATTTTATCAGCTTACTCACGGGACGCGGTTTAGTTTTGCCTCAGCACGCTCAATTTGCCGAAACTATTCGTCAACGGTTGCGCGGTGAGAAATTTTATGCCTCTCTCACCGATGATTATTCTATTAACGGGCAATATATGGAAGCGCGTATTATGGCCGACATGGCCAGATGCTTCTTGCTTAAAAAGAAATTTACAGCTCCTGAAATTACCGGTTGTAAAAAGGCCTCCGTTTGCGGTATTATCTGCCTACCTAATGAAAATACACGACGTAAAGGTCGGGGATTTGTTTATTCCAGAGCTGCAAAGGGATGGTCTAAACTTAAAAAATAAGTTTTTTTTCTTAACTTACACATCAATATTAAAGCGAGAGATTTGTTCCCTCGCCTTTTTCTCGGATTTACTGCTTATCTTCGCTTATCATCGGCATATGTCTTCACATAACGCATTATTGGTGGTTATTTTTACAGGATTTTGTGCCATGTTGCGACTATATTCTTCGCGATTTTGATATACCTTGTCTAACATCGGTAACAATATATCCGGATTCGCGATGTCTTCGTCTTTGATGATTTCCGCATAGCCTTTATCAACAAAGCTCTGAGCGTTCAGGCTTTGTTCCCCTCGTGATGATTTCGCAGGTAACGGTACCAGTATCATCGGTTTATGCAAACTCGCCAATTCAAAAATCGAATTTGATCCGGCGCGCGATACCACTATATCCGCCAACGCCATTAAGTCTTTTAGCTCCGCATCCACATATTCATATTGCTGATATCCTTTATGATGCAATTTTGCATTGTAGCCGTTTTTACCCGAAATATGTATCAGTTGATATTTATTCAAAATTGCTTCAAAATTCTTCTCTACCGCGTCATTTAAACTCTTGGCGCCTAAACTCCCGCCTATCACCATAATTGTCGGCTTGGAAACGTCTAACTTCGCATACTCCGCGCCTCTTTCCCGACTGCCGTTAAATAACCTATCTGACAGAACGGGACCGACACAACGTACTTTTTGTTTGTTTTTTACATACTTCTCCGTTTCCGGAAATGTCGTGTAAAAAGTACTCACAAACGGTAAACTCATCTTATTCGCAAGCCCAGGAGTTATATCCGATTCATGCATAAATATCTTTTTACGATTGATATATCCTCCTATCACGACCGGAAATGATACAAATCCGCCTTTGGAAAAAATAATATCCGGATTCAATTTACGCACCAACGCGATTGCTTGTATGCATCCCAGAGGTATCTTTATCATATCTAAGAAATTTTGCCATGAAAAATAACGGCGCAATTTCCCAGTCAATATACCATAATATTTTACTTCCGGAAACTTCGCTACCAACTCCTGCTCCATCCCTCCTTGGGAACCGATATATGATATTGTCCAACCTTTTTCAATAAACCATGGTATCAGGGCTAAATTTAATGTTACATGACCGGCGGAACCTCCTCCGGTAAATATTATTTTTTTTGCATTGTTTGCTTTGGGCATTATTTTCTCCCGCTTATCCTCTAGAGTTTGTCTTCCTTTAATTTCGGCTCTTTTTCAGATGCCGTGTTTTCTTCTTCCGCGGATATTTCTTCCGGCGCTTCCAGTAATAACTCATTATCCTTTAAGTTCAGGTTAATGCTTTTATTCGTTTTGGCGCCTAATTTCTTCATATTTTCCGCTTGTGTTAACGCTGACCCCTTGCCGTATAGCTTTGTCATCGCATTACCGTAGGCGTTATTGGTCTGATTGATACCTCGCTCAATGGCTTTCATATCTTCCATAAATGCCGCCAACTTATCATATATCTTTCCGCCTAATTCCGCTATCTTTTGCACATTTTGATTTTGTTTATCTATCCGCCACAGATTTTCTATCGTTCTCAATATCGGCAATAATGACAACGGTGTTGCCAACACTACGTTGCGACGGTACGCATAATCATACAACGTGTTATCCGCTTCCAACGCCGCAACATACGCACTCTCTATCGGTATAAACATTATCACATAATTTAATGTCTTCTCTTTTAGTAAATTCTGATATTCCTTGACTGATAACTCATCAACGTGATTTTTGATGCAATTTAAGTTCTTTTGCAAACTTTTTTCTCGAGTTACGGCATCTTCCGCCTTTATCGCTTCCAGATAATCGTTTAATGATACTTTGGAGTCTACAATTATATCCCGCCCCTCCGGCAAATGTATAATCACATCGGGACGATATAACTTCTTATTTTCATCTTGATAACTCTCTTGCGTGTCATAATCTTGACCTTTGCGTAAACCCGATATTTCCAAAATCCTATCCAACTGATATTCTCCCCAGTTGCCTTGCGCCTTTTTATTCCCCTTTAAGGCTTCCGTTAAATTTTGCGCATCCTTACTTAAATTCTGATTCAAATTCATCAAATTTTCCAATTGGTTATCTAATGTCGCTTTGCGCTTGATACTCTCTTCACGCGCTGTGTTTACTTCGCTCTTGAACGCTTTTAATTGCTCGGAAAACGGATTTAATATATTACTTAATGTATTCTTTTGCTCATTCGAGAAACTTTCATGCTGAGCTTTGATTATTTCGCTTGATATGTCCTTAAACTTCAAACTCAATTCTTCTTTCATCTTTTCTAGATACTTTATGCGCTCATTCAAACTTTCCTCTTTGGCTGATGCAGACGCTTTTTGCGCACTTAACTCGCGCTCTAACACCGTTATCGTATCCAGATATTTGATTTTCTCGCTTTCCGCTTTGGCCGCAGCCGTTATCGTATCCGCAAATTTTGATTCCGTTATCGCATGTTTTAGCTGTAATTCGTTGTATTTCTCGTATATATCATTGTACGCCGCGGATTTGTGCAATAATCTAATGCGGTATGCTATGCTCGCGTATATTAATGCGATGATACTGATACCTAAAACGCCTGTTATGTACTCTGTCATGACTTCTTCCTGCTTGTTACTTATCTGCTTTACTATATTTTCTTTCTTTGCATTTGACAATTGTTTTCATTATTCCCTTATCCCTTGTTAATAATTCACTCAGAATTCTTTTATTTTTGTGTGCTCTTATATACAATTTTACTTAATAATCGCTTTCTTTTTAAACTTATGGTGTTTTTTTTACTTAAATACAATAATAGGTAAAATTTTACTTGCTTTTATTTCTTCTTTAACATAATATTTGTTTACAAACGGACTTTATACAACTTTACGTTGTTTATCTACACCGTCGGTTGTATATTTGGAACTAACTTTTTATTGAAGGGATTTGACTATGAAGGGCTTTTCTAATGAATGCGGCTCCAGAAACGCGTTTGGGTACTTTGATGCTTGTGCCGGTGAAATTGTACTGAAACGCCCATGTGTTAAAAAAAATGATTTGCAAGAGGCTTATTTTTGGCTCGATACTTGCTCTAACTTGAAGAAATTTTCTTTGGGCATCGGCCCTTATGAGGCTTTTGTCGCAGATGGCAGAACCAACAGCTTATATTCTACGGCTAAAGGTATGTTGAAAAATTCTATTATTAAGCATAAATATGCCGATGCTGAAATGCTTAGAAATGTTTTCTTGAAACTTATTAAACATTCTAAACTGCGTAGTTTGGCTATTAAATGTTTCCTTTTTGCCGATGATCAGATTTTATTTGAACGGTTGCTCGAGTTGATACACGAACTCTCCGATTTGGCTTATCTAGACTTGACCGGTTGCTATTTTTCTGATGAACAACTTATTGATTTAGCTAAAGTTGTTGCTAAAACTAAAATCGCTCATATGGTTTGGCCGGAACCTCGCTTGGATAAATCTGTTTTAGATGAAATTACTGATGCCTTTAAATATAATAAATCCTTAGTTGCTATTACCGGCGCTCCGATTGATTTACTTAAATTAGCTAAAAGAAATCGTGAAAACTTGTTTTCCTTGGGGAAATATCCCAGTATGCTTGATGACGAAGACATCAATATCATCAAGGAATATAAAAATTCCGTTATCGTTGCATTTGCTTATGAAAAAGAAAAATTGTGCGATTTGGAAAAAACTTTTATGGCTGTTTTGGCTGAAGCTAAAGATTTTCCTGCGCCTTTAGATGAACTTAGCGCTTAATATTCTTTTTTCTGTTTAACATTCCGCCGCTTAGCCGGCGGATTTTTTTTGTTCAAAATACTATAACCTTTTGTTCCAAATATCATCACCTAATGGTGAAAATGTATTCCTTTTAACTTTTTGTTTCACCTATCTTAATCATCTTTTGCAACAAATACTATGATTAAAATATTCTTTGCAAGAATATTTGTCAAAATATTCATAAACTTGAATAATTTATTTATCACTTTGTTTTATATCAGTTTTTATATTTTTCATTTCCAACGTAATTTTTTTTATGCATATTATTCATCTCTGTCGACAAACTCCAAAATATGCATTTATATTCACATATCCGAATAATGATTATACAAACAAAAACTCCCTGACTGTCGTCAAGGAGTTAAACTTTACCCTATCTTGTTTTACAGCAAGAGAACAAATTTCTCTATATCTCTACAATGCTGATTTTTTGCAATACTTTACCGATTATCTCCACATCTTGCTCATTCGCATATTCTGTTTCATACCCCTTATTATCACACAAAAGCGCAATCTTTCCACCATATAACGCTTGCAAACGTCTTATTTGTTCTTTCCCTTTTCTATTTATCAAATATACACCATCTTCTTTTTTGACGCCCAGAGGCTGAATAACTGCAATATCACCCTTCTTAATTGTCGGCGCCATTGTATCATCGATTATTTTCATGGTTTGACTACCGAGCGGTAAATTTAAATTCATTACCAACGGCGAGGTTTCCGTTTTCTCTTTCCCCATTATTCTTTCTAAAGGGCATTGTAACACATCCGCTATCGTTCGCGCCGTTTCTAATCGCAAATCAACCTGACCGTTCTCTATTTTTGACAAGTTTCCTTGCGACATATCTAATTTTTGTGCCAGCTCAGTCACACTTATTCCTAAAGATTTACGAATTTGCTTAATATTATTCGTCATCCCTTTTGCCTACCCGTTTCTTTTCATGGAACATCCATTCACGATAATTGTATTATCCAGTGCAACTTGATGTTTTCTCAACATATCTAAGGTATTGGCATCTAATTCCTGTTTGTATCGCTTATCGTCGTTTTCTTTCTTCTTATACATACAATATCCGGACGCCAAACTGTCATTCTCAAAAACCAATTCATAAACCATTTCTCCGGTTTTATCATACAAACGATATTGTCCGTTTAGCTTGCCGCCGATATATATTCCTTGTTCTTGCATATAGCCATTATCATAATAAAATTTCGCCACGCCCTCTTTCACCCCATTTTGATACGGCGTCAATGATTCTATCTTATTGTTTTTATAGTATGTTTTTACCACGCCGTTCAATTTACCTTTGGTATAGGGCTTTTCTGACAGCACATCGCCGTTTATATAATAAGAAATAACGGTGCCGTTCAATATCCCTTTATTTAGCGTATACCGGCGAACCAGCTCATTTTCTCGATATTTGCGCAATTCTCCGGTTATCGGCTTTCCGGCTAAATCCGTGCAAAAAGTTATTCGGTCTTGTTTGCGAATATAACATTTTACTTCATCCGGCATAATATAGATTTTGGTTTCTTCCGGTTTTTCTTGCGGTATTTCTTGGGCAATCAAAGAAACGCTTGATAACAACACTATTGCCATAGTACATGGGAGGATTTTACGCATCGAACACCTCATCTAATATCTTTATCTATCTTGTTTGATTCTAGCTTCCGATACTTAAAATTTGCTTAACATCTTTTTATTTTCCCAAACAGAAACGCGGTACTTTACCGTACCGCGCTCTGTCAGATGTTCTCTGTATTTATCTTTATGCTTCGTTTTTGTGAGGCATTTCAGCTTCTTTAACGAGTGATGCAATAGCTTCATCTAAGTTCATAACTTTTTGTTCTTCTGAACCTAAACGACGAATTGTCACTGTCTTATCTGCTTCTTCTTTTGCGCCGACAACCATAATTACTGGAATCTTCTCAACAGAGTGTTCACGAATCTTATAGTTAATCTTTTCATTGCGGGTGTCTGTTTTTGCAGAAAGACCTGCTTGGCGCAATGCTTTAGCAACTTCTTCAGCATAGTTGTCAAATGCAGATGTTACCGGCAATACAACAACTTGTTCCGGTGACAACCACAACGGCAATTTACCGGCATGGTGTTCAATTAAAATACCTAAAAATCTTTCAATTGAGCCGAACAACGCGCGGTGCAACATTACCGGCTGGTGTTTCTCACCATCTTCGCCAATATAGCTGATATCAAATCTTTGTGGCAAGTTCATGTCTACTTGAATTGTACCGCATTGCCATTCACGGCCGATAGCATCACGCAAGATGAATTCCAATTTTGGGCCATAGAAAGCGCCTTCGCCTTCATTGATTTCATATTCATAACCGTGTTTTTCCAAAGCGTGAGCCAATGATTTTTCGGAAATATCCCAAATTTCATCAGAACCAATACGTTTCTCCGGACGAGTTGACAAGTAAATTTTGATTTTATCAAAACCGAAGTCTTTATAAATATCAAAAATCAACTTCATCGTTGTGATGCATTCTTCTTCCATTTGTTCCGGTGTGCAGAAGATGTGCGCATCGTCTTGAGTAAATTCACGAACACGCATTAAGCCCATCAATGCACCAGATGCTTCATAACGGTTTACTTTACCAAATTCAGCCATTCTTAACGGCAAATCACGGTAACTCTTAATACCTTGTTTGTATACCAACAATCCGCCCGGGCAGTTCATCGGTTTGATACAGAACCACTTACCGTCTTCGGTTTGACCGGAATAGTTATGCGCACCATATTTTTCCCAGTGACCAGAAGTTTCCCACAAGCATCTATCCATAATGCGAGGTGTGCATACTTCTTCGTATCCATTGTGTTCTTGGCGATTACGCATGTATTCAATCAGTTTACGATAGATTTTGTAACCTTTGTCATGCCAGAATACTGCACCTGGCGCATATTCAGGTTCAAAATGGAATAAATCCATTTCTTTACCCAATTTTCTATGGTCGCGTTTTGCGGCTTCTTCCATACGGGTTAAATATTCTTGTAAATCTTTTTTATTTGCCCATGCGGTTGCATAAATTCTTTGCAACATTTCATTTTTAGAATCGCCACGCCAATATGCACCGGCAACTTTCATCAATTTAAACGCATCACCAATTTTTGATGTTGATGGAACGTGAGGACCACGGCACAAATCAACATAATTACCTTGGCGATACAAAGAAATTTCCGCATCTTCCGGCAAGTCTTCAATGATTTCTACTTTGTAGTGTTCTCCCAATGACTTAAACAACTTTATTGCATCCGCACGGCTGACAACTTCACGTTCAATCTTTTCATTGCGTTTGACGATTTCATGCATCTTTTCTTCAATTTTCACAAAATCTTCCGTTGTGAACGGCTCTTTACGTGAAAAGTCATAGTAAAAGCCATCTTCAATGAACGGGCCAATTGTTACTTGAACATCAGGCCACAACTCTTTAACGGCTTCGGACATAACGTGTGAGCAAGAGTGACGCAAAATTTCAAGTCCATGTTTATCTTGGGTAGTGATTATTTTAACTTTAGAATCGGTAGTGAGCGGGGTAGTGAGATCTTTTAATGTGCCGTCGATTTCAACAGCGATTGCGGCTTTTGCCAAGTTATGACTTATTTGATTTGCAAGCTCAAAGCCTGAAATTCCGGCTTCTACTTCTTTTATGCTGCCGTCCGGCAGTTCAATTTTTATCATTTTTTACCCCTTAATTTAATTGTTATCTAAAGTTTTCTTTTGCTTCTTTGTGGTTTATCTGCCCTTTTCCGTTGGTCTTCCCTTTAAGATTTAGGCCTAAACCCAAAGCAGCTATTGCTCATTGTCTACGTCTGTTTGCCTAAGCAAATCTTCGTAGACTCCGATTGTTTTACTACACATAATTTCTTTTGTAAAGTTTTCTTTTACAAAATTACGCGCTTGCGTGGCGATTTTTTTGCGCTCACTATCGCTCAAATTTAGCGCCCACTCTAATTTTTCACTCAAATCTTTTGCATCGCCTGAGATAAAGTGACGTCCCGTTTCGCCGTCTTTCAAATTATCCAACGAACCTCCTATATTTGAGGCCAAAACAATTTTTCCCATTGCTTCGCCTTCCGCGGCAATTCTTCCGAACGCTTCCGGCTCTATCGACGCCGATACCACAATGTCGCACGCTTTCATTAACGCAGGCACATCATCTGTATGACGAATAAAGGTGAAATCTCCTTCCATATGGTAAGATTTTATCTGCTCCACCAGACTTTCGGTATATTTTACCCTACCCTGATCATCTCCGGTAAACACACAGTGAAAATCTCCTCGTTCTTTAATCTTTGCCAAGGCATCTATCAGCAAATGTTGCCCTTTCCAGTGAGTTAAGCGACCAATCAATAAAACAATCTTTTTATCGGTCGGCAATTCATATTGTTCAATAATGGACTTTAATCGCTCTTCCGTAACACCTTCAGGATTGAATTTCTCCGTATCAACGCAACGATGGATAAAAACTAATTTATCTTCCGGCGTATGATAATTTTGCAGCACATGATTTTTGATGTGAGAAGAAATTACAATTACTTTTTCTCCAAAAGTCATCACTTTATTATACGCTTTCTTAATCCCCCACGGTCCTAAACCATAGGTGCCGTGAAACGTGGTTATAAAATGCACACCGGCCTTTTTCGCCGCTAAATACGCGCTCCACGCCGGAGCTCGCGAACGTGCATGCACGATATTAATACCGTTTTTCTTGATTATTTCCGCTAATTTATCGGCGTTTTTTAAAATCGTCAGAGGATTTTTACTCTTTAACGGCAAAGTAAAATGTTTTACTCCCATGCGTTCCAAACTATACTCCAAATGACCGCCTTGCGATGCTACATAATTTGTATATCCTTTAGCCGTCAGAGCTTCGGCGATTTGTATCGTGCCGACCTCTACACCGCCTTGCCCCAATTCTGGCAAAACCTGCAACACAACAGGCGTGTTGTTTTCCGTCGGTTGTTTTATGTTTTTTACTTTATCTTTACTCATTTGCAGTATATATCCTTCTTAAATCAATCTTTTTAACGAGGTTTTTATGTCTGATTCTTTTTATTCTTTCAAATGCGGACACTCTACCAAGTGTGAATACATTAAGCCCAGTACCTCTAAAACTCAAAGTTTTACGTTGGTTTATGCACATGGTTTTTGTTCCGACCCTTACGGACGCAAGCCCGAGGAAATTAAAAAGTGGTGTATTGAAAACGGCATGGGATTCTTCCGCTATGAGATTGCGGGACACGGCACCGATAGCGCAAAATTTGAGGAAACGACCATAAATACTTATAAAAACCAGATTTTTGAAATTGTAAACGATATTGTCGAAGGCGATGTCGTTTTGGCAGGGTCTTCTTTGGGCGGATGGCTCGGCTTGTTAGCGGCTATTCAATTTCCGGAGAAAGTTAAAGGTTTTCTCGGACTTGCCGCCGCTCCTGACTTCTTGAAAAAATATTTTGAAAACTACTTTAAACCAGAGCACCTGCAAATTCTTAATCGTGACGGCAAAATCACCTTTCCTACCAACGATTTTACTTATGTTATCACTAAAGAAATGATTGAATCGGCCGAAGAAAATCTGTTACTTGACAAAGATGTCATTCCTTTTTCGGGTAAAGTGCGATTAATTCAAGGGATGAAAGACGCTTCTCTTGAATGGCAAACGGCGCCGCTTATCGCGCAAAAAATTGCGAGCGACGATGTTAAAGTTATATTACTCAAAAATAGTAATCACCGTTTAGGCGCTGATGAAGATTTGCTGGAAATTCGACGTAACTTAGATGATTTTTTACTTTAATTTTCTTATTTAAGGAGTTGTAATGTCGTATGATTTAATGTTTCAGAAAGCAGTCGAGTTACAAAATAACGGCGCACTCAACGAAGCCGAAAATATCTATCTGAAACTCTTGGAAGTGATGCCGCAAAATTCCGATATATGGAATTTGCTTGGGCTTATCGCTCAGGCCAAAGGTAATAACGAACAAGCTCTTAACGCTTTTTTATCCGCCATTACATACGCGCCTACCCCATTTGCTCCGCATTACTTTAACTTGGGTTTGACCTATCGGGCGCTCCATAAATATCGTGAGGCTCTGGAAGCCTTGCAAAAAGCAGTTCATTTACAGCCGGACTTCAAAGAGGCTTGGAATTTTTTAGGACTTACGCAAGAAGAACTTTCCGAACACTCAAATGCTGTTAAAAGTTTTTGTCGGGCTCTTGATATTGATAATGACTACAACGAAGCATGCGCTAATTTATGCTTTTATACCAACGATAAAAACACTCTTCTTAAACTTGCCGATGAACAACCCGATGATTTGCAGGCAAACCTTTTGGCGGCGGCTTGCTGCGATAATCTTCCCGATAAAGAGAAATATTTACGACAAGCGGTTGCTCACCACCCTTTTCATACTTCCGCTTTGCTTAATTTGGCTAAAGTGTGCAAATCAGCCGAGAATTTTTCCGAGGCTTTACAATTGTATTATAAGGTTTTGAATCTTGATGAAAATTCGGTTGAGGCAGTCTTGGGTGTTGCCGATGTTTCTTTGCAGACAAACGAACTCGACAAAGCAGAACTTTATTATAAAAAAAGTTTTAATCTGACACGAGATATTGCCGGTGCGCATCTTAATTACGGTATTTTACTCTATCGCCAAAAACGCTTGGCGGAAGCGCTCGAACAATATCGCTTGGCTGTGCAACTTGAACCCGAAAAACCCGAAATCAGCTATAATCTCGCTCTTATTCTCAAAGAAGTCGGTGAATATGAGGAAGCGCTCGGCTTGATGTTTAATGCGCATCAACGTTGTCCCGAAAAAAAAGAGTTTGCCATCAATATTATGGAAACGCTCTCCGAACTTTATGCGCAAAATGCCGAGTTGGCTCTCAAAATTGCCGATAATTGGCAGAAAATTGAACCCGATAATATTTTTTCCAAACGAATCTTTGCGGCTATTTCAGGTGTTTCAGCTTCAGCAAACGATGACAAAGACTACGCTAAACAACTTTTTGATGCTTTTGCAGAAACTTATGACGACGTTATCACTCATCTTAATCCGCAAATTATTGATTGTTTTGCTCAACATTACGGTCAACTCTCCGGTACTGTTCTTGATTTAGGCAGCGGAACCGGCTTGGTTGCCGAAAAACTTAAAAATGACAATACTAATTTTATCGGTGTCGATATTTCTTCGCAAATGATTGAAATTGCTCGTGAAAAAAATCTTTATCAAAAACTTGTTTGTCAGGATATTTTATCTTTTCTACAAGAATCGAAAAATCTTAAAAGCTTTTCCGTCGTTCTTGCTTGTGATGTGTTTTGCTATTTCGGGAATCTGGAAGAAGTGCTTCGTTTACTCAAAAAATCCGAAGTTTGGTTCTCAATCGAAGCAGCAGAAGAAGACAGAAATGTTGATTTTTACCTCTCCCCAACCGGACGTTATAAACATAAATGCTCGTATGTTCAAAATCTGCTTCAACAGCTTGGTTTTAAAGAAATTCAGGCTTTTCCCTTGGTTCTGCGCCAAGAAAACTCTCACCCCGTCGACGGTTTCCTGTTTAAAGCAAAATAATCTTGTGAACAAACACAAAAATCTATTGTATCAGGACTTTATTTATTCTACTTTTCAAGTGGTTTGTTAAGTCTATTATATATATATGTAGTTATTGATTGAAAAGTTTTTTTATTTCGCGGATATTTATGCTTTGTTTCTCTCTGTTAGCATAAATAAGGTGAGAGCATTTTGAAATGCGTATGGTGAATATATCATTAGGCCAATTATATTCTTGCCATGGCAGAAAATGACAATCACGAATTGCCCGATGGTTTTATTGTTATTATTAGAAAAAAATTCTGATCAGAATGCCGGCTAATTGCAAAAATTCAGGCGTCTTTCGGATGACAGTCTTCCCTGCTTTGATTTGAAAGACGCTTTTATTTCAGACTATTATTCTTTTAAGTTTATGTTTTACTTTAACTTTTTCAAAACTTACTTTTTTCTTTCTTTAGCTACTTGCTTTTTTCACTTCAAAACGGCGCATTTCAGCGCGTTTTTTTTGACCTTTTCCACACATCGGACGCAAAAAGTTTCTTTTGAAAATGATTTTCCAGGGCGATAATTCTAACTAGTAATGCGGTGGCGGCGTTTCTTCTTCCAATGGTTTTACTACGCTTTGCGTGTTCCTTATCGCTTCGGTCAAATAGTGATTCTGTTTCTGTAAAAAAGCTATATCCTTACCTTGTTTGATGATAACATCATTCAAATCGTCCACCATTCTTTCCAAATTCGATAACGCCATCTCTATATCTATAAATCTTTGTTCGCTGTTTTCCATTTTGCCTCCTTTTCTTCTTCCTTATCATATAAACGCTATTTTTTTATTTCGCAAGTTGTGTCTTCAGAGAATCTTCTTTATCTCTTTACGGCTTTTTAACTACTTTACAATTAAATTTATTGCAAAATTATTAGCTTTAAGGAGAAAATTTTATGTCTGTTTTATGGTATTGTTTGGCCGGCGGGCTCTTGTTGGCGTTGTATTTGGTCTATGTTTCTTTGATTAAAAAGAAAAATAACCTTAAAGAAGCTGCGGCGGGTATTGATGTGCAACTTAAAAAACGTTACGATTTAATCCCTAATCTCTTAAAGTCCGCCGCGAAATTTATGGAACATGAACGCGATGTCTTTATGAAAGTAACGGAACTTCGCGAAAAAGCTATGTCTGCGGACAGTTATGCCGATAAATTTAAAGCCGATAATATGCTTTCTGAAGCGATGAAACAGTTTAAACTGACGGCCGAAAATTATCCCGAACTTAAATCCGATGCGACCATGATTGCCGCTATGCAGGGAATGAGCGATGTGGAAGAACATATCGCTGCTTCCAGACGCTTCTATAACTCCGCTGTTAAAGACTACAAAAATGCTTTGGAAATCTTCCCTTCTTCTTTAATCGCCGCTTTGATGGGATTAAAAGATGAATATCCGTTCTTTGAGGCTGAAGATCAAGCTAAAGCGGAAATTAATGTCAGCGATTATTTTAATTAATCTTGCTTTTTGTCTTGGAGAGTGTGTGCTATGTCGCGTGCGGAAGATATTTTTGAAAAACTTATCTATTTCGGAGAAGATGCTATTGACGATTTTATCTTGAGCAGACAAACCGAAGAATTGTTTTTGGATTTCAAACAGGCCGTTTCTGACGGTAAATCCATGCGCTCTCTCCATCCTAATGACAGACGCAACCTCGGTAAAGCTATCTCGGCTTTCGGTAATTCCGAAGGCGGTGTTTTGGTTTGGGGCGTCGAATGTTCTCGTGATTTAGAGTTGGGAGATGTCGCTCAGGCTAAAGTTAAAGTCAAAAATGTACATCGTTTCTTGAGCTGGCTCGAAAACGCCATATCCGGATGTACCATTCCTTCTCACAACAAGGTTCGCAATCATATTATCAGTTGCGACACTAACGGCGACGGTTTTGTGGCGACTTATATCCCTAAATCCGACATTGCTCCGCTTATGACTACAACAGGCAGTCAGATTTATATTCGTTCCGGCTCTAACAACGTCCCTGCCCCTTATGCCGTTATTGCCGGAATGTTCGGTAAACGTCCGCAACCGAATATCGAGTTGGTCATTGATGATAAATCTTTGGAAGTCGGTAAAGAAGGCGATGATGACTTTTTTGCCCCTTCCAAGCCCAGTAAAAAAAAAGAAAGTTATCTTAAAATCAGATTTTCACTCTTGGCGCAGAATAATTCCAA
This sequence comes from uncultured Alphaproteobacteria bacterium, assembly GCA_949282205.1. Classification (GTDB taxonomy): domain Bacteria; phylum Pseudomonadota; class Alphaproteobacteria; order RF32; family CAG-239; genus CAG-267. The sequence goes on along the minus strand of CASDOS010000059.1, from coordinate 126,162 downwards.
CGCTATTGCCAAAGAAGTCTATCTTTCTTGCAACACTTTATTGTTGGGCGGCGATCATACCAAAGTTTCTTTCTATTATGATAGTCAACTTGAAAATTTAGCTGCCGAAAATAACTCCATCAACCTTATTACTCCGATGGAAATGCGTGTTCCGCCTCGCGCTCTCTTCTCTTGCGCAAAAGCCGAAATTCGTTTTACCGATGATATTACAGAAGATTTTTTAATGGACGGTGTTATCGGTGCTGAAGACGCGACACCCAAGAGTTTCCGTATCTTTATTTCCAAAAACGATTTACGCTCCTTTGTGGCGCAAACTTTTAAAAAAAATGCTAATTTGGAAATCTTAACTAATGAGTTTTTCTCTTGCTATCTTAAAAGCGAATAATCTTTCGGGAGCGTTAATATGAAAAGAGTGGAAATTTTTACAGACGGTGCTTGTTCCGGTAATCCAGGCGCAGGTGGTTGGGGCGCTATTCTTCGCTATAATCAAGTCGAAAAGGAACTCTCCGGCGGAGAACCCGAAACAACTAATAATCGTATGGAATTAACAGCCGTTATTTCTGCTCTCTCCGCACTCAAAGAACCTTGCAACATTACCCTATATACCGATAGCAGATATGTTATGGACGGAATCGAAAAATGGATTTGGACTTGGAAAAAATCCGATTGGAAAACCGCCAACAAAAAAGCTCCCGTCAAAAATGTTGAACTTTGGCAAAAACTTGATGAATTAACTTCTAAACATGAAATTCGCTGGGTTTGGGTGAAAGGTCATGCCGGACACCCTGAAAATGAACGATGCGACGAGTTGGCTCGAACCGAAGCGGCTAAGTTCAAATCTTAAATTTTTTTATTTTTTAGACAAAATACTTGACTTTGTATATCTTTCCTGCTTATACTTGAGATGTTAAATTTTAAGTTTATGGAAAATATTGTGTTAAATGAAATCAGTGGTCAAGATTTTGGCGCTTTTTTCAAAAAATTAAATTGGACGCAACGTGCAACTTTTGTACGAGAGCACCGAAGTGAAATTAAACAATCTTCTAATGTTGAGGCGCTTACTTGCTTGTTGGATTATGGGTATTTTAATGCTCTTTATCCCTTGGTGGCTACTGGAGAAAATATAGCTGATAAGTATATTATGATCTATTATTCTTCTCCGATACATAAATTCAAAACCTATCCCTCTTGTGATGAGGAAAAGGAGATTTTGGCTTATATTGCTAAAGACTTGGAATTGGCCAAATTTTTGCGCGAAAAAACTAATAAACTTTGGGATCTTTCTTCTAAAGTTTATTTTACAGTCATTGTTTTTGAAAACGCTTCAAAAGAGGTTATGAATTACTTGGTCGATTGGCATTCTAAAAACTTTGTTCCGATTTCTTTCCTACAGGCTAATGCCATGTTTAACGTCGCTGATCCTGATGTTATTCGCAAATATCTCTCTAAAGTCGGCAGTATTTGCGGTAATCATGGTTATGTTACTTACAAACATCTCAAAAATTTAGCCCAAAGAACGGATATTGATGCTGACGAAAAACATGAATTACTCCTCTTAACGGTTAATTCTCTTAAGGTCAGACCCGAAATTATTCGTCATTTGCGTGCAGACGGACTTCTGGATTTTTGATGGTTGCTTCAATCTTAAGGCGGAAACTTTATGTTCCCGCCTTTTCTTTTCCCTTACGCCATTTTCATCTTCTTATACATCTCGCGATATTCTTTTTTCAAATCGCTTTCTTTGCGACGATATATGTTGATATAATACCCTATCAAAACAACCGTCGCTCCGCCTACCCATGCTAACGGACCGGCGTAATATATCCCTTCATAACCGATTTTGCTGGCTAAATATATGGCCGCGTATATTCTTATTCCTAATTCCACAAAACCCGATAATACCGGAAACATCGGTTTCCCCATACTTTGTAATGTGTTCTTAAAGATGAAAATTAAACCTAAGAAAACATAAAACATGATACTAATGCCTAAATATGATACACCTATCTTTACAATAAACGGATCGGCATGGTCCAAAAAACTGCCTATCAAATGTGTCCCGAAGAAAAATATTAAAGCACTCATGATGATACTTATCGTAAACGAGGTTAAACAGGTCTTTTTTACCGCATCGCGTATTCTTGATACTTTGCCCGCTCCATAGTTTTGCGCCACAAACGTAGCCATTGCCAAACCTATCGCCATTAACGGTTGCGTTGCTAATTGCTCGATTCTTAACGCTATCGTAAAACCTACAATTATCTTCTCGCCAAACGAATTACATACCGACTGGATGACCATGATACTTAATGACAATATCGAAAATTGTATCGACATCGGTATCGCTATATTTAAATGTTCACGCATAAATTCGCCATTATAACGCCAATCTTCTTTTTTTAAGTGCAATATCGGATAATTTCTCTTAATGTACCACACGCAACAGATAACGGATATGCTTATGGCTATTACCGTACCGATTGCCGAGCCAATCACCCCTAAATGGAAAAACTTTATCAATATTAAATTAAATACAATATTTAGTACCGATGAGAATATCAAAAAATATAACGGCGTTTTACTATCTCCAAGAGCACGGATAAAACCTGACAGCAAGTTGAAAGCCACTATCAGTACCATTGCCAAGCCTAATATCAAAATAAACTTATAGGAATCGTCATAAATCGCTTGCGGAACATTTAGAATGTGCAATAAGCGCTTTAAACTGACTATCAGTACAATCGTTAAAAGAATACTTAAAACAAGACTCGCTCTGAATGAATGGGTTACCGAACGGCGAACACCGTCATAATCTCCGGCTCCGAAACGTTGTGCGGTTACCGCCGTCAAACCTCCGGTGAAACTAAAGGCTATTATTAAAAAGGTTAAGTATATCGGCGCTGAGGCTCCTACCGCAGCTAAGGCATTTTCGCCAATCAATCTTCCAACCATGAATATATCTGCTAATTGATAAAGTTGTTGAAACACATTACCTATTAATATTGGCAGCGCAAATAATAATATTAATTTCAATGCGTTGCCGCGTGTCATGTCTTGTATCATTATATAGCCTCTTTATTCCTTTTCCTTGTATATTCTTTTTTCCGTTTTGCAATTTAGACTTTTCAACTTAAATTTCTATTAAAATTTTTGCTTTTTTAGTATGGTTTGTCTTTTTATATTCCAAATCATTGTTATCACAAAAAAACAGCCCCTTTACAGGGCTGTTTTCATTTCTTTACCTAAGAGAATGTTAACTGATTGCTTCCAGATGATGATTATAGATTTGTAACTGGCGCATTAACTCTACTTCTTCTCTGCCGGTCATTAAGTCCGGTGCATAATAATTCAAGTCATGAATCTGCTGCTCAAGCCATTTTTTTACCGCCTTTTGCGACTTCTTGTTCAACTTCTTTATCGCTTTGGCGAATTTTTTTACTCGAGGGGTGTCATCCTCTATTACTCCGATGGCTTTGGGAAGTGATTTCGTTACATCATCCCACACTTTCTTGCCTAACAAAAGCGTATTTTCTTCTTGCTTTTGTTGGATTTTCTTTAGCAAATTTTTCATATCTATATATTTTTTATAGTTTAACGGGAGTATTTTGTCCCCTTTCCGGCTAAAAGTCAAGTTTATTTTACTTTCGCCAACGTCTGCGCTAACCACTGATTGATTTTTGCATTCACGGCTTCATCGTATTTTTTCGGCAAATTGTTAAACTCTATTTCGGATATGATATTCGCATTTTTTGCTGCTTTCCGCATATCGGCAAAGAATGCTCCGGGGTTGCTTCCCTGCGTGCTGTATACGGCAACCGGCTTTTTATTAAAATCTATGCCTTTTAGGAAACTTTGCATTGGGGTTGATAGCGTATACATCCATACCGGAGAACCTAATATCACTAAATCGTATCCGCTTAAATCCGGCATATCTCCTTTGACTTCAGGATAATTCTTGTCTTTGTATTGTTTCCAAATTTCATAATATGCCTTTACCCCTTTCGGCAGCGGTTCTTGTAATTCTATCGCATATAAATCGGCATTTGTTTGCGCTTTGATTCGTTCGGCTATGTCTTGGGTGTGACCGGTCAGGCTGTAATATATCACCAATATCTTCTTATTCTTATCCAGCGATTGAGGTTTTAGCTCTGCAAACGGCGCCATTTCTTGTGCGTTTTTCTTTGCGACTTTCCATAAATGCAAACCGCCACTTATTCCCCCAATAACTATTGCAGCTAAAACTATATATAAAATTATTTTCATCAGATTTCCCCCTTATTTATTTTATCTCTTTCTATATAACCATATTCTCTTTTTTTATCAATCTTTTTATTCTAAAAAACATTATTGACAAAGTGACAAAAAAAATGGTATTTTGTACCCTGTTATCGTACTTTATGTTTAATTATTTAAAAATTTTTTTCTTATATGGAAACAAAAAAATTTTTCATCGTCCGTTCAAATTTCGGACATGAGATTGTCGTACTGCTTGCTGCCAAATCTTACAACAAAGAAGTTATCATCATCCCTATTGCGGAAACAAAGGATGAGTTCATTCGTAAATCTCTCATCATCTGGTATCAACTCCAGTTCTTCTACGCAAACATTCGTATGATTAACTGGGAAGAAATTGAGATGTATGAAAAAGATGGTTTCGACTTTGTCGCCGCTTTAGTATCCGGCAAGATTCCTGATGAAGCATGGTATCACTTCGCCAAATTCAAATTGGTGCCTACATACGAGGTAGCCATGGAATATCATGTCGGCGGTGATTACGGCTTCTTTATTCCGCAGAAACTTGTTTCTGACGGGAAATGCGGTAAAACAGCAGAAGAGCAATCTCTTGTTCCGGAAATGTTCGAATGCTTGAAAAAACGTTCGGAAAAGCGCGTATTGATGCAGCATTTCTCTATCCAGAATGATGTTGAGAAAGTGCTTGCACTTGGTGCTGATTATGTACCGGGACTGACTGAAAACAAAATGGTTTTTGGTATACGCAATGTCTTGCATAGCTTATTCTATCCGCTGTACAAACATGCTAAGTACTCTGTCGGAATCGCCGGAACGCATTCATGGTATCTCTTGTGTATGTTCCCCGAAATTGCTCAGGCAATTCTTTATCCTTACGGCGGACGCGAACATTGGGATGTCATTGAAGATGCTTGGCGCTCACAGGACTATCCGATTCATTGTCTCGGTTATGACAAGACCGGCAAAACATGGATGCTTTTCAACAGCAAATTGAAACCGTATCCTTGGCTCTGTAATCCGGTCAAAAAAACATCTTATGATTTTAAGCTCCCTTTCTCGGGAGCTTTTTTTATTGCTTTTATCCATAAAGGGGGGGGTAAGAGGCAGATGCAGGTCGCTCTGCCTCTTGGTGGTGGAAAACTTTTATCCTTGTTTGCTTTGACGACGGTTTTTATACTTCTCAAACAAGGTCTGTACCCAAACGTACATCAATGGTATTATCAACATACCAATTGTCGTGGCTGCTATCATGCCCCAAAATACCGGCACGCCTATCGCTTTTCGGCTTTCCGCTGCCGCTCCTGACGCAATGACCATCGGGAATACTCCTAAGATAAATGCAAACGCCGTCATCATTACCGCACGGAACCTTTCTTGCAAGCCTTTTAATGCCGAGTTTACTATCGTTGCTCCTTTCGCGCGTTCGTCTTTGGCAAACTCAACAATCAATATCGCATTTTTTGCCGCCAACCCTATCAGCAATATCAAGCCTAATTGCGCATATACACTTAACGACATACCGCTTAATAACAATCCTAATAATGCACCGTTAATCGCAACGACTAATGATAATAACACCGGTACCGGAACAATAAAACTCTCGTATTGCGCAACTAAGAACAAGTATGCAAAGATTATTGCCAAAGCGATTAAGTAACCTATTTGCCCATGTGCCAACTTCTCTTGGAAACTCATTGTCGACCATTCGATATTGAACCCTTTCGGCAACTGCTTAACCAATGTTTCCACCGCAGACATGGCCGATCCGGTCGATGTACCCGATGATTGTACCGCAGTTATTGAAGCTGCCGGAAATTGATTGTATCGTTGTACTACTCGTGGCGCCAAGGCTTTACGCAAGGTTACCATGCCGCGCATCGGTACCATCTTTCCCTCGCGATTGGCTATATATATGTCGTTGATGTTATCGACGCTTTCTCTATACATCCAATCCGACTGCAACATCACTTTGTTGACTTGCGTACCTAAGTTAATGTCATTAACATAGGCTGAACCTAAGTAACTCTCTAATGTCGAAAAAATATTCGCTACCGGTACTTTCATACTTTCCGCTTTGGTGCGGTCGATGTCTAAAAAGATATTCGGCGTATGCGCGGTAAATGTTGTGTACGCATAAGATATTTCCGGCATACGATTCAAATTACTCAAGAAACTTTGTAACGTTGCATCCAACTTTTGATAATCCGTTACCAATCTTGATTCCAAACGAATATCCAAACCGTTTGAATTACCTAGTCCTTGTATCGCCGGCATCTTGAATAATTGTATCTCGGCTCCCGTGAAAGAAGCCAACTTTTGACGCAAGCGATTGACTATCGCTGTCGAATGTTGCGACGGATCTTTTCTTTCTCCCCATGGACGCAGTACGATAAAACTCATCGCCACGTTTTCGCCTCGGCCGTCTATCATGTTATATCCGATAACATCCGATACCCCTTCGATTGACGGTTCTGTCTTCAATACCTCGCGTATCTTATCCATGAAATCCGCCGTCTTTTTTTTGTTCGCACCTTCCGGCAACTGAACACTCATTACCGCCACACCTTGGTCTTCTTCCGGAATAAATGAGGTTTGCGACATATTAAACAATACTACCGCCAAAATCAGTAATCCCGCGAAAATTATAGCTATTATCGGTATCTTCTTCGCAATTATTGATACGACTATCGAATAACGGTGGATAATGTTGCTGATGCTCGTATTGACTTTATACCAAAATCCTTCTTTCCTTTCTTTCGGACGTTGCAACAATAAAGAACATAAGGCCGGCGACAATGTTCAAGCATTTAACAAAGAAAATAGTATCGCCGTACAAATGGTAACCGAGAATTGTTGATATATCTGACCGGTGATGCCATCCAAAAATCCTACCGGAATAAATATCGTGATGTTGCTACCAATGCGCCTGATATCTCGCCCATCGCCTTTATGGTGGCTTCGCGTCCGCTCATATTCTCATGTTGCAGCAAGTGCATAACACGCTCCACTACTACTATCGCGTCATCCACTACCAAACCTATCGCCAACAATAACGCAAACAAGGTGAATAAGTTGATACTATATCCTAGCGCCAATATTACGGCAAAGGTTCCTAATATCGATACTGGTATCGTTAGTGCCGGTATCATCGTGGAATATGTGTCTTGCAAGAAAAAATAACATACGGCAATTACCAACAATAAAGTCAATATTAACGTGAAAACCACTTCTTCTACCGATGCATCTATGTATTTGGTCGAATCGTAGCTGATGATATATTCCATGTCTTCGGGAAAGTTTTCGGATAATTCGGCTAACGTGGTTTTGATTTGCTCCATCGTTTCTATCGCGTTCGAACCCGAGGACAAGCCGATTGATATCGCTACCGAACTTTTACCGTTGTGCAAACCGTTGATGACGTAATCTTCTTGGCCTAATTCCACTCGGGCTATGTCCTTTAAATATACTAAGCCGCCCTGCTCCGCCGTTCTTACGATTATGTTTTCAAATTCCTCCGCTTCGCTTAGTCGTCCGGTCGTTTGTAAAGTGTAAACCATTTGATTGCTCGTTTGCGTGGGTACGGATCCGACTTTACCCAATGACGGTTGATAGTTTTGTCCCGATATGGCACTGTACACATCATCTACCGTTATGTCTAACGCCGCCATCTTATCCGAATTCAGCCACGCGCGTATCGCTAATTGCGAACTGTACACGTCTACCGAGCCAACTCCCGATATTCGCGATAACGGGCGCTCGATGTTATTAAATACATAGTCGGCTATCTCTTGTTCGCTATGGGTGCTTTTCGGCGAATAAAATACAAAGAAACCTAATATGTTTGACGAGGCTCGGGTTACCGTTATCCCTTGTCTGGTTACTTCATCAGGCAACTTTGACGTTGCTTGTTGGATACGGTTTTGTACTTTTACCTGCGCCATGTCCGGATCTACACCGGTCTTAAAAGTTACCGCCAAATTATAGGCCGAATCTTCCGATGTGGAACTCATGTATAACATATCTTCCACACCGTTAATCTCGTCTTCCAACGGAATTCCCACCGTTTTGGCGATTACTTCCGCTGATGCTCCAGGATAGGTCGCAGATACGGATATTTGCGGCGGCGTAATGTCCGGATATAACGCTATCGGTAAATTAAACAGCGCAATCGTACCGACTAAAACGATAACTATCGAAATGACAAATGATAAACGCGGACGTTCTATAAAACGAGCTGAAAACATCTTTACTCCTCCAATGCACTGCTGAGATAATTTTCTTTTACCTTTGTTCCGGGAGATGCTTTCTGTAATCCTTGCACAATGACGTGCTCATCGCCCTTTAATCCCTCTAAGACAACTTGCATATCTCCCTTTACGCCGTCTAATTTTAGGTATTTCTGCTCGACGATGTTATCTTTGTTTACCGTTAATACATAACTGCCGTTCACATCCGACATTAACGCAATCTGCGGTACTAAAACCGCTTCCTTTTGAACATTAAAACGGACATAGATGTCAACATAGTTGCCCGATATCAGTAAATTGTCATTATTGGCGACGTCTACATATACCGGTAATGTCGCGGTTGTCGAGTTAAATTCATTATCAAAAAACAAATTATCCGCTTTGGTGGTTTGTATCTTACCATTCGGCAACTTTATATCGATATAGATATTCTCCGATGCGGCGGCTTTTTCCATAAATACGTTTCTTTCCTTATCACTGACTGAAAAGGCTATGCGTATCGGATTGGTTTGAACTACACGGGCCAGACTTCCGCTTGAGGGGCTGACGTAGTTGCCTTTGGTTATTTTGGCTTTGCCGATGCGCCCTGTTATCGGGGATTTAATTTCCGAATGTTCCAGATTTAATTTGGCTATCTCTAAATCAGCTTTCGCTTGGCGCAAATTACTTTCCGCTAAATCTATTTCTTTATCCGAGGCGAATTTTTGCTTGTTTAATGATGATACTCGCTGATATTGTTTGGACAACTGCTTTACCGCCGCTTCCGCTTTTTCTAAATCTGCTTTATATTGTGTTTGCTCTATCACGAAAATCTTTTGACCGGCTTTTACTTCCGCGCCGTCCTCAAATAGTATTTCTTCCAAATAACCCGATACTTGCGGTACTATATCCACGCTGTTAATCGCTTCTACCTCGGCTATGTATTTCTTTTTATCCGATACATCGCCTTTTTTCAAACCGCGGGTTATAACATATGGTGGTTCATGGTTGCCTTGCATATCCGATATATTCGGCACAAGTATTGAATGAGCCCACGCTCCGACGCACATAAACGCTACCGCATATATACCGTTGCGAATCACTTTTGAGCTTTTTATCTTTTTGACTTTCATAGAGTTTCACCCTTTCCGTTATCTGTTGCCAACGGTTTGGGTGTAAAAAAAATATTTTTTTATTGCAAGCAAAAAACATTCGTGTCACTTTTGTAATGATGGGGACTTCGGGGCGGATTTTATTTCTTCAGACGGTATCGGCAGCTTAATCAATATATGAATTTCCGCTCCGGATTTCAGATGTGTACTTGATACCATCAAATTATCCTTTTTATTCAGTCCCAGACACTCAACCACATTTTCCGCATTTACGGAATATAGTGTCTGCTTGGAGCCGATTTCATGCATAAATACTTGATGCCACTTTCTTATCCAACGCGATATCGTTTGAGCGGATAATCCTACTATCCTTGCTATTTGCCGCATTGATAAACCGAACATATACAAACCGTGACAAGTCAGCCATGTATCCAAAGGTTTTCCATGCTCGCCGGGTTTTGTATATTGGTAGCCGCATTCTTTACACTTATATCTCTGCCAACCGAAAACTACTCCGTTTTTAACATATCTCTTTGAACTGCATTTTGGACATTTGATTTCCATAATTCTCTCCATGGCTTATTTTTGCTATTTTCTTTGTTATCATTCAAAAAGTTACACTGCAAGAGGTTTCTAATTGTTTTGTTCCTTTCTTTTTTGTAATCGAGAATGTTTAATCACTTGGTTTTCCTTGGTCTATCGGTTCAATAATTTTTTTTTGCACTTTTTTGATTTTTCTTATTGACATTATCAAATTTTATCTGTAAAAACTTCTTCGTACCTGATGGCGGGGTAGCTCAGTTGGTTAGAGCAGAGGAATCATAATCCTTGTGTCGAGAGTTCGAATCTCCCCCTCGCTACCAACAATGAAAAGGATGGATTTTTATCCATCCTTTTTTGTTTCTATGTTTTCTTTTTTCCCTATTCTGCTATTTACTGATATTCTAAATCAAGTTTTTTTTGATATTTTGATAAAAAGTTGTTGCAATCTAATTGAAATTAGTCTAAAGTAAATTATACTAATATCAGGAGGGTGTTATGGAATTTATCGGAAGAGAAAAAGAACTTTATGATTTAGAGCAAGAATATCGCAATAATCACTCTTTTGTGGTTGTTTATGGACGCAGAAGAATTGGTAAAACCGCTCTTATCCAAGAGTTTATTAAAGATAAACCGGCTTTATACTTTTTAGCTACCGAGGAATCTGAACCGCAAAGCCGCAAACGCTTTGCCGGTGCTTTGGCTTCATTTGCTCAACAAGATTTTATCGCCAAAGCTAGTTTTGATGATTGGATTGAATTATTTAAAATTTTTGCCTCTCTTGAATCTCCTCAAACAAAAGTCCTCGTTATTGATGAATTTCAATATCTGGTGAATACTAATCCGGCTTTTACCTCTATCTTCCAGAAGATTTGGGATGAAGTGCTTTCAAAACACAACATTATCGTCATTATTTGCGGTTCGTATATCAATATGATGACTAAACAAGTTTTATCCGAAAAAAGTCCTTTATATGGTCGGCGAACGGCTCAAATCAGATTATCGCCCCTGCCCTTTATGGATTTAAGAAAATATTATACTCACAAATCTTTTGCGGAACTTGTGGAACTATATTCCGTTGCGGGTGGTGTGCCGAAATATTTAGAGTTTTTTGATAATTCTAACTCCTTAAATGACAACATCTCTCGGGTGGTCTTAAATAAAAACGGTTTCTTATATGAGGAACCCTCGTTTTTGTTAAACAATGAAGTTAAAGAGCCCGTAAATTACTTTTCCGTGATGCAGGCTGTTGCCGGAGAAAATCATAAATTATCGGATATTGCCTCCGCCATGCAAGTGGAAAACAATCGTTTAAGCCCTTATCTTGAAACGCTGCAAGGTCTGTATCTTCTTGAAAAAAAGGTACCGATTACGGAAAAATGTCCCGAGAAAAGCCGCAAAGGTCTATACTTCATTAAAGATATTTTTATACGGTTTTGGTTCAAATTTGTTTTTCCGTATAAAGGAGAACTTGAGTTAGGAAACTTGAATTTTGTTCTAGACAAGTTATCGCACAACTTTATAGATAATCATGTCGCTTTTGTTTATGAAGAAATCTGTCAGGAAATATTCCTCAATCTTTGCAAAATCAAGCAAATTGATTTTGTTCCCTCGCGTATCGGTTCTTATTGGGATAAAAATATTCAGATAGATGTGGTCGCTATTGATGAAAGCCACAAGCGTATCTTTGCTGCCGAATGCAAATATTTCAAACAAGATAAACCGGTTGATGTCGGGGTTTATGCCAAATTATTGGAAAAATGCAAAACACCTGATTTTAACGGCTATACACTCACATACGGCTTATTCTCTAAAAGCGGCTTTACCGAACATCTTATGGATATGGCTAGAGAAAACAGCAATCTTATTTTAATCAATGAAGATGAGATTATTGCTTAATCTTTGCCCTTTTCAACTTCTCGCTTAACAGACGTGCTTGGCATTGTTTTGCCCAAAGTTCTTCTCGGTGTGATAGGAATACGTCTGCTTTTGAGGATATTTCTTTTGGATATAATAGTCAATCTTATCTATTATTTTATTGATTTGTATTTTCTATGCATTAAACTAAGAAAGTCGATATTACTGTGCACCAATCAATTAGTTGCATATTTAGGAAAAAACATGAATAAAGCTAAACTTATACTCTGTACCTTAATCATATGTTTTCAAGCGAATCTTGCCTTATCTGACATTTGCTACGATATTACAGATAATGATGTCATCACCAAAGCCACAGATATTCTCAAACAGCAAAATGAAATCTATGACTATTGTTCTGTTTGTATGAATGCTGAACCTCGTAAAATTATCATTCACGAAATTAAGGAGGGCAATCCGATTTTAATTAATCAGCAAGGTATAGATTTGGCGCATATATACTATAAAGATGGAAACAATTTTGTTAATTTGGGTGTTACCAGCGGATGTTTTTCGGCTAATGAATATGGTATAAAAGAAAAGCTCGAAAAATTACCAATTATTCAAAGAACCCCTGAAAATGATAAAACTGAGGCAGAACAAAAAGCTCAAATTGCATACGATACTTGCGTTGAACAATATAAAACAACCTCAGAACATCTTACAACTGCTGATATGGTTGCACGAAATACCTTAATCAATGATTGTTTGACCACAAAAATTAAACAAGAAATTTCTATAGGTTTTACGCCACAAGTTCAAGAAGAAATGAATCAGTATCTTGCGCAGATAAGAAAAAACACTTTGGATTTTTATAGTAAATTTTACGCTGAAAACAAATATTGCGATAATAGGTGCGGAACAATGGCTGACATACTTCCTTTTACAAATGAAGGAAATACATTGCTCGAAATTCTGACACAACTCTTCTATCTTAATATAACAAAAAAGGGGGATTAATTCCCCCTATTCTGCTATTTATTGATATTCTAAACTATGTGGTTGGGGTTAGTTGTCAAATTCATGTGCGTCATCACACTCATCGCGTATTTCTTTGATGTAATCTTTGACAATTTCTTTCATTATTACATAGGCTTTTCCTATTGCTATTGTATTGTACATTGTACCGGTATAGGTCTCTCTTGCAAAATCACTGTCATGCACAAGATGATGACTATGGTCATAAACCGCTGTTACTAATTTATCAAACCTGTCTTTACTCTCTTGTGCCGTTGTTGCATAATATCTATCAAATATTTTATGAGCTACGCCTACAATACAATCAACAGCATTATAAGCTGCATTATTCATATCTGCTGTGGAAGGCGTTTCTCCATATGTAATCTTACAATCGTGCAACTCTTGCTCCAGCTTATCAATAGCCGAACCTTCATCAGCAGGACAACGTCCTTCTTGGGCATTCGCATTGAACGTTACTAAAAAACAAACTAAAACCAACCACTTCATTTATTTCCCTTTCTACTGCTTGTTATAGTAATGAGGATATTTCTTTTGGATATAATAGTCAATCTTATCTTTATAAAGTTTTTCAAAAACTTTTGGTTGACTATGATAGCTTTGTACTCTGTTATACCATCCTCGTAAATTATTGATATTAGGATTTGGCTTTTTATCTACACTCTCAAAGTACCTTTCCATCCGTTTCAATGTCAACAAATCATTAATCTTTATACTTTCTTCTGATGATAGATTGTTTATCGCTACTGCTAATTTATCACTTATCACTTTGTTTAAGGGAAAATTAGTTCCTTTTACCTTATTAACTAATTCTGCAATATCTTTTCCTGCATTTGTTCCTTGATTCATTTCTTCATCAAAAACATTTCTAGTAATTATAGTATTTTTAATCTTATCAATACCATATCTCTGAAAATACATTTCATCTAATATCTGCTTTGCCTGTAGAGCTTTCAATTGTCTTACATCTTTGGGGAAATTTTTACCTTTTTTAAGATAACTATTCCATAAATTATTGTATTCATCTAATGAATCTTGAGTTATACCATAATTTGTTTTTCCTCCCAAATCATTTTTTCTATCAGAATATCCTCCTTCATGCTGTTCTGTACCAAGATAAATAACGCGTCCATCTTCATCTAATTTAGAATGATAAACATCATTAAAACCTTCACTTGGTATGTATCTAGAAATGTTTTCTAACTCATCTTCTTTTCTAATTTTATCATATTCACTAGACTTTTCTTCTTGTTTTGCTAGTCTTGATACTTGCCTCAAAGTTCTTTCTTCTAAAACTTCGTTAATCAAATTGTCAGTGTTAGCAAACATATAATCATATCCATCTACTCCAATAGCATTTTTCTCAATATTCTCAATGCTACCATATCTATCCAATAATTCATTAAGTTTTTTCTTTTTCTCGTTTTTCTTTAAAATTGTTTCTGTATCATCAAAAAAATAATCTGTCATTTTTTTTACTCCCAAAAAAGAGTCACGATAATAGTATCGTGACTCTTGATTAATTTAAAACATAAAAACTCCCGTTTAGGGAGCTTATTAATGCAGAATTTTAAATACAAAAATCCACATTAGTATAATTGATATTACACTACGACATAGATGTCAATACATTTGGGATTATTAGATTTTATTTTTTTGTATTTTCCTATTAAAATATAAGCATATTAGGTATTGTGGAGATATTTTAGCTTCTATTTAATTTAATATTTTTTGCACTTTTCAACTTCTCGCTTAACAGACGTGCTTGGCATTGTTTTGCCAAAAGTTCTTCTCGGTGTGAGAGGAATACGTCTGCTTTTATTGCTGGTTTAACCTCCCCCTCGCTACCAACATAAAGCTTCGGTTTTACCGAGGCTTTTTTTATTATAGTTGCAGATATTCTCATTTGATGCTTTGGGGCTTGATTCATGTGGTTTGGCTCTTTGTACACGTCCATTTGTATAAAAAAATATCCTCGGATCCTATTAGCCGCATCCAAGCGTGCTAATAGATACTGACTGGGCGATTTCGATTTCGTTCCCAGTAGCCGAGGACACTTTTTATTTAGAACGAATTAACCTTCTAGTCAACTGATTTATTTGAAATTAAGATATACAGAAGTTTTTCTGGATTTTCATCAGCATGGTATACAAGTAAACTATTTGGCATTGTTTTGCCAAAAGTTCTTCTCGGTGTGATAGGAATACCTCTGCTTTTATTGCTGGTTTAAATTCTGGTTTAACCTCTCTGGCTCTACTAACAATGAAAAGGATGGATTTTTATCCATCCTTTTTTGTTTCTACGTTTTCTTTATCTCCTTGTTTTGATATTTATTGATATTCTAAACTATGTGGTTGGGGTTAGTTGTCAAATTCATGTGCGTCATCACACTCATCGCGTATTTCTTTGATGTAATCTTTGACAAGATTTTTTACCATAACATGCGTGCGTCCGGCAGCTTCCAAAACATAAACTTCTGCTAGACGAATACTTCTTCCCATATCACTTCTTTGGTTGATATCAAAACTTATATCCGTCGCAGCACTCACATAATTATCAAAATTTTTCTTAACGCTTGCATTATAGTGCGTATAGTATTTATCAAATAAATGGTGTGCTACTTTCTGCATACAGTCAATGGAGCGGTCATAAGCTTTCAACATTTTTGATGTTTGCCATTCGTCTTTTCCATAATCAACTACTGCACAATTGTTCAGCTCTTGCTCCAGATTATCAATAGCCAAACTCTCATCTGCAGGGCAACGTCCTTCTTGGGCATTCGCATTAAATGACAATAAAAAACAAACTAAAACCAACCACTTCATTTGTCTTCCTTTCTACCGTTTCTTTTTACTGTATTTGAAAATTAACTTATTCTAAAACATACGCAAACAGACACAAGCCTAAAATAAAAAATACGACGTAAATCATACTATAAAAAGCATATCTATTCGGAACACGCTTTTGTATGTTTTCTTTATACAACCATGGAAAAATCAAGTAAATGATGAAATAGGCAATAAACCAATATGCCTTAAATTCTTTTAAGTTGTCAGCTTGCAAGATATAAGCATAAGGAATACTTAATAAAAACGGAACGACACTCCATCCCAGTATAAAATAAAAGGCTTTTTTTAATTTTGGCATTTACTTACTCCTTCTTCGCATTATATTGATATAAAAAATAAAATGCAATATCAATTCGTGGAGCTTGAAGTGTATCAGATACTTTTTAATTCCGCTTTTCCTTACTCTTCTTAAACAAAAAAAACAGCTTCGTCCTTAAAGGAGGAAGCTGTTTTCTTTTTTTAGTTTATGTCCGGCTTAGAGGTAAAGTTCTCCTCCGCGGGACAGTTCTTTGTTTCTCTTCTGTTCAGCCTTGTACGCTAACGCGCGACGGCCGATTGCAGATTTTCCGAAGTCTTCTGTCTGGCTGAATATTGCCTTGTCCTTAAACAAGTGTGGCGCATAAATGCTTAACGCACCGAGCAGATTACGGAACCCTACCGGAGACAATTCCTCAATGCGGATATCTACCAGAGCGCGGAACTGTTCTTGTGATAATTCAATTCCGTTAAAGCGAATGCTTCTAGGAATTTTGACAATTTCTTTTCCTCGACGAACTGTCGTGAAATTTTGTTCGTCACTTCTAGACTTATGAGCAGATACGCTCATGTCCACGAACTCTAACATTGACACCTGACGGCCATCCACTTTGAACAGCTGGTCATTAATTTCCTTAGAAATTTTTTTCATTTCCATAATTATATGTTTTTAATAGGTTAGCTTTGCGTAATATATATGCTTTTTAGTTTCTTGTCAACAACTTTTTTGTCTTTTTTGACTAATACTTTGTTTTATACTCATTTAAGCACTTTGCCATATCCAACGGCGTCTTTATTCGCTCAATACAACTTATCGGTTCTCTCGGCGTTTCCACATACACATACTCAACGCTTTTGCAACTGTTTAATAACAGCACTATTGCTAATATCCGCATGCCAATCAAACGATATTGTTTCTTCAGATACCGCTTGTTCCAAAGCCTCATTTTTTTCTTCAAGCTCCCTTTTCTCATGGTAGCTCCTTTGTAAATTCTTAAATAAAATTTCTTGATTCTGCTTGTATTGCGTCATCAGCTGACGCGCGGTCGCCGCATCTTCGCGATAATATATCGCACTTAATACGGCAACCGCTAACAAACAGACAAGCACTCTTATCACTTTCATTGTTTGCCTTTAATATTCTTGATGAAATTAAACGGATCTCTTTGCGCTCGTTTTAATAAACTGTCGGCTATCATGTATATCCGTACCGCAAATAATCCACATACCCCGGATATCCCGTATTTTACCGGCGTTGGTATGTCCATGTATTCCGCCAATAGGCCGCATAACATACTTACTAAAAACGTTATCAGCATATCTCGCATTGTTTGGCGAATCGATATAAACGGCTTTATCATTATTGTCGCTAAACCGATAAACAATCCCCAGAGACTGTAATTGGCTATCAGTTCTTTTACTTTTTCCATCTCCCCTCCTTATTGCAATACAAGCGCAGGAATTGTCAGCGTTTCCGTTACAGGTTTATCCTTCAGATATATGCAGACTTTCCCTTCTTTGGCTTCGGCTAACGGCGCATAGTTTCCGCTTTCTGCCGCTTCCATGTCGAAAATTACAAACGGTATATGTGTCGATTTGGCTTCAGATATACTTATCTCGGCGCAATATGGATAGTTTTCATACGTTTCATCCTCTTGTATCGAACTTGTCGCTATGCTGATATTACTGTATTTCTTGGCTCCATTCTCGTTTATGTAATTCCAGACACCTTCCGAACTTATCGGTTGTTTGTCCCCGGCTTGAACCGTGTTACTCACATTGTCAAAAAATGATTCGTAAAGACTTTGTATCTCGTCCAACATCCGGGGAATATTAGTCAAAAATTCCAGATTTTGATTAACCGTTTCTATCATCTTGTAAAATTCTTCCTGACTTATTGTTGCTCCAGGGGACATAACTAACATACGTTTGGTCGTTTCTTTTATTTCCTGAAGCGCCATTATCATTTTATCTAGCGAATTTTCATAATCTTGAGCCGGAAAATCTTCCCCCTCTATAAAAGTTATCAGCTGTGTCAACGCTACATCTCGCAAAATGGTAATTCTGCTCCCTGACTGCGGCGCGGTCGTAAACACCACTTCTCCGCCGACGCTATTCTCATAATTGGTTACCGTGTAGTCCTTCCCTTGCTCTAACGCTGTTATCTCGTTGTTGCCGTATACCGCTATCTCGTTGTCAAAAAAGTAAAAAGGTATTTCAAATGTCGCTGTATTTCCGTCGGCTATATAAACCGCTTTGCTTACCTCGTTTTGTATTGTCATATTTTAATCTCCTGTTTTTATTCAAAATAAAAGAGCAAAAGTTTTTTACCTTTGCTCCGGACATAAAAAAAGCGCTTATCTCTAAGCGCAACTCCGGCGAAATGTTTTCTTTTATGACACTTCGCCATTCTTCTTATTCTTTTACCCTACCCTGACAGAGATGTCAATACTTTCGGAAACGGTTTTGAAAATTTATTTTTCTTTTCCTTTTTTCTTTTTTAATAAATCAGCCGATATTGACGGATTATAACTTTCGGCAAATTTCTTGCGGGTTGCATAGGTTAATATTTGTTGATTATGCGTGATTGACATTCCCGCTTTTGATACCGCTATTGTTGTACCGTCATCCATCTTTAACGCGATTTTTTCTTCCTCGCTTTCCAACATCACCTTTACGGCTTTTCCTTTGGCGCCGACAAATTCTTCTTTTTCCCAATTTCCTCTTTTATCAATTATAATACCGTGTCCGTTCGGAAATTTCATGTTCTCATTCTTGGTTACACTTACCGATTTGCCGTTGTTTATGTAATTCTCAATATGAAGATTTTTATCGGTCAGTAGTTTTATGCCTCCTTTTATCGTTAAACATATATGCTCGTCACTGTTGAAATATAAACGACTGCCGTCCGGATATATCATTGATTTTTTCCTCAAATCAATTGTGGTACCGTTGGGCAGGCGACACGATATTATATCGGTTTTATTGACGCCGATGCTCACTCCGTTTCTATATTCTTCCATATATATTTTTTGCGCTCCGGTCGTTTCTTTATTCGTCTTGCTCCGATATTCTTCCGATTTTGAACCGGATTGCGACTTTTCTTTGTTCAAATACTCGATGTTGACTATTTTTCGATTGGTATAATCTATATCCACTATTTTTCCGTTTTTATGGTACGCGCGATATATGTTATCATGTAAAAGACTTACTACCGGCGTTTGTTCGTCTATCTTATCTTCCAACAGAAACGTGTCTTTCATGAATTGCGGAAATGTCTTTTCCAGCCTTGATATCAATTCTTCATTCAAATACTGATGACTCAAATCGTTCCGTAATTGTTTGTATTGTCCCCAACGCTCCGCAGTTTCCGCACTCATCATTTTGCAGTTCTTGTAATATGCCAATACTCCTGACGGCGGTACGTTCCGCCCATAAAACAAACAATGTTGACTCATTTTGTATTCTATTTGCTGGAATATTTCCAGATAATTTTTGCGATACAAATATACACTTATGCGTTCCAGAAAATTTTCTATATCCATGCCGCATATATCAATTATTTCCGCCTCCGGTAATACTTTGGCCGCATTCTTTATTAACGCTTCTTTTTTGTCCGAACCGAAATCATAGCCCGCTTCTAGCATTATTTTTTCTTCCGGATGCGCTTTCGCGTATTGTTTGGCGCGATTTATGAATTTTGAATTACTCTCATTTTCGCCCCGTATTAATAAATTCGGATTTAACATTGATACTAACGTCGACATGTCTTTGGCTACCTTTATGTAGGATTTTACTCGTTCTACCAAGGGCTTATCACACATTCGACAATATGAATCCAAATAACGGCGCCGAACACTTATATTCTTTACGGTTTCTACGCCGTTAAATCTACCCAACCCGTCTAACGTATCCCATTGATGATGGACTAAGTGCCGGATATTTTGGTAATCTTGAAATGATGAGGCTGAGCTTATCAATCCTTCTTTCTCGGCTTGAAAAATATAACCCTCTCCAATGCGCAGCTCCAGTAATCTTTTTATTATCTTGTTGCTCTCTTCCGACAAAGTCGTTAATGAGCTCAATAATACATTCTCAAATGGATTTATTAACGCCGATGCTTGCGCTTCCGTTTGGGCTTCATACAATTCTTGCTCGTCATAACTGCTTTTTTCCGGTAATAACGTCAGAATATCCAACATACAGCTAAACCGTTGTTCCATTATGTCATCATTAAAGGCTTCTTTTAGACTTTGACCGTTTGTTTCGAGCAGATATTGCAACTTCCATCGTCCGGCTATCAGAAATTCCGTTTCTTTTAAACCTATCTCTTTCGGATAGGCCGCAACATAACGCTCTATTCGGGCCGGCAGGGATTGATTGTGACTGTATGCCGTGTAATTGTCCGGCGTCGATATTATTCCTTTCCCCTCTTGCTTAAAACTTGATGACGTATGATCTATACTTACAAAGCAATACGGCAGATTTTCCGACATCGGCTTATTGTTTACAAAATCTAAATACGCAGCCTTTTCTTCTTTGCTCATATCTTCGACCATCCACGGATTTTCTGTGATATCATCTCCGTAGGTCCGAAGCAATTGGTAGCCCGATAAGTGGTTCGGGCGATATTGTTTGACAACATATTCCAAATTGCGGACTAATTGAACATAGTCCTTATATACCGCCAATAGATTACGTTTGTTCTTTATCGGTAGCGCCGCGGCGTATATTTGAGTCATATCTAGTTTTTCTGACATTGCTTTCTTCATTGCTTTCATTAACATTCTTTCTATTATTGCCGAAAATATTTGTTTTGTCAATAGTTCTCGAATATTTTTATCCAACTCGAATGTTTCCTCTGTTTTTAATAAAATATTTACTTTATACAAACTACTATTAATTAGTTTTTTTATTTCCGTTGTTGGAGTTGTCGCTATGAAATACCGTTTGTTGATTGGGACTTTTGTTGCTTTGTCTTGTCTGGCTTTTCATGCCAAAGCCGATGATACAATTTATGATATTATCAACCGTGAAGATAAACAGGCCTTCTCTGATTTGGTTATGCTTGGTTATGATATTGATGAACAGGATTTGGACGGTTATTCTCCGCTTATGATTGCCGCAGCTTCCGGTAAAACTTCTTTTGTGGAATACCTTATTGATAACGGGGCGAAAGTCGATAAGCGTTATTATCAGGGCGGAACAGCTTTGCACCGTGCAGCTTTGGGCGGTTTTAATGATGTTATCAGTGCTCTCTTGGATGCCGGAGCCAGTATTAATATGCCCGATTTGGATGGGACAACCCCTCTTATGGTAGCTGCTAAAAACGGAAAACGTTTTACCGTCGAATTATTGGTTAATCGTGGTGCTAATGTCAATTACAGAAATGCTAAAGGCGAAAGCGCTTTAGATATTGCCAATAAATACAGATATAAAGAAATTGCTCAATTTCTTGAACAGAAAGGCGCCAGATACCCCGCGCCCAAAAGCCAAGAACCCGAAATTGAAGATTGGGATGAGGATTTAGACGATTACGGGTATAGCTTTTAATTGCTCGATTGTTTTATTTAGCGGCGCTTCTACGTCGCTTTTTTTTTATATTATAGTATAAAAATATCGTTTTTTCTTTTTTCAGCCCTTGCGCTCTTGAGGTTGACACCCTATATTACTCGTAAAATGTGTGCAAAAAAAATTCAACCTTTTAAGGGAGTTTCGTTATGGCTGAAAAAATTGAATTTAAAACCGAAGTTAATAAACTCTTGGATATTGTTATTAACTCGCTTTATTCCGAAAAATATATCTTTTTGAGAGAACTTATTTCAAACGCTTCCGATGCTCTTGATAAATTAAAATATTGGCGACTTATTAATCCTGATTTGGCGAAAAACGATACCGCTTATAAAATTACCATTACCCCAGATAAAGAACATAATACCCTTACTATCTCGGATAACGGTATCGGGATGAATCGTGATGACCTTATTAATCATATCGGAACTATTGCAAAATCCGGTACAGCAGAATTTTTACAAAACACAAAAGAAAATACCTCTGTTGTTGATTTAATCGGTAAATTCGGTGTGGGTTTCTATTCCGCTTTTATGGTGGCTCAAAAAGTTGAAATCGTTACTAAACGCGTAGATTGCGATAAATCCTATAAATGGCTTTCTAACGGCGTTGACGGTTTCGAAATCTCTGAAACCGAACGACAAACCAACGGTACCGATATTAAACTCTTCTTAAAAGACGATGCAACCGATTATACCGATACTATTTATTTGCGCAATATTATCCATACTTACTCGGAACATATTGATTACCCGATTGTCCTGAACTTGGGTGATGCCGGTGAAGAAACCGTTAATACCGCTTCAGCATTGTGGACACGCAATAAAGCCGATATTACCGAAAAACAATATAAAGATTTTTATCAACACGTTACCAAAAATTTTGACGACCCGTGGATGACTTTGCATTTTAAAGCGGAGGGCAGTATCGAATATACAGGCTTGCTCTTTATCCCATCCAAAGCTCCTTACGATTTGTTTCAACCCGATCGCCTGACCGGTATTAAACTTTATGTCAATAAAGTCTTTATTTCCGATAAAGTCGAAGGATTGATGCCGATGTATCTCCGCTTTGTTAAAGGGGTTATTGATAGCGCCGATTTACCGCTCAATATCTCGCGCGAAATGTTGCAGCAAAGCTCGCTTATCGCGAAAATCAGACAGGGTACCGTGTCGAGAATCTTTAAAGAACTTAAAAAACGTGCCGAAAATGAAGATGATTATGCTAAATTCTGGAACGCTTTCGGTATCGCTTTTAAAGAAGGTATTTATGAGGATTTTTCTAATCGTGAAGAAGTTGCCGGTTTGTCTCGTTTCTATTCCACACAGAGCAACGGTAAATTAACTTCCCTTGATGCTTATATCGAACGGATGGATAAAGAACAAAAGGCTATCTATTATATTACCGGTGATGATGCCAAAACTTTGGCTTGCAACCCGCTCTTGGAGGCTTTTCGTGAAAAGAATATCGAAGTCTTGCTCTTGACCGACCCGATTGATGAATTTTGGACGCAAACACTCCTCTCTTATAAAGATCATCCCCTTAAACATATCTCTCAGGCTGATATGAAATTAGATATTGAGCGCTCAACGCCTAAAGCCGATGAAAAAGGTTTGAATGTTTTATGCGACAAAATGAGTGATTGGTTCAAAGAAGAAGTCGGAAAAGTCGAAGTTACCGAAAAACTTACAAAGAGCCCTGCTTCTCTTACGGTTGAAGATGGACAGATGAGTATTCACCTTGAACGCTTGATGCGTAATCATCAACAAAAAACCAACTTTGACAGTACACGTATTTTGCTTATTAATCCTTATCACCCGCTTATCATTAAATTAGCGGAACTGATGGGTAATCAAGATAAAGCGGAAGAAGTTAAAGACGCTGCTCAGCTTATTTTGGAACAAGCTAAAATTGCTGAAGGCGAAGCTGTTTCCAACCCGAGTTTGTTTAATGAAAAACTTAGTGAATTTATCTTAAAGGCTATTTAATATCTTGCTCTTTCTAACTAAGGCTGTTGCTTCTTTCAACAGCCTTTTTATTTTCTCTTTTTTTGACAAAAACACGTTGACGCTCTTCTTTTTTTGTGATATTCTGCTTTTGATGATATGTTTTATGGACTTTCATTCTTTGAGTGTGTCTTAATTTATACGGAGCTAA
Organism: uncultured Alphaproteobacteria bacterium; assembly: GCA_949282205.1. GTDB lineage: Bacteria > Pseudomonadota > Alphaproteobacteria > RF32 > CAG-239 > CAG-267. The sequence goes on along the minus strand of CASDOS010000059.1, from coordinate 102,306 downwards.
ATTGAAACTTGATAACTTAAAATATGGCTTTTTAATTTCCGTTACCACTTTGTTCGGCGGCAGCGTGACTGAATTGTATGCCCAAGATGATAGCGGACATAAAGTAACCGTCGAAAATAATGAAGCCTATAAAAAACAGTTTATGCAGAGTGTTGCTCCTGATTTGAAAAATCTTAAAGTCGATTTTGTCGTGGATTCGGTCGAAACTAAACTCTCTAACGGCGAATTGCTCCCTGATGTCAATATTATCCAACTTTTGGCTTATTTAGATCAAGACAGCGATGAATATCAATCTTATATGGCTAGCCGTCATATTGTTGCTCATGAAATGTGGCATCGTATTTGCATGATGAACGAGGTTCTCGAAAAACCTATGTCTGCCTCTCATTATCGTACCGGACGCGATAATTTTGAAATTTCCGCCAGTATCGTCCAACTCTTGACTTTTCGTGATGATTTTATCAACGCCTCTCCCGCTCAAAGACAACAACTACGCAAACTTGATGATCCTAAAATCAAAATGTATGTTATGGCGGTCGAAAACGATATTATTCGCCCGTTGTCTAAAGATAAAAAAGATTTTGATTTTGAAATGGAATTTATTGCTAAAATGGTTTCAGGTTATTGGAATAATAATCTCGCTTTTACTTACGCTCCTCGTCATAACGCCATGACCGAAAAGGCTAATCGTCAAGAGTTTCAATCGCCTATCTATGAAAAAAACTTTACGAACGATATTAAAGTGATGAACCATATCGGGGGGATTGATTTTTCTAAATTCTATAACTATAAAGATGTGCGGTTTTTGAAAAAATTTAAACAAGCATCTCAGCCAGATAACAAAGTCTTATCAAATTCCCTCTCCGCTCCTAATTTTGAAACTTGGGTTAATAAAAAAAGTCAATTGAGAAGATTTTCTAAACAAACTATCGAAATTCCTAACTTTACCGGTAATCGTTTAGTTGAAGAACGTGAGCGCAGACCGCTTAATGAACGTGTTCAACCTTTTCGTATTGCCGATGTTTCCGTCGGGTATAAAACTTATCCGTTGATGAAAATTCCTTTCTATTCCGCAGTGACTTTGCGCAAAAATAATACTATCTACAATTTGTATCCGCATGGTGCTTTAGAAGCTGTTCAACAACCTGATGCTCAGGGAATTTCTAAAGTCAAAACGCTCTTTATCAACGGCTGTGTTGAGGAAGGTTCTCTTAAAAACGGACGTAAAATCGGAACTTTTCGCTTTTTTGATAAAAATAAAAAACTTATTGCTTCGGCTGTTTTCAAAAATAACCGCGCAATCGATGGACAAGTCGTTTTGCCGGCTGCAGACGGTTATATCTTATATACCTATAAAGACGGTAATTTGATTGCTTTAGAGGAAATGTCCAATAAAGGTTTTAAGAAAACTATCTGTCGAATTGAAAACGGTAAACCTGTCAGTGGTTTAGTACCGGTCGTTGATACAAAAGATAATCACGTTACAAAATCTTATCAGGCTTATCAGGACGGAAAACTTATCGCTGCGTTGGTCTTTGATGATTTTAACAGACTTAAAGAAAAACAGAAAATTAATGATAAAACAATTAAAATTGAACGCTTTTATGATAACGGAAGGCTTAAATATCAAGCTAATGCCGAAGTTAAACCTATCTTAAAGAAATCTGCCAGTTCTCCCGTTGCATCAAAACTCACTCCTGTTCCCAAGACTGCCTCACCAATAAGTTCACCGTCTTTTCCATCCAAAAGTGATGATGTATCAATTAAGTCGACATCCATACCTAACTCTTTGTCTTCTCCAATCGCTAATCCTCTTGGCAAACCGAAACTAAATCCACTCCCTTCTTTTTCCTCAAAATCCCCTATTTCGCTTGTCGAAAAAAATTCTATCCCTGTATCTCATAACGCATTTGCTCAAAATAATGCGGGGATTTCTTTGAACGCCAAAACTTTACCTGAAGATAAAGGTGAAAAAAATCATATTCCTAATGCTCGTAACGCATTTGCTCAAAATGATGCGGAGATTTCTTTGAACGCCAAAACTTTACCTGAAGGTAAAGGTGTGCAGATAACACCAACTGTGGCTATCGGAGCTTTACCCTCTGAGAAATCTGTCGCCCCGCAAAGAGGTGTACTTTTATCTCAGCCGGTTATCGCACGCGAAGTCTTATTTAATCCCGACGGAAATGCCGTTATGCTTGTTCAGACTCAGGATAACGGACACAAAAATATGCGTGTCAAAATTAAAGATTTTTTTGCACTCTTAACCCAAACGGCTTTGCCTAAAACGGAAAAACAATCGTTGATGTCTTGTATTTTGAAAGTTAAAAATAAAGCCTTACAAGCCATTCACCCTATTCTTGCACCAAAATCGTTACACGCCGACATTATCGCGCGTGACCATACTAATCTTTCTTCGCTTCACTCGCCTAAACAACAATATGCAACGGATAAACACTCTGTACAAATAACCGTAAAATCATTCTCCGATAAAACGAAATCTTCGCAAAAAATTTCTCTTTTCAAAAATAAATTCCGTTTCTTTATGGCTAAACAGAAAGGTTGGGATAAAAATTAATCCTTAAATGAAAAAAGCACCTTTTACAGGTGCTTTTCTTTTGTGGCAAATTCATCAGATATGTTTCGAATCTATATACGAAATCTGAGCTTCGCCCTTTTCATCTCTAGTCAACATTTTAATCAACTTGGTAAAATCCAAATTTGCCTTGATTGTATCTATTTGTTTACCGCGACGACACGATTTATAAAAATAGAACTGCAAGGTACTTGGAACGCTCATGGTACGCGCATTTATCAGCAGACCATTTTGAAATGTCCAGTCTTCAAGCGCATAGCTTGCATCCAAATTTTCTAAGGTTTTCCAATTCAAGCTCAGCGTTCTTAACAACTGTTCCGCAACATTGAGCGGAATAAGCCGCAATTCATCTTCTATGACGCATAGGACTTTCGTAGCATAGTAATTGCAGACGATTAGCAATTTGTGATCTATGACAACCAATCTGTTGCAATGTACCTCCCCTAAATTGGATACTTGGGAAGAAACCTTACCAACAATGGCACCTCTTTTTCTATACAGATGAGCTGCGGAAAAATCTACCTGATCAGGATTTTCCTTACTGCTGGGCAGGCTTATCACATAATTGTTGAAATCTATGAAACGATTTTTTTCTGCACTTTTTTCTACTACAAACTTCAGATTTTCCCTATGAATATCCTCGGTTATGATTTTTATGTCTCGCGGGACATTATCAAAAGCGAAAATATTTACTAGTTCCGCATCTATTTTGGTTTTGATATATACTTGAAAACCTGTACCTTTGTAGATGCTTTGACAGCGACATTTGTCCGAATCTATAAAACGGCGCAATTCTTCTTGAGAAAATTCTACCATAAGACATAACTTTTTTAAAATTAGACATAAAAATAATTAAAGCTCCTGCAAAATAGCGGGTTCTTATTATTTTGTCAATTAAAATTTATGCTAAATCTTATTTTCGTTTTGTTACAGATACGAAAAAACCCCGCTTCCGCAGGGCTTTTAAATGGTGGCCAGAGAGGGGATCGAACCCCCGACACGAGGATTTTCAGTCCTCTGCTCTACCAACTGAGCTATCTGGCCGGCCACGAGTTAGGTTTATATATAACTTTTTTTCTGTTGGCAAGTATTTTTTTTGTTTTTTGTGAATATTTTTTATTTTTTTAGCCTTTTAATCTGTATCTTGTTGTTTTAATTTGGTTTATTTTATGCTAATAATTTACACTCACGGTATATGTACCTTGATATTCTCCTTGCTCTTGGTTTGCATTTACCACTAACGTACCTCCAACAGAAAATGTTGCCATGCCGGTGCCGCCCGCTTCTTGCAACATGACCGAATTTGTATCCGAATTAAGCGTCACATTTAATGCCGTTCCGTTGAGATTTTGTATTTCGGTGGACGGTGGAACATTGATGCTTACTTGATGTTCCGGTGCTCCCGTTATTGTAAATATCCCCTGCTGCCCCGTCGTATCGTATTGCGTCATTATGCCGCCGCTGCGCTGACCATTTGTACTCATTTTTATGCTTTGCGGCTGTGGCATTGCAATAATTGTCCCGAAATCAAGACTCTGTGTTTCTTGCACGCTTAGTGAATTTTTTATCGTCACAGAGGCTGTCAGCACACCACTTTTGCTTTCTGGATTATCTTGGCAGTAGCAATCTCTTATCCACCCACCGGTACAATGCATCTCTGTCCAATTTGGTACAAGGTTAATTGTGTGCGTTCCTTCCGGACAATAGCCTCCCGTTATCCTTAATGTCCCTCCCACATCAATATTATAGGAATTAGGTATACCTGCACAGATAGACCAACGTCGCGTTATTTGAAAAGGTTTATTTTCTGTACTAGTTGTTGGGTTAATTACTTCTATTTTGCATCCATTATCAAATATCAGAGGACTTCCTGAGCTTATTTTAAGATTCTCTATACGCTCGGATATATAGTTTGTATCTACTGCCTCCATCAAGCCTTCACCTATTGTTGCCGTACCGCTATGAATACATCCGTTTATACTTGTAATTGACCCATTTGTATCCACAACTACAGTCACGTTATCTGATGTTTGAACAATCGTTCCAAAATCAAGGTTCTGGACTGTTGAAGTATTAACTCCATAAGCTAGGGAAATCCCTTTTTCTAAAAATAGGAGTAATATAAATATTTTTATTATTTGAAATTTGTTTAACATTTTATTCTGCTCTTTTTAGAGTTGATAAGCCTATGGTAAAATTCAGATATTTATACTGCAACTTTTTTTGTGTTGATATTCACATTTACCGCACTTATTGCTATATTTATATCAATGCTTCCGCACTCCCTTATTAACCTATTGAAAACAAGTAAAACTTATTACTATTATGCTCATGTCTGGGAGTTTTTTGAAGAAAATGCTTGTTTTTTTTCGTAACTGCGTTAAAGATGGTGCAGATTTAATTTTTTAATTGAGAGGATAACTATGTCTAATCCCTTAGATACTAAAATAATTAGCAGACTGGCTGAAATCTTAGATAAAACAAACCTTACTGAATTAGAATATGAAGATGAAAGCTGCAGAATCTCTTTGGTTAGAAATCCCGCAGGCGTCGCTGTTGCCGGCGCTTATGCTCCCGTTGCTCCTGTCGCTCCGGCTCCCGTTGCTCCGGCTGCTTCCATACCTCCGACAAATGTCGCTGAATCTTACGATAATCAAGATGTCGATTATACAAACAGCCCAAATGCCGTTAAATCTCCTATGGTCGGTGTTGTCTACTTGTCCGCCGATCCTAAATCCCCTAACTATGTTAAACCTGGTGATACTGTCGCAGAAGGTGATACCGTTTGCTTGGTCGAGGCTATGAAAACTTTTAATCCCGTTAAAGCGCATAAAGGCGGTAAAGTTGTTAAAGTTTTGGTTGAGTCCGGTGATCCCGTTGAATATGGCGAACCTTTGGTGGTAATTGAATAATCTTTATCGAAACTATAAAACTTACTAATTTAGGATTTAAAAAATGTTTGAAAAAGTTTTAATTGCTAACCGTGGTGAAGTCGCGCTGAGAATCCATCGCGCTTGCAGAGAAATGGGTATCAGAACCGTTGCTGTTCACTCCGAAGCCGACGCTAACGCTATGCACGTCCGCTTGGCTGATGAGGCTGTTTGTATCGGTCCCGCTCGCTCTTCCGAATCTTATCTTAATAAACCCGCAATTATCTCTGCCGCACTTATTACCGGCGCTGATGCTATTCACCCGGGTTTCGGTTTCTTGTCCGAAAATGCAGATTTTGCAGAAATGGTCGAAAAACACGGTATTACTTTTATCGGTCCTACCGCTGAACAAATGCGCTTGCTCGGGGATAAAATTACCGCTCGTAAAGCCGCTATTGAGGCAGGTCTTCCCGTTACTCCAGGTTCTCCAGCGTTGGAGAGTGTCGAACATGCTAAAGAATGGGCTAATAAAATCGGTTATCCCGTTATTATTAAAGCTAAAGACGGCGGCGGTGGTAAAGGTATGAAAACAGCTTTCTCCGATGCGGAAATCGCTGAGGCCTATACTATGGCGCGGGCTGAGGCTAAGGCCGCATTCCCTTCCGATGTCGTTTATATGGAGAAATATTTGCAACATCCTCGTCATATCGAAATGCAAATTTTAGCCGATAAATATGGTAACGTTGTTCATTTGGGCGAACGTGATTGTTCTATTCAGCGTAATCACCAAAAAGTTATCGAGGAATGCCCTTCCCCTGCCTTAAACCAATCGCAGAGAAAGGAAATCGGTGATATCGTTCGTAACGCTATTCAGAAAATCGGTTACCAAAACGCCGGTACTCTTGAATTTATGTTTGAAGACGGTAAATTCTATTTCTTGGAAATGAATACTCGTCTTCAGGTTGAACACCCGATTACCGAAGCTGTTTCGGGTATTGATATTGTTAAAGAGCAAATTCGTATCGCTTCCGGCGCTGCTCTCGGTTATACTCAGGACGATATTAAATTCAGAGGTCACGCTATTGAGTGCCGTATTAATGCCGAAGATCCCGAAACTTTTGCGCCTTGCCCTGGTAAAATTACCGAATGGCATGCGCCCGGAGGATTGGGTATCCGTGTCGATTCCGAAATCTATTCCGGTTACTCTATTCCTCCTTATTACGATAGTATGATTGCGAAACTTATTGTTCATGCCAGAACTCGTAATGCTGCTTTGATGCGCTTGCGCAGAGCGTTGGAAGAGTTTATTATCATGGGGGTTAAAACGACTATCCCGCTTCATCAGGAGATTATTTCTCAAAATGAATTTATTGATGGTCAGTATAATATCCATTGGTTAACCGAATATATGAATAAACGTCAGAAATAGGTTGTTGCTATGCAGGAAAAATTGTCAGTCAGGAAAGTTTACAGAAATACTTATCGTTATGTCTTGAGCCATTTGTTCGCTTTTGCCTTTCTGACAATTTTTTATTTTACCGGAAGTCTGTTGCCCATCCTTTTGGGCGCTTCTTCTTTTAAACTTATTTCCCTTATCTATATGTATATCTTTTTCTATTTTGCTACAGGTTGCTACTTTAAACAACAAATCCTTTGGGATAAACAGTTGTTTATTGCCGCTAGTATCCGTTTTTTGACTGCCGTATTCATTTTTTTATTCTCTATCTTTGTGGCTTCTTTGGCTATTAACTTCGCTATCGCGTTTGTTAAAGATATTTTTGGTGAGCTCGGTTTTGCCATTACTAAAGCTATTTTGGGCGGACCTTGGTGGTTACTCGGTAAATATATTTGTATTTTCCTATTGTTCGTCACGTTCTTTATTGTCCCTTCGTTTACCTTTGTTTCCGAAATTACTGGTAAAAGTCATTCGCTACTCTTTGCTTTTTCAAAAGCAAAAGGTAGCTTGGTCAGTATTGCCGTGACTGCTTTTACCGCGCTGGCAGCGCTCATCTTGATTATGTTCTTGTTGACGTTTGTTAATATCTATGTCGCTGCTGTCGCTCGGGCCGCTTTGCTTGCTTTTGTCAGTATCCTCTATTTCAAAATGTATGACTTCTTCTATAACTTTCCTCAGAATAAAAAAGATAAATCCGATATTACGATTCCGAAAAAACAAAAACGCAATCTGCTTGATAAATTTGTGGCTGAAACTGGAAATAATGATGATTCCACCAAGGAGAGTATTGTTTCTGATGATGATAATCAATTTGTTTCCGACTTATCTGCTTCTGAAAATTATTCGACCATAATTGCTGAAAATAATCTTGGCAAAGCGGATGCGAAAAAGGAACCTGTTAAGAAAAAATCTTTGAAAAATCGTAAATCGTAATATCCCTGAGCTGCTAACGGAGGTCTTATATGCTTATTAAAGATAAAGATATCTTGGTTGAAGATGATGAAAAAAATTCTTCTGAGGCTAATATAAAAAAAGATAAAGTTCAACGACCGAAAATTGATAAAACTCATATGAGTTCCGCTTGGGGTGATGCTTTTGATTATTATCTCAGAGATATTACCGGAAAATATCTTCGTTTTCGCGGCAGAGCTACAAGACTCGAATTTTGGGGCTTTATGGTGGCCGCAGCTCTTATTTGGGTACCTTTTTATTTTATTTGCGAGTATGCCGAAATGCCCTTGCTTCCTTATTATTTCACGGCTGCTACTTTTTTACCGACTTTGGCAGTTACGGCGCGGCGTATTCATGATACAAACAAAAATGCCGTCCTGTTTTTATTACCTTTGGCTATTTTGGCGATGTCCGGATTTTTTATCGGTTTATACCTCGCTTTGGCTTTGCTGATTGCTTGGAGTGTCTTGCTTATCAAAATTTTATCCGCAGAAACCGATGAACGAACTGGATTTTATGGAGAGCCTAATGAAAGTGATGAGGTTTATGGCGATGATAATGATAGAATTATCCACAAGTTCAGATTTTTATCTATTTTGATTTTATTGGTTTGGATTGCCGTTACCGGAGCTAAATTAGAAGATTGGTCACAACAAGTACAACAACGCGCTACGATTGATAATATTATGAATCAGGTTCTCACTCAGGGACAAAGTGCAAATTTATCTCCTGAACAGTTACAAAAAGCTCAATCACAAATGATTAATGTACTTAAAGGGCTTAACGGTAAGACAGTTTCTCCGGAAGATATTCAAAAACAAATTGCAGATACAATTAAAGCCGCCTCTCAAAATAAATAACAGAGGAGTTTGCCATGCACCCATACCGCAAGATTTTAGTTCTTTTTGTTATTTTTTGCGGAATGGCTTTTGTTTGGTTTTATCATAAATCTTCTACTTATTTTCTTGTCGGACAGAGTTCTGTTGAAATGGCGCCATATGCACAAGCTCTTGCAGATGGATTAAATCACTCTCCGTTTTTAGAGAAATTAAAACATAAAGATTGTGCTAATATAACTATTTATCCCGTTAATTGGGCTCAGATAAATCAATTACCTGATTTATCTGCGCAAGAAAAGAAATGTGCTATACTTTGGTACGGTTCTCAGCAAAATTTACTAGATGCTAATTTATCTGAATATTATGCTGTGTGGGCATCTACCCCGATGTTGCAATCTTTTTTAAACTCTCTTCATATTTCCGCCCTCTATGTTCCCACTTTTTCTCTTGATAAAAAGAATTCCCCTGCTACCTCTCAAAAATATTTTGCAATTATCGGAGAGCAACCCCAAATTAAAAATATCTTAGAGCATCACAACTTGCCCTTCAAGCAATACGACGTCACATCGGATATGCCCAGCATTCGTCAAGATTTACCTTATTGGCGTGCTGCTTTTGTGCAATCCACAAGGATTAACTCTTCTTCTGTTGATATTCATCCGATTTTTTTAGAAATTGCCCTAAATAGAATTCCTATCTTTGCGCCATGGATTTGGCCCCAAGAGGATACTATCAACTTATTTAATGATTGCGTGTCTTTTTACCAAGACGAACTTGATTTTGAAACAATGCTTCGTAATTTTTTGCAAAATGACAATAAATTTAGCGAACGGTCTAGAAATGCGGCGAAATTGGTGGAACGTGAATTTACTTTGCAACGTAATTTGGAGAGAATTCTTGCTCAAAATACGAATAGTGATACTTTAGCGCAATTTTTTTCACCGGCTCAAGATACTGTAACAATCAGTATTCCAACAGCTGTGGGACATTATACCGCCGGTGATTATGCTCTCGCCCAAGACTTAGCTCATTATCTGAAACAAGATATGACTTCCGTTGATTTTGTTTTTTATAACTCGCTCTATAGATATCCATCTGAAATCAATATCCTGTTCCGAGGTTTTCTTCCTCCTGAAGACTACAACTTAAAAGCTAATTACAATATTCTTTATCTGGCTTATGCGCAATTTGCACAAAATGAAACGCAAGAGTTGCTTCCTCCTTTTGAAGATTATCTGAAAACCTTACAACAATCCTCGCAAAAAGTACAGGCATTGATTGTTGCCTCTCAAAAAATCAGTGATACCCTCAACGCGCGTGGCATCAAGACTTATTATATTCCTCAGTTTACAAATACTTCTCGTTTTTATTATGATTTTGATGAAAAGTTGAAAAGCGAAGTATTGTTTGTTGGGATAAATAATTTTTATCGTACCGCTGTGCCCGCTTTGCTTAAACGCGGCGTTAATGTCGACGTTTACGGTCCGAATTGGTCCGACGGCGTGGCTAAAGCTGAATATGCCGATAATCAAATTTTGCGCAAATACTACAGCTCGGCTAAAATTGTCCTAAATGATACTCGCGAAGGTATGAAACAATTTGGTTTTATCAGTAACCGAATTTTTGATGCTTCCGCCTGCGGAACACTCGTTATTTCTGACTATATGCCCGAAATTGAACAAATATACGGCGACAGCATCCCCTTGTATCGAACTGATGAGGAACTCTACGACTTGGTACAATATTACTTAACTCATGATAAAGAACGCATCGAAAAAGCTACAAAAGCACGCGAAATTACACTTAAGTATTTTACGGCCAAGCAAGCTACCAAGAAATTCCTGCGTATTATTGATGATATTAAAAAGAACTAATTTTTCGGGCTGTTTTATCTAATATCTTTGTGCTTTTTTATTCCATAGTCGGTCGGTTTCGGGATTATAGTAGTAAATACCGTTCCTGAGGTTAATAAATCCTCCCTCCCTTAAATCTATCTCTTGTCCGTCCAACTCTACTTTTCCTTTGCTGAATCTTATTCTTTCGGCATAAGTGCAACTCTCTTCATCGCAAGTTATCGCATCCTTTTCCGGAACTTTATACTTCCCTTTAGTCTTTTGCCCGGTCCACATCTTTTCTAAAAAATTGTTTTTATGATAACGGGAAGCCACCAATTTTCCTTGATGATTTTTATAGGCATATGTCGTTCCGTATTTGTCAAACACAAAATCAGCTTTGGGGCTAAAATATAAACTCATTATACCTAATACTATTCCTAATACTCCCCATACTCGCCATTTTGCCTGCCAAATGCATAGCCATAGTAATCCCAATGTCAGTATCAAAATTCCCCAATCCGGCAAAATGCCCACGCCCTCGCCTGTTTTGGAACCGGGCAACGCCGTTACCCATGCGGTGATATTGTTTATTACCTCTATTCCTTTTTCAAACGGTTTTATACCGTATTCTCCCAAGCCAAACGGCAAACTTATCAGAAACAGCAGCAAACACGGCATTACCCAAAAGGCTATTATCGGCCCTGCCAACAGATTTCCTAAACTCGTATAAACAGAGATTTGATTAAAATAATACATACTGTATGGCAACGTCATTAAACTTGCTACTAAATCGGTCAACAATAATCCCGCAATATATGAGCCTAATTTTCCCCACATATTTCTTTTATCAAACCAATGATGTATTGCTTTGGCGTATTTTTCATAAAAAGCTACCAGCCCGAGTACTGCTGCAAACGACATCAAAAATCCCGGTGACACCACTGCTTCCGGAGTTATCGTTACCACGACCAAAACCGCAAATGCCCACATCCTTAGTGAAATGGCGCGCCGATTGAACAATACTCCTATCAAGACCAATGTCGTCATCACAAAAGCTCTAATACACGATACACTCTGCCCCGATATCAGAAAATATATCAGCATAAATAATATAGACACTACCGCTGCAGGTTTGCGCAAATCATAACGTCCTTCTCCTATCGGAAATAAGCAAATCCTGACCAAGAAAAATACCAACAACGCAATAATGCTCATATGCATTCCCGATATAGACAAGAAATGAGCCAATCCTGACGTGCGATAATCTTCATTTAATTTTTGTGAAATCGTACCTCGGTCGCCTATTGTTAATGCCTTGGCTATTGCTCCGGCTTCTTTATTTAGGCTTTTCTCTTCTATCAGATTTTTGATGTATGTCCGCGCACTTTCTATCTTATCGCCTATTGTCGTTTCTGCTTCGGGACATGCTATCTGAAACATCGGACCTATGGTATAACCGGTACCGCTCAATCCTTTATAAAAATTTGCTCTATCCATTTTGTAATTGCTGAGCGGATTGGGCGTAAAGCCGTGTGGCAATTTTGCCACTAACTCGACGCAAACACCTTGTTTTAACCATGGCTCGGAATAATTTAGGCTAATCCGATATTCCCCTTTTAATTCTCGCTCAAAATTGTTTACATCCGTCAGCAAAATACGCGGACGATTGTTGGAATTGTAATCCAATACTTTAACTTTGCCTCGCAAATAATTTATTTCAGGAAGATTGTTTTCAATGTCTTTGGCGCGATGCAACGCATCTGCTTTTGCCACGCATAGTCCCAACAAGAATACCGCCACATACGTCAGTAACTTAAATTGTCCGTCTTTACGCCTTGTCAACCATAACAGCAACAATACCGCTTCTAAATACCCGACAATTACCCATGTCGACAATTCCCACGGAAAAGCAAAATAAAAAGACGCGCCTAACGCATAGCTCACCGCATACCAGATTATCAGGCTCTCCGCCTCGTTTTGATAGTTCTCCGCCGCATATAACTTAAGACGCAGCCATTGTTTTCTTAACCACCAAATCACTCTCTATGCCTTATTTTTATCTCTAATTGCCGCAAAAATGATTTGCGCCGCCTTTTCACTCGGTTTCAACTCGCCTACGCCCATTACTTGACACAGCTTATCCATCTTGTGATTAAATTCTTCACGCACAGCCTCTATATCTAAATATGCTCCAATTGTATCCGCAATTTTTTCGGCATTGCAATCTTCTTGCAATAACTCGGGAACAACTCTCTCATCCAACAAGATATTCGGCAAATTTACCGATTTTATTTTCAGCAAATGACGCGCCAACCATGCTGTCAACGGTGCTACTTTATAGGCGATAATATGCGGGATTTTCATAATTGCCAATTCCAACGATACCGTACCTGACGCCGCAATCGCCGCCGTCGCCTTTAACATCGCTTCGCCTTTTTCTTCCCTACTATGTAAAATTCGAATATTTTTCACATTCTTTTCGGTCAAAATTCGCTCTACTCGCTTTTCTACTGTTTTAACTGTTGGCAAAACGTACATTAAATTATTATACTTCTTATCCAATTCTTTGGTGGCGTCAACAAATGTCGGCAATAACTTTTCCACTTCATTATGACGTGAGCCGGGTAAAATTAAAATCAAGCGTTTATCCTTCGTATCTATATTTCCGCTTACCTGTAACTCTCCACTAATCAGTGGATTTTCTATCACAGGATGTCCGACGCAATCCGCTTCTAAATGATATGGCGTAAAATAAGCCGGTTCATTGGGGAACAATGTCAACAAACGATCAATGTATTTATACATCGTCTTGGCTCTGCCCTTTTTCCAAGCCCAAACTTGTGGCGCAACGTAGTGCATCTGCAATACCTTTATCCCCTTTTTTCGCAAGGCTTTATGCACACGTTCCGAAAAGCTCCAACTGTCTATGGTTACCACCACATCCGGCTTTTTCTCGGCTATGTCATTCACGGTTTCTTTGATATGGCGCAATACCTTCGGAATACTCGGAATTACCTCGGCTAACCCCATAACCGCCAAATCCGTTATATCAAATAACGATGTCAGCCCCTCCTTTTCCATATTTTCGCCACCGACACCGGCAAATTCAGTTTCAGGAGCAATTTTTCTCATCGCTTGCATCAGGCGTGCGCCCAACATATCTCCGGATGGCTCTCCGGCTACCAAATATATCAACATTCTTCATACTCCGTCGGTATTATCCCTTTAATAAACATTCCATATTTATCGGCTAACTTTATCACTTCTTCTTCATTGACTATCAATGTATTTCCGGCATGAACCGCTATTCCCTTAAATCCGCTTTTGTAGGCATTTTCAATCGTCTTTGTTCCTATCGTCGGCAAATCTATACGCATATCTTGCTGTTGTTTACGCAATTTTACCAATATCGGCTTTTTGCCTTTACGCACATATTCGGCGCAGCGTTTTATCAATTTATCGGTACCTTCTATCCCTTCCATTCCCAGAACCAGACCTTGTTGAATAACTACCGACTGACCGACATCCAATTTTCCCAATGCCGTTGCTACTTCCACACCGCGGCGGATATCTTCTTCATCTTCTTTATCCGGTTTCTTTTTCGTCAGTACGCCGGTATGCGCCAGTAAATCCGGAACAACTTCATGTATTCCTACAACCTTCATCCCATCGTTCTCAATCTCTTTTACCAAGGCGCGCAAAATTCCGTCATCCCCTAAGGCTTTTGCTCCCAATTTTGCAAAAAAAGCGGCTGTTCTGAAATCCGGTACTAATTCCGCAAAAGTCGGACGTTTAATTGTGCCTATCAGCACTATCTCTTTCACACCCTCTTCCTGAAAACGCTTAAAACCCGTTCCTGCCTGACCTATCCTAATCCACTCATGCGCCACATCCGGTGTAAATATATGTTTGTCAGCATTTCCTTCTATTGCTAAGGCATAGTACGGATGAGAGTGTTTCCGGCACCATTCTATCACTTTATGCGGCAATTCTCCACCGCCGGCAATAATCCCTAATTTCCGCTCAGGATTATGATTTTCTTTATACTCGTCTTCCGATGTTTCTTGCTCTTTCATCTGCTCTCAGACCTTTCTCTTGCGTTCGGACTGTTCTATTTTTACCATATCGAATTTTTTATGCAAAATATTAAAAAATATTATTGACAACTATTTTTTTTGAGTATATATGTTCTTCTGTTCATGACATACATACTTATCGCGGGGTAGAGCAGCCCGGTAGCTCGTCAGGCTCATAACCTGAAGGTCGTTGGTTCAAATCCTTCCCCCGCAACCAAAAGGAAAAGAGGAAGTTTATACTTCCTCTTTTTTTGTTTCCCCAATACCTTGAAAAGTTAAAGAAACCGCGGGATTCATCTTTTATTTTGATGGGCGCACCCTATTCTCCAGTATCTTTGTTTTTTTGCCAAAATCGGTTCAAAACACCCCAAATATATACTTTTTTGAAGGTCTGAACAGCTCAAACAACGCCCTTCAAGAGATTACCATGTTTTTATTGTTTCCACAGGCGCTTTTGAGCCCACCTTCCTCTTTTGGTTCTCTTTGTATAAGAGGCAATTATATTGATACAAATATTTTTCTTTTAATTTCAATCTGATGCGCTTTTTTGAAAATTTTTGGAAACGGTTTTTGATTTTATACGGGTGATCCTGTCGGAGGTTCAAAATGACAGACATTCAAAAAATCATACAACTTTTACTGCCGGAACTTTTGGCTTTGATTGATGGAAAAAATAGTCCGGATTTGCCGCAGAAAGGACTGGATAATAAGAGAATAAAGAGCATTCATGTTGTTGAGAAAGGAGTTGAAAATGGTGGAAACTGACGTTTTACGGCTCAACGATATGAGTGTTGGCGAGTTAAAAGAAATGTGGCGGCAATATTTTGACAGTGAGCCGATTTGGAAAACCAAGCGTTTTTATATTCCCAGACTTGCCTATCGAATGCAAGAACTCGCCTATGGCGGTGTTCCGGAACATATTAAAAGCCTATTGCTTGGCAAAACGGTTTTGAAGTACGCCGAGGACAACGATGGCACGGGACTTCCTCCGGTTGGAACCCGTCTGGTTAAGACCTATCGCGGAAAAGAATATAATGTCATTGTTTCCACCGCCGGTTTCCAATTTGAGGGAATTTATTACAAAAGTCTGTCCGCGGTTGCTTTAAAAATCACGGGCAAACGAATTTCCGGACGCTTTTTCTTTGGATTGGGAGAAAATAAATGAAAACCATACGATGTGCCGTTTATACCCGGAAATCAACAGAAGATGGTCTTGAAAAAGAATTTAACACGCTGGAAGCGCAACGGGAATCCGGTGAAAACTACATTAAAAGCCAGGCTTATCAAGGATGGGAAATCATCCCCACCCATTATGACGATGGCGGTTTTTCTGGAGGCACATTGAAACGTCCGGCCTTGCAACAGCTTTTAAAGGATGTTGAGGCTGGAATGGTTGATATGATTGTTGTTTATAAAATCGACAGGCTGACACGTTCGCTGATTGATTTTTCAAAACTTGTCGAAATTTTTGACCGCAATCAATGTTCTTTTGTGTCAGTGACGCAGAATTTTAACACTTATGATTCCATGGGGCGCCTGACGCTGAATGTTTTACTTTCTTTTGCTCAATTTGAGCGGGAGGTTATTACCGAGCGCATCCGGGATAAAGTGGATGCTTCCAAAAAGAAGGGCATGTGGATGGGTGGTATTTTACCGCTTGGTTATGTTTCCGTGAATAAAAAATTGGAGATTATTCCCGAGGAAGCGAAAATTGTGCGTTTAGCTTTTGAAAAATATCTGATTCTTCGTTCAGAAATTGCGGTGGCAGAATGGCTTAACAACAATGGTTACACCACATTAAGCAAGGGAAATGGGAAATTTACCCATATGCGCGTAAGCAGCATGTTGAAAAACGTGCTTTATATCGGCAAAGTTCCTCATAAAGACAAGGTTTACAACGGCCAGCATCACGCAATCATTTCACAGGAATTATTTGATGAAGTTCAAAAAATCAAAAGTCAGAACCGCGTTGGCAGGCTTGCACCATCTCGTTTTGTTGAACATGCTCTGCTTAAAGGCCTCATTTATTGCGACTGTTGCCAGGCGGCGATGATTTCCACAAAATCAAATAAAAAGAACAAAGTTTACGAATATTACACCTCTTTCCGTGCGGTTAAAGAAGGCTTTAATAATTGCAAGATAGGAAGCATTCCCGCCGGCGAGATGGATAATTTCGTCTTGCGGCAAATTGCAGGCATTATCAAATCGCCTAAAATCCTTTCCGGATTGATAGAACAGGCAAAAATCATACGTCCAGATATTAAAGATGTGCAAATTATTTCTAAATTACAGGATGGTGATGATTTTATTCAGAGATTGTCTTCTATTACTTTACGCCAACTATTGATTATGCTTGTTCAAAAAATCCGCGTGGATGTTGATCGTATCAAAATTATGTATACAGAACTGGCCGTCAGTTTGATGGACGATAAAATGAAAGACGATTTGTTTCCCAATAATATTAATGGTGAAAGAAACGAGATTTTATACCGCGTCTGCTTACGCCGGAAACGCGGCTCACTGAAAATATTCGCTCCCGAGAAATATAAACCTGACGAAAATAATCCATTATATTTGGCATTGATAAAAGCTTTTGTTTGGCAGGATAAAATGAAAAAAGAAAACCTGTTTATCGAAGATTTGGCAAAGAGCGAAGGTTTGAGCCGTGAATATGTCGGCAAAGTGTTGCGCATGACGTATCTTGCTCCGGATATTGTGACGGCCATTGTGGATGGCGTTTATCCCAAAACACTTTCCCTTCGTAAAATTTTAGAATCGGAAATTCCATTGCTTTGGTCTCAGCAGCGATTAAAGTATGGCTTCAGTTTTTGATTGTACACAGATTTTTGCACAGGCGATATTTTATTAAAATAACGTCAAGTCCTTATCTGTGGTATATTTTCAACTTATGATTGCTTTATCTGTATATTGCACGCAAATGGATTAAACCTGAAAATAAGCCTCTATTCAATTATTTAACGAGGCTTATCAATGAACTTGAATGTTTTTAACGGACTGCCTACGTATGTCCGCATAACAATTTTATCGCAAATTCGCAGATTGTTGTCAACCCCGATCTTTTCTTATGAAGATCGGGAAGATTTAATTCAAGAGCTGTTACTTTTTTATTTGAGGCGGTTTTACAATGTTCAGGATGTGGACGAGGCTTTAGTGGTGCATTCCATAAAGCAATACGCCACGAACCTGTTGACGCAAAGATACCATCGCCGCGATTTCTTATACTCCTCATTGGCCGACTATGACGCTGATGAGGAGTTTTCTTTTGAGGAAAACACGGAAACGCGGTTGATTGTCAGTGAAATTATGAATTGCGCCGAACCTAAGGAGAAAGAGATTGTAAAGTGTATTCTATGCGGCGACAGCATTGATCAGATTTCCAGAGATCTGCATGTCAGTAAAAAAACTATTTACGGCTTTTTTGAAAAAATGAGAAAAAAATTAAAATAACGGAAACGATTTTTGATTTTCAGCGGGTGTTCCTGTTGTCATTAACAAATTTTGGAAGGAACCCTCATGAGAAAAAACGATCGCACGGTTTATATCACGGAAGAGATACGCAAAATTCCGGTCATTTATTTATTGGATATGGAAATGTCTGCTCTCGACCGTTTGGAAAAAATGATACAAGACGAGGTCAAACGCACAAGTTTGGCGCTGGAATGGATACAGGGCATTAAAAATATAAAGAAGGCTTCCAAAGACGGAGGGCAAAATGGATAAAAAAACATCCTTTGTTTTGTATCCGGCGGATTTCCTTGCGGCTGTGCATAACTTTAAGAAAAGTCAGATAGCTGATTTAATAATTGCGCTGTGTGAAAAAAATTTTTACGGAGATGTTTCTTTTAAATTATCAGACCCGGTAAAAAAGCGTTTTTCATTAATTCAGGAAACAATTGAGAAAAACAATGCCAAATATTTGGAAATCCGTGAAAAGCGTCAAGCCAGCGCCAAGCAAAAAAACAGCAAACGTCAAGCAAAATCAAAGCAAAGTTCCAACAAAGAGCAAGCAAATGTGCCAACATCCCCATCAGATGAATCGGAGAATGAATCGGTATATGTATGTGAATCTGTAGATAAAGATAAAGGGTCGGAGGTTGTGGATAAGCCTGTTTACGCCGGTGCACCGACTGTAGATGACGTGGCGGCGTATTGTCAGGAAAGCGGTTACACGATAGATCCGGCTGCTTTTGTGCGCTGGAATGAGGCACGCGGTTGGATGAACGGTAAAAAATACATTGCCGTGGACTGGAAAAAGGCGGTTCGGAAATGGTTTTGCAAGGAAAACGGCATCGCTTATTCGGAGATGGAGACTCTGGCGAATGTTTGTTCGGATGTGCTCGGCAAGGTAAAGGTGGTGCAAAATGGCTGATATTACAATTGAAAAAATCAAGCAAGATTTGGAAACCGCCGCTTATGTGGATAGGCTTTTGCCGGCTGTCCGCGCTCCCAAATACCGGTGTTGTATGCCGGATATTATTTACACGCCGCAGGAAATTGTTTTTATGGACAAGCGTCCTCTTAAAGTCCGTCCGAATCAGGAGCAGATATCTTTATGGGAACAGGTGATGCTGGAGTGGCTGCCCATATTATCGGTTGACGAACGCCGGCTGGTTTGGAAAAGAGCCAACCGTATTCCCTGGAAGTTGTTGTGCCGGGAATTTGGCGTTTCACGGCAGATATTGGCCTTGCGCCATGAAAAAGCCCTTATTAAAATTCAATATGGATGCCTAAAATGTCATTGACATTTTCGTGGTTTACAAATCAGCAAAAAACGGTTACAAAAACAGGTATAATCGGGGCGGAGGTGAACAATCCGCCCTTTTTGATATTTTTTTAGAGTCCGCAGGTATATCGCCTACGGGCCTTTTTTATGCTTGATAAAGGAGCGGCGATGAAAAAACTGCGGAAGCGGTGTCGCTTGGACACCCTGACAAAATGGTGGATTATATTTCGTCTTATATTTTAGACAGGATGATTGAACAAGACGCGGCGGTCAAATATGCCGTTGAAGTAATGGTAAAAGATAACACGGTTGTGTTGGGCGGTGAAATCACGGGTGATGTAAACCTGGCAAGAATTAATTTTTATGTTGTCGAAGCGCTGGCGGAAATCGGGTACGATAAGTTTTACAGCCATCGTTGGGGAAATTACGCCATTAATCCCGAGAAACTGCAGATTATCAATCTTATTGGCAAGCAGTCGGCAGATATTTCACAAGGAGTTGAACAAGACGGCTGGGGTGATCAGGGTGTATTTGTTGGTTACGCTTGTCAGGGTACGGGTAATATCAGCCGCGAACAATATTTGGCCAAAAAATTATGCAACGCCTTATATGAGTATGCTTTGCAAAACATCCACCTGGGCATTGACATCAAAACGCAGATTACACTGAATGAGCTTGGCGGTGTGGAAACGGTGGTTGTGGCTGTTCCGATGCTTAAAGATGTTGACCTGACGACTTTTATTGTTTTGGCGCTGGGAGAGGAGCCGGAAAATATTATTGTCAATGGCACGGGAACATATAAATATCATTCATCAGTGGCTGATTGCGGCGTGACCGGTCGGAAGCTGGCATGTGATTTTTATGGAACGGCTTGTCCGATTGGCGGCGGCAGTCCATGGACGAAAGATGGTAGCAAGGCTGACGTCACGCTTAACATTTACGTGCGCCGCTTGGCTTTGCAGTATCTTGAAGACAATGACGAGTGCTTTGTTTATCTCTCTTCCTGTATCGGCCGGTCAGAACTGCCAAGCGCGGCCGTAAAAACGGTTAAAAATGGCATGAGTAATGTGCAGAAATGGCAAATTATCAAGCAACCCTCCGAAATTATTACCGAGCTTGGGCTGAATAAGCCTGTGTTCGCTAGGTTATGTCGGGATGGATTGATTTAAATTTTCATTGTTTTTTTTATATTTTGCTGTTATACAGTATACGAGAACTTAGGAAAACACTATGTCTTACACAGTAACAGCATCTGAACGAAATAATGAAAGTGCTTCTACACAAGAAACGAAAGCGCTCCTTTATCTTATGAGTTTTAGACAGGATAGTGACGATATTTTTTACTATGTTGTTGATTTTTTTAATGATGTTACGGGGGTGGATAGAGCAGGATCATGTGGTTGGGATGTTCAATCAAAGGCCTGTACTAATTTATCACAATCTGCAACGGGAAGGTATTTAGTAACTTTATATAAAAATTATTTATCAGATTTTAAATTTAATTCATATATATTGTTTACGAATGGTTTTTCTTCTACGATATTAGTCGATAATAATTTGCGTGAATTTGATATTTGTAATTTTACAAAGAAAGCTCAAACAGCAATATTTAAATACTTAAAGAAAGAAGCAGAAAAAAAGACCTATATAGATAATAATTTAATTTCTGATAACAATATAAGTGATTTTTTATCAAAAGTTGTTTTTGTTGTAGCGGATACAGAAAAAGCAAATTATATCAAAAGAATAATAAAAATTAATCCAGATATTTTACCTTCTGATGATTATTTAAATCGAATATTTGACCAAATTAGAGAGAAACAAACGGATAAAAAAAATATAAATACAGAGAACGTAACAATTAATGCTCTTGTAGAATTTGAAAAATATAAAAAACATTTAACGAGTCACGAAGTGAAAATGTTAGTTTTAAGTCGTTTAATTCATCGAAATGGCATAAATCAAACGCCAATAAGTTTTTTTCCTGTTCTAGAAAATCTTAATACCTTAGACCAGCAAGACCTTCTTGAAGAGTGTCAAGATTGTATGGCTCGTATTATGTGTGATAAAAATAATAGTGCAGCATATTGGAGTTTATTTGAAGATATTTATAAATATGTTTCTTTATATCCAATGTATAATGTTGATGATTTATATAATTTGTTGGATGCTGATAAAATTAATAAAATTCAATTTTTGAATATCTCCTCGACAAAGTTTTTTATTGCATTAGTGAAAGATGGGTTACGATATGCTTAAATTTTTAAGTCTTTACATTGGTAATGAAAAAGAAGCCTTTTGTGAATCAAGGTTTGATGACGGTATTAATATTATATATAGCGATGATAATAACAAGGGTAAGACTATTGTCTTACAAGGACTTTATTATGCTTTAGGTAATACACCTATTTTTCCAAGCACTTTTGACTATGAAAATTATTATTTTATTGTTGATTTATCTTTGGAAAATGAGATTTTTTCAGTATGTAGAAAAAATAAAACTTTTTTATTTCGAAATAAGAAGACACTTAATATTTTTAATAGTAGTTCTGAATTTAAGAGGTTTTTTGATGAGCATATATATACTATACCCAGAATAATAAAGGAGGATAGAGAAAAAATAGCTGATCTAGATTTGTTTTATCAATTATTTTTTGTAGGACAAGATAAAAGAGATACTTCTAAAATATTTAATAGCGGATACAATAATAAAGAAGATTTTATGAATATGTTGTATTCATATGCAGGTTGTTCAAAAATAATTTCAAATATAGATATAGAAGAAATAAGAAGAAAACAAAAATCTTTAAAGGAAGAGAGAGAGCAAATACGAAAAAAGGAAAAATTTTTAAACAAGTACTCATCTTCAGCAGGTTTTGCAACATATACAGTAGATAGAGACTTGTATTTAAAAAAAGTTCATGATGCTGAAATATTAAATAATAAATTAATATCATTAAAAAATGATCGCAATAGAATTCAAAATCGCAAATTGAAAAATGAAGCACTAATTAGTGAATTACGTTCATTAAGTCGTTCTTTAACTGAAGGTGCACTTATTTGTTTAGATTGTCATGGACAGCATATAGGATATGAGAATGCTAACAAAGATGTCAATTTTGATGTTTCTGATAAAGAGATAAGAAATAATGTTATGTTTGCCATCCAAAATAGAATAGAGAGCGCAAATGAAGACTTAGATATAATTAATCAAAAAATTTTAGATACGCAAAGGGAATTAAAAGAATTATTAAAAGATGAAGATATATCTTTTGAAAGCCTTGTATTTTATAAAGATAGTATTCAATCATCTGAAGCTGCCGATGAACGTATTAATCAAATTGATTGTGAATTAAATAAATATGATAATTTATTAAAAATGGAAAAAGATAAAGAAAATTTGAATGTAGCTTCAAGAGATGCTTTGCTGAATAAATTATTATCAGAAATGAATTCATTTTATAAAATATTGGAACCAACGGGTGGCTTTGTGTTTGATGGATTGTTTTCTAAAAGAGATGTTAATTATTCTGGTAGTGAAGAGTGTGAGTTTTATTTAGTAAAATTATATGCTCTTGCTAAAATATTAAAACATCCATTTCCTGTAATTATTGATGCATTTAGAGAAGGCGAAATATCAACAGCAAAAGAAAATATTATTATAAGGAAATTTAATGAATTGCCAAATCAAATTATATTTAGTGCTACTCTAAAGGAGCAAGAATTAGATAAATATAACGCTTTTTTAAATATCAATTCTATTGATTATTCAACAAATATGACACATCATATTTTAAATAATCGAGATGTTCCTATATTATTGCAAAAACTTTCAGACTTTTCTATAACTTTATTAGCGGGTCCTTCCCGTGATTAAATCGTATGCGGGGGCGCAAGTCGCGGCGCAATTCTAGCGAAACGCTTTTTTGTTTACTGGTCGGTATATCTCTGAAAACCAAGCAAAACAAGGTTTTCAGAGTTATTTTATTTTGGGTGGCTGGTCGCCCCATGTCTTTTGTCTGGTCATTTTTGTTTTTTACGGAGAAATTTATGGAATTCCAAGAGAATTATCCGGTGGATAAGCTCATCCCCTACGCGCGCAACTCGCGCACACATAACGATGAGCAAATCGCTCAGATTGCCGCCAGCATCAAAGAGTTCGGCTTTACCAATCCGATTTTGATTGGTGTGGATGATGTCATTATTGCCGGGCATGGCAGACTGCTTGCGGCTCAACGCATGGGATTAAAAGAAGTTCCAGTCATCCGTCTGCCGCATCTGACAGAGACACAGCGGCGGGCGTTGGTCATCGCCGATAATAAAATCGCTCTAAACGCCGGCTGGGATGAGGAGATGCTGGCGCTGGAGATGAAAGAACTGGGCGAACTAGAGTTTAACCTTGATATTTTGGGATTTTCTGAAGAGGAATTAAAAGAACTGGATGCTTTCGGCGAGCAGGAAACTTCTTCTGATGCCAATGAGGATGAAGTGCCGGAAGTTCCTGAAGAAGCGGTGACCAAGCCCGGTGATATCTGGCTTTTAGGCGAACACCGTCTGCTGTGTGGCGATACCACCATATATGACGATGTCAAAAAACTGATGCAGGATGATGTCGCGGCCATGATTTTTACCGATCCTCCGTATAATGTGAACTATGGCTCAACCATGAAAGACAGTCTGCGTTATCATGCCGGAACACTGGGCGGACGTAAAATTATGAATGATAATCTCGGCGATGGTTTTGCACAATTTCTAGCTGACAGCCTGTCCAACCTTATGATGTTCAACAAGGGAGCAGTGTATATCTGTATGAGTTCCAGCGAACTTCATACTCTTTACAATGCTTTTATCGCCGCTGGAGGCAAATGGTCGACCTTTATCATCTGGGCCAAAAACACTTTCACACTTGGACGGGCGGATTATCAGCGGCAGTATGAACCGATTTTGTATGGTTGGAATGCCAATCAAAAACACTACTGGTGCGGCGATCGAGATCAATCCGATGTCTGGGCGTACAACAAACCGGTCAAAAACGATCTGCATCCAACGATGAAACCGGTGGAACTAGTGGAAAGAGCCATAAATAACAGTTCAAAATTGGGAGACATCGTGTTGGATGGTTTCGGCGGCTCCGGTTCCACGATTATCGCGGCCGAGAAAACCGGGCGTAAAGCCCGTTTGATTGAGCTTGATCCGAAATTTTGCGATGTGATTGTCCGCCGCTGGGAAGAGTACACGGGCCAAAAAGCGCAACTCTTTGAAAGTTATGCGGAAAGTTTGAATAATCAATCAAGCGGTATATTGTACGAGAAAAAAGTTGCATCCCTTTAAGTGGCCGAATTATCGCCAGCAAACCCGCTGTTTAAAAAATATCATTATAATTCAATTTGTTATAATAAAAAATAATGCAGAATTAATTGGACTTTCCCTTATTTCCAAGCATTCATTGTGTTATAAAGAGGATAAAAACTCTACAATAAATTGAAAGAAAGGATAAAATAATGACTACGATTTTAGAAACAGAAAATAAAGGATGGGGATTCTGGGGAACGGCGGAAGGTTATCTTAAACATAAAAAGGACATGACCAGATTATGGAATGAGACTGCCAAACTTATCCAGAGGAATTCAGGACTTACTCCTGAAGAAACCCAGAAACTTATGGACAGCCGCTGGGGAAGACATATCGCCGACAGCTACATGGAGGAGATCAGGACGAATGTCGAAACCTTTATAAAAATAGCAGACCGCAGGTTAACCAAAGAACGCATTATTGAAGACTACAGGTATTATGTTGATGAAACGACCTATCAGGATATCATTCCTCAAAAGTATCGAGATTTTTGTAAAGAATTAAAGGCGCTGAGCTTAAAATACGGGATAGTTATCCAAGCGGTCGGCGGGGTCAGATTAAGCACCGAGAACTTTACAGGCTACAATCCCGACCTTGACAGCGGCGACCTGATACCCGAATGGGAGGAATAAAAATGCCAAAATATAAGGATATTAAAGTAAAATTGGTTGGAGAAGACGGAAATGCCTTTTTTATCCTAAATAGATGCTTGCAAGCAATGAAGCGCGCTGGTTTATCGGAGGAGGAACGGCAAGAGTTTCAAAAGGAGGCAACAGCAGGTAATTATGACCATTTGCTGTCGACCTGCCTTAAGTGGTTTAACGTGGAATAGTTAATTTTGTAGAATATCCCAATCACGCTCTTTAAGTTTTCCGGTTTGATAAAATTCTGTTATTAGATTGATAAATTCTTTAAAATCAGGGTTTTCTTTGACAATTCGGTCTATCATATCCCAATCTAAAGCTTGTTTTTCAGGAGCAGGAATTAAAATTTGGCTTTCAGTTGGATTATCCTTTTCAAGTTTTATTAGACCTATTTGATGTCCACCACACAAAATACGGAGTTCATCCATTGCTTTATCATCGATTTCTTGAGCAACTAAATAAGAATAATTTGCCCAGCTGGAATTTGAAACTGTTTGGAAAAAATATTCTCTGACATTTGATAGATTTATTTTAACTTTGACTTCAAAAGACCATAAGGAGGTTTTATTAAATGCATGTTTATTGGCACAATTGACTACATCCGCGTTCCAACCGTCAGAAAGATTTTTAAGACCAACAACATCGGGATGTAACCAAATATTACCGTTTTTTCCTTTAGTATTTGATGACTTTTTTTCATCAATTCTTTTAGGAAAGATATTTAATTCATTGTATAAATATTGACACAAAAGAGGATAAGAATCGTGTTCAGGGTGCTTGTTTTGTTTAGTAATTTTTTCTGCTTCAACAATTTCTTCGGCATCAGTTTTTTCTGAGTAGTAATATTTTCTAGGGCGTTCTGCTGTCATTTTTACATTTGAAGAAATATTTTGAATGCGTTTTTTATAGCTTCCTATTTCAGCTACCAGTTGATTTAATAACGTTTCTTTATTGTTAATAGGTACAACAGTAGCCTTGCTTCTATTCATTTTTTCAGAACATTCTTCTGGTTTGAGATTTAAGACTTCTTCAGCTAATTCTCTAGCTGTAAAATACTGTTCTGGGTGAGATTTTAAAATATCAACAACTGTCTTACTCAGATTTAATGCCATAGAACATCTCCTTACTAAAATTTTATTAATTTTATAATGTAAAAATTTAATATTCAATGAAAAATAATAGTATGAAAGTATCGCTTCGGGAATATGCCAGAATTCGGGGTGTACGGTTGAATGCCGTGCAAACGGCGATTGCCTCGGGGCGTATTCATAAAACGCCGGACGGTAAAATCGATGTGGATGAAGCCAACAGGGAATGGTTTATGAACACCGATCCGGCCAAAAGCCGCAAAGCCGACCCACTGTTTGAGGCTCAGCCGGAATTATCCGGCGGCGGGCGGCAGAATTTTTCAACCTTTCAGCAGGCCAAAACAGCGGATATTTATTATCGGGCGATGTTAGCCAAAGCAAAACTCAAAATGGTAACGGGAGAAACAATCGACCGCAAAAAGGCCGGACAGCACGCATTTAACCTCGGGAGAGCTTTGCGGGATTTGTTTTCCGGCTTTTCCACCCGCTACGGGGCGTTAATCGCGGCTGAACTCGGCGCGGATGAACATAAGACGGCGGTGGTGTTGGATGAATACATACGGAAACTCCTCTCCGAAAGCAGAGAGCTTATCGACCGGGAACTTTGACGCGAAGGGCTATATTGAGGATGAATTTTTCAAGGGCGTGGAACCAGATTCATACATGCCGGTGTCGGAATGGGCCGATAAATACCGCGTTCTTTCCAGCAAGTCGGCATCGGAACCGGGGCGCTGGCGAACAGACAGAACGCCGTATTTGAAAGAGATTATGGACTGCCTGTCGCCGAAAAGCCCTATTCAAAAGGTTGTGTTTATGAAAGGTGCGCAAATCGGAGGCACGGAATGCGGCAACAACTGGCTGGGATATGTCATGCACAAAGCGCCGGGGCCGATTATGGCGGTGTCGCCAACGGTGGAAATGGCCAAGCGTAATTCCAAACAACGTATAGATCCTCTGATTGAGGATTGTCCGGAACTAAAAAAACTGGTGGCTCCGGCGCGTTCCCGGGACAGCGGCAACACTATGTTGTCCAAAGATTTTCCGGGCGGCGTGTTGGTGATGACCGGAGCAAACTCAGCGGTGGGGCTGCGTTCCATGCCGGCGCGATATCTGTTTATGGATGAGATTGACGGCTATCCGCAGGATATTGACGGCGAAGGCGATCCGATTTTGCTGGCGGAACGGCGAACCGCCACATTCAACAAAAGAAAAAAGATTTTTCTGGTGTCCACGCCGACGATCAAAGGCCTGTCCAACATTGAGCGGGAGTTTGAAAACTCCGACAAGCGCTATTTTTTTGTGCCATGTCCTTTCTGCGGCGCTTATCAGCGGTTGGAATGGAAACAGATACAGGTGGAAGATGGCAATGTGTTCTATGTGTGCGAGCATTGCGGTGGACATATCGGTGAACATTACAAAACCCAGATGCTGGCCAGCGGCCGCTGGCAGGCAACTGCATCCAGCGATGGTGTGACGGCTGGTTTCCATTTGTCGTCCCTGTATTCGCCGATTGGGTGGCTGTCGTGGAAAGAATGCGTGGCTATTTATGAGAAAACCAAGAAAAATCCAAGCCTGATGCAGGGCTTTCAAAACACCATTCTGGGTGAGACCTTTGAGGCGGAAAGCGATGCGCCGGAATGGCAGCGCCTGTATGAAGCCAGAGAAATTTATCCGATCGGGACTGTTCCTTACGGCGGATTGTTCTTAACCGCTGGTGTTGATATTCAAAAAGACCGTATTGAATGCGAAGTTGTGGCTTGGGGACGGCAGAAACAGAGCTGGTCGGTAGAGTATTTTGTTTTAGACGGAGACACCGCCCGACCGGAAGTCTGGCGCAAACTTGAAAATGTGCTGACAAAAGATTATCCGCATGAAAGCGGCGTAACATTGCCGATACGGGTG
The DNA here is from genome assembly GCA_949282205.1 of uncultured Alphaproteobacteria bacterium. Taxonomy (GTDB): domain Bacteria; phylum Pseudomonadota; class Alphaproteobacteria; order RF32; family CAG-239; genus CAG-267. The sequence goes on along the minus strand of CASDOS010000059.1, from coordinate 73,953 downwards.
ATGTGCGTTGATTCCGGATATGCAACGCAGGATGTTTATTCGTTTGTAAGGCAGTTCAGCCAAGCTGTTTGGGGAGGCAACGGCGCGAGAGCAAGTCAGCCGAGGACAGTGGTTGCGGTCAAGGGTCAGAGCCGGGACACGGCGATGTTGTTGTCCACGTCCAAGGCCGACACCAGGAAAAAGGGACTGAAAGTATGGAATGTGTCCGGCCCGGTTATCAAAACAGAGCTGTACCGTTGGCTTAGGATGGAGCGTGTTGGCGAGGATGCTTCGCAGTTTGGACGCTGCCATTTTCCGCAATATGCCGAGGAATATTTCAAACAGCTGACGGCGGAGCGGCAGGTGGTCAGGATAAGCAACGGCTATCCGAAACCGGTTTGGGAAAAAGATCCCGCACGGCGCAACGAGGCTTTGGACTGTCGGGTTTACGCCCGAGCCGGCGCGGCTATTTATGGCCTTGACCGCATGAGTGAAAAAGCCTGGGCCGAGTTGGAGGCTCTTATTCCGGCAAATCCCGAGGCTAAGCCGAAAAAGAAACCGGCAAGATTTATACAGATGAAAGCGACAAAGGTGGATGATCCATGGCTTTAGATAAGGAAATATTAAAAACCAGATTGGCTGAAGCCGAAGAAGCTTATCATCAGCTGATGATAGGCGCAAGGGAAGTTTCAGTCAATGTCGGTACTTTTGGTTCGGTGACTTACAATCAAGCCAGTCTGACAAGCTTGGAAACCTATATTGCAAACCTTAAATCACAAATTGCCGTAGCAGAGGGGAAAACCTCCGTCCGCCGCAAAATTATGAAAGTTAGTTTTTAATTTGGAAAAAATATTTCCAAATATTCTTGATTGGATGGAATTGTAAACTCTTTCTGATACTCTGGCTGCATAGGATTACCAAAAGTAATTTTATAAGTACTATGCTCCGATACATTTTTTGCATAAAAAATACGGTAATTTATAACAGAATGTAATTGTGAATGATTGGAATTTAACTCATTAAAACCTTGTATTTGAAGACCTTCTTTACCTTGGTAAATATTTAACCTTCTTGTAAAATCATCTGATAACTTCACAATAACAACAAACTCCATCGCTCGCTCCTTTAACACGTTAAGTGGGTTTTAAATTAAACTATTTAATAAAAAAGTCAACATATTGGGAAAACATGACAGATACATCACATAAAGCAGCATCGCAGACACTAAGGGAGATTGCCTCGTGGCAACCCGGTCGGGGTTCGGCGGACAGTGACCTTTTGCCCGAACTTTCCACAATGGTCGCCCGTTCCAGAGATTTGTCCCGCAACCACGGGATTGCCAGCGGCGCGATGCAGACGCTGACTGACAACATTGTTGGCACGGGTTTTCGTCTTTCCGCCAAGCCGGACTACAAGCTTTTAGGCAAAACCAAGGATTGGGAGGAGGAATGGCAGACCACAGTTGAGGGATTGTGGCGCTCCTGGTCGGAGACTTTTATGTGTGATGCAGCGCAAAGCCTCAATTTTCATGGACTAACAACGCAGGTTTTTAAATCCTGTCTGATTAACGGTGAAGCGCTGGCGTTGACTTTGTGGTTGCCGGGACGTCCGGTTGCCACCACCATTCAGCTAATCGAACCTGACAGGCTGTCCAATCCGAATAACGGCACGGATAGCAGAAACCTGCGCGGCGGCGTGGAGATTGACCGTTTTGGTGCTCCGGTTGCCTATCATATTTTAAAAGAACATCCGGGGGATTATTGGATGTCTTCACTGGAATGGGAGCGTATTCCGACTTTTACACCTTTCGGCCGGCGGCGGGTGCTGCACGTCCACGATGTCAGCCGTATTGGACAGACCCGGGGAAAACCGATCCTTTCTGCGATTATGCCGATGTTTAAAATGCTTGACCATTACGAGCGTTCCGAATTGCAGGCGGCGATTGTCAACGCAATGATTGCCGCTTTTATCGAAACACCGATGGGAGGCGAAGAATTAAACGAATTGTTCGGCGGTTCCAGCGATGATTATTTGAACGCCAAGAAAGACTGGCAGGTTAAGTTGGAGGGCGGCTCCATTATTCCGATATTTCCCGGAGACAAGGTCGCGCCGTTTACGCCAAGCCGACCAAACTCCGCTTATGGAAGCTTTGTGGAGAATTTACTCCGGCATATCGGCACAGGATTAAACATTCCGTATGAATTGTTGCTGAAGGACTTTTCCAAAACCAATTACTCCTCGGCGAGGTCGGCATTGTTGGAGGCATGGCGCTATTTTAACGGACGGCGGCAATGGCTGGCAGACTATTGGGCAACACCGGTCTATGAATTGTGGCTTGAAGAAATGGTCAACAAAGGCTTGGTGGATGCGCCTGATTTTTATAAAAACCGCTACGCCTACACCCGATGCAAATGGATTGGTCCGGGACGTGGTTGGGTTGATCCGGTTAAGGAAGCGCAGGCCTGCCAACTCCGCATGGAAATCGGTTTGTCCACGTTGGAAAACGAGTGCGCCTCTCAGGGACTGGATTGGGAGGAAGTGGTCGAACAACGGGTTCGGGAAAAAAATAAACTTAAGGAAATGGGGTTGATCAATGAAAATACTAAACAGGAGCATTTGGGCGATGACGCCGGAGATGATGGGAACGATGGCGGAGATCGCGAAGGAAAGCCGCAAAACGCCTGAAGCCATAGCCCGGGAGATGGGCAAAGATATGAAAGATGCCAACGCCGCCTCAATCAGAGACGGCGTTGCTGTTCTTAAAGTGTCCGGCCCGTTGTTTCGCTATGCCAACCTGATGACAAGGATTTGCGGCGCAACTTCGTATGAACTGCTGGCCCGGGACTTTAACAAGGCGTTGCAACATCCTGAAGTTAATGCCATTTTGCTTGATATTGACAGTCCGGGCGGTGAAGTCAACGGTTGTTCGGAGTTGGCGGACATGATTTTTCAGGCGAGAGGGAAAAAGCCGATTGTCGCATATGCGTCCGGAGCCTGTTGTTCCGGGGCATACTGGATTGCCTCTGCCTGCGACAAGATTTTGGCTTCCGATACGGCGGTACTTGGTTCTATCGGGGTGGTTTCTGTTTTTGAACAGGATGATGATGGCAAAACGATAGAAATCGTTTCTTCTCAAAGCCCCAACAAGCGCCCGGATATTAACACAGAAGAAGGCAGAGCCAAAATTCAGGCAAGGGTTGATGAGCTGGCGGAGGTTTTTATCGCTAAAATCGCCCGCAACCGCGGTATCACGGCGGTGGATGTGGTTAAAAATTTTGGTGCCGGCGATGTGGCTGTCGGCCAATATGCCGTTCGCAACGGTCTGGCGGACGGGTTGTCCTCGTTTGAGGCGATAATTGCAGGCTTTAATTTTCAACAAACGGAGAAAATATTCATGAATGACAATGAAAAAACGAGCGCCGAGGATATCCGGCGCACAGAACGGGAACGCATGGCGCAAGTTTTTGCCTCTGAGGTCACTCAAGGTAAGGAGAACACGGCCAAATTGCTGCTGACAAAAACGGATTTGGTAGCAGATGATATCTTGGAGATTTTGGCGACTGTTCCCACTCATCGGGAAAGCGCTTTTGAACAAGCCATGGCGGCAATTAAGAATCCGGACATCCGTCCGGTGGCGGAAGCCGATAATGAAACCCCGGAGGCGGTTGCTCAGCGCATCGCCTCTTTAATTTAAGGAGAAACAGATGACAGCACAGGGATTTACGGATCAGGGTTCCACCACCTCCGACAATTTGTTGGCCGGCGAATTTCCAAGGATTGCTGAGTTGGCCACCGTTTCCGGCGGCAAGTATGCCCGTGGAACCATTCTTGGCAAAATCACGGCCAGCGGCAAATGCACGATTTGCACATCGGCGGCAACGGATGGTTCAAAGGATGCTTACGCCGTTCTGGCGGAAGCGGTCGATGCATCGGAAGAAGACAAACAGGCCGTTGTTTATCTGACCGGGGAGTTCAACGCGGCGGCGCTGACTGTCGGGAGTGGGCTTACGGTCGATGGCCTGAAAGACGCTCTCCGCGCCAAAAGCATTTTTATCAAAAACAACCAAGCATATTAGGAGCATAAACAGATGGATATTTTTTCAACCCAAGTGTTGGTCAAAGTGGTGGAACGCCTGCGGACACCGCCGTCATTTCTTTTGGATACGTTTTTTCCAAATGTTCAGACTTCCGACAAGGAAGAGATTTTCTTTGATGTGACGGACAGCAAACCGAGAATATCGCCGTTTGTGTCGCCCCTGCTGCCGGGAAAGGTCGTTGACGGCGGCGGTTATCAGACCAAATCGTTTAAACCGGCGTATGTCAAGGACAAACGCCGCTTTGATGCCAATATACCTTATAAACGTGTTGCCGGCGAGGCAATTGGCGGTTCTTTGTCCCCGGCTCAGCGTTATGAACGGGCATTGGCAACGCATCTTAAGGATCAATTAGACAATCTGACCCGCCGCGAGGAAGTGATGGCGGCAGAAATTCTGCGCACCGGCAAAGTTATCGTATCCGGGGACGGCTATCCGGCGCAGACGGTTGATTTCGGGAGAGATGAGACGTTAACCAAGGCTTTGAGCGGTTCGTCAACCTGGGAAACCGCCGTCGTCAATCCGATTGACAATCTGGAAGACTGGGCGATTGCCATTCAGGACAAATCCGGCGTGGTCGCCAAAACCGTGGTTATGGATCCGCAGGCGTGGAAAATTTTCCGGGGCAATGACATCGTGCAGAAATATCTGGACGTCCGCCGTGGCACAAACAACAGTCTTTCCATCGATCCGATGTTGCGTTCGGAAGATGCCAAAGCCCGTTATATCGGTTCAATCGGCGATTTTGATATCTGGGTTTATAACGACACCTACATCAATGACGCCGGACAGACGGCAAAGCTTCTGCCGGAAAAGACGGTACTGCTCGGATCTCGCGATGGACTGGAGGGAACACGCTGCTACGGTGCCATTCATGATGAAAAAGCCAACTGGACGGCCAGCCGCTATTTTACAAAGTCGTGGATAGAAGAAGATCCCAGTGTGCGCTGGCTGTTGCTGCAGTCCGCCCCGCTGGTTGTTCCGTATCGGCCGAACGCCTCCATGTGCGTAACCATTGGGTAAAGGAGGCAAAAATGAAAATAAGGGCTTTGATTACTCTGGTTATCGGTAAAAATAAAGAAATATTGCCTGGCAATATCTGCGATGTCAGCGAAACGGAAGCCAATCGGCTGATTTCTTTGGGATTTGCGGAAAAATTAATCAAAGGGTCGGCGACGAATTCTGCGTCCGACTCTGGTAAGAAGCAAGCGGAGAATAAGGAAAATGACGGTAAACCCGATGAAAACGGCAGCGGACAGTTTGTTCAACCGGCTGGGACGGACGGCAATATACAAAAATAATTCTGTCCGCCTGATTTTAAGCGAGCCTGATGAGATAACCGAAGTCGGGTTTGTCAATGCCCATTCCGGCACACATCGGGCAAAGATCAGAATTTCCGATGCGCCGGATTTAAGAGTTGGTGATAAAATCGGAATGGACGGCAAAATTTATGCTGTCCGTTCCGAACCTGTCACAGACATCCATAATCTGATATGGAGTTGCAATCTGGTATGCGTTTAAAAGCGGCTGTGGAAGGCAGTTTGGTGGAATATATGGAACGAGAGTATCAAAACTGTGCCAGAGCAGTGACTAAAGGGGTGTCTCTTGCCGCCAATGGTTTAAAGACCGCCATGCGAATACAGGTCAAATCCGCGGGACTTGGTTCAAGACTGGCCAACACCTGGCGGGGGGATATTTATCCAAAAGCTAAAAATAGCATTTCCGCCGCCGGCGTGGTCTATACCAAGGCTCAGAAAATTATGGAAGGCTTTGAGTATCAGACAGTTATTCGCGGCAAAAACGGCTTGTGGCTGGTGATACCGACTGCCGCCATTTCCAAACGAATCCGCAACAAACGCATGACGCCGGCTTTATATGAAAGGTCAAAAGGTGTTCGTCTGCGGTTCGTGTATCGGAAAAACGGCGCGTCGCTTTTGGTGCATGAACAAAAAAGGAAAACAATCGTCGCTTTTGTTCTTGTGCCACAGGTTAGAATGCCCAAACTGATTAATTTTGCCGCGGAAGGTGCAAAATGGCAGGCAAAACTGCCGTCTTTAATTTTGGAGAATTGGCGTGAGCAAACGTGAACAAGTTTTACAGGCCCTGTTTGACAAGCTTTCTGCGTTGCCGGACACGGAAGTCAGACGCAATATCTCGCTTCCGGTTAAAATTCCTTCTTCAGGTCTGGTGGTCCTGCGGGATGGAAATATCGGCGAACCGGAGATTTTGCTGTCACCGGTGTGTTATGTGTTCCATCATCGGGCAGAGATTGAGGTTCTGGTGCAAAAAACAGACGATGCCGATAATGATGCCAGACTTGACCGTCTGTTGGAAGCTGTTGGGCGTTTATTGACGGTTGATGTGACGCTCTCCGGATTAATTGATCACATGCATGCAGAACCGCCGGAGTTTATCGAACAGCCGGTTGAGGGGGGATTAACCATCAAAGCGGCCATTGTGCCGGTAACACTGGAATATGTTTCTGATTCAAATTTGACTTAAGTGAAAGGAATACCCTATGAGCAGAGCCTATGGCTGGAATGCCCAGCTTTTAATTGCTGAAGAAAATGAGTACGGCGTGCCGCCGGAAGAAAATTATCGGAAAATCCCGTTTATTTCCTCATCTTTGGACAGCGAGCAAAATCTTGTGTCGTCCAATGTTCTGGGATTGGGACGCGACCCGACACAGCCTTTTCAGGATGTCATCAACGTAGATGGAGATATGGCCGTCCCGTTGGATATGCGCAACATTGGCCTTTGGCTGAAGGCTGTGTTCGGCGCACCGGCCACAACTAACAATGAAGACGGGAGTTTTACTCATATTTTTGAAAGCGGGAAAACATCTGTTCCGAGTTATTCGCTGGAGGTCGGATTGCCGGAAATTCCGCAGTTTATCAGGTTTTCCGGTGTGCGCGCCAACAGCATTGCTTTTAATTTTCAACGATCTGGAGAAGCGCAGGCAACTATCAATCTGATGGCGCAGGGTGAAAGCGGCTCGGAAACGGCTATCGACACGGCTCCGGAAATTTATCCCTACACCCGTGTGTCGCAATTTCAGGGATATATAAAGAGCGGTGGTGAGTTTTTGGCCAATATTGTTTCAGCAAACGCCACTTATTCCAACAATCTGGAAAAAATCGAAACCATCCGTAACGATGGCAAGGTTGAGGCGATTGATTTGGGCGTGGCGAGTTTGTCCGGCAGCATTTCCGCAAAATATGCCGATAATGTTCTGCTTGACAAAGCCAGAGCCGGAACGCCGGTGGACATTGAGTTGGGTTATCAGCTTTCGGAAACAATGAAGCTTGTTATTTCCTGCCATGAAGTCTATCTGCCCAAACCCAAACGCTCAATTGACGGTCCGGGTGGAATCGAATGTTCGTATGATTTTCAGGGAGCAAAAGATCAGGACTTGGGCAAAATGATGACGGTAACACTGGTTAATGATGTGGAGGAATACTAAATGCTGAAATTAAAAATACAAAAAGAACCGTACTGGCTGGAGCTTGGTTACGGTGTGAAAGTCAAGGTTAAGCCGTGTACTTCGGCCGTTTTTTATGAGGCCAAAGCCTACATGAATAGTAAGTTGGCGGAATTGGCTAAAACTTATAAGGCTAATAAAGAGGCGGGAATCGAAGACGGGACAGCAGAAAGCATTGAAAATCCTGTCAAATGTGAGGCGTTGGCGGATAAGTTTTTGCTTATCGGCCTGGGGATTGCCGGCATTTTAGAATGGGATGGTGTGATGGAGGCCGATGAAGACAAATCTGCACCGCTAACGGAAAGTAAGATTGACGAGCTGTTTTCCAATTTTTGGGCGGTGGCGGAAAACTTCCGCAACCAGTATTGCGGTTTGAGGGAGGTATTAGAAGCTGAAAAAAACGTCTCTACGCCCGCGCCAGATGGCACTTCGGCGATGGGCGAAGCTACTGCAGAGGATGCGGAGAAGACGGCAAAACCTTCTGCCCGTTCCACAAATGCCGATATATAGAAACAGCGCTGGGAACTGATGTCGGATATCAGGCGTGGGAAATTTTGCTGAAACTTCTTAAGCCTGATTTACCCTTGGCTCTTAATCTTGCTCAAAACCTTGGGTTTGATATGGAGCTGATAAGTGAACTTTTGCCGATAGGAATATTTGCTATTTTAGGAAATCAAGAGATAAATGAGTGCGGTTAAGAATTTAAATATCAGGTTATCGGCGGTGGGCGGCGATAAAGTCCGGCGGGAGTTCAAAAGCTTAGGAGCGGATGGCGACAGGGCTTTTCGGCGGATTACACAGGTTATTCAGCCGGCCAATGATAATTTAAAAGCTCTGGATGCAACCGCCCGGTCTTTCAATGAAGTCATCCGTCAGGGAACGGCGTTGTTTGGCGCGTATCTGGGTTCTCAGGGACTCAAAAATACTTTTTCCGCTATTTTCAGCGCCAACACGACCTTTGAAAAACTTTCGGCATCGCTTAAAACGGTTACCGGCTCAAAGGAAGCGGCACAGGAGGCTTTTGCCCTGATTGAAAAATTTGCCGTTGACACACCGTACCAGCTCAACGAAATTGTGGAGGCTTTTATCCGGTTACAGGCTTTAGGGCTTGATCCGTCTGAAGAAGCTCTGACTTCTTATGGAAATACGGCATCGGCGTTTAGCAGAAATATGATTGATTTTGTGGAGGCAGTCGCTGATGCAACAGTCGGAGAGTTTGAACGCCTTAAAAGCTTTGGAATCAAAGCCAATACCCTGACTGATGAAGTCAAATTTACTTTTGCCGGAGTTACGACAACAGTTAAGAAAAACGCCGCGGATATAGAAAAATATCTCCGTTCTTTGGGAAATGTCCAGTTCGCCGGAGCAATGGACGAGCAGATGAAAACCATGAACGGCGTGCTGTCCAACATTGAGGACAGTTTTGAAAAACTTTACCGTCAAGTCGGCCAAAGTGGTTTGAATGACGCTTTAAAAGCCACTTTTACCCGTTTTAACGAATTGGTGGAAAGAGGCGAAAGTGCGGCTGATGTTGTTGGTAAAACTTTGGCAAGCGCGGTAACCGTTGCGGCGGATGCTTTTTTCCTGCTGGCGGAGCATGCCGATGCGGCGCTGGTTCTGCTGGCGGCACGGCTTGGTTCATCGGCAATCTTGGGTGGATTAAATCTGTTGCGAGCCGGAATCGGATATGTACAGGTATCCATGGCCGGGCTTTCTATTTCCGCCAAATCGGCGGTTGCCGGCATTGCGATGATGAGCAATGTTTCCAAATTGGCGGCGGCACAAATGGCTTTGATGGCAACAGCCGCCGGTGTTTTGAAAGGCGCTTTGGCTCTTGTCGGCGGACCGGCGGGGCTGGCGGTTTTGGCCGGAATGGCGATTTATAAACTGGTTGACAGCCATGATGTTGCCAAAAAAGCGGCGGAAGACCATGCCGAGACATTGAAAAAACTTCAGGGCGAGTTGAAAGCCACGGCTGAAGAAGCGGCGAGTTTTTCCGCGGAACAGACAAAAGACATGGCGTTGGCGGAGTGGGGTTTGAAACTCAAAACCGCCGAACAAAATGTCCGTGATTTGCGTAAAGAGCTGAAAAATACCGGCGGTTTGTCTCTTGTTACACGCCTCACACCGAACGCCCTGCTCAAGGATTATGAGGTTTATGCCAAGGACTGGGCAGATATTTTGCGCCAATCAAAGACAGATTTGGAGCAATACGAAAGAGAAATTTGGAAAATTGCGGCGGAATATCCGGATTTTCAACCGCAGGCGCAGGAAATTCAGAACAAGCTTTTACTGCTGAAAGCGGCCGAACAGGATGCATGGACGGCGCAGGAGGAGCTGAAATATCTTGAAAATCCAGAACTGCGGCCGAAGATTGAAGTGGAGACAGAGACAACCGCCACGCCAAAATCTTCCGCTAACGCCGATGCATATAAAAAGACGCTTGAAGACATCAAACAAAAGCTTTTGGAACTGAAATCGCCGTATGAACAGGCGATGGCAAAAGCGGACGAGTGGCGGGCTAACGCCCTTAAAAATCTGGATGCCAGTTCGGCTGATTATGAAACCTATAAAGAACAGATTGCGCTGGTTTATGACGATATGGTTAAAAAGGCCGATGAGACGGCGCTTAATTCTTCCAAATCTTTGGAAGATGGCTTTAAACGCGGTTTTCGGAACATTCAGGATGAAATCGGCGATTTTGCCAGCTTGGCTGAAAATGCGGTTAAAAACGCTTTTTCCGGTATGGAAGACGCTCTTGCAAATTTTGTTACCACAGGAAAAATAAATTTTTCCGATTTTGCCGATGCGGTTGTCAGCGATTTGTCCCGCATTGCCATCAGGCAGGCCATAACCCAACCTTTGATGGAAGGAATCGGCGGATTTTTTGGATTTTCCATGGCTCATGGCGGCGGAATCATTGGCGCGGACAATTTGGCGGCAAAATCCGCCAGCCCGTTGTTTTTTGCCAATGCACCCAGATTTCATTCCGGCGGCATCGTAGGAGACGAAGTGCCGATTATTGCCAAAAGAGGCGAAGGCATTTTTACCCGAGAGCAGATGAAAGCGCTTGGCGATAACGGAACAAATGTCAACATCAGCGTCAATGTAATCAATAATGCCGCTTCAGACGTCAAAACTTCTGTTTCCAAGTCAGATCAGGGCAATGGAAAGTTCAATCTGGATATTATGATTGAGAAAATTGAAAATTCCATGTCGCGGAATGTTTCCAAAGGTACGGGACTGGCTCCGGCGTTGGAACGCCGCTACGGTCTTAATCCCGCATACGGCAGTTATGGTTAATCAGAGGATACTCTATGGCAACAAAATTTCCGGATTTGCTTCCTTTGCCTCTGGTAGAGGAATATTCCATTACCCCCAATGAAGCGATTATCCGCACCCAGATGGAATCCGGAACGGCGCGGCAACGGCGACGTTTTGATTCAGTTCCGAGCCGGATTACCGTCAAATGGTTTATGAACGCTTCGCAGTTTTCTCTCTTTGAGGCTTGGTATAAGTATCATGCCAAAGAAGGGGCTGAGTGGTTTGTTATTCCTCTTTTAGGCGGGTTGGGTCTGATTGAGCAGGAAGCAAGGTTTACCCAACAGTTTACCGCTAAATTACAAAACGGAATTTTGTGGGTGATAACATCGGAATTGGAAATACGAGAGCGCCCTACCCTGTCAGAGGGGGCTTTAGACATCCTGCTTTCCAATGATTTTGATAAATTGTCCCGTTCAGGAGACCTTTTTCATAAATATGTAAATATAACCTGCTTTAAACAGTTGGAGAATTTGTAATGGCTAATATGGAAGAAAGGCTGGAAGCCGTTGTTGTTCAGGCCGAAAGTGATGGTGAAAAGTGGCACGCTATCGTTCACGGTGATGAAAATACGAATGTTTCTGTGGAAAGCGGCGATGTTCCGACCGTTGCCAAACAACTCAAAGACATCCGCACGGCCATAACCGGTGGTGTGTCGGATGTGGTTGCAGAAGCAGAGAATGCCCGGGATGCGGCGATTGCAGCCCAAAATTCAACAGAACAAATTAAATCAGAGACAAATACCATAAAATCGGATGTTGAAAAGTTAAAAGAAGATACTTTAAATATAAAGAATCAGGCAAACCAGATTTTCAACGACATCTCATCGGCCACCGATACAGCTGTTTCAACTATTCAAAATGAAAGCACAACGCAGGTTTCAATAATACAGAATAACGGCGAGACACAAGTCAATGCGGTTAATTCAGCCGGGAATACGCAGGTTGCCAATGTTAAAGCCGAAGGTAAAAATCAGGTTGCGTTGGCTCAAGCCCAAGCCAATCAGGCAAAATATTATGCAGAATCCTGTGCGCCTGCGCCGCTCGGTTCCCGCCTGTCTGTTCCGGCGAACAAAAAAGTTCCGGACGGTTACGAGCCGGTGTGGTACAAAAACACCATTACCCGCGCCAGATATCCTGATTTTTTTACTCAGTTGGTTGACACAGATTATTTAGTGTTTGTTGATGAAGCGACATATGACAGCCAGGTTGAAAGCTACGGTATGTGCGCATCCTATGTCAAAGTGGACAATGATACTGTTATTTTGCCGTTGTTGCTGAACTATGCCAGAAGCGGGACGACTGATAATACCGGTTCGGTTTTAAACGACCAATTTCAGGGACACTATCATTCCAACCAAATACGTACGGATACGTATGGTTCAGGCGATGGTGCCGCTATTATGACCAGTTCCGGCGCAGATGAGGGACTGCAAAAAGATGGGACAAATATGTATGTTCTTGATCCCAAAACGGACGGAAAAAACGGTACACCGCGCTTTGGAGCAGAAACGAGACCAAAATCATATTATGAGCTGGTATATATAAAGTGCGCCGATATCAGTCGTCCACTGTCAGAAGAGGATACATCGGTTTTACGCAGCGGTTTGACTAATAAACTTGACGTTTCTTTAAGCAATATTTCAGTTTCTGCTTTTAATTCCAAAATTTTTCAATCATCAAAAAGCAGCACCTCGTGGTATGAAAAAAATCTTGCAACCGGCTTAATTAAACAGGGCGGCCGTGTTAATGTCAATGCAAATTCAGATTTTTCCGTGACATTTCCTTTGGCTTTTACAACAGCGCCGATTGCTGTTCTGCTTACTCCTTACAACCAGCCGTCGAGTCCCACATCTGATTTTAATTATCTGGCGGTTGCTGTTTCCATTACAGCACAGTCTTTTAAAATCCGCTATAGAGATTCAGACAGTGATGGTGCCAGACAGGGTTATGTTTCATGGTTTGCTGTCGGTTATTAGGAGAACAAAATGCCAAATGATGTTTTGCAGGAGGCAATCAAAGAAGCTTATGCTTCATGCCCAAGCGATGTGTTTATCTATCATACATTAGAAATAAAACATCCGGATTTTATGGATGATGACGGAAATCCAACTACTATCCGTCTGGTTCAGGGATTCAAAAATATCACGGCCAAGCTTGAAAACGGTGAAAAAGTCGAGTTTTTCGCAATGTGCTTTAATTTGGAACTGCCACCGGTGGATACTTCGGCAGTGCCTGAAATCACAGTGGAAATTGACAATGTCAGCCGGGAAATTATCAAGCATTTAGATAGTGCCGCCTCCTCGCAACATAAAACCGAGCTGATTTACCGGCCGTATCTATCAACAGATTTGGAAACACCACAGATGATACCACCGGTCAGCCTGACAGTTACAGAAGTCAGCGGCGATGTTTACAAAATCACAGCCAAGGCCAGAATGACCGATATCGGTAACAAAACGTTTCCAAATGAAACTTATCGTTTATCAAAATTTATGGGGTTAGTAAGCTAAAATGAAACATTGGGCTGTCAAATATATCGGAAAGTCTTGGATTAACGGCGATTATGACTGTTGGGGCTTGGTTCGGGATGTTTATAAAAATGAACTTCGGATAGAGTTGTCGCCAATTGTTGCCGATGCAACAAATCTGCGCGATGTTTTATCAGAGTTCAGAAAATCATCTAATTATAACCACTTAAAAGAAACTTCTGATTTTAAGGATAAAAATATTGTCATTTTAACCCAGAATAAATATCCTTGTCATGTCGGTGTATACTGTGAAGCTGACGGCGGCGGTATTTTGCATAATATGCAGGGTGTCGGCGTGGTATTTCAAAAACTGCCGGAACTTAAAATGAACGGCTGGCAGATTATGGAGATTTTGGAGTATGAAGAAACCTAAAATCTTGACTTTCAACTCATTGTTTGCTAGGGACACAATAAAAGAGAGGTATCCAGATGACAACAGAAATATCCACACAAAATATGCCGTTTTTTGCTGATATTGCAGAATTGCTGACTCAAGCCCGTTCCAATGCTTATCGCACCGTCAATTCTATTATGGTTGAAACTTATTGGAAAATCGGTCGGCGAATTGTTGAAGAAGAACAAAATGGCAAAACTCGAGCGGAATATGGAGATAAATTGATTGAAAGCCTTTCCCGTTATTTAACAGATTCCTTTGGCAAAGGTTTCTCTGAGGCTAATCTAAGAAATATGAGAACTTTTTATCAGACTTTTCCTGAATTTGATACGCACTGCGTAACGAATCTTTCGTGGACCAACATTCGTTTAATTATGCGTTTGGATAATACTCAAGAAAGAGACTATTATTTAAAAGAAGCCAGCGCGGAAAATTGGTCATCCCGCGTATTGGAACGTAATATTAAATCAGGTTATTATCATCGGCTACTGTCTACACAGAAAACTGTTGATGTTTCAAACAATCTTCCTGTATGTCAGTCCACTGAAAACTTTATTAAAGATCCGTATGTTCTGGAATTTTTGAATATCCCTGAAAATCTGGAAGGTAAGGAAAGTCTGCTTGAAAAAGAGCTGATTACGCATTTGCAGAAATTTTTGCTGGAATTAGGCAAAGGCTTTTCTTTTGTGGCCAGACAGCAACGTATCAGTACGGAAACTGACCATTTTTACGCTGATTTGGTTTTCTACAACTATATTTTGAAATGTTTTGTTGTGGTCGATCTGAAGACAACCAAGCTCACGCATGCGGATATCGGACAGATGGATATGTATGTCAGAATGTTTGACAGTCTCAAACGTGGTGTGGATGATAATCCGACAATCGGAATAATTCTCTGCACCGATAAAAGTGAAACGATGGTCAAGTATTCGGTTCTTAATGAAAGCAAGCAGATTTTTGCCAGCAAATATAAAACCGTTTTACCAACAGAGGAAGAACTGGCGGAAATGATTGCTAAAGAAAATTCTTTACTTTTAGAAGAACATTCTTAACAAATGAACACAGATGCAAATAGTTAAAATACAAAATCCTTTCAACCTCGCGGATAGCGAGGTTTTTTATTGTCCAAAACAGATGAGTGTGGTGGAAATTGTCACAGAATATAACGTCAGTCCGCAAAATTTACCGTTTATCTGTTTTTTTAATGGTGAGCCTTTGTTGCGGCAATATTGGAATATCAACCCCAGAATGACTGACCACCTTGCTTTTCTCTGCTTGCCGCAAGGTGGTGGCGGAGGAGGTTCCAATCCTCTAAAGGTGGTTTTGTCGGTGGCAGTTATGGTGGCGGCATATTACACCGGCGGTATTGCTGCCGGTGCGTACGGCGCTTTTGCCGGAGCGGCCGCGGCAACGGCTGTCAGCGTTGGCGGTTCAATGTTGGTCAATGCCGTCATTCCGTCTCCATCCAGCAGTTTAAGTTCGTCTTATTCCTCTTCTTCTCTGGAAACCAGCCCGACTTACTCCTTAAATGCCCAAGGTAATCAGGCCAAACTCGGCGGTGTCATTCCTGTTTTATATGGCCGGCACATTATTTATCCTGACTTTGCCGCCAAACCATACACCGAATATAAAGACAATGAACAGTATTTATGTCAGTTGCATGTCTTAACCCAAGAGTACTGTGAGGTGGAACAAATTCGTATAGATGATACGCCGATTAGCAGTTTTGCCGAGGTAGAGTATGAAATTGTCGAACCGAATCGGGAAGTGACACTTTTTAATCCCAATGTCGTTATGGCTCCGGAAATTGCCGGACAAGAATTGCTGAAAGATGAATATGTCGGCGGTTTTGTCGTTAATCCGGAAGACACGCAAATCAATAAAATCAGCATAGATGTCGTTATGAGTGCCGGTTTATATTATGCCAACGACAGCGGCGGTTTGTCGGAAAAATCCATTCAGTGGCAAATTGAGGCCAGAACAATAGATGATGAAGGTAATGCTGTGGATGATTGGTTCGTGCTTGGAACGGAAACTTATTCGGCGGCACAAAATAAGCCCATCCGCCTCACTTATAATTATAGTGTGGATATGGGACGCTATGAGGTTCGCACAACCAGACTTGATGTCAAAGACACCAGCGCCCGGGCGGCACATTCCATATATTGGGAAAGCCTGAAAGGGCATATGGAAGCACCTGCGACTTTTGGCGAAATGACATTGCTGGCTATCAAAATGCGGGCAACCAACAATCTGTCGTCCAACTCCAGCCGTAAAATCAATGCCATTATTACTCGTAAGGTTAGAAAATGGAATAGTCAAAGTGGTTGGAGTGAACCTGTTGCCAGTCGTTCCATTGCCTGGGCAATCGCCGATATTCTAAAAGCGCAATACGGCGGCAGATTGCCGGATGAACGTATTCATCTGATGGAATTGGAACAGTTAGATCAAGTTTGGGAGAGCCGCGGCGATTATTTTGACGGGATTTTTGACAGTGCCACAACCATCTGGGAAGCTGTTTCCAAAGTTGCACGTTGTGGCCGAGCGCTACCAATTTTACAATCGGGTATGGTACGGATTATCCGTGATGAACCCAAAACCATACCGACAGCGATGTTTACGCCGCGGAATATTATTAAGGACAGCTTTTCGATAGAATATATTATGCCGTCTGAAGATACGGCAGACAGCGTCAAAGTGCAGTATTTTTCCAATAAATACTGGAAATATGACGATGTCGTTACCAAACTTTCCGACAGCACAGAAGAAAATCCGGCTAATGTGGATCTGTTTGGCTGTACCGACAAAGATCATGCCGAGCGCGAGGGATATTATATGTGTGCCTGCAACCGTTATCGCCGCAAATATATTACTTTCCAGACTGAACTGGAGGGATTGATTCCGACATATGGTGATTTAATCAGCATAGTTCACGATATGTGTGAATGGGGGCAAGGAGGCGAAGTATTGTCGGGTATCGGCAATATTTTAAAACTTTCCGAAAATTTGATTTGGAAACCTGGCGAAGAACATTTTATCAGTTTCAGACTGGCGGACGGTTCAATGAGCAGCGCTTTTCCTGCTACTCGTGGAGCGGTAGACAGTGAAGCTGTTCTGCCAACAATGCCTGATTTTGAAATTTATACCGGTACAGCCCGGGAACGGACGCATTTTGCCTTTGGAACAAAAGGTAAAATGTCCATGATGGCAAAGGTTATCGGTGTACGTCCGCGCGGCGACACGGTGGAGATATCCTGTGTCAATGAAAGTGAGGAGGTCTACAAAACATAATGGATTGGCTACAGTTTTTACAGATCGTCTGTGTTCCGGCGTTTGTCTGGCTGGTTTATAAATTCGGCGAAATGCGCAAGGAACTTAACGATTTTAAGGTTCAGGTGGCGCGCGAATATGCTACGCAGGTACATATCAACCGTCTGGAGCTGAAAATTGACGAATTAAGAGAAATGATATGGGAGTTGCACAATGAATCAGCAGTTGCCAAGAGGCATAAGAAACAATAATCCGGGAAACATACGGCATGGAGCGAACTGGCTGGGGTTAAATCCAAACGGGCGGAATATGGATTCCGCCTTTTGTGTTTTTACGGCTCCGGTCTATGGAATCCGGGCGTTGGCAAAAGTTCTGATAAACTACAAACGAATCCATGGGTTAAATACGGTTCGCCAGATTGTCAGCCGCTATGCGCCGCCAAATGAAAACCAAACCACCGCCTATATTCAGTCGGTTGCGAAACAACTCGGGGTTTATCCGGACACGGTTATAGATATTGAGGAACGCGGTGTGCTGACAGTGTTTATTAAAGCCGTTATCCGTATGGAAAACGGTATTCAGCCATATTCGGATGAGCTTATCCAACAGGGGATTGAATTATGCCAAAATTAAATAAACGTTCATGGATTCCGCTGATTGGCTGGATTTTGTGTTATGGGTTCCTCAACAACTGCGTGATTGCACCATATTTTGATGTGGAACTTGTAGATTGGGAGCAACTGCTGACCAGTCTGGGTATAATGCTTGGCATCAGTGGCGTGCGGGATATTGGAATGAGCAGGAGAAAAAAAGATGATGGAAATTCTAAAGAAATTTAAAGCGGTGGTTTTTGCGGCCTTCGCTCTTTTTTTATATCTGTTTGGTTATCGTCACGCCAAGGAAACCGCAGAAAAAGAACAGTTAAAAGGAGAAAACAATGCTCTCAAAATTGCTAAAAAAGCTCGCAACAGCTTGTCTGATAATGAGTGTATTAACCGCCTGCACGGCAAATATAAACGGTAATTACTGCCTTTTATATGAACCTGTCTATGCTGACTATGAACATGACACACCGGAAACAATTCGGCAAATTGACAGGAATAACATAATATATGATGAAATATGTACCTCCAGTTAGCAATAGCTGGAGGACTTTTTTTATATCTAAATTTTAGGAGAGTGATATGATTTACGGATATTTACGAGTAAGCACCGATAAACAGACATTGGAAAATCAAGAATTTGAAATCAAAACTTTTTGCGAAAGAGAACACATTTCAATCGACAAATGGATTACGGAAACAATCAGTGGTACAAAAGATTTTGAAAAACGTAAACTCGGAAAACTTCTTAAAAAATTGAAAAAAGGAGATATCTTAATCTGTTCTGAAATATCCCGCCTTGGACGCAACCTTTTACAAATCATGACAATTTTAAATATTTGTATGAAAAAAGAATCTCAAGTCTGGACAATTAAAGACAACTATCGTTTGGGTGTTGATATTCAAAGCAAAGTTCTTGCATTTGCTTTTTCACTCTCTGCTGAAATTGAGAGAAATCTCATCAGTCAACGAACCAAAGAGGCTTTGCATCGAATCCGAGCCAGTGGCCGAAAGCTTGGGCGGGAATTTGGCAGTCGCAATAAAAAGCATATTCTTGATGGAAGAGAACAAAGTATTGCCAGATTGTTAAATAAAGGTGTTCCTAAAACGCAAGTTGCAAAAATGATGGGGGTTAGTGTTACTACAATCTATAATTTTTTAGAAAGAGGAAACGGTTAAAATTATATGGATATCAAAAGGTATAAACCTTTTTTTTGGCTATCAAAATCTGACGAACGTTAGATTTCTTTATAAACTAGTTATAAAAAATCTCAAGTTTTTTATCTGTTTTTATACAAATAATTTTATATTTTCAATTTAGTAAACGTTTTCCTTTGCAAATAGTCCATTGTAGCCGCCTAACGTTCGTTAAACGCCCATGTTTAATGTTCACGTTCGGGATGTTCCGGCTATGTTCAAGAGGTTTGCTTCTAAAAACCGGAAGGTGTCTTTTTACATCTAAATTATTACAGACATTTGTCACCGTCCCGACACTATTTGGCCTTTTAATGTCAGGAGGTTTTATGGTCAAAATTTCAGTTTTAATGCCAGTGTATAAAACACCCGAGCTTTATTTGCGAGAGGCAATAGAAAGCATTTTAAAACAAACTTTTGCCGATTTTGAGTTTTTGATTTTGGATGACTGTCCAGAAGATGATCGAGAGGCTGTTGTTAAATCCTATAAAGACAAACGCATTAAATATTTCAAAAATGAGAAAAATCTTGGTATTTCCGCCAGCCGCAACAAATTGATTGATATGGCCAAAGGTGAATATTTGGCTGTTTTTGACCATGATGATATTTCTTTACCAGAAAGGCTTGAAAAAGAATCTCAATATTTAGATGAACATCCTGAAATAGGCGTTGTCGGTTGTGCTGTAGAAGTTTTTCAAAAAAAGAAAAAAATAATTACTCATCCACTCACTGATGAGGAAATTAAGGCATCTCTTATGAGTGTTTGTGCTATTGTTCATCCGGCTTCTATGATAAAAAAGAACATCCTTATGATAAACAGTATTCGCTATGAAGCTTATTTTTCTCCTGCTGAAGATTATCGTTTGTGGTGTCGGCTGATACCTTATACTAAATTTCATAACCTTCCTGATGTTTTATTTAAATACCGCGACCATGGTACGAACACCTCAAAAACACAACAAGAAAAAATGTCGATAGCTTCTTTTGCTATCCGCGCTCAAGTTCAGGCAGAGAATCCTGCATTGTATAATTTTTTTCAAATGGAAGGTCTCCATACTTATCGGATTAACTTATTTGGTTTTCTACCTTTGATTACAATCAGATCCTGGAGAAATAAAACAAGATTCTATCTGTTTGAAAAAATTCTTCTCTTTTCCTACAAATGGTCGTGTAAGCTTAAAGGAAAGCAATATGCCTGAAATTTCAGTTATTATTCCGTGTTTTAATCAGGAAAAATATATTGCAGAATGCCTAGATTCTGTTTTGGCACAAACATTTACGAATTATGAAGTGATTATCGTCAATGATGGATCAACAGACGATTCTTTGAAAATCATCAAACAATATACAAATAAATATAAAAATTTTCGCTTGCTCGATCAATCCAATCAGGGAGTTGTTTTTGCTCGTAATAATGCTATTTCCAAAGCGAAGGGAAAATATATTTATCCCTTGGATGCTGATGATAAAATAACACCTGAGTGCTTAGAAAAACTGTACAATGCTATAATAAATGGTAAAGGTGATATCATAACTTCACGAGTCCTTAAATTTGGAAAAGAAACGGGAGAAATGGTATTGCATTCCCCAACACCTTATCATTTGTCTGTCAATAACTGTTTAGTAAATTCGGCTTTATTCAGGAAAACTGATTTTATTAAAGCCGGAGGTTACGATGAGGATTTTGTTCTTGGATTAGAAGATTACGATTTATGGCTTAATATGGTTTTAATTCATAAACTTAAGGTCTACAGAGTTCCTGATATTTTGTTTTTTTACAGAATAAAAAATTTATTTGAATCAAGAAATAAACAACAGATGGCTCAGCATTCTTTAATGTTGAGAACAAAACTTCTGAAAAAGTATCCGAAAATGAAATTTTATAGATTGTGTGCCAAATTGCAGAAATTTTTCTACCGCAATAACATCAAAAACAATCATCGGCGGATAAAAATATTAGGCATTACAGTATATAGAAGCAAGGAGCTTTCCAATGAGTAAAGTTGTTAAGTTGTTTTCATGTCTTCCGATATGTAGAATAGAAGAAGATGAGCATCGAAAAAAATACTATTTATTTGGCCTTATTCCCTTTCTAAAAGTCAAAAATGATAAATTTGATGGATATAATAATATATGGACACAAAAAATTTATAGAGAATGCCCCCAAGTTGGAGAACGACTATGGTGCGGTGGCAAAACTCTGCTTACAAAAAATACATTTCTTGGAACACATTGCTGTTTCAATGGTTGTGAGATACACGGTGCAGGAAAAGTAACTATTGGCAACCATTTTCACAGCGGTGTAGAATTACTTATCATTGCACAAAACCATAATTATGACCATGGCCAACATATACCATATTCTCCCGAGGATTACATTTATAAAGATATTGAAATTGGTAATTTTGTTTGGATTGGTAGCAGAGTAACCATTCTTCCGGGAACCAAAATCGGTGATGGAGCAATTATTCAAGCCGGAGCGGTTATCCATGGAGAAATTCCGCCTTTAGCTATTGCCGGCGGCAATCCAGCAAAAGTATTCAAATATCGCGACAAAGTGCATTTTGAAAAATTAAAAGATGAAAAAAGTTTTAATTAGTATGGCGGCAATCATGAAAATATTTGACTTCAAACAAGGATTTCCAAAAACAAAAATCACCATTTTAGGTATTAAATTTTCTATAAAACATGACTACAGAAAGAAAGTTTCTGTAAATTATGCACGGAAGTTGACCGAATTACAAAAAGAGTTTGGAAAGCGCAAAATTAAGGTGGGCTTTTTAGTTAATGAACCGGCAAAGTGGCAATATCAATCCCTTTATGAAGAAATGGAAAAAAGCGATTATTTTGAGCCAGTAGTTTTGGTAACGCAATTGCTCCTGGCTCATAGAGGGAAAAAACATTTTTATGCAACTATTGATGATTGCTATAATTTCTTCAAATCAAAAGGTCTAAAAGTGTTTTATGTTTATGACAAGGATCGGAAAGAGTATATGCCCGCCAAAGATTTTGGGGTCGATATTCTTTTTTATCAACAGCCTTGGGAGCTTGATGCTTCCCAACATCCTGTAAATGCATCAAAATCAGCATTGACATGCTACGTTCCATATGGATTGCATCTTATGGAAAATAGCGCAATTTATACTGATAATTTTTTATGGTGTATGTTTGTTGAGGATAGCGAACAAATTAATCGGATAAAATTAATAACAGGTAAAAATAATGTTAATGCTTGTTATGTGGGCTACCCCAGGCTCGATGCTTATCGTAAAATCAAGGCTACTAAAAATAAAAAGAAAACTATTATTTATGCTCCACATCATTCTTTTGAAATTAATGGATTAAATTGTGCAACTTTTCATAAAAATGGCATGGATATTCTCTCCTTGGCACAAAAATATCAGGGATATATCAATTGGGTGTTTAAGCCTCATCCGAGATTTAAGACGGCAGTTGTTTGCAATAATATTATGTCGGAAGATGAAATTAACACCTATTACCGTCAATGGGAAAATCTAGGTACAATTTATGACAGTGGTGATTATATACAATTATTTGCAGATTCAGATGCTTTAATAACAGATTGTGTTTCATTTTTAGGAGAATATCTGCCGAGCAAGAATCCGATTTTTCATCTGATTTCTCCAGCGGCCAAATTTAATAATTTCGCGAAATCATTTATTGATAGTCTCTATCAAATTTATGATATTTCTGATTTGGAAGAAATTTTTAAAAAAGTTATTTTTGAAAATCAGGATATCAAAAAGGAGGAACGTCTGTCTAAGATACATATTTTATTCGATTCAGAAATTTCTTCTGCATCAAAAATTATTAAATTTCTGACAAATTCCTTGGAGCTGAAAAAATGAAAAGGATTTTAACAGTAGGTGTTTTTGACTATTTCCATTATGGACATTTAAAACTTTTTGAACAGGCAAAAAATATTGTTTCGGATGGATTTTTAATTGTAGCAGTACAAAAATCTGAATTTATAAAAAAATATAAACCAGAGGCGGATGTTTTTTATTCAACTGATGTTCGATGTGAACTGGTTGGGGCATTACGTTGCGTAGATAAAGTTATTTCTTATACAGATGTTAGTGAAATAGTGAGGCATATTGACTTTGATATTTTTGCCGTTGGAGCAGACCAAAATCATTCTGGATTTATTAGTGCGATAGAGTATTGCCGCCAAAATGGCAAAGGAGTTGTCCGTTTACAAAGAACTCCTAATATTAGTTCTTCGTTAATAAAATATAATTTAGATAGAGAGATATAAATAAATTCATTGCACTTTATTTACACAAGTTTTGTTATGTCAATGACAATAATAATTCTTCTATTCTCTGGTCGAAATAGTGATGTTTTTCTGATTTTATGAATCTAAATTTATCAATATATGTATTAAATTCTTCATTATTATTTTTTTTATAGATATAAATTCCTACCAATAAATAGAGGCAGAAAGAAATTCTTTCCTGCCAGTTTTTTATTTTACAAAAGCTATAAGGAAAAGAAAGTTGTTTATATTCTTTTTTAAATAAGGCTTCCAATTTTTCTAAAGATGATATTTCAGTCGATATTCTGCCTATTAATTCAGCATAATCTAAATTGTATTCTTGAAACATTTCTGCTTTTAGATAGTTTAGTATTTTTTCAAGCAGTCTTTCAAAATAATTTACTTTATTTGTATTTGTTTCTGGCAATAATTGTATAATACGATAGTAAATACAAGATTCACGAATGCCTGTTGACACCATCAAGTCGTCCCATGTGAAATTATAATCAGTAGCATATAATAGTTTTATTAGTTGAGGTAAGTTTTCATCTTGATCTAATTTTTTTAGTGAGGTACCGCAATATTTTTTTGTTATATATTTGAGAATAGTTAAAAATTTTACTTTTTCTGCTAAGGGGCTATTTAAAATTTCTTCAATATTTTTTGATTGTCTAGACCATACATTATGAGAATTAGGTTCCAGTCCATAGGTTACCAGCACATGGAAAGATTGTAGAATACCTAAATGTGCATCTTTTAGCTTATCTACATCAATATTTTCATTCTGAATGTGGTTAAATAAGAGATTTAGAAATATAACTTTGAAATCAATTCTTTTTGTTTTTTTTATCCATATTTCAAAATTTTTAAGATCTAATTTTAACAACAGTGTATATAAGTAGATTAACCCCCAAATTGATTTTGATGCATTGAATTTAATTTGTTCAGAGAAAGCTATAGTATGGACGAGGGTTAAAGAGAAATCATTTTCAAAAAATTTTTGTATGTCTTCATATGCAATATGAGATGCTTCATTAAATAGTTCAGGAATTTTTTCCAATTCTATATAAATATTGTTCATATACCTTTTTTTTAATATTTCAGACGCGATAGAAATGTATTTATTTGATATATGTTTGTGTGCAAAAAGGGATAGTATTCCAACAAATTGGATTAATGATAGAGTTTCTTTTTGTAAGCAACAAAAAACATCTTCTGTATTCTCAGCTATTATTTTTTCAGATAATTCTGCAAAACCCAATTCATTATTCAGATTCATTGTTTATACTTTCTAATGTATTATTTGGACCACATAAAGATATTAGATTATTCATATGCTGTATTGCTTCTTCTTTTACTTTTCCTCGTAAACGCAATATTAAAAAGTCATCATTTTTTAATATTGCGTTAATACTATTAGGAAAACAATAAACTTCGATTATGTCGTTTTTTTTGAAAATTATAAATCTATCATGAAATTCTTTATTGATGTAATAATAGGTTGACCTATCAGAAATTCCTGATGCTTCTTTTATTCGTTTTTTCACTAGCTTTATTTTGTGTACATTTTCTTTGTTGGATAGAGCTTTATTGTTTGCTATGACTATTATTTTATTTGCAGGAAGCCTTATAGAAAGAGATATTGTGTCAATGTCTGCATATGGATCAATTATTATAATTTCATCAGGATTGGGAAATTGTGTTGTTAAATATTTTATTATGTCGCTTAATTTATGTTGTCCTCGTTTGAACCAGAAGCCTTCTTGTTCACTGATGCTGTCTTCTTTTATGATTCTTTCTAAATATGTGTAAAAATCTTCAAGTTCTTTTTTCTTTGTTTCTAAATTAGGATTTTGTATAGTAAATGATTGACTAATATTGCAAGGAATTTTGGATAGTTCAGGATCTCTTTCTGAAAAAGCATCTTTTATTTTTCGTATGCCAGATATAGTAGATATATTGATATTTACACTACGAATATATGATACACAATCTTCATCTAGTATTTCACCAAATTGATTATAAACAGAACATTTATATCCCCATTCATTCTCAACATTAAAATCGAAGTAGTATTTTGTCGTTTTTGCAGGGATAAATATAAGCTTTTCATAATTTTTTTCGATTGATGTTTGATAACATTTAAATACTACATATATATCTTCTAAAAATTCTGTTTGACGATAGAAGTAATATTTTTTTTCTTCTTTATCATATTCTATGCCAAAAGGACGAAAACTCTCAGACCATGGTTGTGTTTGAGCTATTTCAAGACATCCTAATCTATTAAGATAATTACCATAGAATGGTTGGTTGGAATGTTCTGAAAGTTTTTGCAATAACTTGATATAATTTTTATAATTAAAATTAAGTTCCAAAATTTCTTTTGTATAATATGATGTTATATTTACTAATGAAGATATAGGACTTTCTATTTCTTTATCAAAATGACAACTTTCTTTTTTTTGAATAAATTTTTCGCAATATAATGGTGTGAGTATATGTTTAATATGATACTCTAGTGTGTCATAAAACAGGCTTAAATCTATAACATCAGGAGGAATAGGTATAGCGATTTGTTTTACAGCACGAAAAACATATAATCGCAAACCGTCAGCAATACTTCCGAGGTCTTCTTGTTTTAAAGAATATTCTATTGGGCATTTAGTAGGAATAGATAGTCCATATATAAAAAACTTGGTAGGATCTTTTTTTGTTCCTACAAAATACAACCATGTTGCATACATAAATAACTCCTTTTTTTATATTGTATTATAGAATACATAAAAAATTATAGAATACATAAAAAACAATAAAAAAACGGTATTTGATTGATATTATTTTTTTAGATGAATGTAATATAATTAAATCTAGTATGGGAAATATATCCTTTTCTTAGAAATGTTATTTCGGCAAAGAAAGTGTTTGGGTAGATGGGTATTTTATCAGTACTGTTTATATTCAATGAGATAGCTATATAGTGCTATATAAAACACCAAGACCATGAAAATATAGGGTAAGGTTAGCTTGAACTAAAATGATACGATACCACGGCATTAGCCAGTGAATTCTCATCTTTAATCATATCCTATAAGTAAAATATAGTGATTGATCAAATCGCCTTTCAGGACTTAATCGTTCAATATATCCAGGCTCAATAATTTCTTGAATAACATCTTTGGATAATTTTGGGCTAAGAATTCTATCTGAAGCTACATATTTTCTCCATTTTGCTCCGTTAATAGCAAACTCCTTATCGGTTTGATTTCCAAAAGCCATTTGACGATATATATCCATTAATCTAATTTTGTTAGACTTACTTAATTCCCATAAACATCTTGCTAGACGTGCTGTAGCACGCATGGGACGGCTCATGGTATTTTCTATATTATAAGAACTATCTATAAACAAGCGTGAAAAAGCATAATCACTCCAGACTACAATATCAAAGGCTTGATCAGCTAGAAGAGGAGATTTTCCTTTAGTTTTCCATATGGCTTGTAATAAAAGAGGCTTTTGACGAAAATAATACCTTTTTTGAAAAGCATCTAGACATTGACTTAAATTAGGTGTTTTATGAGTCATTTCAAAATCATTGTCCCAATTTTGAATAGATGCACAATTGTTCTCGAAAATCTCTCGTACGGATAATGCCTCTTCTTTAACCGCATCAAACATACCAAGAGCACAGTATGAAGTAGTTGCAGATCTTATTACTAATTCGCATCCCCATTTTTCTTCAGGTTGTCGACTTGTAGAATCTGTTGGTAAAACAGTTAATTTAACTTCTAATGGAGCGAGGAACTCTCCTGCTGTATTTTTGACAACGAGATCAATACCATCAATTGGATCAAAAGAAAAATTTTGATAATTTTTATATATTGATTCAAAATGGAAATCAAGTTCGTGAGAATCTGTGGTATTACAGTTAAAAACGTTTTGAATAGGAATTTCCGTTGAAACTACTTTCAAATTTCCTGTGTTATCCGATACTACTTTATTATAAATGGCAGGTATATTATTCTTCATCATATAACAAGCCATGGCAGTTGGGAAACTTGAATTGAAACAATTCTTTCCCCAATGATCTTCAGGCATACGATTTGAATGTTCTATCCCAAATAATCCTGTTGACATTTATTTCCTCATAGTTTTGCACAATTGGCGTCAACAACTTGACGTCTTCAAATTTAATTTTATTATAAGCCTATATCTAAATATTTTAAAATGCAAAGGGAAAAAATGAGAGTTGTTGATTTAT
Organism: uncultured Alphaproteobacteria bacterium; assembly: GCA_949282205.1. Classification (GTDB taxonomy): domain Bacteria; phylum Pseudomonadota; class Alphaproteobacteria; order RF32; family CAG-239; genus CAG-267. Next base: position 46,548 of record CASDOS010000059.1, on the reverse strand, counting down.
TTGCTGGATGTGGCGGATTATCAAAAGGTTTTGAAAATGCTGGTTTTCAGCTTGTGGGAGCTTTCGAATTTTGGAATGCTGCAGCGGAATGTTATCGGCAAAATTTTAATCATCCCGTATTTTCAACTGATTTATCCCAAATCAGTACTGCTGTTCAAGAAATATCGGCTTTAGATCCTGAGGTGATTATAGGTGGCCCTCCTTGCCAAGATTTTTCACATGCAGGAAAAAGAATTGAAGCGAGTAGAGCTAGTTTAACGGAGGCCTATGCAAATATAATTAAAGAAATCAGTCCCAAGTATTTTTTAATGGAAAATGTGGATCGTGCTCAAAAAAGTCACGCTTATAGTTCTGCAAGGAATATTTTTAAGAACGCGGGGTATGGTTTAACGGAAATTGTGTTGGATGCTAGTTTTTGTGGTGTACCACAAAGGCGAAAGCGTTTTTTTTGCATGGGAATAAAAGGGAAAGATGATGGTTTTGCTTTAAATTTGATTTCTCAAAATCTATCCTCAAAAGAAATGACCCTTCGTGATTATTTTGGAAACTCTTTAGGTTTTGAGTATTACTATAGACATCCTAGAAATTATGATAGACGAGCTATTTTTTCTATTGATGAACCTTCTCCAACTATTCGAGGTGTAAATCGTCCTGTTCCTAAAGGATATCCAGGACATCCCCATGATGCATGTATTTTAAATGAAGAAATTAGAGCTTTAACTCTTTTGGAAAGGGCTCTAATTCAAACTTTTCCGGTCGATTTTAAATGGGTTGGCTCAAAAACAGAAATAGAACAAATGATTGGCAATGCTGTTCCTGTAAAGTTGGCGGAATTTGTTGCTAAAATTTTAAAGTCTTTTATTGAAGATAATTCTCCACAATATCTTGTTGAAAAATCTACTTTTTTGTCATGGATAGGTCAAAGATATTGTTATTCAGAACGGACATTATGCGATATCTATTCAAGACTTCAGAGAGCTTTTAGAATATTACCACCACAAAAGATGGTTGATGATTTTTACCTTTATCAACTTGAAAAGTGCATAGAATTTCAGCATTTATCCTCTTCTGTTCGATCGCAGATTAGAAAAGCGATTTCTCTTCTGATTGATTATAATCAAAGTTCTTACCTGCTTGCTATATAGGAAGACTGTTTGTTTTAGTAGATAGTGATCAAAATTATTTTTTATGTGGTATAGTATAGATGGGTTACATTTTAACTATCCAATTATTGTTAAATTGGTTACTTTCTCTGAGTTGTACATAACCTCTAGGATTACAAACCACGCGACAATTGCCTATATGATAGTCGCAGGCAGTATGAATGTGGCCATGACACCAAAGTTTAATATTGGGGCGGTTCAAGATAAATTGTTCCAGATTGCTGGCAAAGGCCGGAGTTGTTTTGTCAGAAAGATAGATATCTGGAATGGACTTTATGCTTGGAGCATGGTGCGTAACCACAACAATTTTTTTGTTAGAAAATTTTTGGCATGCATGATCTATGCTTTTCAGAGTGGAGTTAAACATTTTTTCAGTATCGTTGGGACGAAGTTGGCGAATCCATTCTTTGGCCACCAATTCCTGAAAGTTTTTTCTGTTTTCTTCTTTGATATGTTTGGTGTTGGTGTAGTTATAGCGAAAATCATTCATCAACTGAGAAGCATATAATTTATGCAGTGTCTGAAATGCTTTGCCATATAAGTTAAAATCCGTCCATAAAATTCCACCGACAAAAACAATGTCGTCTACCATTTTGAAACCATTTTTGAGGTATGTCACCGTGGCGGTGGTTGGATACTCGGAGGACAAGAGGTTCTCTATATACTGGATTGAATGTTGCGAATCGTAGCCAATGTGGTTGCCTTCAACAAAAACGCCTTGTTTTATGTTTTGATTTATCCATTCTATTGTTTGTTCGGGATTTCCTGAAATATCACCGCATAATACTGTAAAAATTTCCTTGTCTTCCAATAAAAAGGGAATTTTCTGGTTTATATCCAGATGCAAATCAGATAAAATGCGTATTTTCATATAATTGCTTCCGTCATTCCCCAAAATGATTAAAATGTCGCTCTTTGAATAAGGTTGTCATTGTCGGTATTGATGCTGTCAAGCTCCACTATAGAGGCAAACTGCTGATAAATTTCCGGTTCGTGCGTTTTGAGGTATCCGACAACTCTGGGATTGGCAAAAATACTTCTAATGTATCCTTTTACCAAAGTTAGATTGAGGACGTCAATACCGTATTTGTCTTCCATAATTTTGTATTCTCCTTGGATTTTAGACACTTCATTTTCGAGCCGTCCAAGCTTTTCCATGTCCAACGTGCAAGAACGTTTAATAGGATTTACCAATTGTTTGTCAGAACTTGCCAGCCAAATGGAACGAGCGAATTTTGCGCTGAAATTTCCCATGTCCGTCATAAGGTACGCGGCTTCGACTTGGCGTTGCGGCTTCATTTTCTTTAAATATGTGAAGACACTGCCGGAGATGATTTTATCGTTGAGTATTTCCGCTGCTTCGGCACAGATACCATCTAACAGGTTCTTTTTTCTGATAATGTTTGCAACGTCAAAATCCAAGGCTTTTGCGAGCCGCTCAGGCGTGACTCCGCGTTCTATGGCTTTGACGATCATTTTGTGCTCTTGGACATTGGATAGACGATTGACATGTTTATTGTAGGTAAAGGCTTCATCATCTTTGGACATTAGACAACTGACCATTGAAAAACCAAGTTGTTTGAGCGCTGAAACTCTCAGATGTCCATCAAGCAAGAGATATTTTCCATTTTTCACCGTAACAACGGGAGGTTCGATAATTCCTACTTCCTTTATTGAGGCGAGAATAACCTGAAATTTTCTACCCATTAATAATTGAGGAGGAATGTCCTTAGAAAAATGCAATTCTTCAATATTAATCTCGAGAATTTCGTTTTCAAAGGCGGGAAGCAATAGTTGTTCAGACATCTTGATTGACCTTTTCCGATATAAATTGCGGCAATTTTTCTAAATTTTCAGCTTTTAGCAGGTTGGCAAAATTACTATCTGCCAAAAGTTTCTTAAAACTTTCAATCAAGAATATAAGCGTACTTTCTACTTTATCCGCTTTCCTGATTAGCAAACGCTTTTTGCTTATTTCCTGTTCATATATCTTGTTTAAATCCGCCGGAGATAGAGGTTTGTGCTGATGCGCTCTTGAGCGCAGGCCTTTTCCGCTTTTTTTACGTTGTTCTATGATTTTTTTTATTTGTCCGATTTTATTTCCGCGGATTAGATTTTGTTCATAGGCATCCTGCAACAGTGATTGCATTTCACTGTCCGGCGTTTCTATGATTTGAATTGCAACGTTCAGCGGCACTTTGTTTGTTTCAACGGCATTAATTAATCTTTCTTCGCCACGATCCTGCAATTTTAACATTTGGTTGATGTAATCCTTTCCCAATCCTGTTTTCTCCGCTATTTCATTGGAATTGTAACCATTGTCTCTCAGCTGTTTCACATTTTTAAAAAGCTCATACGGCTGGTAATTTTTGCGGGCGATGTTTTCAACCAGACTCATGATAAGAGAATCTTCCTCATTGGCATCAACAATAATAGCAGGAATAGTTGTTTGATTTTTTGCCATATAGGCTTCAAGCCTGCCTTGTCCACAAACTAAATCATATTCATATCCATCTTGTGGAACAGCTTTTTTTGAAATCGTAATCGGGCGCTTTAATCCAACATCTTCAATATTCTGACGGATTTCTTTGGCTATTTGTTTGTTACGTTCTCTGGGATTCAGCACGAAAATTTTATTGATTTCCACGTTGCGCAATTCTCTGTTCATTGTTTTACCTCCCGGATAGATATGCATTTCGCCATTTCGTAAAGATAGTCCATGTTCTCAAAACGGTAAGAATCGATAAATCCCGCATTGTGTTCATCCAATTTTATATTTGGAAGTCTAAAATCCAGTGAAGGAAGCAGGTAATAGTCTAACACGCTGGCATTATCCGCCTTCATCCTGACGGCGATGGTTACATCAGGATTGAGAATCGTGTCAAAGCGTACTTTCCAGCGGTATTTTCCGTTGTTTAGGCTGTTGCATCGGCAAATGACCAAAGATGCAGAAAACATATCGTTAACATTAAGCAAATTTCCACTTTCATTTAGTTTAACCTCCGCTCCGCAATCCATAAGCTTTTGTATGGTGTCTTGGATATTTTCCTGATGCAACTCCCGCAAATATCTGTTAATCTCGACATATCTGAAATCCCGTCCCGGATCAAAACCAATCAGCCGGTAGGCGCGTACCAATCCACCAAACCGTCCCGAATAAGCTGCGCTGGAAGGCATGTCTTCTGCCTCATCTATGACTATGGCTGATAAATATCCTTTTTTATCCTGCAATTCTTTAAGTTTTTGCAACATTTCTTCATCGGAGAGTTTTCTGCATCGGGCGGCAAATATCCCTTTAGCCATAAAAAATAGACTGGGGTCGACGATACCCTGAAAAGCCTGATCTTTCCTGATCCACATGTCTTCTGGATTGCGTACCCTTTTTATTTTCAACTTAAATGATATGCGGTTGAATATGTTGTTCCCTATATATTTTTCATTGCTGAGAACTTCCCGAACCGTTGCTTTAGTCCACTCTTTGTTTAGATCCGTTCTAACACCCCTGCGGTTCAGTTCATCAGCTATCCATCCTTCGTTTCTGCCTTCGCAGACAAACGCCCTGTACATCCAACGGACGTTTTCCTGTTCTTCTTCAGATCCCGGCACCAAGATTACCCGATCTGTTGCAATGCTCTTATGTTCACCCCGTGCCAAAATTCCCTTATGATTTCCATATTCATCAATCAACATTCTTCTCAAGCCGTACCCGGCGGGGCCGCCCTGTCTGTATCCCAGTGTTATAAGCCTTGACTGTCCCGTAAATACTTTGCCCGACAGTTCCCGGCTGTATTCTGCGGCCATTGTTCTTTTCACGCCTTTGACAATAGTGGATATCGGACTGTCGTCATTTTCAAATTGCTCGGCACAGTACTGCACGCGAACCCCGGAACGTTTGCATATATATTCGTAGTAGGCGCTTTCGTCCGCATCTTGGAATCTTCCCCAACGCGTGACATCCAGAACCAATATGGCCTTGTATTTGACGTTTTTGTTTTGAACATCATCAATCATCCGTTGCAAAGATGCTCTACCGGCAATATTTAAACCGCTTTTCCCCTCATCAGAATATATTTGTATTATTTCGTAGCCGTGCTTATCCGCATAGTCTCGTATTGCCGCCATTTGATTTTCCGGGGAATATTTCTGGTGTTCCGTCGACATGCGTACATATGCGGCCGCTTTTGTTTTCTCCTCCATTTTTGTATAGTTTAACAGCATATTTTTCTCTTCTTAACATTAAAAATTTTCAATGGCATTGTACCATTTCTTTTTAATTGTTAATGAAAGGATATAAAATGTCTAATACTAAAAAGCACCAGAAGTGGTGCAAAAAAACACTTGACGTCATTGTTTTTACAAACAACGGAGATTTATCTGAAGCGCTGAAAAGAATGCTGGCAGAGCATTATCGGCGCAATGTATCAAAACATGTCGCTCATGATCTTTCCCTAAATTTGTATACAGTACGCAACTGGTACAACAAAGGTACTGGATTGAAGGCCTATGATTTGCTCAAGTTGTTGGAAAACTACGACTTTATTCGTAATTTTCTCGGTTTTAGAAAAATCATCCCCAATAATCGGATAACAGGAAAGAAAAACAGGGAAGAAATACGTAAGAAAATCCTTGATTTACTTTCAAATAATCCGAAAATGACAATGAATGAGCTGGCACTGGCTCTTGAAATTACGCCAAAATCGGTGGAATGGAGGCTGTATCAGCTTGTTAAAGAGAAGAAAGTCGCCCGAATAGGCGCTGCAAAAAACGGCATGTGGCTGGTTCGGAGATAAAATTTCTTTATTGATTTTTTACATTATTATTGTAGTGTATGCATAGGCATGGGTTTACTGTCTGTGCTTAGCGCCGGAAAAATGGCGCGGAGGTCGTAAGAAACCTTTCCTTATGCGGCGTGGGATATTCGCCGTTAGATTTGTCGTCTGCATTTTGCGGGCGGTGATGAATATATCCCCGATTGAAACTGTGTTTTGGTCGGGGAGCTTTTAGCGTATGCAACAGGAGTCCCCGGACTTCAAAAGGCTAAAAGGATCAACTCATAAGGATGATTTCTTAACTCTCCGGCCGCCTTAATTCCAAGGTGGTCTTTTTATATGTGGGTTGATGCTAAAAATATTTTTTTATGCACTTTTATATTACTGCTTAACGGTTCAGACCGCCCATCCCGTGGTGGAAATAGCTTTTACTCCGTCAAAAGTGTGTGAAGAAAAAATTATCGAATTTATTAATAACAGCCAGAGCTCTATTGATGTTGCTGTGTATTCCATAAACAATCAACAAATTATAGATGCCCTGTACAGAGCCAGACAAAGGGATGTTTCCATTCGTATCCTGACAGATAAGTTGCAAGCTTCTGGAAAGTACTCAAAAGTTGAGGAAATGCATAGCAATGGCCTGAATATCCGAGTGCATACAAAAAATAAGATTGAACATAACAAATTTGCTGTCTTTGACGGAAAATCCGCATCAACCGGTTCGTTCAACTGGACGAATGCCGCTACCAGCAAAAACAGCGAAAATTGCTTGTTTTTGATAAATGAACCTGATTATGCAAAAATTTATCAACAGCGTTTTGAGGAATTATGGGAAATGAATACGGAAACCAAATCTGAGCAATGGTTTGAAAAACGGAGAATAAGAAATGAACATAACAATTAAGTCTCTTGAAACAGGTATTCTGATTGCTTAAGGAAGCGCGCATGCAGATGGATAAACTGAGAGATAGAAAGGTAAATTAAATGAGTAGAACAAAAAGAGTATTCGGATTGGGAAGTTTTTTCCTATCAGATGAAGAAAGAAAAGAAGTCCATAGATATTTAATGATGCAGTTGCAAGGCAAACTTCCACAGCCTATCGAAAATTTAACCTTAAACAAATATTTTGAACTGGTTAAAGAAATAGAATTGGCTTTTTGCGATGAGAATGGTTTTTCAAAACGTTTTGGATATGAAGATAGACTGGTTAATTTCAAAAACATGGAGGCGGAAGAAGTTGCACGAAGGACAATGGATGGAAGGCAAATGTTTTATTCTGACTACGGACATCCGGAAGGTGTTTTGGCCGACCGAGACCACGATAGTCCAGAAGAGTTCAAGTGGTGGCTGTTTAACTATGTCCATCTGGGGCATCCCTGGGAAACGTCTGTAGGTAACTTTAATCCAGGCTTTTTATGGAAACAAGGCTATAATCACAAAAATGTAGGCTATGATAAAAAGAATTATCAGCAGTATGCCTCCAACAAATGGGTTTTCTATTTTTCCCGCTGTCACCGCAATACTGTTTATGCCATGCGTGCATTTATACGGCTTAGAAAATTAGGCTATCCTGTCATTTGGGATCAAGGAGAGTATGATTTGCGAGAACTGACAAAAAAATACTTCGTTGATCTGTCTAAACAGCCGAATTGGTATGATATGGACGAAACAACGTATGATATGCAAATAAATAAGTTTATCCGCTGAAATTGCTTGTAATTTGTCTTGTTAACTTGATTTTTACCGTCTGTTTGGTTATACTTAGCCAGTTATTGCCGGAGGTATTATGGAACATTTTGAAGAGTATAAAAAGCAGGGGGAGCCGGAAAAATCACAAAAGGCTGAAAACTGGGGTATTGCCATTGGTTTACAGCAGGTTGATAATCTGACCCCGTCCAAATATCTGATTGAAGTTGCAAAGGATAATATTGAAGGAAAAATCTCTATTGATGAGGCCGGCGAACAGGTCAGTCAGTATTACAAAAAAAATCCGGCCAAAACCCTCAAGGAGCATAATGAAAAAGAAGCGGATGAGGTTTCTGCCCGAATTGCAAAACTTTTAAGCACACATACTTTTTCTTTCAGTCCCGCTGAATTAATTTCCATTCATAAGGCTTTATTTAGCGGAATATTTGACGATGAAATTGCCGGCAAAATCCGCGCATACGATATTACCAAAAAAGAACCGATATTAAACGGTGATACGGTTATTTACGGTCGGGCTGACAGTATTATGGAAACGCTTGATTATGATTTTGGGCAGGAAAAAAAGTTTAATTATAAAGGGCTGTCTAAACGTGAAAAAGTGGAACAACTGGCTAAATTTACGTCTGGAATCTGGCAAATCCATCCCTTCGGTGAGGGAAACACCCGTGCAACTGCGGTTTTTATCATTAAATATCTTTATACTTTGGGATTTGTAACCAATAACGATCTTTTTGAGCAAAATTCCAAGTATTTTCGTAATGCTTTGGTACGGGCAAATTATCAAAATCTGAATCAAGATATTTATTATACAATGGAATATCTAAATAAATTTTTCGGGAATCTGTTGTTAGGTGAAAAGAATCTGTTGGATAATCGCGAAATGCAGATAAAAGACAGTACAATGTCCGGAAAAGAAAGTTCACAGAAAAGTTCACAGAAAAGTTCACAGAAAATTTTAGAATTGATGAAACAAAATCCGGAAATAACAACCACGGAATTAGCCCAACTTTTAAATATTTCCCGCCGGGCTATTGCTAAACAAATTGCCTTATTGAAAGAAAAAGGGCTTATTCGCCGTATCGGACCGGACAAAGGTGGCCACTGGGAAGTCTTGAATGATCAGAAATAAGGTGCAATGATTAAAGTTTTATTTGTCTGTCTTGGAAATATTTGCCGGTCACCGATGGCGGAGTTTGTGTTGAAACAAATGGTCGCAGAAAAAGGGCTGGCAGATAAGTTTGAAATAGATTCCGCGGCAACGGAAAGTTACAACGAGATGTGCCATGCCGGTATTCATCATGGAACACGCCAAATGCTGAAATCCATGCATATACCGTTTGAAGAGCATTATTCCCGTCGTATACGCCCACATGATTATGCGTATTTTGATTATATCCTGGCAATGGATGACAGCAATATTGAAGACATTCAATCATTGATTGGCATGGATACCGAACACAAAATCTATCGTCTGCTGGACTTTACAGACCATCCGCGCAATATTAAAGATCCGTGGTACACCGGGAATTTTGACGAGACTTACTGGGATATTGTTGAGGGTTGTCAGGCTTTTTTAGAGTATTTAAAAGGAAATTTGAACAATGACCTCTGAAAAAAATTTTGTTCCTCTGATTAAACAGGCCTTAACTAATATTATGGGAAATATAGAATTTAAGAAAACTAATAGTACAGCGCTTTTATCTCTGAGAATTTTATCTAGTGCAATTTTGGCTCTTTGCCGAGATGCTTTTTCTTTATTGGAAAACAATCGTATATTTACTGCTTGTTCTTTAGTCTGCCAGGCAACTGAAGCCCAAATACAACTACTGTGCATTGATAAACTGTATGATACCAAAGGTCGGGATTATTATGAATTTGCTTTTATAGAACAACTAAAAAGTTTACCTATAAATCCACACTGGCAAGAAAAAACTCTACAACGTATGCACTATTATAATTGTGAACGATTTTATAATGGAAAAGGTAAAAACACAGCAGATTTCAATAGTTATGATAAAAATTGGTATAAAAGCTTTGCAAACAGCATCAAAGATTTAAGCAAGATTGCTTTTCCTCATTTTAAAGAATTATTTCATAATCAAGGTATTAGTTTTTTTGAAGAAAACTTAGATATTGATCTACTCTATGAAAATTATCAAACTTTGTGCTCTTTTAAGCACTTATCCCCCTTTATTGTCGGCAATACATTTTCAGTACAGGACAAATTATTTGAAGAACAAATGATGAACCATCGAAATGTCGCATTAACAGGAATATACACAGCATTAATATCTGTAATATTCGTCCTTAATAGACATAATGAACAAATACCTACAAAAGGATGCTTGTTTTAGGTATTATGGTTGATTATCAGGTGGAAATGATATTATTTAAATTCCCAAAAATCTTGTTTTTTTTTCAAATTAATTGGAGGAAATATAATGGATTTATATATATGGTTTTGGAATATTTAAGATTTTGAAGGTCTGAGGTGGCTGATTTTTGCTAATGGTTTGATATTTTTTAATATTATGCAGAATCAAGGCATTATTTCTTATATTTTTCCTCACTTTGGGTTGAAAGCACAACCATTAAAATTTAAGGCTTTCAAAATATCGAGAGCCTTTTTCTTTTATCCATCCCTACTTGTAAAATATCTTTTCTAAAAAAATTGACAAAATATAAATCTGTGCTAAATTGCGCTTAGTTAATTCTTATTTTGTTTAATCTTTTTTAATTTTATCATTATGGAAATGTTAGTTGAATTCAAAAATTGGATTTGCCTTATTAACCCTTGGGTGACTGGGGGCGTTATCGGTCTTTTTATTTTGCTCAGCTCCTTAATTTTTATTCGCTTTTTTGCTAAAACTTTTGTTGTTGGTAAAGGATTTTGTTCTTCTTATCAACCCAAAGAAAATGATGCATACGGAACGGTTATTTCCGCAGGTCTATTGGGATTTGTCATCGCTAAACCGGATTATCTTTATGATTTGTATTATGATGCTTCCAGACAAATTGCCGATGATACACGAAAATTTGTTACCTATTCGCCGCAATATGCTCGGATAAAACCTAGATTTTGTTTGGCTTCGGCTTTGAAAATCAGAAGATTTTTATATCTGAATTCTTTTTTTAATACTAAATTAGGAAGATGTCTTTGGGCTGCGGGACTTTTTTGCCAAATCCATTGGAACAAAAATACAGCTGACTTTATAACTCAAGAACGGTACTACGAACTTGATAAATATAATAATTTGGGACTATCTCATCATTTGGTCTTAATTGCAAAAATCAGTTGGTGGAAGTATTTTTCTCTGAAAATGCATGAACTTCCTTTGCCGGTCGAATATGCCGATGGAGTCAAAACTTATAAGTTACGTCAGGGAATTCGTCCGATATCTATTTATCTTAATAGATATATAGCCGTCAATGTCGAATTTCTTAACCCCAACTCGCCAAAATTTGATTCTTCTTGCTCAAACGATTATGTGCCTATGGATTTGCATTTTGCCAAATCTTTAGCTAAAAAGCGCTATGACTTTGACTATACGGTGCGTGCTTTAGGTTTACATTCTTTACACAATAACTTCATCTGTTTAGGAAACGATTATTTTTATCACTTTCCTTTTGGGTTTTTGAAAAAAGAAGATGAGAATGATTGGTTATTAGGTAATGTTGCCGCTCTTAAAGTTTTTGTTAAGTGCTCTTATAGATTCTTAGCATAACTTTCTGCTAGCTATTTATTAAAGTCCCTTTCTTAGGGACTTTTTTGTTTTAAAGAAACGGAAACTTATCTATTTATTCACAGAAGTTTTTACACCGATAAAATTTCTTCGAAACTGTTAAAATGAAAGAAAACATGATGTTTGGCACGCGGTATAATATGCATTCTCTCTCGGTAAAAATCTTTTTGCGCCGCTAACTTAAACAAAACATCGTCTTCCGCCATTAAGGCTTTATCAAAATATGGATTTATCTCTTCTTTATGTTCTTGATACAGATTTTCCAAACTTGTCAGCTCTTTTTGGCAGCTCTCTATACTTCTCAATGATTGCATCGCATTATAACGCTTATATTCTTCGTCGGTCGATACCATGTATTCACGGCGAAATTCCAAATAATTTTCCAAATTTATCGACTTAAACCATCTTAATGTTCTTGCTGATACGCCTAAATTTTCATCCAATAAATATGGATTTCCGCATACGGCTACTCGTTTTTGCACATTCGGAATTTTATCTGCCATGATTGAGGCTATAAATACTCCGGCAGAATATGCTATTACATCTATCCGATTGTATCTCGAAAATTCAAAATCTAACTCTAAATCTTGATAGTCATACAAAATTAATACGTCTTTGTTATCTTGCAAGTTCGTAAACTGATTTTCATCGCATCCCCACCCCGCAAAAAATACGATTAATTCTTTCGACTGATTGTTTTGATAAAAATAACGCATTTCTTTCTCCCTTTCTTGCGGCGCCGTTTAACATATAACTTGCTAATTTTTCGTTAATTTCTCCTTACTTTTGCTTGCTTTTCTTTTTTCTTGTTATATTCTTAGGCTTATGAAAATACTTATCATTGGCCCTCTGGGGGCAGGAAAATCTTCTTTGGCTTACGCTATTAATAAAAAATTCAACCTGCCGAGATTGAATTTAGATGAAATTTGTCGGCGACCTTATGACGGTTCTTATTATCCTCGTGAGGAACAATTTGATAAACTTTATGACTTTCTTCATACCCATCCCTTTTGGGTGGCTGAGGGGTGCCAACGTTACCTTTACGAAAAAATGTGTCCTGATTTGATTGTTGATATGCGTGTCAATCGACTTGTTGCCATGTGGCGCTTCACAACTCGCTTTATTAAAGCAAAAAAACTTATCGGCAAAACGATTGATAAAGATTTACCCGTGCAAGCCTACCATTATCGCAAAATCACTCTTACCAAAATTCGCGATTATGATGTTACCGGACAGGAAATTAATGCGGAAATTAAAGATTTCCTCGCAAATAACTCTTTTAAAGTAATAAAATGCAAAAGTTTTAGAGATTATCCTAAAGTCTTTGCCGAAATTCAAAATTCCCCTCCCTATTCGACGGAGAACTCTTTATGATACAAACTTATTCACCGGATATGAAACCTCGTTCTTTTGAAGATAAAAAAATCGTACATCAAAAAGGTTTATGGCATAAGGTGTTTACAGGTATCTTATTTAATCCCGATACAAATAAAATCTTTTTGCAAACTATCTTTCCTAAAAACTCGTATGATTTTGAACGTCCGGATTTTGTTGATTTTAGTGTCGGCGGACATGTTGAAAATAACGAAACTATTGTACAAACGGCTCTTCGGGAAACGAAGGAAGAACTTGGGTTGTCAATTACCGCTCAACAACTTACTTTTCTCGGTATCCGAATTTGTAAAACTAATCCATCACCTTCTTATATTATTCGCGAATTTCAATATTTCTTCGCTATTCTCACAACGCAAACTTTAGACACTTTATCTTTGTGTCCGCTTGATAATGAAGTTAAATCCCTTATTGAAGTGGATTTAGGTGATTTTATTGCGCTTATTCTTCAACAAACCTCTACCATTACTGCCCGTGAACGATTAATACAATCGCAGCAAATTGCACCTATCTCTTTGACGCCCGAACGCATCATTCCCGACTATTTTACCGATAAATCTATTGCTGAAAAATTACTCTCTCTTTGCGTGATGAACAATCTTTAATATCGTAAAAAAAAAACACCTATCGCTTGAGCGGTAGGTGTTCTTTGTTTATCTCTCTGCTATTTCTTCTTAAAAAGATTTATCAGTGAGATAAAATAGTGCTCCTCTCTTTTGCTGAACGGATGCTGAGGATCTTCATCCTTTTTTCTTTTTTCGTACATTCTTTCCAGAGGAAGAGCCAACATTCCGCTTAATCCTCGTTCTATTAACTCTTCGGCGTGGATATGCAACACCATAAAAGTATTCTCACTTATCCAATCGCCTTTGAGCATGAACTCAAACATCAGCGGATGAGGAATTATCCCCTTATCAAAGGCTTCTTCTATTTTCGCAAACATAAAGGCTCTTACTTTGTTGTAATACTCTCCTTTTCCTTTGGGATCATAGGTACTCAGCATGATAAGCCCCATTTTGGATAAAATTGAATATTCTTCCTCTGTGCTCTTGCCTTCATTGAAAATATCCAAATCAAACATGACTTCAAAATAAGCCATCGGGATTTGCACTTTCAATTTTTGCAGATGCGTGATGCTCTTTTCCATCTGAATGACGGTTTCTTTCTTCACGGCACGAACAGCTCTTTGTTGCTGACGCTCTTTGATGAGCTTTTGTATCTTTGCTAATGTTCCTCCGCTCATCAATGCCATATAACATTCTTTGCGTAGCTCATTATCCAAAGTTTTCAAAAGTTTTTTTTCTTCATCTCTGAGCGGACGCCATTTGTCATTTTGATGACGAAGTTCCGAAATTTTGCGGTGTACTTCCTCCAGACCGGCGCCTGAGGCAAAGAGCTTGCGTGCTGTATTACGAAAATGTTTTTCCAGTCCCCTAATGTACGCATTCTTTACGTTACAATCCATAATTTCTTGTTCATTCATTTTTTTATAATTTTAGGCATTTACCCTACTCTTCCATACTTGCCTAAGGCATAGACGGGTTTTTATAATTATTTAGATAATTCTTATTCACAGAGCTTTATTATACTGCTTTTTCTTGTTTTATGCAAGCGATTTTATTTGAAATTTGGACAAAATGTTTTTGAAGGCAAATATTTTAATCTTGCATCTTGATTAATTTTTGACGCATAATTTCTCGCATTTCTTCATTGCTCAAACTACCTCGGCGTTTGGTTTCTTCTGACTCCCGCTTGGTTACAATAACCTTCTCGCCTTTTTCTAGTTTTGAAGTCAAGTCTGAGTTTTCTTGAGTTATCTCTGCTTGGGTGGCATCGTATTTTTCTTGAGAGAAATCTCCATCAAATCCTATACTTAATGGAACTTGTGTTCTGGTATCCCTTGGTATTGCTAAATCTTCATATCCTTCTATGCTTTTTGCACCGGTTTCTTTTTTCAATTTTCGCTCTAATAAATTACGTATCTTTCTTACCTGTCGTTTAACTTTGCGCTCGCTTAATTCTTTAGTCTTCATCTCGCCATCAGCGTCTTCTTCGCTAACATGACCTTTATATTTACCGCCAACAAAGGAAACTTCCGTAAATTTATCGCCCTTTTCTTTGGTATATTTTTCACTCCCTTCACTGTAGGTACCTGTATATTCTGCTTTTTGTTCACCTCTGCGATTATAATCCGTATAAATCACACTGGTTTCTTTTTTATTCGGACCATCAAAATGTCTAACCTCAAACGTATCGTCCAAAGCTCTATTACCATCTTTATATATATCTTTGCCTCGACGCCCGTCTACAACTATATCACTCATCAGACTTGCAGAGTTTCCATAAAAACCACTATGTACTCGGTTTTCTGTTACCCGACCTTTTTTATCATATTCATCTTGGCTATATTGATAATTGCCATATGAACTATTATTGCCATAGCCATACATGCGCTGTAAAGCGTTTGCTTCGTGATTATTGGCTTGCATTTTTAAATCTTCTTTTAAACGCAGGCGGTTCTTTCTATCATACTCTTCTCGCTGTTGTTCTACTTTATTTTCTTCACTTAACTCTGGGGTATATTCTTTGTAACTTTCTTCTTGTCCTGTTATTTTAACACGTGAACCCGCATTAGGGACTGTTATATCTATTTCTCTGACAGCAACTCGGTCATCTTGGGGATATTTATTGGGGACAACGTATTCTGTGCGTTCGATGATTTTATCGTCTTCCATTGGCGCTTGTTCGGAGGCTTGTGCTGTTGGCGCGTTTAACGTAGACAGTACTGTCATTGCGGTTATTGCAGCTTTCTTTAAATCTTGTTTTAATTCCTCGCGCGTCATATCCTTTCTCCCATAGGGTAATTTTATATTATTTATCTATTTAAGTCAATGTTTTCCCGATTTCATCTTTTACTTGACTTTCTATTTTCTTACCTCTATTTTGCGGGTGTTATTTACCGGAGTTAATAAAGATGGTTAAAATCGCAAAACTTTTACAGGGATATCAGGATTTTTATAAACAATATTTTGTTGACCAGCCCGAAATCTATCAAACTTTGGTTCGAGATGGACAAGCCCCTAAAACTTTGGTTATTGCTTGTAGTGACTCTCGGGTTGATCCTTCTATTTTGCTTAATACCAACCCCGGTGATATTTTTGTTATTCGCAATGTCGCCAATCTGGTTCCTCCGTTTGATTCCGATATGAGCCATTGCCACGGTACTTCTGCCGCTATCGAATATGCCGTTATACACTTAAAAGTAGAAAATATCGTTGTTCTCGGCCATAGCCACTGCGGCGGCATTAACACTCTGGTTTCCGCTCATAAACATGAGCATACTTTTATTGATACTTGGCTTGATATCGCCGATACGCCTGAAATTCGTGATATTTGTACTCATCACTCTCACGATGTGGCTTGCAATTTGTGTGAAAAAGAAGCTATCCGTATTTCTATGGCTAACTTAATGACCTTCCCTTTTATCAAAGAGGCGGTCTTTAACAAAACTCTTGATTTGCATGGTTGGTACTTCAATCTCGACACAGGTGCTCTCGAAATTATCGCGCTTAATAACTGATACAACAGTTCTGCCTTATATACTATTTAACAAACGCCCTATGGCTTGCGATAGGTCTTTTATATATGTGTTATCGCTGACAGAAGCCTTTTTACCGACGCTCTTGCTCTGATATTTTTTCAATATCGGCATGTCTACCGGCGTAAATAAACGGTACAGATTTTCGCTCGGCACTTCACTTTCTTTATTCTCGGCAAAACTCGAACGCAATTTATAAAACTTTACCGGAAAACCGTCTTTTTGCGAAAATTTGCGAATTATATCTCCTTCTCCCGCCGCATAGAAAAAGCCCTTAAATGTTTCCGGATTGCTCTGCCAATACGCGCGGCAGACTTCCAATAAATTTGCCGTGCCATCGCCCATTAACGCAACTTGCCGCCCTTTTTTGACGGCTGCCAAGTGCAGCACAAACTCGATTTCTATACCGCTTTTGGACGCTGTATTAAATATTGAGGCCAGAAAAGAAATATCCGCCACATCTCCAAAGCAAAATTGCACATTGTGCTCTTTGAACGCTTCCGCCGTTATCGGCAACGCTGACGTCGCTTTAATCATCTTATTATTGGCCAACAACGGACTAAAGGCTTCTTCTGAATCTCCCAATGCCAAAACTTTTCGACCTGATGACACCAGTTCATTTAAAATTTCTTGCCCGACAAAACCGGTCGCGCCGGTGATTAAACATACTTTTTGCGCCATCGTGTCCTCTCCTTTCCTCTTTTTCTTTCCTTTCTTATTATTGTGAAGTTTTTTTCTTCTTTTGTCAATGATGTTTTCTCGAGTTTCTAATTTTATTTTTTACTTGACTTTTTGTCTAACTATCCTATACTTCTTGTGTTTTATTTATCTTTTTGTTTCACTATTAATTTTTACTTTTATGGAAAAAAATACAAGTTTAACTCTTGCGCAAGCCTATTGGATTTGTCTGCAATCTATTTTTGAACTGCAAAAAATTCAGCCAAAATCTTGCAACATTGCGTTGATTAAGTCTGAGTGCTCTTATCCCGAAATTGTTCCGGCTTTACATGATAAGGTAATCGAATTGCCTGAGGTTAATGCAAATTTGCTTCCGGCAAAAGTTGGAACGGAAACTTCTCCGGTTGTTCTGCGTGAACGTATCTGGGGGTTAAAAATCGGTAATATGCTTGCTTTTGATGCCGGTAACTATGCCTTGGGTTCATTAATGAGATATGCCCTTAATATTCCTATGGCAAAGGTCTTTTCCGACAAAATTGTTTGCTATCATGCCAACGGACGACGCGTGGTAAAAAATGCGAAACCGATTACCTTGGTTAATCGTTTTAAAAGACCTCCGATGGCTGATTGGTTCAGAATTGATTTTGATGACGCCAAACGCTTCTTCCCTGAAGAAACTGCTAAGCTCGCTCAAGATTATCCGGATGTCTTATCTAAAAATTGGCGCTTGCTGACTGACCCTAATGCTGAAACTCTGGTTATTGCTCAGGATGAAACTTCTGATCACTATGTACCGTTTAACTGTATGATTAACGGCAATCCGATTAATACGGATTTCTGCGATCCGATTGTTGAAAAACTTAACGGTTTCGGTAATTTGCAACCCTTATTCCATGAGTTTGCTCTCATGCTTAAAAACGGACAATATGAGCAAGTGGCACAAAATCCAAATCTTCACTGCTTTGAACGTGGTTACTATACCAGAGAACCCTACTCTTCTACCCTTTATTCCGGTACAAATGAGTTGGAACTTAAGGTTGGATATGTTGATTTGACATTTGAACAGGCTCTTCCTCTGGTGCAAGATCAGTTTGAATTAAAAAATCGTTTTTTGCGTGGGGAAAGATTGTTCTCTGTTGATGTGAAAGGAAATATTATCTGTTCTGATAACATCATCAACAGTAAAAATTTCAAAGCAACTAAACGACGTGTGCTTTTGATGCCTGAGTTTGTGTATGAATCTTGGGGACGCGATTTTTCTGAAGACGTCTTAAACTTTTTGGTGCAAGACCGAAAATTTGATTATTGTCAATATAGCAACGATTATATTCGCAATATCTCCGGACATGAACTTGAACAGTTTAAAAATCTTAAGAAAATTGCTCGTATTGCAAAAGTTGGAGCCAAAGTTTCATCTCATTTAAGTGTTCAAGTAGCTAAAGTCGGTGTTAGTGCCGCAGGTTGTGCCGCGGTTGGATTAGGTAGAGTTCTTTTCAACGCGTTTGACACGCTGGCCTATCATTTTGAATCAACCATGCCTGTAGAAGGAGTGCATTTCTCTTCTCCGGAAAGAATTGGATGCATTACCGGTCGCATTCACCCTAGTGACTAGGTCATATTAATCGTGTATCATAAAAAAAGACGTTTCCTTGAGGGAACGTCTTTTTTTTGTTTCATCTAGCATTTTTACTTTTCAATTCTTTCTGTAAGATACTGTAATACGACTGTATTTTTTGAAATTTTTCAGTTGCATTCAGTTCTTTGTTTCTATCTGGATGATAAAGCTGAACCAAGCGACGATAAGATTGCTTTAAGCTTGCTTCGGTTAATGTCGAGGGAGTTAAGTCAAAAGTTTTATAAACGCCTTCTAACCTTTTGTAAGTTCTCTCGCCATTACTACTATTGCTGCCACGATTACTGTTGTTATTGTAACTATTTCGGCAATATTCTTGTCTGGCACGCTGCTTTTCTTCCAGAACCGCTCTTAATTCCTCCAAACTCTTCAGTAATTCTTCAAGACTTTTATGTAATTCTTCAAAACTATTATGTAATTCTTCAAGACTTTTATGTAATTCTTCAAAACTATTATGTAATTCTTCAAGACTTTTATGTAATTCTTCAAAACTATCATCTATGTTTTGATGTATATTTTCAGTATCTTGTTTTCTTTTTTCTTTAGCATTTCGGCGGAATTTTGCCTCTTGTTCAGCTTGCCTTTTGTAGTATTCATTATCTTCTCTTATTGTCTTGGATATCAGATATAAGAAAAAAACTATAGCAGCCAACACTAAAATCAAAAGCATATAAATCATAACGATTGCCATAATCCTTAAATTTTAAGTCCATAATAATTGTTAATTGCTTTTATCATATCGCCTTCTTTTATTTTGTCAAGTTTTTTGTGCAACACTTGATGCTTCTTTAAAAAGCAAAACGCCCCTTTTCAAGAGGCGTTTGTACTTAATTGATTGAACGGTTAGGCTGTCTTGCGGTGTAATTCTCCTTTGAGATATTTATAACACCTCTGTACTCTTTGAAATTTTTCGGCAGCATCCGGCTCTTTATTTTTATCCGGATGATACTTTTTAACCAACTCTCGATAAGCTCTTTTTAAACTTTCGGATGTCAGTGTTTCTGGAGTTAAGCCGAACATTTGATAGAAAGAATTGACGTTTGCGCTTTGGGCCTGACCAGTGTTTGTGGAAGTTGTTCTATAACCATGATTTTGTTTCGTTTGGCTATAACTGTCCCACTTTGCTTTTTCCTTTTCTTTTTGACTGTTTTCAGCTTCTTGGGTAAAATCTGCAAAGAGAGGATTGGTCTTTCCTAAATTACTTAAGAAATCTCGTAATTTCTTGCCTTGCATACTGCTTATTTCTGAAAAATTAGCCAAATACGACAACTGTTGCTGCGTTACCCATATGCCCTGAAAGAAAACTTTAGCTTTCGCATACTTGTTTTTTATACGTTCTGCTTCTTCACGTGCTTTTTGTTCACGCATTCTGTTCATAGCTTCTTCTTTTAAGCGCTCTTGGCGTTCACGTGCTTTTTGTTCACGCATTCTGTTCATAGCTTCTTCTTTTAAGCGCTCTTGGCGTTCACGTTCCAAACGTTCGCGTTCCTGTCGTTCAAATTCTTGTCTTTCACGTTCTTTTTTTTCTTGTTCTTCTATTATTCGTCTTATTTTTTGCTCTCGCTCTTTTCTAGCCTTATTCCATATATGCGCTACCACAAAAGCAACAATAACGAACAATACAACGATAATCACAAATAATTTTGTCATAATCCTTAAAGTTTTAAGTCCATAATAATTGTTAATTGCTTTTATCTTATCTACTTCTTACATTTTGTCAAGTTTTTTTGTGCGCTATTTTGACAAATGTGTTGACATTCTGTTTATACTGTCTTATGTTAGACGCTACCTAATTATAACTATGTTTCACTTATTAATTTTTACTATTATGGAAAAAAACATGAGTTTAGCAAAAATGAGCACTTTGTGCTTTGATGCTGTGTTTCGTCTTTTGGACCAAAATGGATTGAACCAAACGTCCTCTACGGCTGTTATTAAATCTGAATGTTCGTATCCGGCTATCGTCGCTGAACTACAGAGAAGATCTTCGAAATTTCCGGTCAGAGCTCAGAACCCAAAGCTCTTAGCTTCAAATACCGGTCTTTTGCCTCTGTATGACAGTAAATCTCCCGCCGTTCAGGTCTATTCCGAACGGGTTTGGGGGCTTAGAATTAATCAAAACCTTATGTTTGATACCGAAAAGTATTCGCTTCAGGATTTGATGATTATGGCGCTTAATGTCCCAATGGCAAAACTCTATTCCGATTATGTTGTCAACTATTACAGCAACGGAAAACGTGAGTATTGCCCCGTGAAACCGATTACTATTGTTAATATGTTTCGTCGGCCGCCATTAACCGGATGGAAACCTGTCCCAGTTGCTCAGGCGAAGACTCTCTTCCCTAATGTTCTTGATGGACTTCCTGCCAAAATGAATGTCTTGGTCGATCAGGAGGCGCGTTCGTTTATTATTGCTTTAGATGAACATACGGATATCTATGTTCCGTTTAATTGCGCTATTCAAGGACATGGTATTCAGTGTAATGAAAAATTTGAAATGTCCGGAAATTTGCATTCCGTCTTTGCCGCTTTCGTTCAGGCCGTTCGTAACGGACAGTACGATTTGCTTAGCGATGATTTGCGTACATTTGAACAAGTTACTTACGAAAATGGACGGACGAAACGCTGTAAAATCAAATTAACAATTGGTTTTGCTGATTTACCGTATGATCGTGCTCGACAACTTGTGCGTCAGGAAGATTTGACAAAACTTCAACAAATGGCTCGGAAAGGTATCAAACGGTTTTGTATTTCCGGAAAAGGAGAATTGTTGGATGCTCAGATGGTCAGAACCAGTTTCTTCTTCCGTGACTGTGGGGATGAACAGATTATTCTCGCACCGCAGGAAGTCTTTGAACGCTGGGGGAAAGATTTTCCCGCTCAGTTCTTGAGTAAACTTGGTAAGAAAAGAGCGTATGCTTACTCTTCGGGTGAAAATTTCTTGATTAATATTGCCGGTACATCCTTGCAAAAAAATCGTTCTGTGGAATTGCAACGTATTCTTGCTCTTCCGGCCGCCGGTTTCGCTAAAATTGACGGCGTTGATGTCGCGCAACTTGGACAAGAAATCTTAGAAGGTAAACTTTCCGTCGCAGAAGCCTGCATAAAATATAACAAAATTGCAGAACTTGTCGAAGAATTGATTGAAACTACTTATGCTTGCGAAGGTGCGCACTATTCTGCTCCTGAACGGCACTCTCGACTTACCGGGGCTTATTCCGGGAGGGTATATAGTGATAGGATTATTAATTAACTTTTTCTAAACTCAGTAAAAAAAAGCTGTTCCTCTTTGGAACAGCTTTTTTCTTTGGCTTATAAAAGCAAAATGCCCCTTTCTCAAGAGGCATTTGTGCTTATTCTAACTGAGCTTTTAAGCAACTTTGCGGCGGAGTTCACTTTTCAGATATGTGTGATACTTCTGCACTTTTTGGAATATTGCTGCTGCATAGGCTTCTTTGTTTTTATCCGGATGATACATCTGCGCCAAACGGCGATACGCTTGTTTCAGACTTGTTTCCGTTAGTGTTTCAAATGTCAAACCGAACAACGCATAGGCTTCATTGGTGGATTTTGTCGCAACATAGAGCTGAATTGAATGCTCCTCTTTGAAATTGGCAAATTCCGGCATCTTTTCCGCCAACTTACGACACAATACGAGTAAATCTTCCTTGCATAGTGACTGTGCTTTCGCATTGCAGCTCAATATATGATACTGCGCAGCCGTTACAAACAAACCATTAAAGTTTATACGAATATCGCCGAGATTATCTATGTCAAAACCCTGTTCACTCCCGTTGAGTTTCTCTCTGTTGTGAATGAACTGTTCCGGTATTTCTATGATTTTTTCACCGATTACATCGAAAAATTCTTCTTTCCATCCTTTGTAACCGCTGTTTTGCAATGCAAACTCTATACGGTTGACTAGTATGGACAGTTCTGCGCCGTTCCAAAAATCTTTCCAGAAACTTTCTGTCAACTTTTCACAAAGGCGGTAACTTTCTGCTTGTTTCTCCGCCGCTTGTTTTTTGACTTCTGTTTCAACTTTCTTTCTAGCTCTTTCACGTTCCGAATCGCTCATTGTTTTTTCGTTAAATATTCTCATAATTTACACATTTTTAAGTCCATAATAATTGTTAATTGGTGTTATCCTAGCACGACTTGTCCTTTTGTCAAGTTTTTTTGTTTATTGTCGGCATCTTTTTAAAAAAGCAAAACGCCCCTTTTGAAAGAGGCGTTTTGCTTATTCTAACTGAGCTTTTAAGCAACTTTGCGGCGGAGTTCCTCTTTTAAATATGCATGGTAACTTTGTACTTTTTGAAACATTTCCTTTGCCTTAGCATTTGGATTTTTGTCAGGATGATAAAGTTGTGCAAAATAACGATACACTTGTTTCAATTTATCCTCCGTCAATGTTTCAAACGTCAGTCCAAACAACGCATAAGCCTCATTGTTATCAATTAAACCTTGAGGCGTTCTGATAATTTTTCCTTTCAAGAAATCCCGAAACTCCGGCATCTTTTCCGCCAACTTGCGACAGTAAATTATCAAATCTTCCAGACTTAATGATTGAGCGTTGATATCAGAGCTTAATATCCGATACTGCGCAGCCGTTACAAACAAACCATTGAAGTTTATCCGAATATCGTCCAACTCTTCGTCTTTTACTTGATTTGATGCTTTTTGACGTTGCTCTTTCGGTGGGCGAGTACTTTCTTTTGCTCGCATGGCTATGACATCATAAAACTCTTCTTGCCATCTTAGATAACCGCTGTTCTGCAAGGCTACCTTTAGACGTGCCAACAATACCGATGTTTCTTCAGGACTGTCTAAATAGTCAACCCAGAACTTTGTCACAAGCTCTTCACAAAAGCGGCGATACTCAGGCTGTTTTTTGAGTTTTTGCTCTTGACGTTTTTTTTCTACTTTCAGACGAGCCGTTTCTACCTTGGTACGCCTCAGATGTCTAATTCTTGCCCTTAATAGAGGTAGTATATACAGTATAAAAGTACATATCCATACGATAAACATTAGGTATTTTAATACGCGCTGCTGAAAGGCTGTTTTTTCATTAACGTACCGTATCGTTGCTTCTATCACTTTTCTATCTTTGCCGAAGCTTTGATAGAGCTTATAACTGTTTCCACCTTTAATTATTCCACCTTCCGTAGTCGGATTGCCCCAGGTTCCATCGGCGTAATAATAGATATCCCAAACAGATCCCGATATATCATGAATTTGTTTATTACCATTTTCATCTTCTATAATATATGCCCACCGCTCAAGTCGGGATACTCTACCATAATTCACTAGCTCTAATTGAGGTCTTAACCAAAGGCCTAAAACACCATTAGCTGTTATAAATAAAGAAAGGCAAAGTACGCCATATTGTATTTTTACCAGCAGTTGCCTTTTTTTACTTATAATCTGTGCTTCTATACGCTTAAATTTCAAAGATAAAATGAACGCAACCCCCACTAGAACCAAAGTCATACAAAAAATTTCATGTAAGGTTACCTGTAAAATACGCCTTGCTGCATCTTCATCTACTTGACTTAAAGTATTGCCATTATAAACAAAAACACCTTGCCCCTCTGCTCGTAGCGGTTGGTGCAGATATTTATCTTCGGTGTCTTTTAAATTTAACGTAACAACTTGCGGTGTACCATTGTCTGGATATACATGTACCGTTGCACAGTTTCCTTCCAGTTTTTCTAACCTTCCGTAAACTGTGTCTGCATAGCTTAGGCTGACTATCATTAGACAGCTCAAAATAAATAATAATCTTTTCATAACATAAAGGTTTTAGGTTCATAATAATTGTTAATTGGCATTATCCTAACACCCTCTTCTCTTTTGTCAAGTTTTTTGTTTATTCGTAGCATCTTTTTAAAAAGCAAAACGCCCCTTCTCAAGAGGCGTTTATTAATTGCTTGATTGCTTTAACAATGTAATTCTTGACGGAATTTTTTATATTCTTCTTCCCAGCCATCTTCACCACCACTGTTAATTTCCATGTAGAAACGGGCTTCCTCAAGCTCTTTATCCGTAAGATGACCGTTTTTTTGAGCCTTTTCTCGGTAATAATTCAGAACTTTTTCTCGTTCCTTGCGATAAAAAGCTGAGCGTTTCTGACAATAATCAGCAAATTTTTCTTGTCGTTTGCTTTCACAACGAACATCTCCTATCTTTGCTATGATTGCGGCAAGCAGAAAAAGAAAGCAGGCTAATAATAAAATCCCCCAAACATCTCCTCCGCAACACTGAGCATTCAGCAGTACGGAACTACTCATAATAAAATTTTCCATAAAAATATATCTTTAATTGTTAGACAGCTTTTAAATTGTACTCTTTTTATTTTTTTGTCAATCTTTTTTTAGCGAATGAAGTTGGTTCTTGCTCCTCTTTCCGGTTCTGGGGTTTGAATACCCAACTTCTTACCCTCTTCTATCAACTTTAGGGCCCACGCCATGTTTTTACCTAAATTGCGCATGGTCTGCATTCCTTCCGCATCTTGTTTTACCTCTTCTGGCGTATTACCATGCACTTCGTTCCAATAAGTTGAGGATATTACCGGCATGTTATTAATCGTAAAATACTTGTTTATTACATCCACCGATGCAATGGTGCCGGCTCGTCTGGCTGATGCTATGGCCGCTCCGGGTTTATAGGCAAATGCGGCGCCGCCTGAGTAAAATGCGCGATTTAACACACTTAACAACCTTCCTGACGGATGCGCATAGTACACCGGTGTCCCGAATATAAAACCATCAGCTCGCTTTGCCTTCTCTACCAACTCATTGACGATATCATCCGTAAATACACAATGTCCCAATTTACGACATCCGCCGCAACCGACACAATCTCTGTACGCATTGGCGCCAAGTTGAATAATCTCGCTCTCTATTCCCTCTTCTTTCAATACCTTAGCTACTTCACTCAAAGCTGTATAGGTGCAGCCTTCTTCATGCGCACTGCCGTTTATCATCAATACTTTCATCTTATCTTCTCCTTTCTTTTCCCTTATCTGTTTCTCTTCCTTACACGCCGATAACAATGTCATTCCGCCCAGCGTCATCAGCGAATTGATTATGAATTCACGCCGATTCATCTTCGTCCCTTTTTAGTTTTTTATCTCCCCTTATTTAGCCCCATAACCGCCCAAATCCGCAATATTTCTCTTCACTTATCCCCTTTTTTGTGGGTAAATCGGTTTTGTTAAAGACTTTTTACGCTTTGGGGGACTATATTTTACTCGTTGTAATCTATTTTTATTTGGGAGGTCTTATGAAAAAATTTGTTCTTGGAGCGATGATGATGCTCTCCGCTTCTACCGTCTATGCCGCTGATATTAAATTGCCCGAACCCTCTACTTCCGGCGGTATCCCTCTTATGGATGCTATTGCCGCGCGTCGTTCCGGACGTACTTTTGATACAAAAATGCTTTCTGATAAACACTTATCCGATTTGCTCTGGGCTACTTGGGGAATCTCTTCCGAAGACGGTAAACGTGTTGTTCCTACCGCCAGAAATCGGCAAGATATTGATTTATATGTCTTGATTCCTTCCGGTTCTTATATCTATGATGCTAAAAATAATGCTTTGAAACAACTCGGCTCCGATGATTTTCGCTATATCTTGGCTAAAGATCAAAAATTTGCACTTGATGCCCCTGTTCATCTTTTATTCGTTACAAAAGATAAAAAATATGGTGAAATGCACGCAGGCTCTATGTATCAAAATGCAAGCCTCTATTGCGCTTCCGAAAACTTAAAATGCGTCGTTCGCGGACTTTATGACCGTGATGAAATCAAACAAGCTCTCAATCTTGACGGCGATACAGAAGTCGTTATGACTGAAGCTGTCGGTTATCCGAAAGCTCAATAGTTCTTTTTTTGCTTAAAAATTCACCCGTATTCACTTGAATACGGGTGTTTTGCGCTTAGGCTTCTCTTAATTCAAATAATTCCTTACCAACTCCGCACAACGGACATACCCAGTCTTCAGGCAACTCTTCAAACGAAATGTCTCCGTCATAAACATATCCGCATACCGTACATACCCATTTTTTTTCAGACAAACCTGCTTGGAGGCTCCCTTTTGACTTCATTTCTTCATCCTCTTTCTTTATTGATTGATAGGCCATCTTTACTTTCTCCTTATATCCATTTCTGTAATCATGATACGTCAGCGGTTTTTCCCCTTTTTTACAATCAAAGGCATCTTCTACCTCGGCTATAAATAAGGTATTGTTCGGAAAAACCTCTTTACTTACGACACGGGCGCGTATCTTCGCCATTGCCGTTGATAAATATGGTAAGTCATCTCTGATTTCTTTTACCACATTATTCCACTTGTCTATATCGCGACTGCTTTGATAACCGAAATTTGCTACCACAAGAGGATCTGTCGATTTGGCCAGAACACTTATGGAAAAAACTCCGCTTTCTTCTATCGCCTGCTTCGTATAACTACTGTTCATACACGATAAAATTATCATGTCGGGCCCCATGGCGACTTGCGAAACGGCGTCTACCAGCGAACCTACATATCTCTCATTTTCTTTTGCTCCCAAAACGTATAATCCATTACTTAGAGCAAACAGCGCTTCTTCTTCCATTACTTCTCCTTTGACTTCTTAAATATAACTTTATTCTCGGTTTTCAATATATATCCTTCCCCTTATTCATGTAAATCTATTAAATAGCGGTCAAAGTCTTTCGCAGCTCTCCCTGACCACCCCATAAAATACTTGTCGCCAACACATATCACCGGGGCCAATATACGCGTAAAATTAAACTTCTTGGCGCATTGTTTTAATAATGCCTGCCCTTCTTCCGTTTCTATATTTACTCTGACAACATCCGGACGCGTAAAATATCTCTCGTTTATATATTCAAGCGCTTGGTTGCATATCGGACAGCCCTCTAAATATAAAACATAGGCTTTATTGTCTTCTAACGCGGGAAGTTTCTTCTTACCAGCTTCCACCGGCGTGGTTATTAAAACGGCGCCGACTATTAAACTTAAAAATCTTAACACTTTACTTGCTCCTTCGTTTCTAAATTATTTATTTTAAACGCTTTGTTATATCCGCTTCCTCTCTTTAATGCGTATACCCCGCTAAGGATATATTCTTTAACATTTGCCATGGGCGCTTGGTCTGACGATTGCGTATCGCAATTATTCTTCCCGCGTCTACGGGCTTAAATATCGGAATTAGTATTTCTCGTGTTTCTCCCTCTTGCATATTACTCACATCTTTTAATTGCGGATAAAAAATCTGGCGATTTATCGCCAGATGAGTTGATTTGTGTATAACCGACATATTGGTAAATGAATGTACTTCCATTGATTCTGATCCCGATAACGGAAAAATGTGATGAACATCCAAATCCGGGGGAAGATAGCCTTTTTTGGCCTCTTCTATTTCTTTTTCTTCCAATACGCCGTCAAACCATCCGCTGTATGCTAAATATTGAATAAACGCTTTTTTGACGCGGCGATCGTAAAATTGTCGATGACGCTTGCTTTTTTCCGGAGAAATCTTGGTGTACAACACTTTTTTATATTTCATCCTTTCTTCCTCGCTTTTTTTACTCCCGCTTTAGAATAACGTACTCTCTCCTAATTGCCATTTTTTTCTTATTTTTTCTACAGCTTTATTTTTGTTTACCCTATTTTAACTTTTTTATGACTATTTTTCTTGTGCTTTTGATGAGGTGTAATATGGCGAAAAAGGATATTTTAACTACCGCTGCGCGGAAATTTGCGACCAGAAAAATTGCTTTGCGAAAATTGATTTTACGAAAACTGGCTCAGAGTAAATCTGCTGTTCGGAAAATCGCCGGTTTAGGCGCGGTGCTTTTTTTGCTTTCCGCTTGCCATGTTGCGCAACTCACTACCCTTTATTCCGATGACACTTCTTTTGAAGAAAACGGTATTCGCTATGATGCCGCTCATAAACCTATTACAGGTGTTTATCAAAATTATGCCGATAATATGCAACTTAAAGAAGAAATCCACTTTGTAAACGGAAAAATCAGCGGTCTTTATAAGGCTTTTGATGATAATGGAAACGTGATTATGGAGGCAGAATATAAAAATGGTCTTCCTCATGGAAAAACAATTACTTTTTATCAAAATGGAACTGAACAGGAAATAAGTTATTTTCGTAAGGGAAAACTCTCCGGCGCTCAATTGGCTTATTATCCTAATGGCGATTTGTTACGCAAGGGGAGCTATATTAACGGAAAGAAAAACGGCGTGTTTGAGGAATATTACGACAACGGAGCCGTTAAATCTTCCATTACTTACAAAAAAGGAAAATTGCATGGTCCTTCCCGCTTTTATACTCCTGAAAATCATTTGACTACTTATGTGGAATATGTTAACGGCAAACGTGAAGGTCCGGCATATTCTTACTATGAAAATGAAAAACCTAAAATTTTAGCTCAGCGTAAAAATGATTTGTTGCACGGAACTGCTAAGGAATTTAATTCTAAAGGCGAATTAACCAAAGTGGTTATTTACCAAAAGGGTGAAATTATTCAAGTTGTTGAGTTTTAATATAAAGCTTCCTTCGGGAAGCTTTTTTGTTTGTTATTATTCTGCTTCATTTGTTTTCTTTATCTTTCTTAAAAAGAAAAATAATTGTATTTGTCGACTAAGTTTTAATTTTTGCGGATTAAATATTTTCTGTTCTTTTAGGGCTGCTATATTTTGTGCGATTTTTTTGTATAGTTCTGGTTCATCTGCTATTTTATATTTGTCTTTTACCTCTGTTACATACATTCCATAGATGTAGTTGGCGGTTATTTTTTCTATTATATTGTTATATTTTTCATATCTTTTTGATAATTGTTTTAACTCTATGGCTAGGTTTCTATATTCTTCTAAGCGATTTAATGTTAATTTTTTCATTGTTTGAGAAGTTGGAATTATGCGATATGCAATTAATTTTTCTTTCGTCTGCACTAACTTTTTACTCTTCAATAATATTTCTACATTAAATAATATATCATTGATTGCGGGTAATTTTTCTGAGAATTTTATTTCTTGAAGTAATTCTTTTTTATATAGCTTGGTCCACATCAGGGTTTCTATTTTCTTTTTTCGCTTAAATTTATCTATAAAAGGATTTTCTGAAACAAATATGCCCTTTTTAGTATCCTTATCTTGATTAAATTTATAGTCCTCCTCTCCTTCAAAACGTACATATGAACAACAACTAACATCTGCTTCGTAGTTTTCTATATTATAAAACAATATTTCTAAGTAATTTGGGTGATATATGTCATCATTATCTAAAAATGCAATATATTCACCAGTTGCCTTTTTTATCGCATTATTGCGAGCCTCACTACCTCCTGCATTAGATTGGCTATATATTTTGAAGCGATTATCTTGTTTTGCAAATTTTTCTAATATTTGTAATGATTTATCTGTAGATCCATCATTCATGCAAATTACTTCGTAATCCGTAAATGTCTGAGTTCGCACAGAATTTAATGTCATTTCCAGATATTTTTCAGCATTATAGACAGGTATGATTATTGATATTTTAGGCATTTGTTTTCTTCTACTTATTTTTCTCATATAACCATTGATTACGACACTTTTTTCTTAAACTCTTTATAGGTATTAAATTACATAAAATTTTTATTACCTGTCTCTTGACAACTTTAGCAAATGGCTGTTTTAGCGCATATTGCTTAAATATTTTGTTGCACTTTTTTACATTCCCTTTACTAAATCCTTCTATGTTTTCATGATTTTTAGCATATAATTCTATTTTGGTGACATTTTTAGATAACTTTTGAATTTTTATTTCTTTTTCCGATAAATTTTCATTATGCTCTATACATAGCAAATTTATCTCTTTTCCAAATTTTTTGTTTAGCTTTTCGCTTGCTTGCTTTATGTCTTCTAGCGGTGTCTCTATGTCTAAGCTGAACCATACTAAAAGTACTTTTTCTTTAGTATATATATTATCATAAAATCTTTTAATTCTTCTTTCGTATTTCTCAGCAACTTGGTGGTATGATGTTTCTAAAGGAACATTCATTGGAAAATCATGAAAAAAATAACACCCATTTTTTTTATTTTTACACGAAATATGGGGGTTGCATTCATTCTTTGATGTTATTATCTCTAAATCTTCTAAGTTGCAGTATTCCTTAAAATCATTTAATATTAAGTCTATTTTTTGCTTAAAATCAAGCCCAACAACCCAGTCCAGAGGACCTGATGTATTTCGTAAATTATTCTTATTCAAGTATAGTGCACACGCACAATTTGAACCTAATGAATAAATAATGTCATATTTCTTTACCATTTTGTATTATTACCTTTTGTATCATTTTATCTATCTTTTCTGATACCTGTGTTATGTTATATTCTTTCTCACATAGTTGCCATGATTTTTTAGCTTTTTGATTGGTTTCCTCTCTATTTTTAAGAGCTTGTCTTAATTTGTTTGCTAAATCTTCAACGTTGCCTTTTTCAAACATATAAACGCAGTCTTTGTTTTTTCCAAATATTTCTTTGGGACCTTCCGCACCTGAGGTTACGATTGGTGTTGAATGTTGCATCGCCTCTAGCAAAACAATCCCAAACGGCTCATAATTTGATGGCAGAACAAATATATCTATATCTTGAAAAAACTTTGCTTTATCTGTTACCCATCCACATAATGTTACACTTTTATCCAACTGATTATCTATGATTATTTGTTCCAATTTCCTCTTTTCCTTCGGATATTCTTTTTGGGCATCTCCGCCTAAAACAGCCTTAAACTCGATTCCTTCTTTTCGTAATAAAGCGAGTGCATTCAAATATGTATCAAAACCTTTCATTGGATCAAATCTTCCCATACTACCTATTACCGGAAGATGATGCCATATCTTTTCTTTATACTCTATTTTGCCTTTTATCATATTAGGAATCACATATATGTTCTCTTTGGGATATCCTTTCTGGATAAAAAACTCTTTTTGATATTCCGTTATTGAAAAAATAGCATCGCATTGATTTATCTTTTTATATTTATCATTATGTGCCACTCCTATCAGTGGAATCTTTAACCATTTTGCCACTATACGCAATATTGGGATTGTTTTTTTACTATGTGTTATGATTATGTCTGCTTGAAACTTTTTGATTGTTTTATACAATTTAAAAATCAAAAAATAATTATATTGATTAAAATTTATTGTTATATACTGTGTATCTTGTATAAATGATTTTACTTTAGTTTTTATGTCAACAATCGCTAAAATTTGATGATTATGCATTTTTAACGCTGAATTATAATCCAAGAAGGCTTGCTCAACACCCCCGTTCATTTTACTTATCATTACATTTACTATGCGCATTTATCTTTAGTCCAATTTATCATTTAATAAATATTCTAAAAAACTTCCCTGTATGTTTTTATTTTTGTCATACTTATAACTTAATTTATGAATATGTGTTTTTTGATTGATTTCTAACCACTTTTCTTTTTCATATGGCTTAAAAAAACTATGCTCTAATTCATAACAATCATCATATAGTACTGGAACTTTTCTCCATTCTTCAGCTAGTTTTGTATTGCTTTCAATCATTAAGTCAAAAAATATATGATATAGAAAGTAATTTATCAGAGAATTTTCATATCTCCAATATTCAAATAATAATTGCTTGAGATTGTGAATTAGAGCATTTCCCTTATTGGATTTCAAGAACCAACTGTTATTATGCAAATAGCCTTCGGAATGATATGCAAAAAAAGGACTTTTTTGTATTTTCTCTGGGATTGGGGCGGTTAGATAAACTGTCGCATCTATCCAATAACCTCCGTGCTCATCTAACAGTGCCAAGCGCAGTAAATCGGAAAAATGTGTATTACTTATATATCCTTTTTGATATTTATCTATAATGTATTTTGGCATACTAACATAGCTGGATATATTTTCATTATCTATTAATTTTATTTCATATTCCGGACACCACTTTTGTATGCTCTGATAACACTTTTTCACAATTTCCGGTGCTTTATTCATACCTTGCAACCAACATATCCAGATAATTTTAGGACATTCTTCTCCTTCTTTTTCATTACTTTCCGCATCCAACACATTTAAATAACGTGTTAAATATTTCTTTTCTGATTTTGTGGTCCATTGCTTCAAATGTTTCTTACGTTCTTGTTTATCTGAATACAACATTGGTACAACTAATCTATATATTATTTTTATCAGAGATACTTTCAAATATATCAATCTTCTCATTTGTTAACTACTCTATTTTGTATTTACTCAAAGCTTTTAGCTACTTTTAAAAAGCGAAAGTAGGCTAATAAGCTTGCATATATAAATCCTTGTTTACCTCGAAAAATGTATCTGTGACCAATGTAATAATGCAAAAATTGCCATGGATACTCTATTATTAGACGAAACCATCCAACCTTTTTCCCTTCTTTTTTCCATGTCTTTTGTAGTTCTGTTGAATGGCGATTATATTTATCTAGAGTTTGTTCTATATTCAAAAAAGAATAATGATATATAAAACTCTTCATCTGACCTATCTCTATTCCTTCTTGCAACTCTACTCGGTCTTTATTCATTTTATCCGCTGGCATTACGCCATATTTGCGACTATATAATCTCACGGGATTAAATTGTCGGGCATATTTTGATGCTTTTTTATCTTTGGGAAACATATCTACTATTTTGATTTTATATGCTTTATATTGCGGAGACTTTTTTATTGTTTTGATTTCTTCCAATAATTCTTTTGATATGACTTCATCGGCATCTAGCAATAATACCCATTCATTTGTACATAAACTCTCCGCATAATGTTTTTGGTCGCAATAACTCTTCCATTCATGAAAATATATTTTTGCATGATATCTTTTTGCTATTTCTAAAGTTTTATCGGTTGATCCGGAATCAACAATTATTAATTCATCCGCTATTCCTTGCAGGGCTTGTAATGTGCGTTCTATACGCAATTCTTCGTTATATACAACCATATATATAGATAGTTTTACCATCAACTGTCCCTCTACTTTATTTATGCAATTTAACCTACATTTTTTTCTCTAGGAGATTTTGATTATTAAACTTCTGTTTTGGATAACTTCTTTTTGCTTGCATATTGATAAAAAAAAATGTAGGTTTTCTTATAGCAGATTATTTTCGCTAATAGTTTTACTGAGGTTTATTGCTTGGAAACGATTTGAATATGACTAATGCTGATTTTAATAAAATTTCTGAAAACGAAAGTTTGATTGATAGTACCTCTTCTGAGGAAATTGATGTTTCTTTTGTTATGACGGTTTATAATAAAGAATTTTATTTGCCGGCCGTTCTTAAGGCTCTCTTAAACCAAACCGGACTTAAAAATCCGCAATATATCTTTGTTGATGACTTGTCTCGCGATCGTTCCGTGCAAATTATTGAAGAAATGACGAAAGACGTCAAAAATGTTATCATCCTGAAAAAAGATAAAAATGAAGGTATCAGCATTTCTATTAACAAAGGTATTGCTTTAGCTCAGGGCAAATGGATTAGGATGCTTGATTCAGATGACATTTTCCCACTTAACTCTACTGAAAAGATGATTGAGGTCGCTGATAAACATCAAGCCGATATGGTTTATGGAACTTTTACAAAAACTGGTAAAGAACCGATGGATATTGCGGCTGAATATATGCCTAATGACTTTCGTTATAATTATAATCCTAATGCCTTAAAAGCTGTGCTAGGCGGACATTTTACCCGTATGGGACAACTTATTAAGCGTTCCGTTTTACAAGAAGCCGGCGGAGCAGACACACGCGTATTTATTCAAGATGAAAGTATTCCTTTGAGAGCGGCTAGATTGGCGCAAGGCATTATAAAAATGGATGCGCATGTTGTTTTAGTTCCTCGCGAAACCAACAATCTCAGCAAAAATACTCACCAATTAGATAATGATCGCTTTTTTGCACACTACTACTTTTTGAAAGATTATCAGGATACTTTACCGCGCAATATTCTTGCTATTCTTTTCTCTAAAGCTCTTTCCGATAACTGGAAATTTGTAAAGAAGAATTTACCACATCCCTACTTTACGGCTGATTTTTATTTATATCTGTTGTCTAAAGTTTTCCCGTTAAAGCCGGATTTTGACGTGCTAGATAAAATGGCTGAACGTTTCTTATCTCTTTCTGACGTTTTACGTTCTAAGCCATAATTTACTATTCATTTTTCATAAAAAAACTCAGGTAATATTCATATCTCACCTGAGTTTTTTATTTTATTTGATTGTTTTTAAATTACTTCTTAACAATCTGCTTTAATAAATTTTCCCACTCATCCATCAAAATTTCCGGAGCATATGCGGCCATATCTTTGTGAGCGTTAGCCCCAAATTTAATGCGCAATTCTTTGTCTTCCATCAAAATCTTTAATTTTTTTGCAAAATCATCTACATCTTCCGCTAAAAATCCATTGTGTCCATCTACAATGATTTCGTTTACCGCTGTTGCACTCTTAAATCCAATGGAAGGTAGACCTATGGACATTCCTTCTGCCAGCCCTAAGCCAAAACCTTCTCCCGCACTCGGAAAAGCATGAATATCTGCACTTCTATATACACTTTCAACATCTGTGCTATACCCCATTAAAGATACCTGTCTTTCTAAATAGTGTGTTGCTATAAATGCTTTGATTTCATTTTCATATGCTGGATATTTGCTCATTCCCCAAATTTCGAGCTTCCAATCAGGAAAGTCCGAAGCAATTTTGGCAAAAGCTTTCACCAACAAATGTGGACGTTTGATATTTTTTTCTATTCTTGCAACATAAATAATTCTTTTTTTTTCTTTATTTAAATCCACCATTTCTCCTTCGGCATATTGCTTCACAGGGTCAGCAATTGCTTCCACATGGTGTGGATTGAAAAAAGCATCTATTTTATCTTTAAAAGAGTCCATCAAAACTTGATAAACAGTTACTTGTTGAAAACTTTTTTTATATAATGTACGAATTATTTTATTTTTTTTTAATATCTTATGGAAAAGTACCGGTGGATAATTGTGTATCATTTGTACAATCGGAATATTATGATGTTGAAAACGGGTTACGTTATACAAATCTTTGGGGAAATAGCAAATCATCACATCGGGTTGTTCTTTCTTTATCAGTTTATCAAACAAAAACCATGATGGAAAAGGACTTCTTAATTTATGCCATAGATTTACCAACGCTGATGATGTTTTGCCGTTTACATTTGCAATTCTTACCTTTGGATTTAGCTCATATCCAGGTGCGGATACTCCTAGTTTCTTGTATGTATCACATGCAATTACGACTTCGTGACCACGCTCATAAAACAAATTTGCTAAATATGCCAGCCAGTTATTGTTCAAAACATTTCTATCTCTTACCAGCATTATTTTCATGATTTTTTCCTTTTAATCAGTAGTTTCATAAACTCAAAAGATTTGGGAACAGCCCAAAACGATATGCTTACCTCTTTCACATTCAGACTTTTACATATTCCAATACGATGGTGCCCCTGCAGAATCTGATCCTTTACGCCAAATTTGCGGTTTAACATTATCAACATTGGGCTTTTTTTATCGTACCCATGCTCTTTTATGGAGTTGTACAAGTCATGATAACGCTTTTGCGCCTCTTCGCGACTGATTTGCCATTTTTTATTGGTCCATTGGTAGGCATTCGCTTCATTTCGCTCACCGCGCATTACATCATTTTCTAATATACAGGCTAATGTTGTGGTGTATGCTTTAGGAAATACTTTATAAAACTTGCGCTTTATCGGCTTTATTAAATTTATAAAAAAGGCTTGAAAAGCGGGATATGTATGATATGCCATGCGTACTGGCAGAAATTCTTCTGATGATGTTTTTACTTTTTCCATTCCTGAAATAAGCTTATCTTCTCCTTTTTCATCCAACAGAACTATAATTTCATCCGATTTCACATCCCAAAAAACATCTTGTTCTATTGATAAAGCTTGGAGTTCCGTCCTTTTTATTTGATAGATTTCTGATGATAGCGCTATCTTTTTCATCTCATTATTTCTGAATAAATATGACCATTTTTGTTCAGTCTATATTTAGACTTTATCACCCGCAATATCTATTTGATTCTATCAACATTTATTTCTGAAACTTTTGCTTATTTTTTATGGTCATATTTTTCAACCGGAGTTTTTTGCATGAAAAATTTAAAAATTGTACACTGCGCTTATTTCAAAACTATTAACCTTCGCGGTTGCTTTTGGGCGGGGATGGCCTATAAACTTAATAATGGATTATCACGTCTGGGGCATAATGTTGTTTCTTTTAATGATAGAGATGTGCATCGGGCTATGGAATGGTTGGGGGTTAAAACACCTTTTAGTATTCGTAAAACTAATGATTGCTTCTTAAAGTATTGCCTTGATATTGTTCCAGATGCCATTATTTTAGGACATGCTGATATTATCTCTGCAGACACGCTCTTAAAAATTCGTGAGAAAATTCCTCATATAAAAATTATTCAGTGGAATGTTGACTGCATAAACCCCTATGCAGAAATGGGGAACCACAATATTCGCAATATCACTTCCAAACTTGATGCGGTTGACTTTACGCTCATTACGACGGCTGATAAAAAATTGTATGAACGTTTTGAACCGCAAAAACATATTATTGGCTTTATTCCTAACCCCGTTGACAAGTCTATTGAAAATGTCAGAGCTTTTGAAAATCCTCATCCTGACTATGACTTGCTATTTGCTGCTTCTCCGGTTAAATTACGCGAATTTGCCGATAAAATGTGTTATGGCAAGGAAATTGCAGATTTCTTAAAGCGTAAAGCGCCTCAAAATAAATTTCTTTTCCCCAAAATATATGATCCGGCTATTAACGGGGCTGCTTATTTTGATACTTTTCAAAAATCTGCCTCGGTCTTAAACCTTTCGGTCATTAACCACGATTATCTCTACTCTTCCGATCGTATGGCGCACGCTATGGGCTGCGGCTGCCTGACGTATATCAACCGCCGTACCGGTTTTAATGATTTGTTCGGAGAAGACGAAGCCGCTTTCTTTAGCTCTACTGATGAATTGCTCGAAAAAATTGAATTTTACCGCACTAACACAAAACAACGCTCTTGGGTTGCTCAACGCGGTTGGATACATTATCATGAACTCTTTAATGAATTGATTGTCGGAAAATATGTCGCAGATTTAATTACTGATGACTTTAATCCGCAAAATTTTCCTTTTCCCACTATCGCTTAGTTTGTTTGGAGACTTTTTATGACTAAATCTTTTAATGTTGTTACAATTAAATGGGGTACAATGTATAATGCCGAAGACGTTAATAAACTTTATTCGGCAATTTTACGCAACACCTCTTATCAAATTAATTTTTATTGCTTTACTGATAATGCCGTAGATCTAAGTGACGGGATTATTGCGCGTCCTATTCCGAAACTTAACGTTCTACCTCAATTTGTTTTCGGAAATCATCGAAAAGCCTCGGGACTTTGTGATGATAATCTCGCGGGACTTAACGGGCAACGTGTCTTCTTTTTTGATTTAGACTCTTTGATTGTCGGAAATTTAGATGAATTTTTTGATTATCCGATTGAAGATAGATTTTACGCCATTAACGATTGGGCGCATAGACATGGAAAAAAAGCTAATAAAGTCGGACAAGCCAGCTGTTATTCTTGGGTGGTCGGTACTCTCGGCTTTATTAAAGAATATTTTGAAAAACATCCTCAAGAGGTTATTGATACTTATTATACGGCTACACAACAATATGTTTCCGCTAAAGTTCTCGAAAAATTCGGGAAAATCTGGTTTTGGCCAGATAATTGGTTTAAAAGTTTTCGCTTTCATTGTTTGCCTCATCCTTTATTACGCTTCTTTATTACACCTAAACTTCCTAATATAAAAGGGCTTAAAATGATTGCTTTTCATGGCGAACCGGGGATTAACGAAGCTCTTCACGGGATTTGGTCTTTTAATCCGCTTTCCGGTAAATATCCGCGCGGATTTAAAAAACTCTATAAACATGTGAAACCTACTCTTTGGATTGCCGAATATTGGAAATAGTTGTGGTCAAAAAAATCACCCGCAAACCCGTGGGTGATTTTTTATGTCTTTTTTGCCGGTTTTATTTCGTCTTTATCTCTCCAAGATTTTCTCCCATTTTAACCGGTGTACCAGGCTTTAATTCTTTTGCAAAATTAACCTTGCCTTTCGGGAAAATGCAAATTGTCGTGCTGCCTAACAGAAAACGTCCCAATTCGTCTCCTTTTTCTAAAACGATGTTATCATCTTTGTAATTGTAAACCGTTACTTCTTTGCCTTTTGACGGAGCCAATAACCCGGCAAAAACCGTCGCTATACTTGATACTATCGTCGCTCCGACCATTATGACCGCAAAACGACCGATTTCTTCATTTGCAAAAAAGCATACGGCGCGCTCGTTACGCGTAAACAAATTATCTACATTCTGCGCCGTCAGCGGATTTACCGAAAATAATTCCCCTGGAATAAACAACATCTTCTCGAGCTTGCCTTTTAGCGGCATATGAACCCGATGATAATTGCGCGGCGATAAATAGGTGGTTACAAAACTGCCGTTCTCAAAATATTTAGCTTCTTTCGTATCTCCTCCCAGCAACGCCTCTAAACTATAATAATGGCCTTTTGCCTGTAAAACCGCATCCTTATATATTTCCCCGATTTCACTTATCATACCGTCGGCGGGTTCTGCTAACGCATTTTTATCGCTTACAACAGGACGTGCCCCCTTCTTTAATTCTCTTACAAAAAAATCATTAAAACTCTTGTATTTGCCAATGTCTTGCGTCTTGGCTTCTTTCATATCCACTTCATAGTATTTGATGAAATTTTTGATTAAAAACTCTGTCCCCTTCCCCATTTCTGCCGCGGCTAACTTGCCTACCGCCTGCGATAACAACCTTTTAGGCATAATATATTGACTTTTTACCTTTAGTTCTTCCGCGATGCTTTTCATCTCTTTTCTCCCTATTTTATTCCTCTTAAACATAGCATCTCTTTTTATGATGTCAACTTTTATGCGCCTTTTTTCAGAACTAAAAAAATCGGAGATTGCTCTCCGATTTTCTTTTTTTGCAAGCAAGCCTTAATTTAATGTAACTCCCTGTTCTTTTTTGATTTGTTTATCTATCATTTGCATTCCTTCTTGAATATCATAAATATAATTCAAGAACATTTTTCTGAAACAGGCTTCTTCATCTCCGCCATTTGAGAAAATATGCGATGACATCAAAAACAATTTAACAGTCTTTCTTTGTTCGCGCGTTGGATTAACCCAGCCTTCAATATGAAAACTGTTGACTGCCAGTAACTCTTGTTCTTGCTCTCCACCGACCTTTTGGTACATCAACTCAAATACCTCTCCGCTTGTATCTTCTTCAAAATTAAATACAAACAACGGATTTATCAGCAATTCCAATATTAATTCGCGACTCATGTATTGAACACACTCTTTGTTCAAATACGGAAACGCACTCATCGGACTTTCACTGTCTTGGCGCCAGACACTCTTGGCTATAATCATAATCAAACGCTGTCCCAAATCGTCATCTTCCAAGCGGAAAAACTTTTCAGCTATCTCCGGCGAAAGTACCCGTTTGGTTGTCCCTTCGAATTTATGCTCTTTTTCTGCATCTAAGCCAATGTAGCACGATAAAAATGTAAAACATCCTCGATTGCGTAAAAAATCACTGTATGATTTCGGACTTGTTTCCCATAAATCCAAAATTTCGTTTGCCTGCTTGTTTGAGAGGGCTTCCGCATGCAAAAGCAGCTCTCTTGTTTCTTTATAATTCATATCTAAAAAATTTATGTTCCGTGTTAATTTATCCTTTTTGGTGACAATTGTCAAGCGCTTTGGACAAAATATTTCTCGTGACAAAATACTTGATTTTTTATTTTTTTTTGTTATTATCGCCGGGCTTATATTTCTTATTATGTCGTTTCTATTATACTGTCTATATTTATGGTATAACCTAAGCAACAGATCATTCATTCTATGTGTTTGAATACGCTAATTTTTAAATATTTTATTTATGGAAAAGAAAAACTTTTTTCAAACAATTCTCTTTGGGGGAATTTTGATTATTTTGTTGTTGACCAGTTGCAATGGTTTTGTGTCTTCACCTTTGGAGTTTGATGAGGGTGACGATGTTGCGTTAGTTTCTTTCGATTACGATTGGGATAAATCCGTTTGCGGGGATACGGCTCAGCTTTCCTGCTTGCAAACTTTGGTTTATTCTGCCGGCGGAAAAGAAATGTCTGTGTCCCCTTTGGCTTATGTTAAACTCTGGGTTAAACAGGATACCGTCTTGTCTGCTTCCGAAGTATCGGGGCGAACTGTTTCGCAAAACGTTACTTCGTCGTCATCTTCTTCCGGTATTTTACCGACAAAATATAAATTGCGGAAGTCTTTTGAACTTAATGACAAACAAGTGGTTATCGCTGAAATCGTCTATGAGGATTTTAATCTTATCTCTCAAGAAACGGGACAAGCTATGCCTCATCTCGAAATTACTGATTTTACTCTCGATGATATACTTGTGGCTCGTAACGAAAGTGCAAAAAATAATTATCGGGTATCGGTTTCTTTTAATGTCCCTTGGTCCGTTATTAACCGTGGCGACAAGGGAACCGAACAAGTTGATATTTCTTATGTCAGAAGTTCGGTTGACGAATCGGGCGATCAATTGCTCTTTACCGACTATGAAACTGGTGCGGAGTGGATTGATAAATCCTCGTTTAAACTCTTTGTCAATAAAATAGAAACTTGGTCGCTGTCCGGAATAAAAAATGATAAAATTTATTCCCAAACACTGCCTTTTTCGTTAAACCATAACGATAAACCTTCTTTGATGGTTGATAAATTGGACTTTATTTATCAAGTTTCTTTGACACAATTGGAAGCCGAAAAAATCAGTTCAGATGAGAATTGGAATATTCAAAAACGTACCGCTATGCAAGTCGTTCGTTTTGATTGCAGTGCGCAAGATTTTTTCCATGCCTTTTCTTATCCGCTTTATGAGGTGAGTGCTAACATTGATAATCGTGTGATTGATTTTAATCTTTCAGCGCTGTTTGATGTCGAACTCATTACTTCTCAATTTGGTGATACTTCTAAAAAAATAACTTCTTCCGCAACGGTTACTTTTTTGGGAAAATCCTTCGAGGCGGCTACTTCCACTCTGCTTATCCGGAATTCTGATGCGGATACCGATGATGATGCGGATAATTTGAAGCCTGATGATAATCAGAAGGATGAAAATGAACAAATCGGTGCTAACAATAATCCTCTTGCCTTAAAATATGGCAGAATTATTGATTTTCAAGTTTCCGCCATATTGGATGTTGATGCTTTCCAAA
Source organism: uncultured Alphaproteobacteria bacterium (assembly GCA_949282205.1). GTDB lineage: Bacteria > Pseudomonadota > Alphaproteobacteria > RF32 > CAG-239 > CAG-267. The sequence goes on along the minus strand of CASDOS010000059.1, from coordinate 4,426 downwards.
ACGGAGGGACTATTACAAAAAAGGCTGTTGTTATTCGTTTTGAAGAAGGTTATTATTTTGGTACTTGCGATCTTAAAGACGACTTTCCGACGCAGTTTATCTACACGCAATCCGGTTATTCCGGGTTTAACTCCGTGGCGCAGCCTCAGGCCGGTAAACCTTTCCGTATTGCTCGCGCCGTCGTCTATAAAGATGGAATTAAATGGTTTGCTGAGGATAATTCTCTTATAACGGGAATTGATGTACTGTCTTGCGCTATCTATGGATGGGATAATATTGTCGGGGGACTTTATTCTCCTTTTATCAATACTTATGGTCATTCTTATTCTGCGGATAGCTACTCCTTAACCCTGACGGCTCCGAGCGGTCAGTTGCTTACTATTCAATCCAGCGCTTTATAGCCTGTTTTCTTTGCCCGAATTTCTTGTGAATTCGGGCTTTTTGTTATTTTGCCAAAAAATATACAAAATGTAGTTGATTTTTTGTTGATATAGTGGTATAAAGGTTCTATATTTGAGAAAATTTAATTGTTGCGAGGTGCTTCTATGCCTACTTATTCTAAGGCTAAAAAGAAATTGGACAAAGATTTTTTTTATGAAATTGCCGAGAAATGCGCATATCTCGGGGTTTCTCTTTCTGAAAAAGAGTTTCTAAATCACCAAGATACTTATCGCTCTTTGGCTGATTCTTATGATAAACAAGTCAGTGATTATATTTTCCAACATAAAGATAAATTGTTGAATTTGCAAAAATATTTTGCGCAAACCGAAAATCTTCCAGATTTCTTAGCTTTGGGGAAAGCCAGACAGACCTTGTGTGCTGAATTGCATCAATCTCTCTTGGCTAAACAAATGACTCAGAGTTCTTTTGATATTATTCAACATAATTTCAATTTCTCTCTTGAGGAATTAAATAATCCTACTTATTCGAAACGTTTTCTTTTATTGGCTCAGACTTTGGGCGTAAACGAGGCTGTTCTTAAACAACAATTAGATGACTCTCTTAATATCTCTTCGGCTTTGCTTAATTCCTCTTATAAAAATAATCTGATTAAACTCGCCGCTTTTGATGATAAAGTCAAATCTGCAGCCGAGGCTATGGCGCAATTTGCTCATATTGATATAGACGAATTACTCGAAAATGTTGCAAATTCTTCCGAGGCTAAATCGCAATTCGCTTTCATTGCCTCTCAAAATTCGGCAAAACAACCGCACATTGCTCCAAATCAAAAAAAACAAAGTGACGATAAATCTCAAAACGCCTCTCCTGCCGAACGGATATTAAATGAATTTGCTAAATATCACGATAATCAAAACGGTAAGCCTCTTTTATCTCTAAACGCTAAGGCTCTTAAGAAAAAAGCTAATTTTGTTTATCTCGATAAAATTATAAAAGAGTTTAACCTGAATGAAAAAGATGCTGCTCAATTCAGAATCCAATTATCGCAATTTAACGGCTCGTTGCAAAATTTTTTAGAGCAATATAAAAATGCAGAAACTCCTCAGATGCAGCAAAACGATATTTCTACCACACAATCTGAAACTGCCCCTGCTATTTTACAAAAAAATACAGATGAACAAAAGAAAAAAGAAACTTTAGCTCAAAAAGCTCAGCAAGAAACTCTAAAAAAACAAAAAGCCGAGCAAAAATTATTGCAACAGGAACAAAAGAAAAAAGCGGCTTTGGCTCGAAAAGCTCAAAAAGAGGCTCTAAAAAAACAAAAAGCCGAACAAAAATTATTGCAACAGGAACAAAAGAAAAAAGCGGCTTTGGCTCGAAAAGCTCAAAAAGAGGCTCTAAAAAAACAAAAAGCCGAGCAAAAATTATTGCAACAAGAACAAAAGAAAAAAGCGGCTTTGGCTCGAAAAGCTCAAAAAGAGGCTCTAAAAAAACAAAAAGCCGAGCAAAAATTATTGCAACAGGAACAAAAGAAAAAAGCGGCTTTGGCTCGAAAAGCTCAAAAAGAAGCTCTAAAGAAACAAAAAGCCGAGCAAAAATTATTGCAACAGGAACAAAAGAAAAAAGCGGCTTTGGCTCGAAAAGCTCAAAAAGAAGCTCTAAAGAAACAAAAAGCTGAACGTAAATTGCAACGAAAATTAGCTCGAAAGGCGAAAAAAGCGACATTTTGGGCTAAATTAAAGACTTGGTTCAAAAAACCGTTCATTAGCGTTGTATCTGCAACAGTTTCCGTTGTTCATGCTGTTCAACAAGGCACCACTAAAATACAAAATTTGTTTGCAACCCGACAAAAACGACCGCAGATGAATATTTATACTCCGCAAAAGAAAAAACAAAACTTCTTCGCTAAAATCTGGCGTAAATTTCACTCGAAACCGCAAAAAACAATTGTTGAAAATATATCTCTCAATATTGAAAATTATAAACAACAAAAAACTCAAGCTAAAAAAGCTAAAATTATTGAGTTTAAACAAAAAGTGCGCGAAAAGGGGAAAACTACACTTAAATATGCGGCTATCAGCCTTCCTTTGGTCGGATTAAGTTATATGGGATATAAAGGTTCGCAAAAACTCGGACCGGCTTTTGATTTTCACCGTATCTCCATGGCTTGGGATTCTTTCTCCATTCCTCATGACGTGCTTGATAAAGCTAATACTTATTATACCGATGTTAATGATTTTTTTGACGTGCAAACACAAAATTTTGATAATCTTTCACCTAATCTTTCTTGGATGGATTATTCTATTGCTCCAGAAAAACCTATTAATGAAGCGGATTATGATATTCAGGCGCCTTTTATTGAAAATGATCGTTTACATAATGTTCCTAATGCCGATTTCTTTAACCTTTGTTTCGAAAAAATAAATGCTAAATATCTTAAAGATTTTAATTATGGTATTAATAGATCTGTTTACAACGACTTTATGCGTGAAAATCGTGCTTTAGCTAATTTTTATAATATCGGAAATTTTCAAGACCTTTCTTTTGACGAGGCGCGGGTTATTGCTAAAGCACAATTTTTTGATAAATATGGTATTGCACATATTCAAAACCAAAGTATGGCCGCTTATCTCTATTATACACTTGTTAAACAAGAGGACAAACATTGTTCCGTCCCCTTGCTTGCTTCGGCTATTTCCGATTTTTATGAGTTAAAAGGTATTCAACTTTCTCCTTCTCAGCAAAAAGCCTTAGACCAAATTAGTTCGGGGGCTACATTGCAACCTAATGAATGGAGAGAACTTATTGCTACCGTTAATATTGCTTCGTCTAATCAGGATACCGAAAATATGCTGTTTTCTGCTATTCAACAAAGTCAATTTCGGGCCGCGGTACCTTTTAATGATTTGTTCCAAAGCGACGCCTTTTCTCAGCAGATTGCCGTTAATGCTAATTTTACTTATGAGCCAACCCTTGATATCTTTACCACGCAAAATAATAATGGTGATGATTTATTTTTTGCAGATAGTCCGTTCTTGCCAGATATTCAAAAATCTTTGTCTGACGACATTTCTGAAATCGAAATCTTAAATGCTCAAAAACAAAAAGATTTGGAAATATTTTGTAAAATATATGCTCAATGTAGCTATGACAACGTTATCAGACTTTCTTATGGGGATAAACGAAAGGCTTTCGCCGATGCTAATAAGGCTCTGGCTAAACAGGGAATTTTCGGTAGAATCGACCAACGGCTTTATTGCGCAGGTATGAGTATGGCCAGCCTGTGTCAGGCTTATGAAATTTTTAAACAGGAAAATCCAAACAGCTTTGTCGCTGATGCTGTCGGCGATATTATCGATAAATGTCGTGTTTACGCCCACAGTACTACGGGGATGAGAGATATTTTTCAAAAATATTCTCATCATATTACTTATTCCAAAAACTTGGAAAGAGATATTAAAGAACATATGCAAAATCACCCTTATTCTATCGTTCAAAGCGGATTTAGAAGAAATGCCGCGGGAAATCAACATTATAACGGTTTCTTCCCCTCTATGAATACGTCTTCTAAAGATGCTTATACTTATTGCGCTTATAATAATAACCATTGGGGAAATGAGAAAACTTTTTCTTCCGTCTTACGCGACAGACGCAGAGCTCATTATGGTAAAGGCGGTTGGTATGTTGATGTTACCGCTTGGATTGATGATTTGGCTGATGTGAAAATTAATCGAGAGATGAAAAAAAGAGAAATTGAAAAACAAACAATCCAATCAGCTTCTTTGTCTGTTCTTTCCGAAAAATATTTTGGTAGTATTCCTGATATCCTTAAACAAAAATTATCCGGAAGATAATTCTTGATATTCTTCAAAATATTACCCTGAGTTTGATCTGTACCCTGAAAAGTGGAAATAAAAAAGAAATCCCCTGAGGGGTGTAAGTCAAGCGGGAGGATTAAGCAAATGGCATCGGTGTTGAGCCGGTGTCATTTTGTTTAAGTTCCACTGACAACGTTCATTATTATAAT
>CASDOS010000058.1 GCA_949282205.1 uncultured Alphaproteobacteria bacterium | reverse complement strand
TTATAATAATGAACGTTGTCAGTGGAACTTAAACAAAATGACACCGGCTCAACACCGATGCCATTTGCTTAATCACTCCTCTTGACTTACACCCCTCAGGGGATTTCTTTTTCGTTTCCACTTTTCAGGGTACAGATCAAGATCAGGATGGTGGGTTGCTTTTTTGTATATATCTTTTATTTTTGTTTGATTAGATTTTTTATTCAAAGCATTATAGATGTAGATGTAAGGCTTTTATGCTTTGAATTTAAAGTTATCTTTTTAAGGGGGTTTGAAATGAATAAATTTGAGAGTATTGTTGAAACGATTAAGAAAGAAGCACTTAGACTTAATGATATAGAAAAAGATAAAGCTGTTGCTAAACAGATTTGTGTTGATTTAAAAAATGAGGTTTTGAAACTTAAAGAGTTGAACGCAGATAAGTTTAAAAATGCTTTTAATCATTATTTTATTGATTATTTGAAAAATAACTATTTAGAATTTAATGGTAGAATTTCTCGTCGTCAATATTGGATGTTTGCTTTATTTTCTTGCTTGGTTAGTTTTGTTATTGGAATTATTGGCGGTATTATTCCTATCTTGAGTATTATTTCTTTATTGTATGCTTTGGCTTTGATTGTTCCCAGTGTTGGCTTGGGAATTCGTCGTTTGCATGATTTAGGTTTGTCCGGCTGGTTTTTCTTGATTGCTCTTATTCCTTATATTGGGGGGGTACTTTTAGTCATTTTGTTCTGTATTCCTGGTGAAAACAAAGCTAATGAATATGGTGATAAATAATAAATTATCGTAACAGGTAAAACGCCACTTGAAATTAGTGGCGTTTTTTTGTAACAAGAAAACTATAGTGTTTTGTGTGAGGCTTTTTATTTTAGTATTCTATCAAGAATAATATAATTAAAGTTGATATTACAATTGAAGGACCATAGGCTCCTTGGCGTTTTTTGTTTATAAAGCAACTTATCGCAAAAATTAGGCAAGATAGTAAAATAACATAGGGGATATTGCTTAATCCAAGCCATGCTCCTATGGCCGACAGTAACTTTATATCTCCACCACCAAAAGCATCAGGATGTTTTTTTATTATAAATAGCGAGGCTATAACCGGAATTGTATATCCTCCTAATGCGCCTAAGGCGCTATTTGCCGTTGAAGCAGCAATATCATAACCTAAACAATTTCCGGCAAAAGTTGCGTATAAGAAACCAACAATTAATAATGGTACTGTAAGAATATCCGGTAGCAAAAACATTCTTTTATCAATTTCCATCAGCATAAATAGAACTATGATTAAAAATGTTATCCAAGGTGTTTCTTGTGCCGGAAGGACTTGTGATGCTAGAAAAATGACAGCAGAAGTTGTTATGGCCCAGCCTAAAGAACGCATAAAGTATTTGTGGCATAGTTGTTGATATTTATGGTTATTTTTTCTTTTAAGATATGATACCGTTTTATTTATATGAAATATTCTGTATAAAGCATAGGCTAAAGTTGCAGGCATAAATTTTGAAAAACGGCGCGCTAAATAGGGAATTGTAAAGCCAAAAGCAAAACCTATCAGTATGTATAACATTGTGTGTCTCCCAGAGTGTATTTGCTTTTAGTTTAATATAGATTGGTAAATTTTTATTGAATGAGTGAGATTTTATATCAATCCCATCTTTTGTGCTGTTATAACCGCTTGTGTGCGGTTATTGACTTTTAATGAGCGTAGTAATGCATTTATGTGTAATTTAACGGTTGCTTCAGATACACCCATATCGTAGGCTATTTGTTTATTTGACTTTCCTTGGGCTATTAAATCTAAAACTTGTGATTGGCGATGTGTCAGATTTCTTTTTAATGGAGTTTGTGGAATATTTTTGTTTTCTGTGTTATTTTCTAACATGGCTAGGGGGATGTATGTTCCTCCGTCTAATATTAATTTAAGTGCACCACTTAATATGTTACTGTCGGATTTTTTGGGAATATATCCCTTTACACCGTTTGATAATATTTTTCTTATGTTTCTTGTATCTTCTGATGTGGATATTGCTACTATTTTTGTGGTGGGCGAAATTGCTTTTATTTTGTTTATTGTTTCTATGGTATTTTGTTCTGCTAAGTCTATATCTAATATCAAAAGGTCTATGTTGCTTTCTTTAGATAATGCTTTTTGCATTTCAATCAAATCTGCTGATTGAAGAATATTGATGTCTTGGTTTATTTGTTTGAGCCTTAATGACAGTCCGTCTCTGAATAATGATTGTTCGTCCGTTATTAAAACTTTCATTTATATCTCCTTTGATTTTCAAGATATGCGATAAATGTAGTTGCAATATAAGTACGGATTGACGGTTTTAAAGATATGGTTTTAAGTTTTTTATTCTTTGGGGGGAAGTATCATTAATTCAACGCCTGCTTCTTTTAGCATTTGTTCTGAATAGGTTATTCGATCTCTCCATGTATTTTGAGGCGTGTTTTTATCTATAACTAATGGGTTGGTGACAACGAGTTTTATTCCAGATTGGATAATAGCTCGAGTACAATCGGTACAGGGAAAGTGGGTCGCATACAAAACGCACCCTTTTACTTTTGTTCCGCATAAACAAGCGTTGTAAATGGCGTTTCGTTCGGCATGCTCGAAAAAATCATATTTTGTCGGTCGTTCAAACCTTTCAAATACTTCATCATCAACGCCTCGTACAAAACCATTATAACCAGTGGCTCGGATTTCTTTGTCAGGACCAACTATAACTGCTCCGGTTTTTGTGGAGGTGTCTTTTGACCATGTTGCAATTAATTTTGCCAGTTCCATAAAACGATAGTGCCATTTCATTGTAAACATTGTGCTTCTCCTGTTTTATTTTTCTTTTTCTAGTCTAATCGCTTTTTGTTATTTTACAAGATTTTTGTTTTTAGAAACGATACGATAAGATTTATATGTGGCTTGACTTTGTTAGCCTAAAAGTTATATTTAGTTACAATTTAAATTTTTATCATAGGAGTAGTTAGATGAGTACTATTGTTGATATTTTTGCCAGAGAAATTTTAGATTCTCGCGGTAATCCTACTGTTGAAGCTGATGTCGTTCTTCAATCAGGTGCATTTGGACGTGCTGCGGTTCCTTCCGGTGCTTCTACGGGAGTGCATGAAGCCGTAGAGCTGAGGGATGGTGATAAATCTCGTTATATGGGAAAAGGCGTCGAAAAAGCTGTTAATAATGTTAATGAGGAAATTAGTGATGCTTTAATCGGTTTTGATTCTGATAGTCAAATTGATATCGATAGAACTATGATTGAATTAGATGGTACCGAAAATAAAGGTCGATTGGGGGCTAATGCTATTTTGGCGGTGTCTATGGCTGTTGCAAAAGCTCAAGCCGAAGAATTAGGTTTGCCGCTTTATCGTTATTTGGGCGGTACTATGGCTCGTACTTTGCCGGTTCCTATGATGAATATCTTAAATGGTGGTAAACATGCCGATAATCCTATTGATATTCAAGAATTTATGATTATGCCGGTTGCCGCTTCTTCTATTAAAGAAGCTATTCGTATGGGGGCTGAAATTTTCCATACTTTGAAAAAGAATCTTAAAGCTGCCGGTCATAATACTAATGTTGGTGATGAGGGCGGTTTTGCTCCTAATTTACAATCTGCCGAAGAAGCTCTCGGCTTTATTGTTAAATCTATTAAAGATGCAGGGTTTGTGCCGGGTGAAGATGTTGTTTTGGCTATTGATGCGGCTTCTTCCGAATTTTATGAAAACGGAAAATACGAGATGAAAGGTGAAGGTAAATCTTATACAAATGCTCAAATGGTTGATTTTTATAAAGATTTATGTGATAAATTCCCTATTTTCTCTATTGAAGACGGTATGGCTGAAGATGATTGGGAAGGATGGAAAATGCTTACCGATGCTTTGGGTGATAAAGTTCAGTTAGTTGGTGATGATTTGTTTGTTACGAATCCAAAACGTTTAGCTATGGGAATTGAAAAAGGTGTTGCTAATTCAATTTTGGTTAAAGTTAATCAAATTGGTACATTAACCGAAACAATGAAAGCTGTTGATTTGGCTCAAAGTCATAAGTATACCGCTGTTTTATCTCATCGTTCAGGTGAAACCGAAGATACGACTATTGCAGATATTGCTGTTGCTACTAATTGTGGACAAATTAAGACCGGTTCAATGTCCCGTACTGATAGAATGGCTAAATATAATCAACTTATTCGTATTGAGGAAGAATTAGGTGATGCAGCTGTATATGCCGGTAAATCTATTTTGAAAAAATAAATCTAAGGAGATACTGATATGAAAGGTTTTTTGTATTTCATAATTACTCTTGTTGTAATTGCTGGTATTGTTTCGGCTTTTTGGTGGTTGATTGACGGCTCGACACCTCAAGAACAACTGGAATATTTAAAAGTTTCTTTTAGCGAAGCTGTTGATGATAGTGCTGCTTCCAATACTGCGGAATCTGCTTCTAAATTGGGACGCGTTCTTAAAGATAATTTTGAGGATGCTCAGCAGGTTTATGAGCATGGGGCTGAAGCTAAATATGAATAGTCCTAGTTAAGCTTTATGAAAGAGGGAATAGTTAATTTCCCTCTTTTGTTTTGTCTGAATAAATACTGTGTAAAATTTTGTTTTTTTCTATAAAAGTGTTGAGATATTCATTGTTTATGTTACTCTCTGTGTTGTGAGTTAATGATGGGCGTTTTTTTATGAAAGATCCAAAGTTCGTACATTTAAGAGTTCATACAGCGTACTCTCTGGCTGAGGGCGCGATTATGTTGCCTACGTTGATTCATAAGTTGCATGATATGGGTGTTCCTGCCGTTGCAGTTACCGATAGCGCAAATATGTTTGGTGGAAAGGCTTTTTCTAAATACGCATCTGAGGAAGGTATTAAGCCGATTTTAGGTTGCCAGTTTTTATTAAGAAATGCGGATTCTGATGATTTAATGAAATCTAAAGGAAAAGAATTGGACCCTGATAAAATTGTTTTGTTAGTTATGAACGCTACCGGTTATGGTAATATTATGAAGCTGATGAAACGTTTTTATTTGGATAATACTGAGAAAGGTTGGGCGCCGCAATTAACTTTAGAAAATTTGGAGAATTTTAATGAGGGCTTAATTGCTCTTACTGGAGGTGTTGAGGGTACAATAGGGCGATTATTGCTTGAAAATAGGAAAAATGATGCGGAAAATTTTACAGTTAAATTAAAAGAAATTTTTGGCGATAGACTTTATATGGAAATCTCACGAATCGGTTTGGATAAAGAAAAGCAAACAGAAGATGATTTTATAAATTTAGCCTATAAATATAATATTCCTTTAGTCGCAACAAACGAAGTTTTCTTTTTAGATGAAGATATGTATGAAGCTCACGATGCTCTTGTGTGTATTTCTGCCGGAGAATATGTGGCTAATGAGAATAGGCGTAAATTTTCTATCAATAATCGATTGCGTTCTGAAGCTGAAATGGTTGAGCTTTTTTCTGATTTGCCTGAGGCTGTTAATAATACGGTCAGAATTGCGAAACTTTGTAATTTCTTGTCTAAAAAGGTTAATCCGTTATTGCCTATTTTTGAGTGTCCTCAAGGTAAAACTCAAGATGAATTTATTACGGAAGAGGCTTATCGTGGTCTTGATGAACGCTTGAAAAAAGCTGTTTATTTTGAAGGAATGACCGATGAACAAAAGGCGGATATTGATGAGCGGTATTATGCGCGTTTGGAATATGAACTCAGTGTTATTAAAAAAATGGGATTTCCTGGCTATTTTTTAATCGTGTCGGATTTTATTAAATGGTCAAAAGGACATGGTGTTCCGGTTGGTCCGGGACGTGGTTCCGGCGCAGGATCTATTGTTGCTTGGTCTTTAAAGGTTACAGAACTTGATCCCTTAAAGTTGGATTTACTCTTTGAACGTTTCTTAAATCCCGAACGTGTTAATATGCCGGACTTTGATGTCGATTTTTGTCAGGAGAATCGTTATAAGACGATTGAATATGTGCAAAGAAAATATGGTTTTGATCATGTGGCGCAGATTATTACTTATGGTAAGTTGCAGTCGAAAGCTGTTATTCGTGATGTGGCGCGTGTTTTACAAATGCCGTATTCGCAGGCTGATAAAATTTCTAAAATGATACCGGCCGGCGCTCAGGGTAAAAATCCAACCTTGCCCGAAGCGTTAGAACAAGTTCCCGAATTGGAAGAGTTAAGGCAAAATGATCCTCAGGTTAATAAATTATTTGAAATAGCTATTAAATTGGAAGGATTGTATCGTAACTCCGGTATGCATGCCGCTGGCGTGGTTATTGGTGATAGACCTTTGGAAGAATTGGTTCCTCTATATAAAGATCCTAGAGCTGATATGCCGGTAACTATGTATGATATGAAATATGTTGAAGAAACCGGTTTAATTAAATTTGACTTTTTGGGGTTGAAGACTTTGACGGTTATTCAACGTGCCGTGGATTGGATTAAAAAAGCTCAGGGAATCGATTTAGATATGGAAGCTGTGCCTTTAGATGATCCTGAAACTTATAAAATGTTGCAGGAAGGTCGTACAACCGCTGTTTTCCAATTTGAATCTGCCGGTATGAAAGACGTGCATAAGCAAATTAAACCCGATAGATTTGAAGATTTAATCGCTATTGTTTCGTTGTATCGCCCAGGGCCTATGGATAATATTCCGACTTTTATTAAACGTAAACACGGTGAAGAGGAAATTCAATATTTGCACCCGAAACTTGAACCGATTTTGAAGGAAACCTACGGTATTATGGTTTATCAAGAGCAGGTTATGATGATTGCTCGTGAATTAGGCGGCTATACTATGGGGGGCGCTGATAAACTCAGAAAAGTTATGGGTAAAAAAATGCGCGATGAAATTCCGAAACAACGTATTATGTTTACGGAAGGTGCTATCAAAAACGGTATTGATGAAGAAGTTGCTAAAAGTATTTTTGACCAAATGGAGAAATTCGCATCTTATGGTTTTAATAAATCTCACGCGGCTGCTTATTCTTTGGTTTCTTATCAAACGGCTTATCTAAAAGCGCATTTTCCGGTTGAGTTTATGTGCGCTGTTATGGATTTGGATATTACCAATACCGATAAATTAGCTGGTTTTAAAGCCGAATGTAAGGCTATGGGAATCGAGGTTCTTAAACCTGATGTTAATGAGTCTTTGGCTAAATTTAGTGTGCAAAATGGTAAATTACGGTATGCTTTAGGGGCGATTAAAGGTGTGGGCGAATCTAATATGAACGCTATTGTTGAAGCTCGTGAAAAAGGCGGAAAATTTAAAGATATCTCTGATTTTATTAATAGAGTTGATGCCAAACAGCTTAATCGTAAACAATTGGAGCAACTTATTAAAGCTGGAGCCTTTGACAGTATTGATAAAAAAAGAGGAAAACTCTTTGCGAATATTGATACGATTCTTAAAAATATTTCTTCTGCGACGGAAATGAAAACAAGCGCTCAATCTTCGTTGTTTGGGGCCGAAGAGTACTCATCTAAGGTTAAACTTTCTGATGCTCCTGATTGGCCGGATTTGGAAAAATTGCGCCTTGAAGCCGGTGCTATCGGGTTTTATTTATCCGCCCATCCTTTAGATGTTTACGCGGATAGTATGAAAAAGCTCGGAGTTAAAACTTGTCAGGATGTTATGGCTAATATTCGTGTCGGAGATAGTATTAAGGCTAATATTGCCGGTTGTGTTGAAAATTTTCAAAAACGGTTAAGCAAAAGTGGTAATAAATATGCTTTCTTGGGCCTTTCTGATACAACCGGAAATTTTGAAGGTATGTTGTTTTCTGACGGATTAGCAAAATATGAAGAGGTTATTACTTCCGGCTGCCCGTTGTTGGTTAAAGTTACTATTAATAAACAATCGGAAGAAGAGAATCCTCGGATTATGATTAATAGTGTCAAAACTTTGGATGAGGCGATTGCCGAACAGGCAAAAGGCTTGATTATTGAAGTTACTAATGTTGCCGCTGTTCCGGAAATTAAAAAGGTTTTGTTTTCCGATATAAGAGGGTTGAATAAAGTTTATATTGAACCCGAATTGGATGATTGGGATGTGCGTATCGAACTTGATGGCGGTTTTGCTTTTTCGGATAGTATGATGCTGACTAAACTGAAAAGTATTCCGGGAGTTTCGGCTGTTAAAGAAATCTAGTGAAAGGGGAGAAATATGTGTGAAAAGATTGTTCCAAATGAAGAAGGTGAAATAATTATGCCGTTTTGGAAAGGTTTTCTTTATCCATTGCGGAAAATAGCTCAATCAGGTAGCAAATTCTTTATTTTAACAGGGGGATTTTCTTTTGTTTGTGCTCTTTTGTCTTCTGCTTTAGGTCGTTCTTTTTTATGTGGGGTAGGAATTGATCTACCGGGAATTTATTGTTCATCAAGTTTGTTGAGTGTTTTTTTATCTGCTTTTATTTTTATAGCTTGTTCCGGTTGTTATATCAGTTCTTGGTATAATATTAGCGAAAATAATCAGAATGTAAAAGTTCAATTTGGGACGAAAGAGCTTAAAATTGCCAGTTGCGTTTTGGGGTATTGTATTTGTTGGATGGTGTTATCGGGATTGGCGTATGTTTTAACCGCAAGAATTCCTGTTCCTGATTGGAAAGTTGAATTGGCTTTCTTTTGTGGAATTTCCTTGATTATGATGTTTGTTTTGTATGTGTTGTTAAATGCGGTTGTTGTTGTTCGTTTTTTACAAGCTAAAAAAGAATGGCATTTGCGAAAAGTTTTTGTGGTTGTTTGGGATAATTTGTATAAGCCTTTTGCGTGGTTCTTTATTTATGTTTTGTTTTTTTCTTTATTTTTAAGGGATTGTTTGGTGTTTTTTGTCAGATATGAGCATTTTCCTGTTTGGCTTAATGCTTTTTGTGGCGATTTTGCTTTTTATTTTTTGCTTTATTGGGGAATCGCTGTTTTTATTTCTGTTTTGGTTTATCAGGCTAAGTATATTTATGCCGATGAAGATTAAAGGCTAAGTTCTTGTTGTATTTCTTTATTGGGTATGAGTGCAATTATTTCGTTTAAATGGGCTTGGGTGAGTGTTTTTATCGCTTCTGTTTTGGATATTCCTCGTGATGTCAAATAAAATAATTGTTCTTTGTCGATTTCACCACAGCTTGCTCCATGGGAACATTTTACATCATCTGCGAAAATTTCAAGTTCCGGTTTGCAGTTCAATTCGGCGTTATCATTTAAATATAAGGCTTTGTGCAATTGGTGACCTTCTGTTTTTACAGCTAACGGTGCTATATGTATTTTTCCTTGGAATACTGCAGATGAATCGCTTTCTAATACGGCTTTGGCGTATTGGTTAGAGTATGTTTCCGGTTGTAAATGACTTATATTGCTCGTAATGTCATTTAAGCAGCCTTTTTTTGCTGTATAGGCAGAATATATTTCGGCTTTGGCTCTCGTTTGTTCTAGTTGTATATTTGTTTCTTGACGGCAAATTTTTGCACCGTTGGCGAGGTAATATTGTTTGTATGATGCGTGGTTTTGAACCCTTACGCTGTTTAATGCGATATGATAGCTGTTTGTACTTTCTGTTTGCTTTTTATAGTGATGTAGTTGGCTATCCGGTTTTAGATAGACCTCGTTTACAATATTGGTTAGATATTTGTTTTCATTTTCGGAATTGAATAATTCAACTATCTCAAGTTGTGCGCCTTTTTCTAAAATAATTAAATTGTGTATATTGATTTGGTTTCCTGAGCAATTGCTCTGCTTATATTTTATGTAAATGGGTTGGGATATTTTTGTTGCTTTTTCTGCGTGAATGCAGACTCCTTGTTCCAGATAGACTCCGTTTAGTGCGGCAAAAGGGTGCTCTTCCAGGTTAAAACTGTTGAAGATATATTGTTTGTATTCTCCTTCATATAAAATTTCGGGAAGCGGTGTTATACTTAATCCCTTGGGAAGATTATATTCTTCAATATGTAATTTACCGTTACAGAAAGAAATATCAATTTGTGATGAGTTGTCGTGGTGGTGACAATTGCAATTGCAGGAGCATTGATGTTCTTGTGTGTTTATTTTGAAATTACCTGAAAGAATCGCCTTTATGTTTGTATATTTCCATGCTTCTGTTTTTAAAGTCGGATAATTTGTTTTTTCCAGAGCTTGTTTTGCTTTTTGTCGTAATCCATATACCGATGGTTTATCGTCCAAGTATAATTTAACATTGTTTAGCAGTGGTATTTGTGTCATGGGTGATTATTCTTCTTTGAGGAAATCAGTGTAACCGCTTTGTTCTAATTCGGTTGCTAAATTTTTATTACCGCTTTTTATGATATGACCATCCGCAAAGATGTGAACAATATCCGGTTCAATGTGGTCCAATAATCTTTGATAGTGTGTGATTACTAAAAAAGCATTTTCTTTGGTTCTTAAAGAGTTTACACCGTCTGATACGGTTTTTAGCGCATCAATGTCTAGTCCGGAATCTATTTCGTCCAGTATGCAAAAATCCGGTTTCAGTAAGGCCATTTGTAATGTTTCAAAACGCTTTTTTTCGCCTCCGGAGAATCCAACATTTACGAATCTTTTCAACATTTCCGGTGAGATATTCAATTGTGCGGCTTCTTGCTTTAAATGTTTCATAAATGCAATTGTATCAAGTTCTTTTTCTCCACGGTATTTTAAGATTGAATTGAGCGATTGTTTCAAGAAGTTTGAAACTACTACCCCAGGTATTTCGGTAGGGTATTGCATGGAAAGAAATAATCCATTTCTGGCTCTTTCTTCTGTTGACATGGATAATAAATCTTGACCTTTAAACTTAACACTTCCAGATGTTACGTTATATCCCTCTTTTCCGCTTAGTACATAGGATAAAGATGATTTTCCAGCGCCATTTGGTCCCATTATGGCATGTACTTCACCGGAATTGATTGTCAGACTTAAATTTTTGATTATTTCTTTATCTGCTACTTTGGCGTATAAATTTTTTATTTCCAATAACGGTGTTGTCATTGTTTTATCCTAAGCTACTTTGCCGTGACAGTGTTTGTATTTTTTGCCGCTACCACATGGACAAGGACTGTTGCGGGAAATATGTTTCCATTCCGGATGTTCTTCAATGTTTTGATTTGATGGTTTGTTTTCAGGTGCGACTCCTGATCTGTTTTCTATGGATTCATGAACCGCTTCCATCTTTCTGTTTTGAGTTTTTTGTTCTTGTTCTTTTACATCTTGGTCACTACCTTGTTGGATGGTTGTACGGCAGACTAAAACTGTAATTCTTTCTTTTAGTAAATCAAGCATGTCCGAGAACATATTAAATGCTTCGCGTTTGTATTCGTTCAAGGGATCTTTTTGTCCGTATGCGCGAAGTACAATGGTGTGACGCATTAAATCCAGTGTGGCTATGTGTTCTTTCCATAATTGGTCTAAAGTTTGGAGAACAATGCTTTTTTCGACAAGATGAATTATCGAAGAGGGAACAAGTGCGTTTTTCAGGGCTATTAATGTATCCGTTTCTTTGATGATTTTTTCTGACATGTCTATACTGTCGATACCTTTTTCTTCTGCCCATATTTCAATAGGTAAGTTTAGACCGGTTGTATTGAAAATGTCTTGTTTTAAACGGTTTGTGTCCCATTCTTCCGGCGAACTTCCTTCGGGGAGGCTATTGTTTACAATTCCGCTTAAATAATCGTGACGCATGTCTAAGATTGTGTCGGATATGTCTTCCGCTGACATCAGTTCTTTTCTTTGTTCATAGATGACTTTTCTCTGTTCGTTCATGACATCATCGTATTTTAATAGGCTTTTGCGGATGTCAAAGTTTCTTTCTTCTACTTTTTGTTGCGCTTTTTCAAGAGCTTTGCTTATAAATGGATGAACGAGAGCTTCTCCTTCCGGCAAACCTAGGCGACGTAGTACTTCGGACATTCTTTCTGAACCGAAAATACGCATTAAATCGTCTTCAAGGGATAGGAAAAATTTGGATGTTCCGGGATCTCCTTGACGACCGGATCGTCCTCTTAATTGGTTATCTATACGACGGCTTTCATGTCGTTCCGTGCCAAGTATATATAATCCTCCCGCGGCTAATACCTTTTCTTTGTTTTCGGCAATTTCTTGTTTTATTTCGTCTTTTAATTTTGCTATATCTTCTTCTGTTTCATTACCAGTCAAGCGTTTCTTTAAAGCTACTTCGGGATTGCCTCCGAGTTGAATATCGGTGCCTCGACCAGCCATGTTGGTTGCTATGGTTACAGCTCCGTATACGCCAGCTTCAGCGACGATTGCCGCTTCTCTTTCGTGGTGTTTTGCATTTAATACCTCAAACTTAATGTCGGTTTGCTCTTTTAATAATTGGGCAATTGTTTCGGATTTTTCTACCGAAGTTGTACCGACCAGGACAGGTTGCCCTTTGGCGTGACATTCTTTTATGGTGTCAATAATTGCTTTGTATTTTTCGCGTTCTGTTCTGTATATGCAATCATGTTCGTCTTTGCGAATTACCGGACGGTTAGTCGGTATTTCTACACAGGCTAAATTATAGATGTCACCAAATTCGGCCTCTTCCGTCATTGCTGTTCCGGTCATTCCAGCTAGTTTGGGATATAAACGGAAATAATTTTGGAAGGTAATTGAGGCTAAAGTTTGGTTTTCTGATTGAATTTCAACTCCTTCTTTGGCTTCAAGTGCTTGATGCAAACCGTCACTGTAACGGCGACCTTCCATGATTCTTCCCGTAAATTCATCAATAATCATTACTTTGCCATCGCGCACTAAATAGTCTACATCTTTTGTGAACATGATGTTCGCGCGTAGGGCTTGATTGACATGATTTACTAGCTGTACATTCTTTATATCATATAATCCGCCTTCGGTGATTAATCCTGCTTGTTTTAAAAGCTGTTCAACATGCTCCATACCGACTTCCGTTAAGGTTACGTTTTTCGCTTTTTCGTCTTTTTCATAATCGGCTGCATTTATGTGTTTGATTATATTGTTTACCAAAATGTATTTTTCTGACGAATCTTCAGCTGCGCCTGAAATAATTAATGGCGTTCTGGCTTCATCAATTAAAATTGAGTCTACTTCGTCAACTATGGCATAGTTAAAATCGCGTTGTACGCGCTCATCCAGGGAAAATTTCATGTTGTCGCGCAGATAATCGAATCCTAATTCATTGTTTGTTGCATAGGTGATGTCTGCGTTATATGCTTCTTTTCTTTGATTGTCGTCTTTTTCATGTACGATATAATCAACGGTTAAACCTAAGAAACGATATACTTGTCCCATCCATTCGGCGTCTCGTTTAGCTAGGTAATCGTTTACGGTAACAACATGCACTCCTTTTTGTTCTATTGCATTTAAGTATGCCGCTAATGTTGCAACTAACGTCTTTCCTTCACCGGTTTTCATTTCTGCAATCATTCCTTTGTGCAGAACAATACCGCCGATAAGTTGTACATCGTAATGTCGCTGTCCAAGTGTCCTCTTGGCGGCTTCTCTTACAGTTGCAAAGGCTTCTGGGAGAATGTCATCTAATGTTTCTCCGTCTTTTAATCTGTTACGGAATTCGAAAGTCTTATTTCTTAACTCTTCATCACTTAATTTTATGAAATCTGTTTCCAGTGAGTTGATTTGTTCTACGATTTTATATTGTTTCTTTACAAAACGATTGTTGGCTGTGCCGAATATTTTGCGTGCGATATCTGCTAACATTATCTCTACCTTATTATATATTGTCTTTCTGCTACATTTAGTGTTTATATAGAATAAAGTCAATACTATCAACAGAAGTTATAAACGCTAATTAAAAAATACTTGGAATATTTTATAAATGAGTATATATGATTTATTGAGTATGAATAAACTTTTTATTTTGGAGGTTTTTATGAAAAAGAGAATCTTAGGTTTTACAATCTCTGCTGTTGCTGTGGTTGTTGTTGCCGTTGCTTCTTTTATATCTTTTAAAGTATATAATGCAAATGCAGGTGCGGATAAAGGGGTTGCTGCGAAAGTTAATGGTGAAATTATTTATGTTAATGATTTGAAACAAAGTTATGCCGATCATCCGCAAATTCAAGATAAAGTGCCTTTTGAAGAATTTTATGCTAAAACTTTGGATGTCTTTGTTAACAGTAAATTGGTTTATCAAGCTGCTAAGGTCGCAAAAATTGAAGAAACGCCAGAGTATAAAAGACAATTGGTTACAGCTCAGGAAGATTTAGCTCGTAAATTGTATCTTGAAAAAACAGTTGATGAAAAAGTTACAGATCAGGCTATTCAAGATTTGTATAATGATTATAAATCTAAATTTGAGAGCCAAAAGGAAATCAAGGCTAAGCACATTTTAGTTGATTCTGAAGATAAGGCTAAGGAAGTCATTGCTAAATTGAAAAAAGGTGAGGATTTTGTAAAATTAGCTAATGAATATTCTAAGGATCAGGTTGAGTTGGGATATTTTACTGAAGATATGATGGTTCCAGCTTTTTCTAAAGCAGCTTTTAGTATGGATAAGGGTGAATTCTCTAAAGCTCCTGTTAAAACAGAATTCGGTTACCATGTTATCTTAGTTGAGGATATCAGAGCTTCTAAGCCTTTGGAATTAAAGGAAGTTGAACCTCAGTTGAGAAATATTGTTACTCAGCAAGTTATTGCTAAAATTTTTGAAGATTTACGCAATAATGCGGATGTTGAACGTTATAGCTTAGATGGAAATAAACTTCCTGAGAAGAAATAAAATTTTAATGTTAAAAAAAGGGGCTCAGTTGAGCTCCTTTTTTGTGGCTAAAATAAAATAGTATGTAAAATGCTATTTTTAGCAGAATATGAATTCATCTTGATGCGATTGTATCCAGAAGTTTTTTGTTGGCTTCTTCTAAGGTTATATTGTCGCATACAGCTACTTCGCTTGCCAGACGTTCTAATGCGTGTTCGTATATTTGACGTTCACTGTAAGATTGATCTGCAAGGTTTTCACTACGATGTAAATCCCGGATAACTTCTGCAACAGCAATAGGGTTACCTGAATTTATTTTATTTTCATATTCTTGGGCTCTTCTTGACCACATTACTTTTTTGACTCTAGGTTTGCCTTTGAGGGTAGCTAATGCTTCTTTCATGGTCAATTCGTCAGAAATTTTACGCAATCCAACTTGTTCTAGTTTGGACATGGGGACTCGTAGAGTCATTTTGTCTTTGTCAAAATTAACTACAAGTAACTCCATTTCACTGCCGGCAATTGTTTGTTTGGCAATGTTGGTTACTTTTCCAACTCCTTGGGTCGGATAAACAACATATTCTCCTGAGTTAAAGGTAACAACAGAATTTTTTTTCATGTAGTATTTCCTCCTAGGTTATTAGTTATTATGAAAACGAACTGACTATATCATATTTTTTGAAACAAATCTATACCTAAAATTAAATTTTTTTTATTTTTTATCAAAAAAATTATTCGTGAGGAAATAAATTGGTTTGGCGGAGAGCTTCTCCTACGACCATTACGGCCGAAACGGCAACATTTATGGAACGTGCTTTGCTGTTCATTGGTATTAGCAATCGTGCGTCAGCTATTTGATGCACGGCTTCCGGGACTCCGGCACTCTCTCGACCCATTAAAATAATGTCATTGGAGTGGAATTCAAAAGTCGTGTAGGGTTGACTTGCGTGTGTGGTTAATAGTATTATTCTGCCATATTCATCTGAATGTTCTTCTCTATATCTTAAAAAATCTTGCCAAGAATTATGGCGGCGATAGTTTGCCATATTTAAATAGTCCATTCCGGCGCGTTTCATGGCTTTTTCGTTAAAAATAAAACCGCATGGTTCTATGATATCTATCGGCAAGTCCAGACAGGCACCCAAGCGTAACAGAGTGCCTGTATTTTGTGGAATGTCCGGCTGAAATAGAGCTAATCTCATTTTAGTTGGGCTTTACTATTTGTTCTTTTTTGCTTCTGTATACTGCGGCAAAATCGACCGGTGTCAGCATAAGTGGCGGTAAGCCGGCATTTGCTAAATTAGATGAAATGATTTGACGTGCATAAGGGAATAGTAATTTCGGTATTTCTATAAATAATACCGGTTCTAACTTTTCTTCCGGTAAATGAACGGTACAGGCCGCAGCATATGCTAATTCAAATATAAATAGACTTTCGTTGTTGATGTCGGCGTTTATTCGGATGTTTAGAGTTACTTCGAAGTTATCTTCATTGAGTTTGTTGACATCTATATTTAAATCAACGTTAATTTTGGGCTGGTTGTTTAGTTTCGAAAAAATAGATGGAGCATGAGGGACTTCTAAAGACATATCCCGAATATATTGCATATTCAAACTTACTTCACCTGTTTCTGGAGTATTACTCATTTCTTTAAATCCTTTTCTTTGAAGTTTTATATACCTTTAATATAGAAGTTTATTTTTATACGTCAAACATTATAGTTGATAATAAAGATATTTAACGCTATATTATATTTGTATCTTTAATAGAGGTGTAGGAAAATGTCAGGATATTTGGATATAATATTTTTATTGGTTTTAGTTGTTATTATTTTTAGTAAGTTGAAAAGTGTTTTGGGGACAGGGGCTGATGATGCTAAGGTTATTATGATTCCTAAAGAGCAGTTTGAAAAAGTTTATCATGAATTGAAGAAAAATACTTTAAACGAATCTGTTGCGGCGGTTGATTTAGATAAATTGTCACCATTGGATAGGGATTTAGTTAAAATTCCTAATTTCAACAAAAATGTTTTTATTAAAGGTGCTCAGAAAGCCTTTGAAATGATTTTATCGGCTTTTAGTAAAGGTGATGCTCGTACTTTGGCTAAATTGGTTAATAGTGAATTGCTTAAAAAATTTGAGGAAGTTATTAAAGCTCGTAAAGAACAAGGAATTACTTCTGAAACAGATTTAATCGGTTTTGTTGAAACTGAAGTGGAATCGGTTAAATTTGTTGAAAATGATAAAGTTAATCTAGTGGTTAAGTTTGTTAGTGAGCAAGTTAATTTGCTGAAAAATTCACAAGGTGAGGTTATTCAAGGAGATGAAAATTATGTTCAGACTATTTCTGATGTTTGGACTTTCGAAAAACCTTTGAATCCCAGAGTTACTAATTGGTTGTTGTGTTCTACAAAAAAATGCTGAAAAAAGGACTTATTGTTTTTGTCATGGCTTTTTTAGCTTCTTGTTCCAGCGGGGAGAAAGAAGATGTTGTATCGTCCGCTTTTGATTTACATAAGGTCGAGTTTTCTCAGTTAAAAAATTGGAGTGATGATGATGCTGTCGGATTTGGTAAGGTCTTGCGTGATGTTTGTGTTAAGTTGCAACGTCAAACTTCTCCGTATTTGAGTAGTGAAAAGCTTAATTACTCTTTGAGTTCATATAAAAAACATTGTCAGAATATTTTAGAACTTCGTGATGATGCAGAAGTGAAGTCTTATATTGGACAGCATTTCCAACCTTATGCCGTTGTTGTTAATGGGGATGTTAAAGGTAAATTTACTTCATATTATGAGGCGACTTTACGCGCCAACTATACTCGGGGCGGAAAGTATCAGTATCCAGTTTATGGAAAACCAAAAGATCTAGTAGAAATAAATTTAAGAGAGTTTGATAGCTCTTTACCTAATATGCGTTTGGTTGGACGGGTTAAAGATGGAAAAATGGTTAAATATTATACGCGTCAAGAAATAGATGAAGGAAAACTTGATGCTCCGGTGATATTGTGGGGTGATGATCCGGTTGATATTTATATTATGCAGATCCAAGGCGCTGGGGTTGCAACTCTGCCGAATGGAAAAGAGGTGCGTGTTGCGTATGCTGATAATAATGGTCATAAGTTTAAGGGAATCGGTTCTATCCTTTTAGAGAAAGGTCTAATAAAATCCGGTGATGCATCTATGCCGAAAATTCGCGAATGGTTGCGCGAAAATGGTGAAACGGCTAAGAAAAATATGTTGCTAAATGATAGATTTATTTTTCATAAAATTGTTGAAGCTGAAGGTCCTATCGGGGCAATGGGGCTTCCTCTTGTGGCTGGAAGAAGTTTAGCCGTTGATAAGCATTATATCCCGCTTGGCTCTATTATGTGGTTGGAAACAACAGGACCTGATGGCGAGCCAATCAATAAGTTGGTTATGGCGGAAGATGTCGGAAGTGCCATAAAAGGAGGAATTCGTGGTGATTATTTTTGGGGACATGGTGAGGAAGCCTTAGAATCTGCCGGAAGAATGAATTCTGTCGGGAGATATTTTATTTTAATTCCAGATGACGCAGAGGTCAAAGTTTATGACTGATGATAGTTATGAAACTTGGGATGATGTTATTAAAGGAATTAAGCCGCTAAAAACGAATCGTTTTGTAGATGATGTTAAAGCAAAAGAAGTATCTATTCGTCAAGATAAGGTTACGACGGTTACGTTTGATACATTAAAAAAATATCGTTGCGTTGAAAAAGATGATTTTTCGCAAATGGATGGTTCCTTAGCAAAAAAATTTAAACGTGAAGATTTTAGAATCGAGGCAGTACTTGATTTGCACGGTATGACTGAAAAGTCAGCGTTTGATGCAGTATGTGATTTTATTAAATCTGCTTATAATCAGGGGAAGCGTTGCGTGTTGATTGTTACCGGAAAAGGTTTTGATGATACCTTATTTAGTGAGAAAGGTGTTTTGCGTAAGTCTGTTCCGAATTGGCTTTCTCATTCGGAAATTAGTTCTTTAATTTTGGCATATAAGAATCCGTCTGAGGCAAAAGGCGGGGCAGGGGCTTTATATATTTTATTGCGTAAAAAAAGCTAGTTTTTATTTGTTTATAACAGAAAACCCCGCTTATTTTGATCTGTACCCCAGAAAGTGGAGGAAAAAAGGAAATCCCCTTTGAAAAAAATATTCAAAGGGGAATTTTTTTGTTAAACTCACACAAAAGGAGATAAGAATGAGCAAAATAAGATTTAGTAAAGAAGA
>CASDOS010000057.1 GCA_949282205.1 uncultured Alphaproteobacteria bacterium | reverse complement strand
TGTATCAACGTGACCGAGCTGTGCTTGAAGCGGCTGTTGACTACGAATACAAAGACATATCTTTATATGCGAAGTACAACTACCTCATTCAAAAGAACGATCCTCAGCTCTTTGACTTAGGTGTTAAGTACAAGTTCTAAACAAGAACTTCATAAGAAAAAAATAAAGCCAAGTTGATTTACTTGGCTTTATTTTTACCATCATTTTATTGACCACCGCATAACAGAAAAAAAGCTCCCGAACTTCTGCCGAGAGCTTATAGGATTTACGTCAAAGAATTTAGGCTCTTTTATTCACCAACTCTTCCATTTGGTCAAGATAATAGCTGATAAGATTCAAACCACCTTGCCAAAAATCATGACTTTCGGGATTAAGATTAAACGGAGCAAAAATTTCTTTATAGTCGCCGATAGCGGTTTTAGAGAGCAATTCCAAATATTTATCTTCAAAATTCTCAACTTTATTCTGAAGTTTAAGCCAATAAAGCGAATTAACAACGCAATCGGCAAAAGAATAAGCATACACATAAAACGGCAGGAAAAAGAAATGTCCGACCTGCTCCCAAATATAAGCCGAATTTTCATCAACAACGACCGAAGGTCCCAAACTTTCTTTCATTTCTTCAAGCCAAATTTGGTTCAAACGCTCGGAAGAAAGTTCTCCGTTTTGACGTTCATCATGAGCGCGTGTTTCAAAAAAGTGGAAAGCGATTTGGCGAATAGCAGTGTTAATCATATCATTGATTTTCATCGCCAAGAGAGAAATTTTTTCATCATCAGATTTAGCGTTATTGAGCATAGACTGAAAAACAAGCATTTCACCAAATACGGAAGCCACCTCTTCGGTTGTCATACGCGTTGTTTCATTAAGAGTACCATTTTTACGTCTCAGTTGGTGATGACAACCATGCCCGAGTTCATGAGCCAATGTGAGCACATCATTACGTTTACCGACAAAGTTAAGCATCAAGAAAGGATGTTCTTCCACCAAAGGCCCCGAACAAAAAGCGCCGCTCCTTTTTCCATCTTTTGGAGCAACATCAATCCAAGGATTTTCAAAAAACTCTTTAGCAATATCATAAAGTTTCAGAGAAAATTCATTATACGCCTTAAGCACAGTCTGCACCGCCTCATCCCAAGAATAAGACTTATCATCTTCTATAGGCAACGGAGCATTTCTGTCCCAATACTGAATTTTATCAACACCCAAAAGTTTCGCCTTCAATTTATAAAAGCGCCAAGCAATATTTTTATAATTATCACGCACGGTTTGCGCCAAAGCATTAACGGTTTCATCGCTGACTTCTTCGGAAAGATTTCTGGCAGACATCGGGAGCTTAAAGCCGCGTTTTTTATCTTCCACCGCTTTATCTTTCATAATCATATTGTAGATATAGCAGACATGAAAGCTGTTCTCCTTAGAAACCTTATTGATTTCTTTTCCGGCTTTAGCGCGTAATTCCGCATCAGGACTCAAGCACAAGCGGCTGATTTGTGCATCGTTATATTTTTTACCGTCGACTTCATAAGACAAACGCGCCATAGATTCCTCATAAAGTCTAACCCACGCCGAACCGGAAGTTACATCTTTTTCAAGCAAAGTTTTTTCCACATCTTCGGAAAGCTCAAAGGGTTTAAATTTACGCACTCTTTTCAAATACGGTGCATACGCCTGAACCTTTTTATCACCTTCCAATTTACGAATAGCTTTTTCATCCATTTTATTATATTCCAAACTGAAAAAGAGCAAATCAGTTCCGGCCTCGCTAAGAGTTTCAGAAACTTTCTGATACAAAGCCGAAGCCTTAGCATCCATAAGTCTGGTTGTCGAATTGAGATAAGCAAATCCGCCCAATTTGGAAGCTAATTTGCTGATATTTTCCATTTCCTTCAAAGCTGCCACAAAAGTATCCGCATCCAATGTTGCAACTTTTCCCCTGTACTTTTCCGCAAAAGCAGCCGCAGACTGAGCATATTTTTTAATATCCTCATCAATTTGTTTATCGTCTGTTCCTTTATAATACTCAGACAAATCCCACTCAGGCATTTTTTCATCACTCATTAATCTGTCTCCTTATTTCGATTTTCCTGATAACTTTCAAAAATTTCATGTTTTTCCTCATCATTTAAACGATTAGCTTTAAGTAGGTCTTCCGAAAAAGGCTCGCTGAGTTCTTCGGGAATTTTAAACGTATCCGGCTGAAAGAAATAATTAGCCCAAGGCGTTTTTTGCTTTCCGTCCCACCACAGTTTAACGCCCTCGCCCATAACCGAAGCGTAACAAATATAGCTTTCCGTAATAGCCCCCAACACTCCGGCGATATTGCTTTGCGAAGAATAGAGATTAACCTCATAAGCCATTTGATAGGTACAAGGAACAAATCCACGCATTTTCAAATCATCATGAGGTGCCGCGGCAACAATAGCCACAAAAATTAAAAACAAGACCGAAAAGGAAAACAAGAGTATTCCGAACCAATAATCTTTAATTTTATCTACCAATTTTTTCTATCCTTATAAAATTCATCCAACAGAGCCAATTCCTCACGCGTATTAGCGCTGGCAATTTCTTTGGAATTACCGACAATAGCCGTACATTTAAGCCCCATTTGTCTGGCAATTTTAACCGCATCAGTAAGATAATATTCGTGAGCAGCATTTTCATTACCGATTCGACTTAAAATATCAAATAAATATCGCCCATCAAACCCCATACAGCCGGAATTACAAAAATCTATGTCTTTTTGTTCATCAGTTGCGTCTTTAAACTCAACGATTTCAGCAAGTTCATCCCCCTTCATAACCAATCGTCCGTAGCGAGCAGGATCATGAGGTTTAAACCCCAAAACCACCACAGCAAATCCTTCCTTAATTTTATCAACAGTTTTCTGAAAAGTTTGAGCTGTAATCAGCGGTGTATCACCAAAGACGACCAACACAGGCCCCTCAAAATCACGCAACAGCGATTGAGCGCAATTAACAGCGTGTCCCGTCCCCAGTTGTTGTTCTTGTACAACCGTCGGATAAGGAGCCACCTCATTTTTAACCAATTCGCCGTCAGAAGAAATCACGGTAACAATTTTCTGAATTCCCATATTTGAAAGAGTATCAATAATATGTTTCACCATCGGTTTCCCGCACACAGGCATCATAACTTTGGGCAAATCGGATTTCATGCGAGTTCCCTTTCCCGCCCCTAAAATAATCGCCGCGACACTTCCGCCGGCATTTAAGACATTTTCACTCATCATAATAAAAACTCCCCATATAAACCTTAGAAAAAAGAATAACAGAGTTATCCCCTTTTAAAAAAATTAACCACTTGCCATTATAGTAAAAGATATCTATGCTGATAGCACAAAAGAAGAGTGACCGCAACCCGAAAGAAAAGATATGAAGAATTTTTTTAAGTATTTTCTGATAATATTCCCCCTCGCTTTCCCGACAATCACGCAAGCAGGAGTAACCAGTATTGCCGAAAATCCCGACATACGCCCGTTAGATCCGAACACTCGACTAAACGAGATGAAAAAGTTATACAATGAATTTCCGGATTTAAGCAATCCGAGTGCGGTCAAAAAATACCTACAAGAGCGTCTAAAGATTGTCACACAAGCCCAAATAGAAAGTAAAGATTTATCCACACCATCAGCCACAAGCATAATTGATGCAAATGCGCAACAAAAAGCCAAAGAAGCCGACACGTTATCAGCATACGAAAAGATTTATCAAGAAAGCATGCGTCAAGCCGGCAGCGCAGATGAAACCATCAATCAAGACGTTGAACTGCAAGGAACATTTTATCGTTTAAAAGAACAACAACAAGAAGCAAAACCTTTTGTTCCGGATTTCCCGTATGTAACAGTAAAACTATCCGATAAGCGAGAAATTTTAGCTCCAGCGGACGAACACTTCCCATACATATTAACAACCATCAGAATAGAACCGACGGGTCTACTACAAGTAACGGAAGAATTCACGTTTATATCCAATAATGAAAGTTTCCCATACGGTTTTTATCGCATTTTACCTAAATATAATTACTCCCGCAACGGCGAAAAACGTCGCACCGACATTACACTGGAATCAGTAACCATAAACGGAGAAGAATATCCATACAAGATGACGGAAATCGGTAACTATCTGCATATTGAACCCGAAGAAAACTTAAATCTGCCGACTGGTATTTATACCTATCGTTTCAATTACATCATAGACAGAGCGGTATGGTATTATGACAATTTTGATGAACTATACTGGGACATCACGGCTAAAACATTAAAAAATGTAGTAGGCTCAGCCAACGCGGTAGTATATTTACCCGACAACAAAACGTTTATTGCACAAAACGCCATAGCGAGTACCAAAGAAGGGTTGGACAGAGAGCGCGTCACCATTACAACTCTAACGACCAATGCCTTAGGATTTGCCGATACGCAAGCCTTAGGAGTTGGCGAAGACGTTCATCTATTTTTAACAATGGAAAAAGGGACATTATTACCACCTGATTTCTCAAAAAAATATCAATGGTTTATTCACGATTACGGTGCAAATTTATTCGCACTATTTGCCTTACTCGCCATTTTGCTGTCCTATCGCATATCCTTTGAACAAATTCGTCGAAATAAAGACAAAACGCGCGCATATCTGAAAAAGACGCCTGCGAATTACCGCATGTTAAATTTAAATATCTATGATAAAACCTCGCTAGGAGCGGAAATTTTAAATTTATGCGCTAAAAACATTCTGGAACTGCGCGAAGACGGTGACAAAACACTTTTAATCAAGAAGAGTGACAATTTGAAAAAATTATCCAAGCCGGAACAAAAACTGATGAGTTTATTATACCCCGGACAAGAAACCGTTTTAAATAACAAGCCGGAATCAAGTCTAAAGTTAAAACGAGCCTATACATATTTGAAATACAGCACCTACAAACAACTACACCTATTTAAATTAAAGTTAAACGCGCTGTATTTATTATTCAGTATCGGGATGTTGCTGTGCGGTATTATCGGTGGAGCGCTCCTGTCGGTCAATCCATGGAACAGTTTCGGAATTTTAAGCACATTCACCCTATTGTTATTCCCTTATATGGCAATATTTATCAATATAACCCCGAAGAAAAAAATATGGAACTATGTATTAAAAACATTTTTAGTTCTTGGGTTATTCTGGACGGCAAGTATTTTAAGCATATACAGTTCTGGGTTCTATGCAATAATACAAATGCTGACGGTATATCTGATAATTTACTATTACAAAATGTTCTCGCGCCGCAGTGGCTTATTAAGAAACAAGATAAAAGAAACAGAAGACTACAAGAGTTATTTACAAAAGAATCCTGAATTGGAAAAAAACAGCAAAGATTTCATCAATAAGAAAGCCTACATCTATGCGTTCGACCTGGAAAATCGCTATCCGGATATAGCCGATTTCAATAACATAAACAAGCTACTACAAGCATTAACATCTAATTAACAAAGGAAAAGCTGATGAAAGGAATTATATTAGCCGGAGGCTCCGGCACCAGATTATACCCACTGACCCAATGCGTTTCCAAGCAGTTGTTACCGGTATATGATAAACCGATGATATATTACCCGCTCTCGGTATTAATGCTATTCGGAATAAAAGATATACTGATTATCTCCACCCCGAAAGACACCCCCAACATAGAAGAGCTATTTGGCGATGGCAGCGATTTAGGGCTTCATCTTGAATATAAGGTTCAAGAAGCGCCGAACGGAATAGCCGAAGCCTTTATCTTAGGCAAAGATTTCATCAAAGACGACAAAGTATGCCTAATATTGGGCGATAACATTTTTTACATTCAATCCCAAATGAACGCCTATCGCACCTTAATCCAAGAAGAAGACAATAGTGCCACAGTATTTGGGTATCATGTATCCGATCCGGAGCGTTTCGGTGTAATAGAATTTGATGAATTTAAGCGAGTAGTATCCATAGAGGAAAAACCCAGAAAACCCAAATCAAATTATGCCGTAACGGGATTATATTTTTACCCGAAAGACGTCGCCGAAAAAGCCGCAAAATTAAAACCGTCCCAACGCGGAGAATTGGAAATTACGGATTTAAATAAATTATACCTACAAGAAGGTCGTTTAACGGTAATTCCGCTCAAGCGCGGCAATGCGTGGTTAGATGCCGGCACGCCGGACAGCCTGATGGAATCAGCGCAATTTGTTCAAATCATTGAACAACGTCAAGGATTAAAATTAGCCTGTATAGAAGAAATTGCATATCGTCAAGGTTTCATAGACGGAGAAGAAATGCAAAAATTGATTAACCGCCTAAAAGACGGCGTGGCGTACAAAGCATATTTACAAAAAGTTTATGAGGAAAAACATGATCTTTACTAAAACCAAACTGGAGGGTGTATATATCCTCACCCCTCGCGTATTTACGGATACACGAGGCTACTTTTTTGAAAGTTACAACCAAAAAGAATTTGAACAAAACGGCTTGTTTTACAACTTTGTGCAAGACAATCAGTCATTTTCGAGTTATGGGACCATAAGAGGACTTCACTTTCAAAAAGGCGAACACGCGCAAGCCAAACTCGTCCGCGTCATATCAGGAGAAGTACTGGACGTTGCGGTCGACATCCGCCGCGCTTCACCGACATACGGTCAACATGTGGCCGTAAGATTATCAGGAGAAAACCAACAGCAATTACTAATTCCAAGAGGATTTGCGCATGGTTTTTCGGTGTTATCGGAAACAGCGGTTTTTGCTTATAAATGCGATAATTTTTATTGCAAAGAGTCAGAAGGCGGATTATGTGTAAACGATCCGGCATTAGGTATAGATTGGCAAATCGACATGAATAAAGCCAACGTTTTGGAAAGAGATTTGCATCACCCGCTATTAAAGGATTTAGAGTCATGTTTTTAGTAACCGGAGTCAACGGGCAATTAGGCACGGCATTGCAAACCATATTGCAAAACAAAGCCGAATATATAGACAGAGAAGATTTGGATTTAACGGATGAAACCGCCGTTAAAACATATTTACAAGACAAGAATTACGAATACATCATCAATTGCGCCGCTTATACGGCGGTAGACAGAGCGGAAAGCGATGAAGAGAATGCCCGCAAGGTTAATACTCTTGCGCCGCTGTATCTCGCCAAATACGGCAAAAGATTAGTACACATATCAACCGATTATGTATTCGACGGCAACAACTGTAAACCCTACAACGAAGACGATAAAACGCATCCCCTATCGGTTTACGGCAAAACCAAACAAGAGGGAGAATTAAATGTTTTGGAAAACGCCGATACGGCCATAATTATTCGCACGGCATGGTTATACTCACCGCACGGTAGCAATTTTGTAAAAACGATGCGTAAATTAGGTGCGGAGAGAGAGAGTTTAAATGTTGTATTTGACCAAATCGGCTCTCCGACCAATGCGTATGATTTAGCCGGAGCGATTGTTGCAGCCCTGCCCCAAATCAAAGACAGCGAAAAAGAAATATATCATTTCACAAATGAAGGGGTATGTTCGTGGTATGATTTTGCGAAAGAAATCATGGAGCAATCCAAATTAAGTTGTGAAGTTCAGCCAATAGAGAGCAAAGATTACCCAACGCTGGCGCACCGCCCGCATTACTCGGTATTAAACAAAGGCAAAATCAAAAAGCGTTTCAATATAGAAATTCCCCATTGGAAAGAAGGATTAAAAAGATGTCTGCAACAATTTTAGTAACGGGAGGAGCCGGTTTTATCGGCTCAAATTTCATTCCGTATTTTATGGAAAGACACCCGGAGTACAAGATTATCAATTTAGATAAACTGACCTACGCCGGTAATTTGGAAAACTTAAAAGAAGTAGAGAACAACCCGAATTATACCTTTGTGCAAGGTGATATATGCGACGAAAATCTGGTTAATGAGTTGTTTGAGAAATATGACTTTACGGGCGTGATACACTTTGCCGCGGAAAGTCACGTTGATAATTCCATCAAAGGTCCGCGCGCTTTTATCAACACCAACTTAGTCGGCACGTTTAATTTATTGGAAGCATCAAGAACACATTGGTTAGAAGCACCTTTTACCCCCAAATCAGGCTGTGAAAATCGTCGTTTTCATCATATTTCGACAGACGAAGTATATGGAACTTTAGGAGCGGAAGGCTATTTTAAGGAAACCACGCCATATGCTCCAAACAGTCCCTATTCAGCGAGCAAAGCCGGTTCAGACTTTTTAGTCAGAGCCTACCATCACACATACGGGATGAATGTAACAAGCTCAAATTGTTCCAACAATTACGGCCCGAAACAGCATAGTGAAAAGTTAATACCGACAATTATCCGCAATTGTTTAAATTTATCGCCGATTCCGATATACGGCAACGGTCAAAACATCCGCGATTGGCTATATGTCACCGACCACGCCAAAGCAATAGATTTAATTTTCCACAAAGGGAAGAGCGGCGAAACCTATAATGTAGGCGGACACAACGAACTGACAAACATGGAAATCACCCATGCGATATGTGCGCTTTTAGATGATTTACGTCCGCGTCAAGACGGCAAAAAGTACGCTGATTTAATAACTTTTGTCAAAGACAGAGCCGGTCACGATTTACGATATGCGATAGACCCGACGAAAATCACCTCTGAATTAAGTTACAAACCGGAGGAAACTTTTAAGACCGGAATAGTTAAAACGGTCCAATGGTATTTAGATAAAGCATAAAGCGAGCGAGAATAAAGAGAACAAGAAGCACTGCCAAAGTATAAGACGCATATTTTGGCAGTTTTTTATGAGAGAGAAAATTCCCCATCCAAATCAGAGCAAGCGGCAGAAGAATCATGACATAACGAAACTCACTGGAACAAAAATACGGATATTCAATCCAAAAATTTATCCAAGCCGCGACCACAGAAAAGACCGCCACAATGATAAACAGATTAAAACCCCAATTTAACCCTAATTTATATTTAAGAAGAGAAAAGAAAGTAACCAAAGCGAAAACAGCAAACAAGATACCCCAAGCATACAAAATCGCAGCCCAAACAAATCCCAGCCAACTCCATTCACCAAATAAAGAGGTTTTGACCAAAGCCAACCATACATTGGGCTCGCTAATACCATTTCGAATATCCGCAAAAGGAACAAACAGATTATTCAAATACCCCAATCGTTGTCCGATTGAATAAGCGCTCAAATCTTGAAAATTATTATTAACCGGCGGAGGAACCAACGGAAAATCGTGATATAACAAGAACCATCCC
This sequence comes from uncultured Alphaproteobacteria bacterium, assembly GCA_949282205.1. Lineage (GTDB taxonomy): Bacteria > Pseudomonadota > Alphaproteobacteria > RF32 > CAG-239 > CAG-267. Next base: position 59,139 of record CASDOS010000057.1, on the reverse strand, counting down.
CAGAGGAAACCGAAAATAGTCGCCATGGCAATCGTAAAAAATTGTCCCCACATGCCACGATTAAATTTATCATTCTCAGCCATTAAGCGTAACAAAGCAAAACATCCCAAAGCGGGTACAAGCATCAGACCGGAGAATTTGACCAATCCGGCAAGAAAGAGCGCCAAAGAAAGATACAAACAATCACTCCACCGTCCCTCGAGATACCATTTATAGCCGGAATAAATCATCACCAGCATCAAAAAATATGTCAGCGCATCATTATTAACCAGATTAGCGACAATTCCATGGGCAGGAAAAAAACAAAAAAGCGCAAACAAACCCATATTAAGTTTTTCGGAAAAATTCAACTGATTTAACAATCGCCAAAACAAGATTCCTGCTCCTGACACACAAAACAAGCTGATAAAACGCACACTGTCAAATCCCAAACTCCGGGTTGCGCCCAACCACATAGAAAACTTTGTCACCAATGCAGAAAACAATCCCCAAAGCGGCGGTTGAAAATAAACCGTTTTCCAATAAGCCGTAGGATGCGTCAAAAAGAAATCGTGTTGTAAAAAATAATCGGTATGCATCACAAAATTAAAATAATCATATTGCCGCACATTTCCCCAAGAAGCCAGCACATACCAAAGGTTCAACAAGAATGCGGCGATAAAACAAGCATCAGCAAAGGACGCACGTTCACCGAATTTCCATCCCAACCCGACAAAAGCCAAACAAATAAAGCAAGCTGTCGCCAATGTATAAGGCAAGCACAAATTCCACAACCACAATATCACCGATATTGCAAAGATATCTTTCAAAGTAAAATGTAATTTCGACATAATCAGCCCTTATATGGTCATTAACTTTTATCAGAATGTAGCACTTTCTTCTAAAAATAAACTTAATAAGCGCGATAAAAATAAAAAATGAGTAATTAGCTAAAAAAAGTCTTGCCATCCCCCCACGAAACAACTAGACTGACAAAGATTAAAAATTATGAAGATATTACTATAAAAACAATAAGGATTATGAAGAATTATACTTACGAAGAAGTACAAAATTTCATTGCATTTGAGCTGTCGAAACCGTACAACTCGCAGTTGGTATACTGTTACAGTCGTCAACAATCGGATAAGAGTCTACACACATTCATCAAATTAACCGAAGACATTCGTTATGAAGTTCCTTGGCATGATGGTCCCAAATATTTAAGCCGCGGAGATTATTTACATGCCAACAATCTCGATGTTTATGGTATTTCCGCCGAAATATTTAATCAGTGCTATCAAGCCATTGATTTAAATAGACAGATTGCGCCTTAGCCGACAAAACAGTTTAATTATCAACAAACAGACCGCCACAGCACGTCGGTCTGTTTGTTTTTTTTATCGCCATGTAACAATCTCGCAATAAACATACCAAATAGAACAAAATGTGTGGACAAAACTATTGACAATTAAACAAAAATAATATATAACATAAGCCAAAATAAACTATTAAGGAGTTGTGCAATGAAAAAAACAGCATTAGCACTACTGTTTTTGTGTTTGAGCAACATAACAATCTCCCCTGCCACTGCAGAAACAGAAAACTGGTGCGGAAAATATTTTGAAGAAGGAGAGCGTGGCTATATACAACTTGCCCGCAACGATTTCGGCATAGGCAGTTCGGATTGCAGTCATATCGGCTACAACAAACGCGTATCAGAGAACGGGACCGCAAACATTGAGTTAGAATTTACCCGCAATCGCTCCACCATAAAAAAATGGCGCAAATTCAACAATCATCTGATAGAGGTAAGAGGCAAATTTGCCAACGGGAGCATTACTGGAACACGATTTATCCGCGACATGGGGATATAATAATTTCCGAGCAAAAATTTATTTCATAATTTCGGCCCAAATTTCCGTCGGTAAAGTTCCCCCCCCTATTTCATCCATAGGTGAATTATCGTCATTACCAACCCATACGGCGGCGGTATAACGATCGTTAGAACCAATAAACCAAGCATCGCGATAATTTTGCGAAGTCCCTGTTTTCCCGCGCGCATTTTTAACTTTACGCGCTTTTTTAGCCGTACCGGAAGCGACAACTTCGCGCAATAACATATTAATATTGCGCACTGTATCAGGTTTAAGAACTCTCTCTCTCTGCGAAGACTTGTATTGATACAAGCGATACCCGTCCGTATTAGTAACCTCACGAATAGCATAAGGAAAGACGGCAAAACCGCCATTAGCGGTTGCGGCATAAGCCGCGGCCATATCGATAACGCGAACTTCCGTAGCCCCTAAAATAATAGACGGTTCATCATCGACATCAGTAGTGATACCAAGTTTCAGCGCCATTGAAATAATATCTTCCAAATTAAGATATGTAGCCAAATCAACAGTAGCAACATTAAGCGATTGAGCAAAAGCCTGTTTAAGACTAACGGCGCCTCTAAACTTTTTATCATAATTTTGCGGTTCCCAATCATCAATACGAATAGGTTCATCCGCCAATAATTCATCAGGAGAAAAACCATTTTCAAACGCGGTCAGATAAACAAACAATTTAAACGAAGAACCGGCTTGTCGCAAAGCCTGAGTTGCGCGGTTAAACTGACTTATATTATAATCAGCCCCACCGACCATAGCCTTAATAGCCCCGTTTCTGTCCAAAACAACCACAGCCCCTTCGGATACATGTTTATGAGCATTTTGTCGCAAATATTTACGCAACAAATACTCGGCGCGTTGTTGCAAATTATAATCCAGAGTTGTAAAGACATAAACATCTTGATTAGAAATTTTAACGGACTTAGACAATTCACTCATAATAAAATCGCCAAAATACCGAGCGCCCAAAATTTTATCTTTATTAGCATCACCGATAGGCAGATTAATAGCATTTTCCCACTCTTGAAGAGAGATAGAGCCGGCCCGGCGCATTAATTTCAAAACAATTTCGGAACGTTGCAAAGCCAGCGATTTATCACTAAGATAATTATATCGGCTCGGAGCTTTAAGAGCGCCGGCTAAGATTGCCGCCTCACGCAAATTTAAATCTTTGGCTTGTTTATTAAAGAAACGTTTAGCCGCAGCATTAAGCCCATACGCACCGCTACCGAAAAACACCCTATTAAGATAAATATTCAAAATTTGTTTTTTAGTAAAATGTTTTTCCAACCACTGCGCCAAAAGATACTCCTGAACTTTGCGTTTAATACTTTTTTCGCGTGTCAGAAACAGATTTTTTGCCACCTGTTGAGTAATTGTCGAAGCCCCTTGCGCATAGCGCATTTTAACCAAATTAACAGCCATAGCCCGAGCAAAGCCGATATAATCAAATCCGTTATGTTTAAAAAAGCGTCTGTCTTCGGTATCAATAACCGCCTGATAGACATAAGCAGGCAATTCATCAACATCAACAGGTTCAGCAAACAGACCGCCGTAAGAAGTAATTTCGCGTCCATCAGCTGCTAAAATTTTAACTCCGGGCTGTCTTTCAATATAAATAGCCTTAGAAAAATCGGGCAAAGTTTTATAGCAATAATAAACAAACAAACCACCCAAGACGCCCACAACAACGGTCAACCAAAGCAAAATCATAAACAATTTAAGTTTCCATGATTTTCCCTTATTTTTCCGAGAAATAACTCTTTTCCGAGCCGCATTCCGCAATTTCTTTTTTCGGCTGACTTGCTTTTCATCCAATTCTGCTGTTTTTTTTATTTTTCTGCGATTTGAACGTATTTTTTTCATCCTAAAAAACCCTATTCTAACATCAATTAAAGAATTTATAACACATTTTAGTTAGAAAAGGTTTAATTTATCTAAGCGGAATTTTGTTTTTGCTTTTGAATAAGAGTCAACTGCGTTGGTATTAATTTTTGCACCTTAGTACTATCATTTAGCTCTGCTTTTTCCGCATTAAGACGCTCTTCAATTTGTTTGCTCAAATCTTTAGGAGCTCTACCCGCCGCAATTTTTTTCGTTTCATTTTGTTCTGCGGTCTGAGGCTGTTTATTTTCAACCACAACACTGGAAATATCCTTAGCCGCCAACCCGACATCAATTGCCGTACTTGCGGCTGTTCCGACCCCTGGGAAACAACCCAGCGCACCGGAAGCCAACTCACCGCAAGCCCCTTTCCAATCGCCATCTTTCATTCTATCCCAAGCAAACCACGCACCTGCGCCTAAGCTGACTAGCGGAATTTTTTTCAAAACCGATTTACCGACAGAACTACCGACTGTTTTGGCAACAGTTTTTGTAACAGCTTTACCCACTGTGGTTTGAGCAGCTTTTTGCGTAACTTTTTCAACTGTTTTCGAAACAGTTTTCGCCGCCGTCGTTTCGCTAACCGCCTGAGCCGCCTTTTCATAGGCTTTACCGACTTTAGTATTATTAAGCGCCTGCGCCCCATGTTCAACAGCTTTATCGACAGCCTTATCAAATTTAGCATTCGCAGCAGCGGCTTTAGCGATAATACTTTTTTGTTTAGCCACTTGCTGAGCAGTTAATTTCGCTGTATGAACACCGCCTTTTGCCGCCAACTTTTGCTCAAATTTCTCTGCATTTTTATCCATCACATCTTTAAAAGCGGCAATATCTTGTTGTTTGGTACGAGCTTCTTTTTCTCTTAAACGTTCCCCCATCATCTTAATTGTTTCGGAGCTCGGCACCCAATGCGGTCTAAAATCATTAATTCCCGCTTCTTTTAATTCCCTCATAATGCGTTCGTTGTGATTTCTACCGATATTTTTAACGCCTCTCTCATTTTCTTGTACAAACATTTCAATATCTTTGTGCGGAAAATCATACTTAACGCCAGCCTTTGCCATAATCAATGAAGAAATTTTAGATTTATCAAATTGAACTTCTTTAAGTTGAGGATTAAGTTCACACAACTCATCCCAATCTTTCAACAAACTCTGGTGTACCGTCTCTCTGTCTGGATAATGCAAATTTCGCCAAGCCTGCACATAAGCCAATTTTTTATCAAGTTTTTTTATTTTAGTACCATCACTTTTTTCAAGCACCTGAAAACAAGCAGAACGTCCATTATCTGTCTGAAAATCAGGAAAAAGCCCATATCTGTAAAAATGATCCTTAGCATATTCCAAATCTGTCATACCCTGAGGAAATTTATACCTTTCCCCAATTTGTATACCCAGAGCTTTTTCCGCTTCAGGAATACTGGTTTTACCATCAACTACCCCATACTCACAATATTCCATAACCATCTCTTGAATTTGCTTTTCAGACGGAATAGTTTCATACCATTTTTTCTTAAATTCAGGGCAGATACGAACAACCTCATTATAATAATCCTGCTTAGAAAAATTCTTTTCTCTGGCAAACAATTCCGGAAGTAATTCCTTCATTTCTATACTATTAAATCCATCGTTCATCATCGTCCCCCTTTCATATCTCAATAATTACTCTTATAATAGCACAAAATTAACCTCAAGTAAACAAAAATAGTAAAACCGCGAGTTTTCCCTTTACCACAAAGAATAAAGCCATTATATTGCATAAAGAACAAATTTGAGGATAAGAAAATGACGGAAACAACAACGGAAAGCAGCAAAGAAAAAGTATGTTTAATTGACGGATCTGGCTATATTTTCCGAGCATTTTTTGCAAGCCCGATGATGACCAATCCGGAAGGTTTGCCGGTAAATGCCGTATATGGATTTTTGAACATGTTTTTGAGTCTGACCGCCAACATCAAATGCGATTATTGCTTAGTATTATTTGATGCGAAACGTCAAAATTTCCGCAATGAATTTTTTCCTGAATATAAAGCCACCCGACCGGAACTTCCACCGGAGTTAAAACCGCAGTTTGCGCTTATACATGAAGTGGTTGAGGCATTAAATTTGCATTGGTTACAAATGGAAGGATATGAAGCCGACGACTTAATCGCCACCTATACCGATTTAGCTTTAAGAGAGAATAAAGAAGTCACCATCGTATCGGCAGATAAAGACCTAATGCAATTAATCCGCCCCGGAGTAAAGTTCTATGACGGAATGAAAAACAAATTTTTCACCCCCGAAGATGTCAAAGAGAAGTTTGGCGTATATCCGGAAAGAGTAACCGATGTGCAAGCCTTAGCCGGAGATTCAACCGATAACATCCCGGGCATTCCGGGTATCGGATTAAAGACCGCCGCCGAATTGGTAAATATGTTCGGTTCGCTGGAAGAAGTATTGAACCACGCCGAAGCAATCAAACAAAACAAGCGTAGAGAATTGGTAATAAGTCACAAGGAAGACGCATTGATATCCCAAAAGCTCGTTACATTAAAAGCCGATGTTCCGGTAGAAATACAATTAAAAGATTTGCGATGCATGGCACCCCATGAAGATATTTTGATTAACTTATTAGACCGCCATGCATTCAAAAGTCTAAAAAACAAAGCGGCTAATTGGCTTAAACAAAGATGTTGCGCTTTACCGGAAGAAAAGAAACTGATACCGGTTTACAAACTCGTTCAAACCGCAAGCGAATTAAAAGATTTACAAAATCAAATCCTCAAAAATAACACCTTTTCGTTCAAAGTTCATATGGAAGATAGTACATTATTAGGATTTTCCGTAGGACTGGACAACGCTGTTGCGTACTATATACCAATCACACAAGAGAATACCCCCGCAACAGATTTATTTGCCCCAATAACAAGTACACAAAAAGGCATAAACATATCGGAATTAAAACAGTTTATAGTTCCGTTATTCACCAATTCGGAAGTCTTAAAAATTTCCCTAAACATCAAAGAAAATTTGCGTTTATTGGAAAAAGAATTAAAGATTAAATTAGATGCTTTTCCGTATGATGATGTAGCGATTATGTCGTATGATATAAACAGCTCATCAGTAACTCACGCATTACCGAACCTAGCTGAAAGCATCCTAAATATTCTCCCCCAAAGTTCCGCCCCCGAGTATAAAAAGACGGATTTCAAAACTTTCCCCACAGAAGATGCGCTAATGCTATTTGCTGAAGAAGCTGATTTCATTTATCGCTTATACAAACATTTCCGCTCTCAACTACTGCCTGAAAAAAAGCTGTATGTATATGAACAAATCGACCGTCCGCTCTCTACCGTACTGCATGAAATGGAAAGAGAAGGAGTAATGCTCGATACCTTAAAGCTGAAGCAATTAGATACACGTTTTGACGCAGAAATGAATAAATTATCGTCAGAAATTTATAATATGGTCGGAGAAGAGTTTAACCTAAGCTCACCCAAACAAATCGGAGAAATTCTCTATACCAAATTAGGATTAAAAGGTAAAAAACACACTTCTGGTTCATTAAATACCAGCGCGGAAGTATTAGAACAAATGGCGGAAGAACACGAACTACCGCGTAAGATTTTGGAATGGCGTCAATATCAAAAACTAAAATCGACATACACCACGGCTCTTTTATCTTTAATAGATAAACAAAATCGAGTTCATACCACATATAGTCAAATATCGGTCAATACGGGCCGCTTATCGTCCTTAAATCCGAATTTACAAAACATTCCGATACGCACACCGATAGGACGAGAAATCAGAGAATGTTTCATCGCCAAATCGGGATGCAAATTAATTGCGGCGGATTATTCGCAAGTAGAATTAAGACTATTAGCGACCATTGCCGATGTCAAATTTTTGCAAGAATCATTCCAAGAAAACGTAGACATTCACCGTAAGACCGCCGCCCAAGTTTTCAGTATCCCCTATGATGAGGTAGACGCGAACCATCGTCGCCGCGCCAAAGCAATAAATTTCGGAATTGTATACGGGATATCCGCCTTTGGATTATCAAAAGAGATAGAAAGCACGCCGGCCGAAGCCCAACGTTATATTGATGCATACTTTGCGAATATGCCGGAAGTTAAGATTTATATGGAAAAAGCAATCAACTTCGCCCGTCAAAATGGGTATGTCACCACACCATTTAATCGCAAAATCAGCATATACGGGATTCAAGACAGTAACAAGCGAGTATCTTCATTTGCGGAACGCGCCGCGATAAACGCCCCGATACAAGGCGGAGCCGCCGACATTATCAAATTGGCAATGAACCGCATCTCCGCAAAATTAAAACAATCCGACTTACAAACCAAGATGTTACTGCAAGTCCATGATGAATTAGTATTTGAAGCACCGGAAGATGAAGTAGAAACAGCCTCTGCACTCATAAAACAAGAGATGGAAAATATCACCGGAATAAACTTAAAAGTCCCCCTGATTGCGGAAGTCGGCATTAGCGATAATTGGGGCGAAGCACACTAAAATTTAATAACAAAACCAGAAAACAAAGAGGAAAAAATGATAATTTTTGATTTAGACGGAACATTGCTAAACACCGCCAAAGATTTAGAAATAGCATTAAATTATGCCTTAAAAGAGCATAATCTCCCCCTAAAGAACGAACAAGAAACATTATCATTACTCGGCAACGGAATAGACATGTTGGTCGCCGGAGCTATTCCAAACGGCAAGAGCAACCCTAAATTTTCTGAGATTTTTGCGACATTTAAAAGCTACTATTCCGAACATTTAAATGACAATACAGTGCCCTATGAAGGGATAATCCCCCTACTAAAAGTTCTCCAACAAAAAGGCATAAAAATGGGAATTGTATCAAATAAATTTGATGAAGGCGTAAAAGCGTTAGCTAAAAAATTTTTTAGCGGCTTGATTAACCATGCGCAAGGCGTAACCGATACCGTCAAGAAAAAACCGGCGCCGGATGCGGTATTTGCATTGATAAAAGCCCAACACGCCGAACAAGAAGCAAACATTTATGTAGGCGATTCGGAAGTAGACATTGCCACGGCAAATAACGCCGGTGTACCATGCATTAGTGTATCGTGGGGTTTTAGAAGCAAAACAACTTTGCAACACCTAAAAGCGCAAACAATCATAGATAAACCTGAAGACTTACTAAAATTTATTCCCACAAAACAATAATCGCAAATCCCATAAAACAAAAAAGGCGCTAAAGATAAAAAACCAGCGCCTTTATTTTTATATAAATTCTAATCAATTACTTCCGCATATTTCTTCGGTATAAAACAACATTACGATTATGTTCGGTCAAATTCTTTGCAAAGCGATGTCCGCCAGTAACACCATCGGCAACAAAATAAAGAAAGTTCGTCATTTCGGGATGAGCCGCCGCATAGAGAGCCTCTCTACCTGGGCTACAAATCGGCTCTGGAGGAAGACCTGGATAACGATATGTGTTATAAGGAGAATCAATAGTTAAATCTTTACGATACAAAGGACGTCCCAAATTCATTTGTCCGTTCGTCACCGCATAAATAACGGTAGGATCAGTTTGCAATTTCATCCCCAAATTCAAGCGATTAACAAACACAGAAGCCACTTTACCTCGTTCGGATGGAATACCTGTTTCTTTTTCAACAATACTCGCCAATATGAGCAATTCTTTAGGCGATTTGAGCGGAGAATTAGCATCTCTTCCCTCAAAAACTTTTTCAAGTTCATACAGCATAGCTTGTTTAGCTTTTTTAAGAATACTGTTACGAGATTCGCCACGAGAGAAATGATAAGTTTCAGGCAAAATTTCCCCCTCACTCAAATCAAGAGTAATATCGCCCGTCAAATACGGATTATCGAGCAAAATTTTCTTAATCTCGGCCAAAGCCTTCCCTTCAGGAATTGTAACGGTGCGCATAATAACATCACCATCAGTCAGACGATGCGCAACATCTTTCAAAGAAAGTTCCCCGAAAAAAGCATATTCACCGGCTTTAATTTGCCCGGACAAACCATTTAAGCGCATATAAAGAACAAACAAGAGAGCTTCATCAATAACCCCTTTATTTTGCAACAAATGAGCAATTCTATTTAAGCCTGCACCTTTAGGAACAACGACTTCAATTTTAGGAGAAACGGAATAAACACGCACAAATTGCTGTCCAATCCATACACATAAAAAAGCTCCCACTGCCATCAATACAACTAACAACACTAGGAGCTTACGAAATATTTTCATTACAAACCCGAAAAAGTCAGCAATTAACCATTAAACTTTTTAAAAATGATAGACGAGTTCGTACCGCCAAACCCAAAAGAGTTAGACATAGCGGCTTTAATTTCACGTTTTTTAGGTTTCAAAGGCACCAAATCGAAATCAGCCAATTCGTCAGCTGGATTCTCCAAGTTTAATGTAGGCGGACAAGTTTGTTCTTGAATAGCCATAATAGTATAGACCGCCTCGACTGCACCGGCAGCCCCAAGCAGATGTCCGATAGCCGACTTTGTGGAAGACATAGAAACGTGCTTAACGCCTTCATCGCCAAACAAGCGTTTAACAGCCATAGCCTCTCCGACATCACCTGCGGGAGTAGAAGTACCATGAGCATTAATATAGCCGATATCAGAAAGTTCGACTCCATTTTCTTTAGCATGATCTGCTGCCATTTTCATAGCGCGATAAGCACCATCGCCGGAAGGAGCAGTAATATGATAAGCATCGCCACTCATACCATAACCAACAACTTCGGCATAAATTTTCGCACCGCGTTTCTGAGCATGTTCCAACTCTTCCAAAACAACGGCGCCACTTCCTTCACCCATAACAAAGCCGCTACGCGCTTTATCCCAAGGGCGAGAAGCCTTTTCGGGAGTATCATTAAAATCGGAAGTAACGGCCTTCATACGAGCAAACCCAGCCAAACCCAAAACATTAACTGCGGATTCTGCGCCACCTGCGACCATCATATCAGCATCACCGCGAGCGATCATTGCAGCGGCATCGCCAATAGCATGAGTACCGGTAGAGCAAGCCGTAACGCAAGCGTGATTAGGACCTTTCAAACCATATCTGATAGAAACATTACCGGAAATCAAGTTAATCAAGACCGAAGGAATAAAGAACGGAGAAATTTTCTTCATACCAAATTCATTAAAGGAGATAGAATTCTCATAAATTCCCTGCAAACCACCGATTCCAGCGCCAATCATAACACCGGCGCGACATTTTTCATCTTCTGAAGCCGTTTCAGGGTTCCAACCGGCATCTTTCAAAGCATCATCAGCGGCTGCCATACCGAACATAATAAACTTATCATTTTTCTTTTGATCTTTCGGAGCAAACACTGTATCGGGATTAAAATCCGGTTCATTTTCGCCAAACGGAACCTGCCCTGCAATCGTAACGGGAATATCTTTCAAATCGACACCTTCAATACGTTTAATACCGGACTTCCCGGCCATTAAAGATTCCCAGTTATGTTTAACACCTCTTCCGAGCGGAGAAACAACGCCCAAACCTGTAACGACAACTCTTCTCATAAAAAACCTCTTCAATTTTATCCGTGTCCGCTCAAGTTCTGAGAACTCGAGCGAGCGACACGAATAACCTAGTATGAAAAAACTCGCTTAAATTCTTTGAGCGAGTTCTAACTTATGACAAATCCAAAGACTTACGCAGCTTTAGAAAGATAGTCAATAGCATCTTTCACTGTAAGAATTTTCTCTGCTGCTTCATCAGGAATTTCGCAACCAAATTCTTCTTCAAATGCCATAACCAGCTCAACAGTATCCAAACTGTCAGCACCCAAATCGTCAATAAAGTTTGCGTTATCTGTTACTTTTGTTTCTTCAACACCTAAATGTTCAGCAACAATTTTCTTAACGCGATCAGCGGTATCAGTCATTAATTCAACCTCTAAAAATTATTAAAACAAATCTTAGACTAACGTCTGGAATAGACGGTACACACAAAAACTTTATTTGACAAGCATTTTTTTAAACTTTTCAACTTATAAGGGGCATTTACAAAGTCTAACAGATTGATTTAGCTATTTTTACATTCATAAAAAAAGAGAGGATAAACGTGCAAAAAAAATTACATTTGAACATAAAATAAGACTTTATTTCTAAAAAAAGACACCTTATATATACCAATGACATAAGAAGTAAGACCCTAATATATATTTTGAAGAAGGAAAAACATATGCAGATAGGAATAATCGGAACCGGAATGGTAGGCAGTGCCATAGCCTTTTCGTTGGCAAGTGAAGGCAGTGCGGAAAAATTAATATTAATTGATGCCAACAAAGAACGCGCCGTAGCGGAAGCCATGGACATATCCCACTCCACACCATTTACATTTGGGGCAAAAGTAATAGCGGGAGAATACAAAGACTTAAAAGACGCGGGCATTATCATCATCACCGCCGGCGCCAATCAAAAACCCGGAGAAACTCGCCTTGATTTATTAGAGAAGAACGTCAGCATCTTCAAGAGTATCATACCGGAAGTAGTAAAATATGCGCCGAATTCAATTTTGATTATAGCCGCAAATCCGGTAGACATCATGACAGAAGTAACCTTAAAGATGTCGGGTTTTCCGAAAAATCGTGTCTTCGGCACGGGAACCGTTCTCGATTCGGCGCGTTTTAGAAGCATTTTGGGACGCCATTTAGGAATATCCCCCAAATCCGTACATGCGAATGTAATCGGGGAACATGGCGACAGTGAAGTTTTAGTCTGGTCAAGCGCCGTTGCCGGAACGACCTGCGTAGAACGTATGGCGCAACAAACCGGAAAAGAATTAGACAAAGTAATCAAAGGCTCCATAGATAATGAAGTACGCAATGCGGCATATACGATTATCAAAGGCAAAGGGGCGACTTATTTCGGGATTGCATCAGCCACACAATATATCTGCAATTCCATCATCAGCGACAAACATGCGATATTAACCGTAAGTTCGCACCATGACGAAGGCATCGGCGGTTATGATAACATTTGTTATTCTCTACCATCCATTGTCAGCAAAAACGGCGTTGAAACCGCATTAACACCTCAGTTATGCGAAAGTGAAAAAGAAGCCCTGACAAAGAGTGCCGAAACACTTTCTGAATATACAAAAAAAGCATTGGCGATGTTGTAATTGCCAATAAAATTCACTCACATATAAAGTAAAAATTCTCAATAAATGAAAGCGTCCGATTTTTGGACGCTTTCATTTATGCGCATATATCCAATTCCCATTAAGACACAAAAAAGTTCGGAACAATATCCGAACTTTCAAAACTTAAACATTTCTTCTATTAGTTTTCCAACGGCGGCAAATCACGATAATACTTATACCACAATCTCTGCAACATATAGAAGAAATCTGTTTTTGGCACCACTGTTCCCAACGGTTTCTTAGAAGAAGCAAAATGAAGAACGGTAGCCGGAGCAAAAACATCTTCCAACGACTGCCAATTTTCGCCGTAATATTTAGTCATAGTCGGCAAATCCACATGTTCAAAAAAGAAATTCATAGTATTATCTTTAAAAGGCAATACCGCCACATCATCACCCACGACAACATTAAAAGCATCTTGATCCATATAAGTACGGAAATTATTATTAGTATAATCTTCCAATTTCGCCAACAAATTATCCTCTCTGATTTTCTTCAAATTCATCAGCATAACCCCGGCATTAAAATAGAAACCGCGCTTTTCCAGATTAAGTTCAAGCACATGAGTATTTTCAAAAAACCAAGAAGGGTCTTTAACCGCCGCCAAATATTTACCCTCAATATTAGTTTGATACAACTCATTTAAGTCATGCAAAACAAGGACATCGGAATCCAGATACAAGACTTTATCCAAATCTGGCAAAACCTGCGCAATATAATATTTCAACAACGAAGTTTTTGAAACATGTGTACCGCGAATATAGAACAAATCAATTTCCTTCTGAGGTAAGACTGTAACTTTAACTTTATCGTTTTCCATTGCTTTCAAAGCGGTGACATCAGAATCATAAACATCTAAAGTCATCACATAAAAGTTATACAAACTATTCGGACACTTGGTTTGTTTTGCAGAATTAATTGCCACTCTGGTAAAGTCCATATAATTTGCATCAGTAATCAAGACAACATCAACTGTACCATCAACCCCCTCGCAATTTTGCGGAGTAAGAGTTAAATCAAAATCATAATTTTTAGCATTATGCCCAAGCTGAGCCATAGCATTTTCCTCAGTCTGCTGATTAGCAACTTCGCGCTCGATATACGAAGCCCATAGCAACAAACCGACGACAATCACCGCCAATACATCGGCGACGACGACCCACCACATAGCTTTATCTTTCATAACAAACTCCTTAAATCAATCAACTTAGCAAGAGCATAAAACAAGATATGTAAACATCAAGTTAACCCCCGACGCGTTCATTAGGATTTTATTACTGTGTCAAGATATGTTTCTCCAATAAATATTTGGCATCAAGAACTTTAGGCATCATCAAAAAGATATCTTTTTCCCCAATAAAGAAGTAATGTTTATCGGGAAAAGGTTTCATTTCACGCAAAGCCGCCAACTGTTCCTGTTTATCATGTCCGGCGTTATAAGAAAAAATCGAAGCATCAATGAGTTTATCCTTTGGTATACCGAGAACGGACGATACACCATAAAAAATTTTTTTACTCATATACATCGCATCGCCCCAAATAGGATTAACTGGTTCTGCCCAAAAGAAACCGCTTGAAAACCAGACGGAAACATACATAGAACCGCTAAACAATTCGCGATTATGCTCAAATGTTCGCAAAGAATAATTATCCGCATATCCGGCAAATTTTTCACGTCCATACATTCCCCCCAATGTTGTCAGGCGATATTTTTTATTTTTTTGCAATTTAGGCAACAAATCTTTTTTTATTCTTTCCGCATAGAAGTCATCTTGTTTATTACCCAAGAGCCACACTTTCTGAGCAAAACAATCAATTTTGATAAAACAACAAATTAAAACCGCAACAAGAGCCATAGATAAATTACGATATAATAATTTTCCATAAATAAAGGAAACCGCAAACAATACTCCCATTAAAAAAGGCACAGAATATAAATGAATACGAAATGTATCAAAAAAATCTTTAACAGAAATAAAAGGAATGCAAAATCCTCCATATACTAAAGCAATAAAACAAATCACGCTCCACAACAATTTCTTTTTAAACCACGCCACCCCCAAAGCCACTATGGAAATCAAGACAAAAGCGCATCCAAAAAGAGGTAGGTCATAAGGAAAACTCTGCCATAACACTTTCCAAGGCATATACCATTGCATCAAAAATCTATTAACGATTTTCCATACCGACAAATGGCTGACATTATACATACCTAAAACAATCAGCCCTCTTTGTTTCATTATCTGCACAACCGCCACATACAGCATAAGAACAAACACAATCGCGCCCATCATTTTTAGATAATGAATAAAAAAAGCTCTATCAATTTTATCTTTTTCTAAGAAATCCAACCAAAATTTTCCGATACAAAGGACAAATACCAATTCCAAAGATGCGATATACCCGCCAAAACTTACAAAAAGCGCAATACAACCGCCCCAAACTTTCAAATAGCTTTTATTTTGAATTCCGTCATCGATTCCTATAACCCCAATCACACATAACAAAAACCAACAACAAATAGATAAAATCTGATGCACATAATAAAGCTGGCTCAGCATATAAGGATTTAAGACAATCACCAAAGCAAACGTTAATATTACATGACCTTTTTTAGGCAAACCGAACCACGAAGCTGTTTTTACCGCAGCTCCGGCCAAAAACGCAAAACCGAGAAAAACATTCCAAGCAGGTAAAATTTGCCCGTCTGAAAGCAACCAAGGGACCACAAACTGAGTAAAACGCCCCTCAAAAAAACCGGCGTCAACAGGAATGCCGTATCGTACAAATCGAAAGTCGTGATTTCCGAGGAAGAAACTGCTCCAATAAGGCAAAAAAACGACAACCAAAACAGCCCATACCAAAGCGACACATTTAAGTTCTAAACGATATTGACATTTTCTTTCATTAAAACAGGTTGTAGAAAACAATATCACATCTCCGATACATCAACATACCAGTCATATTTTATAACACACCAGTTTAACACTAAGTAAAAAAAGAGGAAGCAATACAGCTTCCCCTTTCAAAATCAGTCCGCAAATTCGATTACATTTCGAAATCGGTAACACCTTCATAAGCCAATTCATAAAGTTTACGAATTTCTTTAATTAAAGGATAACGCGGATTAGAACCGGTGCATTGATCATCAAATGCAAGTGTCGGCAAAATTTCCATAGCTTTTTTGAAATCTTCATCGGTATATTCGCCTTTAATGGCAAACCATTCGCGGATAGAACCTGGAATACCGATTTTCTTCTTCAAATCTTGAATACCTGCGATTAAAGCATCCACTTTTTCATCTTCAGTTTTCCCTTTAAAGCCCATAGCCGTTGCAAATTCTGCATAAGCGGCTTTAGCATGCGGGAATTTATATTGTGGGAATGCACATTGTTTCGCCGGTTTATCGGTTGCGTTATAGCGAATAACCTGACAGAACAAGAGTGCATTGGCAACACCGTGAGGAATATTGAACGCCGCACCAAGTTTATGAGCCATAGAGTGGCAAACACCCAAGAAAGCATTAGCAAACGCCATACCTGCAAGCGTAGAAGCCGCGTGCATTTTTTCACGAGCGTGCAAATCTGCGGTTGCATAAGACTGTGGCAAATAATCGAATACGAGTTTACCTGCTTCAAGTGAAAGACCGCGAGTATATTCGGTAGCCATTGAAGAAACGAAAGATTCGAGAGCATGCGTCAAAACATCAATACCGGAAGCAGCGCAAAGTCCCTTCGGCATTGTTTGCACCAAATCCGCATCAACAATTGCCATCGACGGCGTCAAAGCATAATCGGCAACAGCATATTTAACGCCTTCGCTATCATCGGTAATAATAGAGAACGGTGTCACTTCGGAACCTGTACCGGAAGTTGTCGGAATAGCCACCATCATCGCTTTTTCACCTAATTGTGGAAATTCGAAAATACGTTTACGAATATCCATAAAGCGCATAGCCAAATCTTCAAACTTCAATTCGGGATGTTCATACATCATCCACATAATTTTACCGGCATCAATCGGAGAACCGCCGCCAAGAGCGATAATAACATCCGGTTCAAAAGAACGCAGCGTACCGATAGCCATATTAACGGTAGTCAAATCCGGATCCGGATGCACATCTGAAAAGATTTTATAAGCAACGCCGATTTCATCCAAAACATCGGTCACACGTTTAGTAAATCCTAAATCAAACAAAGGTTTATCAGTAACGATGAACGCACGTTTTTTACCTTTAAGTTCTTTCAAAGCAAACGACAGAGAACCGGGTTTGAAATAGATTTTCGGTGGTACTCTGAACCACAACATATTTTCTTCACGTTTAGCCACATTTTTAATATTCATCAGATGTTTTACCCCCACATTTTCACTAACCGAGTTACCGCCCCAAGAACCGCAACCTAGAGTCAAAGACGGTTCGAGTCTAAAGTTATAAATATCACCGATAGCGCCTTGAGAAGAAGGACAGTTAATCATAACACGACCGGTAATCATCAGATGACCGAAATATTTAATTCTGTCATCATTTTGCGGATTAGTGTAAAGCACGGACGTATGTCCTCTACCACCGTGAGAAACAAGTTCTTTAGCCAAGTCTGCACCGGACTTAAAGTCATCGGCTTTATAGAGAGCCAAAACCGGAGAAAGTTTTTCAGCCGAAAACGGTTCTTCAGCACCGACTTTAGAGCATTCAGCAATAAGCGCCTTAGTTTCTTCCGGAACGGAGATTTTAGCCATTTCAGCGATTTTATAAGCGGGCTGCCCAACGATAGCGGAATTAAGATGTCCGTCAATCATAATAACCTTCGCCAATTTTTCTTTTTCTTTCGGAGATAAGATATAAGCGCCGCGTTTAATAAATTCGTCTTTAACAGCATCATAAACATCTTTAACGGCAGTAACGGATTGTTCAGAAGCACAAATCATACCGTTATCAAAAGTCTTAGACATTAAGATAGAAGAAACAGCCATTTGAATATCAGCGGTTTCATCAATCAACGCCGGAACATTACCTGCGCCGACACCAAGAGCCGGTTTACCGGAACTATAAGCGGATTTAACCATTCCCGGACCGCCTGTGGCCAAGATAATATCAACCTGAGGATGTTGCATTAAATATTGAGTTTGGAATATAGAGGGATTTTCAATCCACCCGATAATATTTTCGGGAGCACCTGCTTTAACAGCCTCTTCCAACATAATACGCGCGGTTTCGACGGTACATTTCTTAGCGCGAGGGTGCGGAGAAAAGATAATACCGTTACGCGTTTTAAGAGCGATTAAGGCTTTAAAGATAGCGGTAGAAGTAGGATTCGTCGTTGGAACAACTCCTGCGATAACGCCCAAAGGCTCGGCAATTTTGATTAATCCATTAGCTTTATCTTCTTCCAAGATACCGCAAGTTTTGGTATTTTTAAATTTATTGTAGATATATTCGGAAGCAAAATGGTTTTTAATAACTTTATCTTCAACCACACCCATACCGGTTTCTTCGACAGCCATTTTAGCCAAAGGGATTCTGAGCGAGCTTAATTTAAGAGCCACGCGTCTAAAAATATAATCGACTTGTTCCTGAGTATATTCAGCATATTTTTTCTGAGCTTCGGCAACTTTAGCGACAATCTCATCAACATGCTTTTTTTCAGCTTCTTCACTAGCTTGAACTTGAGTTTCTTTTGCCATAGTTTACACTTCTCCATAACAATTTAACACTATTGAGAAGATAATAGCTGACAAAAAATTAACAAGGCGTTTAAAAGGCTTATCAAGACACGAATTATTTCAGATTATTTCGTAGGTAAATACAAAAAAATCCCCACAAGGAAGCGGGGACTATGATTTAGGAACAAACAAAAATCTTTACGCTTTAACGATATGCAAAACGTTCGTACTTCCGACCCGACCAAACGGATAACCTGCAGTAACAACAATATGTTCACCTTTTTTCGCCAATCCGGAAAGAGAAGCAAAAGCGCGAGAAACGGTTTCGATATTATCAAAACTCTCAAACACCTTTGTATCGATATAAGTTTTGACTCCCCAAACCAAGTTAAGTCTGCGAGCAATTTCTTCCGTCGGATTAATAGAAATAATCGGCAAATTCGGACGTTCCTGAGCCATCGCCAAAGTAGTTGCGCCGCTAACGGAAAAAGTAGCAATACAAGCGACTTTATCAAGAGTTTTGACCACTTCACCGGCTGCATGCGTAATAGCGTGAGCCTCACTGTTGCAATTACTTCCCTGACAGAAGTGATGTACATTTTCCAAATACTTCGGATCACTTTCAACCTGTTGAATAACACCATGCATAGTCTGCACGGTTTCGACCGGATAATTACCGGCAGCCGTTTCGCCCGAAAGCATAACCACATCACAGCCATCATAAACAGCATTGGCAATATCCGATACTTCCGCACGAGTTGGCATCGGGGCATTCATCATCGATTCGAGCATCTGTGTTGCAACAATTACGGGTTTACCGAAGATACGACATTTAGAAACGATTCGTTTCTGCAAAACCGGCACGGTAACAATCGGACACTCCACGCCTAAATCACCACGAGCGACCATAATCATATCAGAAGCCTTAATGATATTATCCAAATCATCCAAGACCTGTGGTTTTTCCAATTTAGAAATAATCCAAGCTCTTTTACCGATAATTTTACGCGCTTCTTTAATATCGGAAACACGTTGAACAAAGGACAGACAAATACAATCAACACCAAGTCCCAAAGCAAACTCCAAATCATCTAAATCCTTAGGTGTCAACGGAGAGATATTAAGAGAAGAGTTTGGCAAATTAACCCCTTTATGACCGGAAATAAAGCCCCCGACTTCAACTTCGGTAAGCGCCGATTCTTTATTACATTTTAAAACATTCAAGACAATATTACCGTCATTAACGAGCAATTTATCGCCGACTTTCAGCGCTTCAAAAATTTCTTTATGAGGAAGAGTAACGCGATTCTCATCACCTAAATCATTTTTCATATCGAGAGTAAATTTTTGCCCTTTGTGCAAAAGTACTTTACCGTCTTTAAACATACCGATTCTGAGTTTTGGTCCTTGCATATCAGCCACAACCGTAACCTGAACGCCTTTTTCTTTAGCCAATTTTCTGACTAATTGATAAATACCCTGATGTTCTTCATGTGTTCCATGACTAAAATTCAATCTAAAACCATCAACACCAGCATCAATAAGTGCGGAAATTTTCTCTTCGGTATTAGAAGACGGGCCCAAGGTTGCTAAAATTTTCGTACGCGTATTTATTGGCATATTCATCCCCTAAAAAAAATTAAAACCAAACTTTCGTTATGATAAGGTATATACCATAAAAGTTTAATAACTTATTATTCTTTAACTTCTCCACAACAAATTAAGCGCAACTAAAATGTATCAAATTTATTACTTGTCAAAAAAAAATATCTTTGCTAAAGTCCGATACCGAAAACAAGAAAACAGATTCTGAAAACAACAATTGAAGGGAGAATAAACATGGCAGAAAACGAAGTAGGCGGCATAGACAGCACCAGACTAAATTCTTTAATTGAACGCATTGAACGCTTGGAAGAAGAAAAGAAAGGCATTTCGTCAGACATTCGTGACATTTATGCGGAAGCCAAAGGCGTTGGTTTTGATGTAAAGATAATGAAAGCCATCATCAAATTGAGAAAGATGAATCAAGCGGACCGCGACGAGCAAGAATTTTTGCTTGAAACATATCGTAAAGCATTAAACGTATAAGACAAAGCGAAACAAAAGATAAAAGCACCGTTTTTGCGGTGCTTTTATTTTATAGCAGCTTAAGCGCTGACAATACCTGTCGCCATTGCATAAATCGCAAACAGAGCCGCCACCACCAAAATAACGGCGACAAACCGCTCTCCGGTAGAAAACGCCGGTTCATCTGGAGCACTTTGCTTACGCGCGTGCATATAAACAGGAATACCGAGCGCCATAAAGATAAGTGCCATCAACAGATAGCTCAATCCCGCCGCATAAATAAGCCATAATGCGTACAGAGCCCCCAACACACCAGAAAGCAGCGCATAAGAGCGAGCGATATAGAAATTTTTAGGATACTCATGATCTTCGCAAAGTTTCCATAAATACATCGCGCTGGCAAAATAAGCCGGCAACACCATCACGCTAGTAATACTGAGCATTGTGTTCCAAGCATTACCTGAAAAATAAACCATAAGCATAAAGAGTTGCATCAACCCGCTGGTAACATACAAAGAAACCGATGGAGCTTGTGCGTCATTTTCTTTAGCAAATTCCTTAGGAAACGTACCATTTTCGGCAGCAGCCTGAGGGATTTGCGCCGTAACCATGGTCCAAGCGAGCCAACTGGTTAAAACCGAAATAAGCAAGCCGATATTCATGATATAAGCGCCCCATTTACCGATAACCGGTTCTAAGACGGCGGCGGTAGACGGATTCGGCATTTTCGCCAACTGTTCTTGCGTAAACAAGCCGTACGGAAGGATTGAAAGAAGCACATAAATCAACAAACAACCGGCAAATCCCAAAAGGGTAGCAGAACCGACATCTTTTTGATTTTTTGCGTGCTTAGACATAACCACCGCTCCTTCAATACCGATAAACGCCCAAAGAGTAACCAGCATAGTCCCCTTGATTTGATTAGCAACATCACCGAGAGCATGTTCATTTTCGCCCCAAAAATCAAATGAGAATTTATCAGAATTAAAGAAGATTAAGGTAATCACGATAAAAAACAGCAGCGGAGCAATTTTAGCCACCGTACCGATAAGGTTAATAATTGTGGCTTGTTTAATTCCCTTCAACACCAGAGCATTAAATCCCCAAATAAGGAGAGAACCTCCGATAATGGAATAAAATCCGTTACCGCCGGCAAAATAAGGCGGAAAGAAATAATTAAGTGCATCCATAGTAATCACGGCATAGCCGACATTACCGCAAATTTGGCACAACCAATAGGACCAACCGATAGTAAAACCGACATACGGGCCAAATCCTTCACGGCTATACATATAAATACCGGCGGTCAAATCCGGTTTAACAACCGAAAGAATACGAAACGTATTCGCAATAAAAAAGACACCGATACCGGTAATCAACCACGCCAAAAGCACAGCGCCGACCGACGCACCTGCAGCCATATTTTGGGGGAGGCTATAAATGCCTCCCCCAATCATTGAACTGACAACAACGCCGGCAAGAGCCAAAACACCAAGTTGCCCACCGCCGGAAGATTTACTTTCCGTTGCGGTATCAGCAACTTTTGCATTGTCTTTATTAGCCATTGTATTATCCTTTACAAATCAAAAAATTCATCCAAAGCAATACTAAAAAGCACAATTAGATTTTAGCCGCCGGAGCATGTTCAAAGTTAAGAAAACCAAGACATGTCAGGCAATAACCGAATTGTTGTTCAATATTGATATAATTATGGAACATTTGGAACTCGCTGTGTTTTTCAACACCACGGATTTCAAGTTCATGATTAAGAGATTTATTAAGCCACATTTCGGCATGACCTTTTGCTATATCATCATCAATGTGAGTATCAAAATACTCAACATATTCGGCAGCCCATCCACCGATGAGTTCCCCTTTTTTATCCTTACCCCAACAAATACCGATACCGGTGGCAATCGCTTTATGTTCATCGCGATTAGCACCGTTACCAGCCATAATAACCTCTAAAACAGCACCATGTTTAAACTGGTCAACCACTTTATCAATTGGCACAATATGCCCGTAAATTTCTTTCGGCAAAACGGAAGTATAAGGAATAACATTAAAGTTTTCGATTTTAGCCTGCATAAGTGCAGAATCATAACAAAAAGTTTCGAACGGTTGTGGCGGAATACCATCATTAGCTTGTCCGGCACCACCGGTAATAAACGCTAAAGTAGGAAATCTAACACCTTCTGTCATTTTCTTCTCCTATAAAAAAATTGTGAACTAAAAACAAGAGAAGAAATAATTTATTTTTTAAAAATTTAAATAGACCTAACCCAAAGTCTAGCACAAATCAAACAAGATTTAAGCCAACGCCAAATCAAGATACTGTTGCGGTGTCAAATTCTCGGCACGCGCCGTTAAATCGATTCCGAGTTTTTCGGCTTTAAGAGTCAAATCAGGAAATGACTTCAAACTTTGCCTTATCATTTTTCGTCTTTGCCCAAAAGCGAGTTCTGTAAGTTTCCCAACCTGCGCCAAAGTAGGCTTATCAAGCGGATTTTCTTTCGGTTTGAACAAGAGAACGGAAGACCAAATTTTCGGAGCCGGCACGAAGCACGTCGGCGGCAAATCAAACAATTTAACAATATGGCACTGTAATTGCGCCATAACGGAAATACGACCATAATCTTTTGTTCCGATTTGAGCGGTAATTCTGTCCGCCACTTCCTTTTGAAACATCAGCGTCATACTTTTATAGCAAGCAATATGTTTCAACCAGCCGGTCAAAAGCACCACAGAGATATTATAGGGAAGATTGCTGACAATATGAAATTTGCCATCGACTTCAGCCTTAACCGAAAAATCAAATTTCAATGCATCGCCTTCAACAACGTCAAGCTGCGGATAAAATCCCTGAATTTCATGCAAAATATCCAAGCACCGTTCATCCATTTCGATAACCGTCATTTTTTGCGGATGCTGTCGCAAAACCGCCTGTGTCAGCCCTCCCGGTCCCGGACCGATTTCGACCACTTGTTCACCGCTTAAATCCCGAAGTTTCTGTTCATTCAAAGAAAGTCGTATAATTTTATCGGTAATATTCGCATCCAACAAAAAATTCTGTCCCAACGCTTTCTTTGCCATCAAGCCGTATTTATCTACAAAAAATTTCGTTGAAGGAACATCCGCCATAACTAACGCCTTTCAAACATTCAAGAACAATTAAAACTTCTTTTCGACCACAGCCCGATTGCGCAAATCACGAATATATTTATTGGCAATTTCATCGGTTTTGCGATTTTTAATAAACTCTCGCACTTCATCTTCGGTAGGCATTTTCTGTTTATCTTTAGCGGGATTATAAATTTTATCCATTTTAAAGATATAAAAATCGGTTCGATAAGGAATAGCATTAGACACCTGTCCTTCTTTTAAGTTACGGACAGCTTTATCTAAAGGCGCCGGAAGTTGTCCGACAGCCACCCAACCGAGTTTACCTCCCGAAGGAGCACTAGCGCTTTGTGAAAATTGCGCGGCATACAATTCAAAACGTGGATCTTTCTGTAAAATTTCGACTAATTCATCAATATGCTCGCCGTCTTTACGTTTAATAACGATTTCAGAAACCATATATTTAGGAGTACTCATATCTTTTTTAATACGCGCAAATTCATCTTGAACTTCACGCTCAGAAACACCAACCCCACTCATACTGACCTTATTTGCGACTAATTTATTCCACAACAAATTAGCTTTAATTTGCGTCATAAACACATCTTTGCTGACATGATACTCTTTCAACACATTATTAAATTTTCCGGCAGGAACCCCATTTGCTTTTTCAAAATTCCGATACGCATCACGCACTTCTTTGTCAGAAACATGCACACCTTGTTTTTCCGCTTCTTGCAATTTAATTTTTTCATCAATTGTATTTTGAAGTACTTTATCGGAAACCATTTTTTTATTTTTGTCATTAGCATTAAGTCCGGTCGTCAACGAAAACAGATTAGCTCGTTCCTGTAAATCTTTATTAGAAATCATTTCACCATTGATAGTAGCAACAATTTTCCACCCGGAGCCAAACAAATTATACGGACGAAAGACCGCCTGTTCTTTTTTCATTTTCGCTTCTTGTTCAGCCTTTTTGCGTTCTTTTTCATCTTCTTCCTGCTGTACACGACGTTCGATTTCGAGTTGAGCCTCAGGACCTCTTTTAAACATAATAGACTTAGAAGCAGACGTCCGCACCGCTTTATCTAAATTCGACAAATCGACATCCGCCGCCCAAGCCATTGAAGAAACTAAAGTTCCTAAAGCAACAAAAGCAAGTCCTCTTTTAAGCACCATAATCACATACTCCCAAATTATTTAGATCCCATTCCTCCCAAAGTTTTAAAGAAGAACGTAACCCCAAATTCATAATCATCATCCAACGTTGGATCATCATAATTATATTTTTTCGCCACAAACGCCAATTTCAGACATTCATCTTCATAAATAAGCTGTCCGCCATGTTCCAAAGTTCCGCCACCGTCAGTTAAATCAATACGATCATAAACTGAAACCGACCAATCCTTTGTCAATTTAGAATTTACAGAAAAATAGAGTTCTTTACGTTCGCTGGCTTTATAATAAGAATTCTGATTTGGCTGCAAATAGATATACGAGGTATAGACATTAAAGATTTCCGAGCCGACTTTTGCGCCCAACTCACTATATTTAAGCTCAAAATCATCTTTATCCAAACGATAACGATAATTCAAATCCAAATATTTATTAGGAGAAGCATAAACTCGTCCGACATAATCAGAAAGGCGACTATTATTATCCTCACCATTAACAGCTTCCATAAACGAACTATTATCAGAAAACTGATAACTTTGTGCAATAAAAGCGGAAGTCCGTCCCAAGATATTACCATAAGAGCTCCAATTTAAGCCGTAGCTGATACGACTACCATCATCATTTCTATCATAACCAGCATATCTATCGAGGCTCAAGACATTCGTATCATCAAATTCGACATCAGCGCTATCGGCGTCAGGAATTTTTTCAATATCATTATCGTTATCCGGCGCCAACACAGCAACAACAACCGGCTCTAAGATTTGCCGAGAAGTTTCGGTAGCGCGCACAAAAGGCAGTCGCCACTCAACTCCCAATTGCGGGAAGATTCTGGCAAGTGTTCCGTCATAATCGTCAGTTGAATTATACATATAATCGTCGATATAATAGACATCAGATTTAACGGACGCCACAAATTTATATTGTTCACCATAATTACTGGTATAAGGAAGCTCCCAAGAATTAATCATTGTCAAGCGTTGAGATTCCTCATCATTATCGCGATAGACGGAAGCGGAACTGATATTCGTTTTGAAATAAGCGCCATACTGATTAGCATCGCTGATATGTTCATATTCCATATACGGAGCGACGGTAGGCAAACTTTTCATACGGCTTTGATATTCAGCATTATTAGAGGCTTTAAGGCTATAACTGGTAAGTTTGTAATAATAGCCTTCAATTGTTGCATAATCCCGCCCTTCAAAACGTTCAAAAGAGAGTTTAGAAGTCAACCACGGATCATCACGTCCCGGCAAATCCATATCTTTCAGATAGAACACATCGGAAACATAATTCCAATCAAGATTCGCCACCCAATAATCATTAATTTCATACCGAGCGTTTAAGAACAAATTTCCGCGCCGTTTCGGACGATTAAACGATTTATAATCGACTTTATCATAATCTTTACCATCATCTTCCAAATAAGTACCTTCAGCTTTGACCTCGCCGTTATAGAAATACTGACGATACTGCCCTCCCAAAACAATACCTCTATCGGTTGTAAAATAAGGCGAAAGGATAACATCAGTCTGATCGGAAATATCCCAAAAATATGTTGGTTGAATATATTGTCCCGTATAAGAAGTACTGCCCATAGAGGTCATCAAGAGTCCGGAACGACGTTTAACTTCAGGCGACGGATGACTTAAGAAAGGCGTATAAAAGACTGGAATATTTTTGACTCTCAAGACAGCATCATTATAATTAATATTTTGCCCTTCGGCATCATAATTCACCTTACGCGCGTCAATACGCCAAAGAGGAGATTTTCCCTGACAAATATCGCAAGCGGTATAAGAAGCATTACGCATTTGTCGATTATCATTAACTTTTTTAACAAAAGAATCCGCCCAAATACGGGATTCATCACGCATAATAACTTTAACTTTATCCACATCAGCGCGTTTCATTCTCTCGGACAAAGTAATTTTATCGGTATAAAGGACGCTTCCGTCCGCTTCAGTCAGAACAGCATTACCTTCAGCAACAATCACATCTTTTTTCTGGTCATACCACAATTTATCGCAAATCAGTTCCAGATTACCACGAGTAACCACAACATTGCCGTATGCGGTAATGATGGAATTCGCCTCATCTGTTTCCATTTCATCAGCCGAAAAAAAGATTTCCTGCTCAGGTTCATTTTGTTCTTTCTGGTTAGAATCAGACGATTTATCATTTTCGAAAGAAGGCATAATATCCGTCATATTCCCGGGAGAAAACTCGGCCTTTGGCGCCACATTACTTTCTTTACGAACAAAAGCACCGGCAACCGGTTCATTAGCGGCAAAAGATACTGTTGCAAACAAAAGAAGCGCGATAGCGGAAAGCCAAGATTTAGAATTCATCATTTATCTCCTTAGAGCGTTTTTTGCGCCACGATGGAGTTTTCCACAACAATCCTCCGGTAATACACAACGGCAAAAAGCAATTAAGATACATTAAGCCGACAATCCATTCATGTTTACGCGCCATATTAGCCAAAGTCATATCCAAAGCCTGCACGACAATCATCGCCAAAATAGAAACAGTAATAACTTTTCCTTGTCCGCGCCGATTAAAGTTTGAAATAAGCAACCCCGTACAAGCTAACAAAGCAAAAATCAAATTAAACCAAGGCGCCAAGATACGACGATGCGCCTCAGCTTTAAAAGCTCTGGCATCTTTTTCGGAAACACCTTGTTTGTCGGCCTCTTCAAACAATTCGGAAATACTTCTTTCGCGCACGCTTTTATCTTTTTTGCGCGCCACGGAAACATCGCCGAAATCAACGACATAATCATCAAACGTCATAGAAGAAAACTGACCGTTCTTTTTATTCATAACCTGGCGCGTTCCGTTTTTAAGCAAGATTTTCGGTCCGATATCGGTATATTCAAGCATACCGCTTTCTGCGACAGTAACAACTTTTTCTTGCGGATTCTTACCATCACTGACCAAAATTCCCCGCACCGTACCGTCGTCCATAAATTTATCAATAAAGATAGTCATATTATTTTTAAAAGAAGTAAACGCGCCCTCGCGCAACATCATTTTAGAGAAGCTATTTTTAACCTCATACTCCAAATCACGAAATTTACTTTCGGCCGCAGGAATTCCGACATTAAGTACAAAAACATTAAACACGGCTAAAAGCAGTCCGATAGCGATAGCGGCTCTTGCAATAACCACCGAGCTGATACCGACAGCTTTCATAACAACCAATTCGCTATCCATCAACAAGCGATTATACACAAACATAACCGCAACAAAGAGCGCAATCGGAGAAAGGATAGTAAAGACGCGCGGCATCAAGAGCGAAGTCATTTCAACAAACAGATACACCGGCAATCCTTTATCGGTTACCATTTCCACAAAACGAAGTGACTGAGTCAGCCAAAGCATGGACATCAGGGAAAGAGCGACAAGCAAAAAACCGGTTACGATTTGCTTGGCGATATAGACATCTAATTTTTTCATAAACCTTAAGCTAAACCATTAAAACTTATTTTTCAAACTTTATTTTGAAAAACTTTACGTTTTAAAATCTTAAAAAAAAGTATTTAAATTAAAATATTTAAGCAAACTTTTGCCTCTTTATTCCCAAGCAGCAAAAGACTGTATTTTTTTTATAAAATACATAACCAATAAAAAAACAAAAAAGGTGAAATTCTATAAGAACTCCACCTTCTACAACAACATTTAACAACAATCATATTTCAAGCTATCTGAAAGATTGCATCATCAAGCTATTGTACTGAGCCATCATTTGCGGCGTACCATATTCCTGCAACCAATGAATTTCTCTTTCCCCCAAAAAACGTGCATGCCTCTTACAATACAAAGCTACAAGATCTTCTCGACCATCCATAACTATTTTTTGAAAAGCAATATACTCCAACTTAAAATAATTAATATACTTTTCAAACAAAGCATTGGTACCCTTCTCAATCAAAAATATTTCTTCCTTATAAGAAAGTTTATCCATACTGGTAATTTTAATTTTGATACGTTCCAGATGCACCTTTTCCATACCGGAAAGTTCTCCTAGAGAAGATTATTTAACACCTTGAACTTTAGCATAATCCTTAAAAGCACCTAAGACATTCAACACGACATTGTGTTTACCGTCTGAAGAAACCAATCCTTTTCCACACTCTCCGTTTGAAAACATCACAAACGGATACCCGAGTTCTTCGCCACGTTTATTAAGATACATCAGAAACTGCGCGGTCATTTCCTGAATAGATTCGCTATTTGCTTCCATAAAACATAAATTTAAGTGAATAATATTTTTTTACAAGACAAAAACAACTTATTTTCAAATTTTGTCAAGTTTTTTTTTATAAAAAAAGCGGTATTTCAAAAGAAATCCGCTCAATAAATTAAATACGCTTAATAACCATACTCTTCATACCACGCTTTAATTTTGTCATCACCGACAGCCATACTTTCAATCAAAGCATTAGCTTTATCACCAAAACACCTTGCATGAATCTGCACATAAGAAGTCCACATTTCTAAATCTCGACGTTTAACCAATTCAATCTCCGCCTGTTCAGAAAAATAAATATAAACATCTTCATCCATTAAATACCTCTTTAAAAAGAAGGAAGAGGCATTTTGCACCAGATAAAATTGCTTTGCATCATATAGAAAATTCTTATCGGTATCACATCCAAAACCACACAACATTTCATTTTGCAAATAGGCTCCGGAAAAGAGATTATAATCATTTCGCTTAATCAACTCTTGAAAAGCCGCAAGAGATAATTCTTCATCATAATTATACCATTCAATCATATCCCCTTTGCCGTATTTACACAAAAGAACTTGTTGAGTTTCCGAAAGAGATTGTTCGTTTAAGATACGCACATATATATCAATAAGCTGATTTTTCAAATTATTTTCGGTATATTTACCCCCTTCAAATTTTGCATTATCATTAAACGGCCGCAAAACTTTCATTCCGACATGAACATTATCATTCAACGCCTCGACGGAATTACAGCACTGTCCATCAATAAGCACCACAAACGGATAATCGAATTTATTTCCGTAGTCATTCAAAGAAGCAAAACAGTTCCTCTCCGCAATCTGATTTTTATTCATAAATTACAAATTTTAAATTAGAAACCAAAATCAAAATAAAAATCAACATCGTCGCCATGCAAATCCGTACATTTTTTTGCCACAATAGTCAATACTTTTTTGTTGAGAAATTATGTGACTTTATTTTAGCAAAAAAATGTACGTTTTCGTTTTTGCACTTCTTCTTTAAATTTTGGTGTAAACGACATCCGACTTCCGGTTCTCAGATAATTAAACACGAAGTTTTTAGACGCATTTCGAGCCAAATAAACTTCTTTAATTTCATACAAAGAATTCTCCTGATACTCTGTCCAAAAACCTCTCAACGAAGTATTACACAAATAAGCCGTATTAAACAACAGAAAATCATCACGTTTAACAAGCTCTGTAAAAGCAGAAAGACACAACTCGCCGGCATAGTCGTATTGACTGATGGCATCGCCCGTACCGAAGCGACACAACAGAGACTCTTGCTGCTCCGAAAGCGTTTCTTTTCGTAAAATACGATTATAGATATCGCATAACTTTCTTTCGTCTTCATCGGTTGGAATATCAAAAGCCATTCCAAAAGGCAGCTCGGAGTTGAGAGGCATTTCAATACCACAGTCAAGCTGAAACGGGTGTAAAACCTTCGCAACCGCATTGTGCTTACCGTCAGAAGAAACCAGTTTTTTCCCGCATTCTCCGTTAGAATACAGCATAAACGGATAGCCAAGTTTTCGTCCACATACATTTAAATAATTCAAAAATTGCCCCGTCGCAACGGATACATTTGCATCATAATTTTCCATAAGCCATAAATTTTAGTTACAATAATTTCTTTCTGAGAGAAAATTAGCACGCTTTGTTTTTTTGTCAACATTTTAAAACACACAAAAAAAGCAGAGTTCCGAAGAACCCTGCCGATAATCATTAAAATAAAATTTGCATCTGCCCTAAAAATAGCGTTTATTTACCAGGAACACGAACCCACCAGTAATAGGCATCCAAAAGCTCCAAATCGTTTTTAATCCACAGCAAATCCATCTCTTCCAGAGTCAAGCTATTAGGTTTACAATGGCGCAAAAAGAACATCAATATCTTTCTAGATGCATTAGTTAAAATATACATCTTCATCTGATGATTAACGTTGCTCAACTTTTCAAAACGCTCCAAATCATCATCATCGATAATCGCTTTAAGTTCTAAAAAAGCCTCATCGGTATCAGATTTTTCACATTTCTCTTTCAAAGAAACATCCTCTACAACACCAAGCAATTTGGCATCGTTTACAAAAGCGCGCAAAACTTTAACAACAACCATTTTTTTCTCTTCATTTGTTAAAAATGAACTTTTCAAAATTCTGCCATCAGTCAAAATGACAAACGGAAAGCCTATATTTGGCGCACATTTGTTTAAGTATCTCAAAAAATCTTCGCCGCCAGATGCCTCAATGGTATCATGTTCAACAGCCGAAATCGCAGATGTTTGCAACATCTCCGTAACACCGCAAGACATAAAAACCTTTGCCACAGCATTGTGCTTACTATCAGAAGAAACCAGTTTTTTCCCGCATTCTCCGTTAGAATACAGCAGAAAAGGATAACCAAGTTTTCGTCCACATACATTTAAATAATTCAAAAATTGCCCCGTCGCAACGGATACATTTGCATCATAATTTTCCATAAGCCATAAATTTTAGTTACAATAATTTCTTTCTGAGAGAAAATTAGCACAGTATACATTTTTGTCAACATTTTAAAACGCACAAAAAAAGCAGAGTTCCGAAGAACCCTGCTGATAAAATCAAATAAACAAACTCTATCAGGATTATAGCTTTTTATCATATGGCAATCTATCATCAAGCCATTTTTTAAGTTCTGGATCTGTTTGCGCTAAATTTCTCAAATAGGACCACGTTTTTTTTTCGAATACATACGCACCGTCATACACAGTCAGCAAATCCAGTCGATGACTATCAACAAGTTTTTTTTCTTGTTCTTCGGAAAAACCTAAAAAAGAAGAAGAAACAAACATAATCATCATAATTTCCTTAGATGCCTTATCTAAAATATAATCTACTTCGTCATCTCTAAGTTCTGTAACCATTCCAATATAAGCTGCAAAATAAACTAATTTATCCTCGTCGATAATAATTTTAAAAGCCGAGAAGCTAAGTGCGCACACCTCATTAAGATACAAAATAAACAGTCTAAAAGTCCCCTTCAAAATTAAAAAACATTCATCATCAGCAGAAAGAAGTTTATGTTTACCTTCTTGAATAATACTCAAAATATTTTTTAATCTTTGCTCATCAACAGAAGAAAGCGAAACTGAATTCTCCTTTATTCTCTGTTTCTTAATTCCGTCAACTTTAGCATTATCTTTAAACGAGCCCAAGACTTTCAATACGGCATTGTGTTTACCATCCGAAGAAACCAGTCCTTTTCCGCATTCACCGTCTGAATACATAACAAACGGATAACCGAGTTCGCATCCACATTGATTCAAATAATCTAAAAACTGCTCTGTCATCATTTTATGACATAAATCAGCAATTTGTTTTTCATAATTTCCCATAGTCATAAATTTTAGTTATAATAATTTCTTTCTGAAAAAAAAATAGCACGCTTTGCTTTTTTGTCAATATTTTAAAACACACAAAAAAGCGGCGTCAACAAATGACACCGCTAAAGACAATCTCCCGATGTAGCAAAAAACTATTTAGCGACAATAACCATCGCCTCGCGCAAGATACGATCATGAATAGTATAACCGGCCTGCAGCTCTGCCAAAATAACCCCGCTTTTAGCCTTTTTATCTTCAATTTCTTGAACAACACGCTCAAAATTCGGATCAAATTTTTCGCCAATATGGTTAAAGCGTTTAATGCCGAATTTTTCAAAAACTTTCGTTAATTCATTTTGAGTTAATTCCACACCTTTTAAGAGTTCCGCGCAAGATTCTTTATTATCTCCCATCGCCGCAATAGCTCTTTCCAGATTATCTGCAACCCCCAAAAGTTCCTTTGCAAAAGAAGAAACGGCAAATTTAATGGTCTTTTCGCTTTCCAGATGAGCTCTTTTCTTCATATTATCCATTTCGGCATACAAACGGATATAATCATCTTTAAGTTTCGCAAAATCTTTTTCTAATTTATCGCGTCCCTCATCCGAAGCCTCCTTAGCCACTCCTTCTGAAGCCCCATCATCACCGCTTTCTACATTTTGCGCAACATCTTCAGAAGCATTGACATTTTCTGTTTCATTTTCAAACTGTTTATTTTTTACATCATCATTTTCGGCACTCATAATACCCTCTTAAAAAATAAAAAAAACTGACCTGAAATAGATTTAGGTCTTAAAAACGATTAAGTCAAGTCTTGCCGCCAAATTACACCAAACAAAGCCGAAAAAACATAAAAAAACTACCAATGATCCAACAAGTGATGCCTATGATGCGGTCCCCAAATATCGTATGCAATCCGACCTGCAACTGCCCCACCGATAAAATAAATCAGATTTTGCACACCGTCATGAACATAACAACAACTATTATTTTGCGCATTCCGCCATGCCACATATTTAGGATAAGATGAAGTAACCACCGGAGAGGAGGTTATTGGGGCGCCGGAAATTTTAGAATATTGCATATTCACAGCTTGCGGTTCAACCTGCACATAAGTTGGTTGTTGCACCACATAAACTTCATCAGCATAAATCACCGATTGAGAATTCGCACTCTGCGCCGGCGGCGTCGTAATCATCTCGACATAGCTATTCGCCCAAGACGATTGAAACGTGATACTGCATAAGCACCACGTTAAAACCGTCAAAAAATTGATATATTTTTTATGATTTATCGTCACAACACTTTTATCCTTTAGAAATGCCTCCAACCATGATGACGCGGATAGCGTGGATGATAGGGTTTAAACGGACGAAACAATCTCGGATGATGAACATACGCCGGAACAACGCAATCATGACAACTTGCGCGACATCCGTTTGAACAAGAAGTTGTAACCACTCGTTGCACCACCACCGGCTGAGTTTCTACCGTTGTCGTTGTAACCTGTTTTGTTTCAAAAGTTTGAGGCACATAAATTTCCTGAGCCACGACATTACCGTTTTGATCAATATAAACTTTAGCCGTATCGGCCGCCTGCGCTTTTCCGCAAAGCAAAAGTGCAACCGTCATCATCAAACCAATTTTTTTAAACATTCAAACCTCGCAAATTAAATATACATATTTACAGGTATGTATGCACCATACCTTAATTTAAACAATTTTTCAACATTTAAATATAACGAGATTTGGATTTATTTGTTCATTATTTTTTTAAGAAAACAGTTTTCAAGCTAAAAAAGTTTCTTATTC
Organism: uncultured Alphaproteobacteria bacterium; assembly: GCA_949282205.1. GTDB lineage: Bacteria > Pseudomonadota > Alphaproteobacteria > RF32 > CAG-239 > CAG-267. The sequence goes on along the minus strand of CASDOS010000057.1, from coordinate 24,748 downwards.
ATTCATCCCCTCAACAAGAGTATAAACATCGCAACAATTTTCGGCAAAATCGTCTTTATACTCAAGACTTTCCTTTACATCGAGCCTGACAAAATAACCACCTGCAACATCATTTTTTTCATCACGTTTAATAACAAAAAGTTTATCCGCCTTTACCAATACGTTTCTGACCTCCAAAACAATATTCCGCAACAACCAGATAACTTTATTTTCATCAATCATCAAAAGCGTATTGCGCCCATCATAAAGCGCACTCTTAATTTTTCCCGCTATTTCCGCCGTTTCTACAGCAACTTCACCATCTCGGACATAAAACACACAATCGCCGACTATTTTCTGCTCCATATCATCTGCCTCCTTGCTTTGATTTATTAAACATCTGTCCGTCAAATACTTTTTCAAATTTTTTATTTTGTTTAAGCACCTCTGTTGTTTCTTGAGCAGGATTCATTTTTTGTTTCACCTTAGCAATCTGTTGTCTGCAAAAACCATATGTCATAATCGCAGCCCCCGCAGCCGCCAAAGCAGGATTTGCAGTTCCCATACCGGTAAACATAGCAGCAGCCCCTGCCCCCATAAGAGCTTTGGGATTATTCTGAGCAAACTCAAAAGTTTTCTTAAAATCATCTTTAACAAACTTTTTAACTCTATCAAACAAATTATTTCCACCGCTATAACTTCTCCCACTTTGAACAAAATCCTGAGCTTTTTGCTTATCATTAACCGAATTTTGTACTTTTCTGGTCGTTTCCATTGCATTCGTTTCTTTATCTAAAGCATACTTGCGTTTAAGTAAATCACCGGCATTTTGAGCTTGTTTTCTAATATTCGGATCCACCCTAGGATTATTAGCCAACGCATCATATACATTAACAACATTTTGCGCAGTTTGTTTCAAAAATTCGGGATCGGAAAATTCCTTACCAACCTCTCTCATGACGTATTTTCCTGCGTCAAAACATTCTTCGGCATATTTAGGATGAAATGCCGCAACTTCGGTATATTTTTTCATGGTATTTTCAACCAAACCGTCCGCTCCCAAATCCAAACCTTTTACTTTGTAAAGCGCTTTATCTGCTCCGGCCATATATGCATCAGCCACTTTTTCATCCCCAAAATAACGAGCTGCGTGATTATATATTTCCAATTGCGATTTTCCCGCCTCAAAACTATGACCGCTTCCTTTAAGTCCATCAAATAATTCTTTTTCCATCTTTAACATTTTAACCGAAACTTCAGGACTGGAAGGCTCAACACAATGTGTCGCTCTAAGCAAATCAGAAGCTACCGCTTGATGGTCATAAGAAGTTGACGCAGCATTCAAAGCCGTTGCCCGATTTTTAACATCCGCTATTTCAGCAAGAACATCCATTGGCTTTCTATCGGCAAATCCGCCATGTTCGCCCCTTTGCGCCAAATCATAAGCAACATTAAACCCTTCAAGCGGTTTACCACTCTCATCAAAACGCACATCCTTATTATTCATCTTAGCCATCGCGGCATCACGAACGCGCTCAAACAAAGCCGCAACCTCCGCATTAGAAGAAAAAGCCTCCGCATAATCAGAAGCCGCTTTTAGCATATTTTTTATCTCATCATCGCTGACATCGCGCTTATCCAATGCCGCTAAAACATCATCTAAAACACTCATTTTAATTCCCCTCATATATTGAATTAATTAAGTGTACATTTTTTTTGCTAAAATAAAGTCACATAATTTCTCAACAAAAAAGTATTGACTATTGTGGCAAAAAAATGTAGGTATTTTTGCATCATTCTACTCCCCCAAAAAACACATCCTACACTAACAAAAGTGAAGTTTTTTTCATAAAATAATCACAAAAAAGCGGAGTTAAAACACCCCGCCTTAACACCATACTTTCAAACACTATTACGCCGCTATTTTATTACGATTAGCCAACAAAAGCGTCAAAACACGATCAACCGTTTCTTTCAAGTTTTTACGTTCAACCACAATATCGACCATACCATGTTCTTTAAGATATTCAGCAGTTTGAAAACCATCAGGCAGTTTTTCGCGAATAGTCTGCTCAATCACGCGTTTCCCGGCAAAACCAATCATCGCACCTTTTTCAGCAATATGAATATCACCAATCATCGCAAACGAAGCCGAAACGCCACCGGTTGTCGGGTCTGTAAAGATAGAGATATAAGGAAGTCCTTTTTCTTTAACCCGATTGATAGCCGCCGTAGTCCGCGCCATTTGCATCAAAGAGAGCATACCTTCCTGCATACGCGCACCACCGGAAGCACTGGCAATAATCAAGGGACAATCATGATTATACGCATAATCGGCAGCGGCAACAATTCCTTCACCGACAGCCGTCCCCATAGATCCCCCCATAAAAGAGAAGTCCATAGCGGCAACCACCGCATCTATACCTGCAACTTTACCGGTACCGACTTTAATTGCGTCATTATTTCCCGTTTTTTTGCGATAAACTTTAAGTCTGTCTGTATAACGCTGTGTATCTTTAAACTTCAACGGATCTTCTTTAACCGAGGGCAATATCATCTCGGAATAGATACCGTCATCAAAAAGTTGTTTTAAACGTTTATCAACATAAAGGCGCAAATGATGTCCGCACTTAGTACAAACATACATAGACTGTTTGAGCTCTTTAGAGAAGAGCATCTGCCCGCATTCCGGACATTTAACCCATAAATCATCAGAAATTTCTTTCGGGGTTGTTTTCTTAATTTTGGGTCTGACAATATCAGTTAACCAATTCATAATTTACCTCGCTTTAGTTCTTTTTTTTATAACTCACTTATCTTCCACAGAGGGTTTAGAAAACCACCCTTTAATTTTTCTGTTCAACAAAAAGCCGTTTGTTTTTTCATTTCTCTCAGCCTCTTCCTGCAAAGAAGTAATTTGCTGATTTAATTTTTCGTGTTCTTGATTAAGTTTTTCATGCTCTTTAGAAAGCAATTTATTTTCTTTTTTCTGTTTTCTGACCATCGCTCTGAGAGGAGCGTAAGCGGCCCAAGCCGACAATCTCCCGCAAAGATATCCCACACAAAACAGTACAAGATAGACGACGCTAACGGCGACAGTCAGATTATCCTGCGGTATCGGCCAGACATTAACCATTTCATTATTCTGCACCAAAAAAACAAAAAACAGTGCCATAAGTAAGATTTTAATCAGCCACATACGACCTCCAATCAGGAAGAAAAAGGATTAATTTTCGTTCATTTTCTCGTGTAATTCTTTACCAACGCGAAAATGTACAATATTACGATTACCGATTTTCACTTTATCGCCGGTTCTCGGGTTCTGAGCGATTCTCGGAGAGCGTTTATGAATTGAAAACACTCCGAAGCCTCTGAATTCGACACGATCGCCTTTAGCCAAAGCGCTCGTCATACTAGAAAAAATAACACTGACAATTCTTTCAATATCGCTTAACAGAAGGTTAGGATTTTTCTTAGCAATATTTTCAATCAATTCGGATCTAGTCACGGCAAACCTCTTTCATAAATAAGATAAACATAAACAAATTCCATTAGAATAGGTATCTAACACCAATTTTATAACATATCTATAATTTTTTATTCATTTTACACAAGTGTCAGCCCCTCTTATATACAGCGGTTTGGGAAAATCAAGCATTTTCTGCAAATATTTTTGATAAACGGTTCGAAAGAGTGCCTCAACATCCATCATATCCACAATTTCGACCTGTTTAATTTGCAAACCTAAAGAAAGTGAAAGCAGCCTCTCCACGCCATCACCGATAAAGCTGACCTGTTTTCCTCTGAGTTTACGAGCGATTTCCTCACGCGTCAAAGCCAGCGGCTCAGAAATTTTCTTTAAATTTTCATCAAACAACTGAAAATAAAAATCCTCACGTTTCGTTTCAATCACGACTGCATTATAAAAAGCCCTGTCCTTTTCTTTAAGCATATTAGCATAAACATCAAACGCCGTCACGCCGGTCAGTTTCAATTGCGGTGCGCCCAACCCCAAACCACGCGCAAAAGCCAAGCCGGAACGCACTCCTGTAAAAGACCCCGGTCCCGTACAAACGCCCAACAATTCGACATCAGCCATTTTCAGTTTATTATCCTTAAGAATTTGCGCCATACCGACCGCTAAATGTTCCGCCTGTCCAAACTCTTCATTTTTCTCTATTTTTTGCACACATTTTTCATCTTTATAAAGTGCCAAAGCCAACCCGTTTCCGGTTGTATCAAAAACCAACGTATACATATTGTTCACTCTTTCAATTTTTAATTTGCTATCGCCAAACAAATATCATAGAACTAGCTATATAATAAAACAAAAAAACAAACAACCGAAAATTTTAACCTCAAACTTAAAAAAGCATTTTTTACCCCGTCGGTACAGAGCTGCGCGCGGAAAGAAGAAACGGAAAGAATAAAATGACAATAGAAACACTGACAACATTGCTGTATATATGGCTATCAATAAGTTTGGTATTTCCGCTATTAGCTGTCATTTTAATTCGTCGCAACCGCAAGCTGAAGAACGATTTATCCAAACAAGACATCGCCACGCGCCATTATGAAGAAATGCTGTACGCCTCAAAAGACGGCTACCTGACTCTATCCATATACAAGAACAAAGAATACCAATACTGTTCACGTCGTTTAGCCACCATGCTAAATTTACCGAACGGCGAACAAAGCACCCTAAACGAAATACTTTCGGCATTTAGCCGCACCGATTCGGAAAAGCTAAACGGAATGTTCAATAATTTAAAAAAGACTGGTTTAAGTTTCGAAGTATTAGCCCACGGTAACAATCACAAAACCTTTGTCGTAACGGGAGTACGCATAAACTCATCCGATTCGCAAATAAACAGCAACTGTCTATGGTTCAGAGATATCACGCGAGAAACCAATTTCATCGACCGCGCAACGGAAGAAGCCATATTAAGCCGCAAAGAGGTTGAAGATTTCAGAATATTAATCGACAATCTCCCCTATCCGATATGGTTGCGAGATTCGTCATTAAATATTCGAATTTTAAACCGCCAATACCTAAATTTATTAGGATTAAAAAATTTCAAAGACATCACGCCGGAAAACAGTACATTACGAGATTTAGGCAACACCTCAAACTTATTGGAATTAGCCAAAACCGCCAAAGAATCAAACACCCCGCAAAAAAAACAAATCAACATTCTAAACAACGGTGAATTAAAGAAATATGAGATAACGGAAACCCCCTACTACGATTCGTCACTCAAGACCTCCCACACCATCGGCTCATTAATAGACATCACGGGTTTTGACGAAGTAAAACGTAATTATCAAGTCCACTTAGATACGCACTTAGACATATTAAGCTCATTAGACACGGCATTTTGCATAATAAATACGAAACACGAGTTTACATTCGGAAACACAGCTTTTTTGAAATTATGGAATTTACCGAATAACTTTTTAGACAACCCACCGCATTACAACCTGTTTTTAGATAAGATTCGCGAGCAAAAGACTCTACCCGAAGTATCGGATTTCAAAGCCTATAAAGATGAAGAAAACAAGGCCTTCGATTCATTAACCGAACAAAAGGAAGATTTATTGTATATACCGGACGGCAGAACATTCCGCCGCATTCGTGCGCCCCATCCAGACGGAACGATTATCGCCTATGAAGATATAACCGACCGTTTAGCGGCGGCAAGACATCTAAGCGATTTAATTGCGGTTCAGCGGGACATTTTAGATAACATTGACGATTCTGTAATTATCTTCACACCGAATTTACGCCTCAAGACCTACAACAGTTCATTTTTAAGTTTATGGGGAATAGCCGAAACCGAAATACAAGACACACCGGCAATCCGCGACATACTGGACAAACAAAAGAAGAAGTTGCCGGAAGTGGAAGACTGGCAAACATTCAGAGAAGACATGTTAAAGCATATCACCACCTGCACACCATTTACATTAAAAATGCGCAGTAAGCAAAAATTAAAAGTAACGCCGGTAATATTGGCCGACACCAGTTTAATGATTACCTACCATCGCGAATAATCAAGCAAGTACACACAAAGGAGAAAAGCAATGACGGAAAAACTCGCCCCCAACAAAAAAGAGCTGATAAACTGGGAAAAGAAGAGCGTTTCCGATGCAGAGCGCATTAGCAAAAGATTGGAAGGTCGAGCCGAATTGGAAGATGCAGCCACGACTGAAAACGCCGCTCAACTACGCAAGCAAGCCACGCCCACCCCATCCCCGCAAGCCTTAAACCGCCTCCGCAAAAAAATCAAAGAAGTCTACGATGATGAAGAAGATGAAGAAGATGGAAACACATTTTTCAACATCAATTTATTAGATAATGAAGAAATATATGACGAAGAACAAGCTCGCGCCCGTCAAGAAAAAGAAACGATAAGGATAACCCAAGAACAACACATGGCCGGAAAATTAAACGCCGTAATGAGTGCAAACATAGCCGCCCAAAGTGCCGGTTTATCAACAAAACCGACCAGAGCAGAAGCCCGCCTGCTAAATTCTTCGGAACAAACACCGACAGAAATACGCCGACAGGTATTAAAACAAAAAATCACCAAGCCATTAAATCTAAGAGGAAATTTGCCGCAAGAAGATTTACCCCAGAGCATTCAAGGCATCAAGAATGTCAAAAAGCGATTTTCCGAAGAAGAACTGAGTAATTTACCGGCAGAAACGATGTCAGATTTTGCCGACGAAAAAGATGAAAATGAACTAGCCAAATTAATATTAAAAAAATCCGGACGCCGCACCCCGAGCAAAAGATTATCCGAGCATCTAAGAGAAAATACGCCTCAACAAAATTTAGGACTAAACAATGACACCGGCAAAGAAAACGACTAAGTCAGAATAAACTTAATTGACACTTATAAAAGTTTGTGATATTTTGATAACGTTGGTAACATTAATTAGACAAGAGCCGAAACATGGAAAATCAATATTACACATTAATAGAGAAACAAGATTTTTTTGAAATCATAGAAAACAAATTCGGGGAATTAGCCATATTCATCGATGCCCGCAAGGACAGTCCGATTAACCCGATGTTAGAATATGACGGTAAGAATACCGCATTACTAAAGAGGGATGGCAAAATTGCGGTAAAATTGGAAGGAATAAACGGAGAAACGGGTTCCGTATTAGCCGAGTCGGAATTTGTCATGATTGTAGAGATAAACGGAGAAACGGTAGAACGCACTTATGCCGTCCCCGTAGACACCGTAGAAGAATTTTCGTTTAAAGGTCGTCAAACCCGAGCCGATGAATTAGAACGCATCAAGAGCAAACAAGAAATCATTGAGGCTTTCGGTGCGGTTAAAATCTGGAAAAATGGAGCAAAATAAATGATAGGAATAGTGTTGGTCACACACGGTCGCCTGGCCGAAGAATTCAAATCTGCGATGCAACACATCGTCGGTCCGCAGGAACAAATAGAAACCGCATGCATCGGTCCCAACGACGACATGAACGAGCGTCGCAACGATATATTGAATAAAGTACAAAACGTAGACAGCGGAGATGGAGTTATCGTATTGACCGACATGTTCGGCGGCACACCGTCAAATTTAGCGATATCAATAATGGACAGAGCCAAAGTGGAAGTGATTGCGGGTATCAATCTGCCAATGTTGGTAAAACTGAATACACTGCGTAAAGAAAAAGGCTTAAAAGAAGCGGTAAGCGGAGCGAAAGAAGCCGGCATTAAATATATCACCATAGCCTCTGAATTACTGGGAAAATAAAGATGAGCGATAAAATCTGCGTAGAATTAAATATAATAAACGAAAGAGGATTACACGCCAGAGCCGCAGCCAGTTTCGTTAAAGCGATAGATGGACTAAACGCGGAAGTAGAAGTCGAAAGACTTGGTCAAACGGTAGAAGGGAATTCCATCATGGGTTTAATGATGTTAGCCGCGGTCAAAGGCACAACCATAAAAGTAAGTGCCAGCGGTGAAGATGCCGCCCAAGCAATAAGCAATTTAACCGAGCTCGTAAATAACAAGTTTGGCGAAAATCAATGACATCGACACCGGCTCCCCGCAACAAAACCATTGTACTAAGCCCAGAAAAAGTCGATGAATATTCATCAAAAGCGATAACACTGACTAAAAAAGCAAAAGTCAGTGAAATTTTAAACCGCACCATCTGGCAAGATACATTTGAAGCCCTAAAATTTTTACCGGCAAATTTTGCGGATTTGGTTGTTGTCGATCCCCCATATAACCTAACCAAAAAATTCGGCACCAAAGAATTCAAATCGATGGATTGGAACGACTACAAGCGATGGATGGATAAATGGCTTGCGGAAGTTTTTATATCTTTAAAACCGAACGGCAGTTTGTACATTTGCTCAGATTGGAACACATCCATAGCCATACCGGAAATTGCCGGCAAATATTTCCTACTAAAAAACAGAATAACATGGGAACGCGAAAAAGGTCGCAGTTCGGGCAACAATTGGAAGAACTGCATTGAAGACATCTGGTTTTTTACTAAATCAAGTGAATACACCTTTAATTTAGATGCGGTTAAATTAAAACGCCCGGTTTTAGCGCCGTACAAAGATGATAACGGGATTCCGAAAGACTGGCAGGAAGACGATGAGGAAGAAGGAAAGAAATATCGCCTGACAGCCCCATCAAATTTATGGACCGACATATCCATTCCGTTTTGGTCAATGTCAGAAAACACACCGCACCCTACCCAAAAGCCGGAAAAATTGATTGCCAAATTGATTTTAGCCTCGAGCAACGAAGGGGAAGTTGTTTTTGATCCGTTTTTAGGTTCAGGCACGACATCGGTAACTGCCGCCAAATTAGGGCGTCGATATGTAGGCATTGAGCGAGAAAAAGAGTATGTGGCATTGGCGGAAAAAAGATTGGAAATGGCACAAAGCGATAAAAGCATACAAGGCTACGAAGACGGAGTATTCAAACTCCGTCATGCATAAATAGGACTTTTCAACAAGTCCCCAATAAACATTCTCCCTCCAGAAAACTCTGTCAGTAACAAATTTCCCTAAAAAAGACTAAATTTTCTATCGGTCACATATACTCTTTTGAGTATTTTTTACACTTTCAAACCTAAAAAAACAAAAAAAAGATTGCAAAAACATATAAGCTAATATATAGTTACCCAAGAATTTGGTACTACTATCAAGTTCAGGGCATCAGAATCCCTTAAGCAATAGCCCCGAAGAGGTAAAAGATAAGTCACGTTCGGACGGATGTCGACGAATAAGAGTCATCAAATAAGTCGAGCCGTCAATTGCTTACGGTTTCTGAACATCCGCCCGCCTTATGACTGCGGGCTTTTTTTATAAAAAAATTCCGTCTAAAGATACAAGCCAATCTACCCCCAAATTTTCCCTAAAATAAAAATAGCTATTGAGTTTTAACCGAGTTCACTCTATATAATATAACTGAAAAACTAGAGTTTATACACGCCCTGAAAAGGGAAAATATATAAAAGGGAAATGAAAATAGATGAAACCGATGAAAAGCATGATATTTTGGTTGGTGGCTTTTATACTGCTGAGTGTGATAATGAATAATTTCACCCCCACCGCACGTCAAAATGCCACCACACCGATAGCCTTTTCGGAATTTATGGATAAAGCCGAAAACAGCCAAATAGAGTCCGTAACCATCGTAGGCAATGACATCTACGGCAATTACAACAACGGCAGTAAATTCAGAACTTACGCCCCGTTCGATCCGAGTATGGTTGAAACCTTACGCAAGTATGGCGTAAAAATAGAAGCCCGCCCGATAGACACATCCGAAAGTACTTTCTGGGGAATAGTCATATCATGGTTTCCAATGTTATTGCTAATTGGTGTATGGATATTCTTCATGCGTCAAGCCAATTCCGGCAATAATAAGGCAATGAGTTTCGGCAAATCCAGAGCAAGACTGATAGAGAATACCAAAAAAGTCACCTTTGCGGATGTTGCCGGAGCCGATGAGAGCAAACAAGAGTTAGAAGAGATTATTGACTTTTTGAAAGACCCGCAAAAATTCCAACGTTTAGGCGGCAAAATTCCGAGAGGTGTATTATTGGTCGGACCTCCGGGAACAGGTAAAACTTTATTAGCCAAAGCTGTGGCTGGAGAAGCAAACGTTCCATTCTTTTCGATTTCGGGTTCGGACTTTGTAGAGATGTTTGTGGGCGTTGGAGCTTCGCGTGTAAGAGATATGTTTGCACAAGCCAAAAAGAACGCACCATGCTTGCTGTTCATTGATGAGATTGACGCAGTCGGTCGTCATCGTGGCGCGGGTTTAGGCGGCGGCAACGATGAACGCGAACAAACCTTAAACCAATTATTGGTAGAAATGGATGGTTTTGAAGCCAACGAAAATGTAATTATCATCGCGGCGACCAACCGTCCGGACGTATTAGACCCTGCCCTACTCCGCCCAGGACGTTTTGACCGTCAGGTAACGGTAAACAATCCGGACGTTAAAGGACGTGAAGAAATATTGAAAGTACATACACGCAAAGTACCTTTGGCCAAAGATGTCAACTTAAGCATAGTTGCACGCGGCACACCTGGTTTTTCGGGAGCGGATCTCGCCAACTTAGTCAATGAAGCGGCTCTATTGGCAGCTCGCAAAAACAAGTTGAAAGTAAGTTCGGCAGACTTTGATGCTGCAAAAGATAAAGTACTGATGGGTAATGAGCGTAAATCTATGGCCATGGATGAGAAAGAAAAGCAATTAACAGCTTATCACGAAGCCGGTCATGCGATTTGCTCATTAAATGTCAAAGACACCGACCCGATACACAAAGCGACAATTATTCCGAGAGGTCGTGCTTTGGGTATGGTACAGCAATTGCCGGAAAAGGATAAATACTCATATACGCGAGCCCAAATGCTATCCCGATTAGCGATATTGATGGGAGGCCGTGTCGCTGAAGAATTAAAATTCGGCTATGATGCGGTAACATCAGGCGCGTCATCGGATATCAATGCGGCGACAAATTTGGCGCGAGCAATGGTAACCGAATGGGGCATGAGTGATTTATTGGGACCGATTCGTTATTCTGAAAACTCCAATGAAGTTTTCTTAGGTCGCTCGGTAACTCAAAATCAGAATATGAGTGAAGATACGGCACGTTTGGTGGATGCGGAAATCAAAAGACTTGTAACCGACGGTTATGAAGAAGCTAAAAAGATTTTGCAAAAACACAAACAAGATTGGGAAACTTTAGCCCAAGCGTTAATGGAATATGAAACCCTAACCGGAGATGAAATTAAAGACGTCTTAGCCGGTAAAGTGGTAGATAAAAACAAAGACGCACCTGTTCCGGAAGAAAAGCGCACCAAAGCGTCCGTACCGGAGCTATAAAGAAAACGAACCGAAAAGCCTGCATTAAAGCAGGCTTTTTTAATCCCCTAAACAAAAATAAAGAACAAAAATCTCAGCCAACCGGCGAACCTCTCATAAAAAGCAAAACGCCCCTTTTTCAAGAGGCGTTTATACTAAAATCATAATCTATGCAATTTCCGCCGTACGAATGATTTTTCCGCGCAAAAAATCTCTAAATTCAGGCCGTTTCTCAGCCAATTTACGACAAAAAACAATCAAATCATCCACACCTAAAGATATAGCTTTTGCATCATTAAGTAAAATTCGAAACTGAGCAGGTGTTACAGATAAACCATTAAAATCAACCCGGATATCCTCGGAAACTTCATACTTTACTCGTTGGAAGTTATTTCGACGCAGCTCTTTTGGCGGACGAGTCCGTTCTTTTGTCTGCTTTTCAACAACATCATAAAACTCTTCATACCATTTCTGATAACCACTGTTTTGCAATGCAATTTCAAAGCGTTTCAACAGGACTGATATTTCTTCTGTTCTATTCAGAAAATCACTCCAGAAACATTTTTCATATGCTTCACACAAACGCCGGTACGCAGGTTGCTTAAGTTCTTCCTGCTTAAGGTGGTCAAATTTAGCACGTTGATAACTTTTCAAGATATCACGCTGTTCCTGCGGAAGACGATTTTTCTCTTTAGCATCTTTTTCAACTTTATCATAAAAATCCTCTCGCCATTTTTGATATCCGCTCCCTTGTAAGTTTTTCTTCAGATTCGACAAAAGAACAGACACTTTTTCTGAGCTATCAAAAAAATCAAACCAAAAGCTATTAACAAACATTTCACATTGATAATAACATTCTTCTTGCGTAAAATATTTAGGTTTAATGTCTGACATTCTCTCTGCTACTCGACTTTTCACAACTCTGACATCAGCCTTACCTTTTTTTCTGTTATCAACTTTTTCTAATCCTAATTTAGAATAAAGCCAAACCAAAATCCAACATATGGTAGATGTAAACAAAAAGATGAATACACCTTCACTACTGAATGTCGCCACAGATAACTTATTCAGTAATGGTCCGAAAAGCCCACAAAACAGCCATGCAGCAAGGGGCATTACTACAATAGAAGCCCCAATACTTTCTATAGAAACAATAACAACCGAGCACCCAAATATAAAAAGTCCTAGCAAAAGTCGAGAAACATCCCACAAAAATACTAGAGTATCACTCCCATAATGCGAGATAACATACCTAATAATACATAGTTGCCCAACAATAGCAATTGTCATCATCATCCACCACGCTTTATTTAACAATGTTTTGCTAAATAAACCTTGCTTATTTTCCATACCATTACACAACATAATTTACACATTTTTAAGTTCATAATAATTGTTAATTGGTGTTATCCTAACACCTCCACTACTTTTGTCAAGTTTTTTTGTTTATTGTCGGCATCTTTAAAAAAGCAAAACGCCCCTTAAAAAAGGAGCGTTTATACCTAGTTTAATTGAATTTTATGACCGCTTTAAAACGGATTGCGGTTTCAGAAAACGAGTTGCAACCGCTATACTGCGACATTCAAGTCTTTACCTTGTGTATTTTGCATTTTCGGGAGAAAAAACAAAGCACTACCCCACCATATTGCAGATGAAATCAACAGAACCCCAACATGTTCAAAATTGCCTGCTATGCCACCGGATGGTGCAAGACAAAAGCTGATAACACTCAACACGCAAAAAAACGCCACTAAATACATAACGACCGCAAGCCCCTCAAGTTTATATGCACTCCGAAATAAATCCAGAAATTGCAGAGTAACCAGCAAAAGCCCTAGCAGCATAACCACACCCAGACTATACCATGGCAACCAAAACACATTGATGCCACAGACCAAGCCAACAAGCCCAACAATACATAACTGACCGAAAATAAATAAGTACGGCCACCAAATTTTACTAAAAAATTTTTCCATAATTCTTAAATTTAAAGTTCATAATAATCAATAACCACCCTTAAAGTAGCTCCTAATATATCTTTTGTCAATCTTAAAATTTCCCCTCTTTACCACAAAAAAAGGAGCCGCCGAAGCAGCCCCTAAAAAAGCGATGAAAGTTATTACGATTAATCAAAATATAGATTATCGTAATATAAGGGCGACCACTGATTAAGGTGGAGTTTACCTCTTTCATCAAATAGCAATTTCTTTCTGCCAACGACAAGGTTAGCTTTCATTAAAGCATTCCCTCTTCCTCGTGAGCCACTGGCATGGTAATACATCCATCCCCCATCAGCCTCACGAACGAGGTAAAAGCGGTCATTTATTGGCATAAATGCCCGCACGTTTTCATGCAGAATCATACCTTGTTCGTTAATAACCTTCAGCCCATGCCCTTTCACAAGGTCGTAGTCTGAAATAATTTCGATTTCTTCTGCAGATGCAATACGGTACGTTCCAATCTGCGTAGCCTTCTGCCCATTAAAGGCAATCAATGTCTTCCAATCAGGCGTGTACTCATATACCTGACCGTCCAACATTGAAATCTTGTTGGACTTGGTTCCAACTGAAACTTTTTCAACACCGGTCATAATCGGCGTTTTGCTGTCCTTACCAGCAAACAAGTTAGAACCACGAAGAATAACACCACTAAATGCATTCGGCGCAACATGTGCAGCCGTTAAAGCTAAATTTGCCATAATGATTAAAATTAAAAATTTAACATATTCTTATTAAAAACTTCTTTACCATACCACATTTTTCCCCCTCGCGCAAGAAGTTTTTTGTCAAAATTTACATTTTAGTCAAAAAAAGAGGATTGAAACCCTCCATTTCAATCCTCATCCCTCCACATAAGTTTTAGTTAAGCGTTCCAACCTTGCTTTTGCAGCTTAAATTGATACAACGCCCCAACTGCAATATAAGGTAAGAACATCTCACTTGATTCTTCCAACAACTGACAAATTGCATAGGTTTGTTCGGGAAGTGGAACCCCATTATGAGCCTTTCTCCAATTAGAAGGAAATCTATCAACCAACTTGGCACAAACGCCAACCGTACACAAAACAGCAATCGACCAAGTAACCGGATTAAATTGGAAAAAAGAGCGTACTAAGTGCTTAGAATATTTAACCGCCAAATAAACAACCGCACCGGCAACAACAATCAGAACAAAACCAAAAATAATCTTTTCGCTGATAGGATTATTCGGATTTAAGAAAAATCTGGATTTAAAAGGAGTAGTATCGGTCTGCGACAAATGATGTTGAATCCCTTGCTCACGCAAAAAAGCGCACATTGTCAAGAAAAAAAGCGTTGCCCAAGTTTTAACTCTGTCACTAAAATCATCACTACAAATAATTAGCACGGCAATTAAAACAACATAACCGAAATGAGTAAAATCCTCAATAATTCCCCCCTCTTTGGTAATATTTAAAATATCATTCGGATACAAAAAATAAACACCCGCCATAAAAGCAAGCCAAGCTATCATAAAAACAATCGGCATAAATAGCGGTGACATAAATATTTTTTTCATATCAAAAGTCCTTAGTCCGTTAACAAAGATAGAGGAAGAATAGAAAAAAGAACACCACTAAGCAAGAACAATTACTTATTTCATCACTGTTGTGCATAAAAACAAATGTATAATTACCATCTGATTTCTGCATTTTGTTCCAAAATACTAACCAAACGCTTCAAGACACTTTGTTCCACAAATTCACCTTTTTTAATCCAGATGGCACTTTCCACATTATCTTGAATATAAAAAGGCGAAACACGCCGATAATTTTTTTGCAAAACCGCCACACTATCTGTAATAGAAATCGGCTTTCCGTCACAATCCTGTATCTCCCCCATATACACACAATCCACTACAATTTGTGGTTTAAGTTTTTCCTTTCCTGTCATAAATAAGTAATAAACCGTCGCTCCACCGGCAACATAAATATCATCCTCCAAATCTGCCAAAACTTTCTGCGAAGAAATAATGCAATGATGTTTTTCATCACTAACTTCATAATTTTCATCTGAAGTCAAAACAAAAATCCTACACCCATCAATAGAACGATTCGGAAAACTCTCATACGTCAATCTCCCGCAAACCACCACTTGTCCATCAACCACCTCTAAAAAATGTTCCGCATCGCTCGGCACATTCCACGGAATATGTTTTCCAATTCCGATAATATCATCGCCATTATGTCGGCACCACATTGCAACCACCGTCATTTAAGCCTCGCCATTATCCAATTTCAAAAATTCCTTAATCGGGGCATAAGACTTACGATGTTCGGGAGTAACCCCCCGATTTTTAAGTCCCTCAATATGTGTTTTAGTACCATAACCGGCATTTTTCTCAAATCCGTACCCCGGATATTGGATAGCCATTTTTTCCATTAATCTGTCCCGATAGACTTTAGCTAAAATAGAAGCAGCCGAAATAGAATAAGACTTTGCATCACCTTTAATAATCGCTTTTGTGGCATAGCCGAATTTCTGGGGATTCCGATTACCGTCGACCAAAACCAAATCAGGATGAACATTCGCCGTATCAATAGCCCGTTTCATCGCCAAAAAAGAGGCGTTTAAGATATTTATTTCATCAATTTCCTGAGCGGATGCCTGTCCGATACCGATTTTAATATGTCCCTGTTGAGCTTCATCCTGCAAAAGTTGAAACAATTGTTCTCTTTTTTTCTTGGATAATTTTTTGGAATCATTGAGATTATCAAGCAAGAAAGGATGAACATTTCTATTCACAAACACGACACAACCAGCGACAACCGGACCAACCCAAGGTCCTCGTCCGGCCTCATCGACACCGGCAACCACCCCATCAAATTCATCTTCCAACGCAAAATCAGGCATAAAAAAAATCTCCTATAAAACTATAAGAGATAATAGCAGTGACAACGAATAAGACAAGATTTTTCTTAATTTTTAAGCACTTTTAATCCCTCATATTCAGCCTCAATAATACCGCCGACCACAACCGCAACATTTGAATAACCAGCCTCTTCAAATTTTTCAGCCACTTCGGAGGATACCCCACCGGAAGTACATAAAATATTAACCAATTTTTCGCCATTTGGATTATATTCAGCCATAAATTTATCAGGATTGACTTTATCCGCACGAATAACGATATGCGGCAATTCCAATCTTTCATGAGCATATTCTTCTTCACTTCTGACATCTAAGATAATAGCACCTTTATAAAGGCTTTCTGGTCTGACAAAACGCATTTTTACCTCCATTACAAATATATCAAAGATATAAGCATCAGAGCGCCGAATTAAACCTGAATTTTAGTTTAGATAAATAAAAAAAGAGCGACCCCGAAGAGCCGCCCGCATCAGAATAAACATCAACTACAAAGCTAAAATTTTATATTCTATACCAGTATCATCAACATTTAAAATTTCCAATTGGATAGTTCCCAGCGCTACATTTCTGTCGTACATAGGAAACTTCAAAGTTTTATTTTCTTCAATTGGTTCCCCTCTGTCATTATGAACGGTTTTATATTTAAAGACCATTTTATAATCCTCTATACCGGCATAACGCACTTCAAAACTGGAGATAAGATGTTCATCATCATCAACTTGTCTTGTCCGTTCATTAATAAACCGAACATCTTCCGGCTCCAACTGAAATGCCGTTTCAAGAAGAGCCAATCTATCATTAAAGATTCTGCCGACGCGCGGATAAATATTGCCTTTATCATCCAACAGAACAATATCACCATAGCGATTCGGTTCCACCAGACGATAAAAACGCTCATTAATTTCGACCTCACCGATAATTCTATAAACTTTCTCATCTGAAAACTCAACCGGCACGGTATAAGAAACCAAAGCGCCTTTTTTATTTGGTCTTACGATTTCATCAGAATAAACTTCCTTTTCCAAAACTTTGGAAGAAACAACAATTCCCCCCGGAACGGCATGCCGCACGACACCGGCTTCATAGTCACTGATTGTCTCTGTTTCTTTCGCAACAGAAGAAAACTCACCGGTATCATAATAACGAATATTATAAGTATAAAAGAAGTCATTAAAAGTATTCCGCTTCCCCAGAGTATAATCACCCTTCATATAATAAGAACAGGAAGCCACAGCCAAAACAGCCAAACCGATAAATATTTTTTTCATAATATAATCTCTTTTTAACGTTTTCCTCACTATATTTATGCATCTTGAAAAAAAAGTTGTAAACAAAAAAAAAATATTTGAGGTAAACCTATGCATAACATTGGCAAGAGTTGTAAATTATATCGTTTTGAACCGACAGAAGGCTTAGCGGAAAAGGAAGCCGAATACTTAGAAGAAACCTTTGCCGTCGTTGCCATTAATTATACCGATGACGGCAAAGAAGAATATGTTTGCTATGCACCATTAGAGTTTGATGCGCAAACACTAGAAACAGCCAAACAAACCCGTGCGTTGCATCTTCCATCATATCAAGAAGAAATTTTAGAAAGCAAGAATTGGCTCAAAGAGAACGTCATAAAATTTGCCCCTTTTGAGATCGGAGAATTTATGATATACGGAATACATGAGGCAGTATGTCCAAGCACCGCCAAAATTCCGGTACAAGTATATGCGGCAACGGCTTTTGGTTCAGAACATCAAACAACCAAAATGTGCTTAACGGCAATCTCCGAGCTTCATCAGACAACAACCAAACCGCATTATATCCTAGACATGGGAACGGGTTCTGGGATTCTCTCCATATGTGCCGCAAAAATCTGGAACAAAGACGTCAAAATTTTGGCTGTCGACATAGATGATGAAGCCGTAGATGTTACGAACAACAATGCTATTACCAACAATGTAGAAGACTGCGTGCAAGCGATTTTAAGCGACGGCTACAACAATCCAAAAATAAAAGCAACAGCACCTTACGATATGATATTTGCCAACATTTTAGCCAATCCGTTAAAAGAAATGGCAAACGCTGCATATCAAAATTTATCTCAAGGAGGCTGTTACTTAATTTCAGGATTTATTGACAATCAGGAGAACGATATTATAAAACAACATAAGCGAGTTGGCTTTAGTGTCATCAAAACATATCAAATGGAAAACTGGCGCGCTGCGTTATTGCAAAAATAATCCCCGTCGGATTTTTCCCTTAAGAAAGGAGCAGCCATGGATATAAAAAGCGTACAAAAAGAATTAAAATCCGCCAAATTAAGTGGACGAATTTTCACCCTCGGCAATATGTTCATAAACGAAGACATTTTACCCGAAGAAAATCGCATTTTAGAACTGACAAAATTCAGCGGTTCGTACGCATTATTATTCATCACTCCGTCAAAAGCCTATTTATTTGTAGACGGCCGTTATGAGCTCCAAGCCAAAAAAGAAGTAAATTTAAGACAAGTAGAGATTGTTAAGTTATCAGAAATCAGCTTTTTTGACTGGCTAAAAAACAACTACGCGAAAACTGCCACCCGATTAAGTTACAACCCATGGGTAATCAGTCAAAGCGCTTTGGATAATTTACAAAAACTCCTACCTCTTGCTCAATTTATCCCCGTAGAAAACCCGCCCAAATTATTAAGCAGCAAAAAGATTAAAGTTTTCACGCATCAAAAAAAATTCACCGGTCATATATCTAAGGATAAAATAGCCTCGTATGCCGCCCATATCAAAAAACTGGGTTTAGATGCATATTTGGTAACCGACGCGTCTAACAGTTCTTGGTTATTAAATTTACGCTCCAACGCCCTTCCGTACACACCGATATTCAGAGCCTTTGTGTTGGTGGAAAAAAGCGGAACTTACAAAGTATTTGCCGAACATTGCGATTATGAACAAGCCCTAAGTTTTGATAAACTGTCCGAATATCTTTCCCAATATGAAAAACTCGGTGCAGATTTCAGTAGCACTCCTGCCATAATCAAAAGCTACAATAATAAATTAAAAAACATCTCTGATGAAATAACACACCTCAAAGCCGTCAAGAATGCCGTTGAACTAAAAGGTATCCGCAATGCACATTTAAGAGATGGCGTCGCATTGAGCAAATTTATGTACTGGCTGTCCAAAAATTACAAAGGAAAAACGGAAATTGAGATTGCGGAAAAACTTTTATCATTCCGCAAAAAAGAATTAAATTTTCATTCTGAAAGTTTTGCCACAATAGCAGGCAGCGGCTCTAATGCGGCAATAGTACACTATCACGCAACCGCTCAAAGCAACGCGACACTAAAGAAGAACTCGGTATTATTGATAGACAGCGGCGGTCAATACTATGACGGCACCACCGACGTCACTCGTACAATTGCCATCGGAGAGCCATCTGCGGAAATGATAGAAAAAAACACTTTTGTATTAAAATCACATATTGCACTAGCCAGCGCTATCTTCCCACAAAAGACATCCGGCGACGAATTAGACTTAATTGCTCGTCAACCGCTTTATCAAAAAGGCTTGGATTATGAACACGGCACAGGGCACGGAGTCGGATTTTTCTCAAATGTACACGAAGGTCCCGCGCGCATTTCCATACACGCCAAAAGAAGTGCCGAATATAAAGCCGGCATGATAACCTCTATTGAGCCCGGCTACTATAAAGAAAACGCATTCGGTATTCGCATAGAAAATCTCTATATGGTAAAACCGAGTAAAAATCCCAAATTCTTGCACTTTGAAGTTTTAACTTTAGCACCGATAGATAAAAACTTAATCAATAAAAATCTATTGACAACGGATGAAATCAACTGGCTTAACCGCTACCATCGCCAAGTCTTTTTAAGCCTGAAAAAATATCTGACACGCCAAGAATTAGAATGGTTAAGATTTGCCTGCGCCCCACTTTAAAAAGCATAAGTAAAGCATATATCCGCTAAAAAAGTTCAAGGAGGATAAATGTTTTCAAAAATCATCGGCTGTTTTATCGGAATATGCGCTCTTTGCATCATCTCTTTCACCACCGCACACAGCGAACCGACACTTGAAAATTTATATATCAATCCGGAAAGTCAGACATTACCGGAAATTATCATTTTCTATGATTCCGCCAATCCCTGCTTTCAATGTCCGCAAACAATCGAACTGATAATAAAGATACTAAAAGAAA
This sequence comes from uncultured Alphaproteobacteria bacterium, assembly GCA_949282205.1. Lineage (GTDB taxonomy): Bacteria > Pseudomonadota > Alphaproteobacteria > RF32 > CAG-239 > CAG-267. The sequence goes on along the minus strand of CASDOS010000057.1, from coordinate 4,312 downwards.
ACTACAACGGGCAAATACACGCTTACTTAATAAACATAAATCAACATCCGGAATTTATCTCAGCATTTAATTTACCGCCCACATTAAGTTTAGTTCTCATCCGCATATCGGACGGTGCTGCTTTCGGATATGAAAAAATAACCGCTTTAACCGACGGCATAGAGGACATTCCGTCATACACAGAAATGCTCACCGAAAAAATAGATAATTTTTTATCAATTCAAGCAGAAAATTAGGAATTTGCTAAGCATCAAGCATATAGAATAAAAATATATTTACAGTACATGGCTTTTTATGCTATACTGATAAAAAGAGCAAGGAGAGAATAATGAATAAAATTTCAAATTGGCTAAAAACATTTGGGAGCAAAGAAGAAAAGTACATAAAGCCCCAAAAATTTATAGACCTGAAAAGAAGTCAAACCAAGGTGAACTTCATTCATCCCGGGCATCCTTTATATGACAACATAGTAACCAAAGAAGAAAACCAGCTACGAATATTAGCCCCCAATGAAACCGCATACAGTGAAAACAGTCTAATTCACAACTATGTAGCCATCATTGAATATCAAGACTTAACCTATTTGATAATAAATTCCTTTAAGCATTTCAAAGAGCAAAGTATCGGCGGACTTTTACAGTACGACGAAAACATATATAACATTATCCCCTTCTTTGAGAATGAAGAAGAATATGAAACAGCCGGCGATTACACATTCACAGAAACTTATGAATACGACCACCCGGTAGAAAGTTATGCTTTTTATGCCGAATATCAAAACAAAAAAACAAAGATTACGATAGAACGCGGCAAGCACCCTATCACCGCTCAAATGATAGATGAAAAGCGCGAACTATTCACCGAAAAATTGTCCCCAACACAAATTGAACTGATAGATTACATCATCATACCGGCACAAACCGCCTATACAGAAATATTAAATCGTAAAAAAATAAACGTATCTTAAACAGAAAAACGGCAGTTAAAAAACTGCCGTTTAAGTTACACCCAAACGGGTTCATAACATCCCTCTTGAGCATCAACGGATTTGCCGTCGGGCGTCCAAAACTTGAACTCATCACCGTATGTAACGTGCAGCCATCCATTATTTTTCAATCGAATAACCACGCGTTCATCATTTTCCGTCCGCGCAAACAAAATACATTGTTTAAGATCTGGTGCGTCATAAATGGTAAGATGATAAATTTTATCGCGAAGTAATTTTCCATCTGCTGAAAAAAATTTCCATTCACTTTTCTCATGTATCAAAAACATATCATTTGCCCAAAGCACAAGGCCCGCGGCATTTTCGGTACAACATTTCAATCTATCATCATATAAATCAAACCCGCCGCCACGCATGGCTTCAATAAGCAAACAAGCCTCACCAAATTGTTTAACTCTCATATTCATTTGAGAAACCGCAAATTGTCCATTCCACAAAGGAACGAAGTTGCGAAAAGCATTCAATTCCGAACAAAGAGCCGCATGGCACCCATGTCTGAGCTGTAAGAGATAATTATCCCCAACCTGTAAAACAGCAACAAAATCATCACTATCTTTACATCGAAACAACTTAACGACATCTGCATGACATTCCATCAAAAATTGCAAAGCCCCATCATCAACGGAAAACTGATAAACATTCCACCTATCGCCTTCGGTTTTCAGTGCAAACAGTCTATCATCGCAAACTTCAACTTTTTCGGCTTTAAAAACGACATTTCCATTAGGATAAAGCAAAAACCAAAATGGAAGTGCGAATTTTTTTTGCAATCGATATCCGTTTTGAAAAACAAAAACATCCTCCAAAGAAGTTTCGATTTTCCGCCCATCAAGATCATATAAATCAATAGTATTTGTTGCCAACAAGGCAAACGAACCATTTTTAAATTTCCTCGCCGCCTGACAAAAGCCATAATTAACCAAACGCTCTACACAAATGACTTCACGAGGAAACAAAAAGTTTTTAACAAATTTTGCATCCATAATTATAAGAAGAATTAATTATATTCATAAACTTAATAAAAACAAAGCCAATATAAGTAAAAGAAAGAGCAAGTCAAATTATTTCACTTTTTTATCTCCGCATTTTAAACAAAAAAATAGGGAAGTTGAACAAGCAACCACCCTATTCCACAAAATCAAAAGTTAAATAAGCCAACAGCCTCTAGTATCGCCACTGGCTTTAACAAACTTCCCCATAGGAGTCAAATAAAACTTTTCATCACCGTAAATCAGCCGCAAAAAGTTATGATCCACACATTCCAGAGAAACACATCCCCGACCATCTGTTTCAGCCACAACTTTACAACCATTTGTTGTTTCGACGACAGAAAGCTGATAAATTTTATTCCACAGCATTTTACCGGCAGATGAATACAGTGTCCACTCATCAGAAGATTTAAGCAAATACATATCGTTTGCAAACAAGAACAAACCGCCAATACTATTAGCAACAATTTTCAAGCATTCATCAAACAAACAGATAGCATCACCTGCGAGAGAGTGAATTTCGACACTTCCGTCAGTATAATGACAAACATCAAAATCCTCTTTTGAACAAACAAAAGCGTCATTAGGAAGATAGATAAATTTCCGGAACATACCGATAACTTTATCTACTTTTTGCGTCATATATAGACGATGCTGCAACAAGACCTCATTTTTAGCACGAATAAAAGCCACAACAAAGTCATTAGAGCTTTTATTTTGAAAGATTTCAACATCTTTTTCGTTACAAGAAATCAAGACATACTCAATTTCTGGTCTATGCGAACTAATCTGAAACACCCTCCAGATATCATCAAAATCGCACATAGCAATAACATTTCCGCTGACACAAACTTTTTTAGCTTCACACTTAATATAGCAAAGAATATTATTACCGGATGCGTCCACCAAATACCAAGAAGGAGAATTGGATTTTTTAAAGAGCTTAAATCCCCAAGGAAACATAAGCACATCATCCAAACCTGTTTCCAATACTTTACCTGACTGTTCATACAAGACAACATCATCAGCATAACGAACGGCGAAAGAACCATCAACAAATTTTTTCACGCCAAGAGCGGGACCAAAATTAGTCAAAGCAGTACCTAAAATAACTTCTTTAGGCTCCAAAAATTGGGGTACAAATTTTGTTTCCATAAAAAATAAGATTTAATAAGATTAAACAAATAATAATTAACTCAACTGAGAAGGAGTATAAGAGGAAGTTTTTAGAAGTCAAACAGAATCTCCCTTTAAAGAACAAGAAACTGCACTATATAAGAAACAGTAACCACAACCAAATAAGGAGAAATTGAATGGGAAAAATCATCAGTTACATTATATACATTTTAATTGCGATAGCGATATATGTATTTATCCGAGCATCTTTTACGGGAGAAATAAATTCCGACACGACCATCGGTGAAGCCGCCACGGAAGTCAAAGACGGCAGTCTACAAACATTAACAGAAATAAAGAACGACGCATCATCTGCAATAAACGATATCAAAAAAGAAGTCAAATCGGAAAACACGAATCAATAATTTTCATCTTAAAAAGGAAAAAAAAGAGCGCTTAAAGAAGCGCTCTTTTATACATTTCACATCAGGCTTAAGCAGCGGTAGCTTCAGCAGCATTTTGTTGAGCTTCTGCAGCAGCTTTTTCAGCTTTAACTCGTTCAATATCTTTAAGACCTTTAGCATTAACATCTCTGTCAACGAGTTCGATAATAGCCATCGGTGCACAGTCACCATATCTGTAACCTGCTTTTAAGACGCGAGTATAACCACCATTACGTTCTTTATAACGCTCAGCCAAAACAGAAAAGAGTTTAGCTACAACTTCATTATTACGCAAGAAAGACAAAGCCAAACGACGAGAATTCAGATCACCTTTTTTGGCATAAGTAATCATGCTCTCTGCAAAAGTTCTCAATTCTTTAGCGCGAGGAAGCGTAACAGTAATTTGTTCATGAGTGAACAAAGCATTAGTTAAATTAGCGAACAACGCTCTTCTTTGACTTTTCGGCATATTAAAGCGTCTGTGTGCATCACCATGTCTCATAGTAAAAACCTTTCCATTAACTGAGCTCCGGAGCCCGGAGCGGATAAAAACACCTTTCGCACCACCTTCATGAATGCGAAAAAACTCTGAAAAACCGCAAACTCCTCAGAAAACGCCCGCCGCCCGAACCAACACCAAACGCCTGCCGCCCGAACCAACACCAAACGCCTGCCGCCCGAACCAACACCAAACGCCTGCCGCCCGAACCAACACCAAACGCCTGCCGCCCGAACCAACACCAAACGCCTGCCGCCCG
>CASDOS010000056.1 GCA_949282205.1 uncultured Alphaproteobacteria bacterium | reverse complement strand
TGGCAGGGGATATAGGATAATATACGGACTACTATCTTATAAAAATCATTGCCATTTTATGAAAGCTTCAACATAATATATGTTGAAGAACGTCGCCTAAAACAAATCTCAATAAGCGACAAATAGAAAAAAATTATCTATTCTGCAAAACTTTTAATTCCTTAAATCCCAAATAAAAAAATCCGCCCATATTAAAAATACGGAACGGAATTTTTTTTAAGACTTTTTCAGCAAATTTTTAATGTCTTTTATGTCCTCTGAAATCTCATCTAATTTGCTAGGCGCTTTCGGAATAGGCGCATTTCCAGTTGCTGACATCATTTTTACCAGATAGCAAAGACAAATGAAGATAACTACGAACATTCCTATAATACTTAATGTTTCGGAATGAGCTCGTAAGTCGGCTATGACAAAAGTAATAAATTCTTTCATAAAAAAATAAAATTTAGAAAATTTTTAATACAGAATAAAACCACAAAAGGAACACTCAATATATCCAGGACGGATTAGATGAGCAATTCTACCGCACTCCGGACAAACAACAATGCGAAAATAGCCATGTTCTTTTTTAGACATCATAATTTTAAATTTTAAGTGATACAATAATTTTATTTAATGACTTATAAATAGCACTTTTCTATTAAATATCAAGTAAATTATTCATCATGATTTAGCTGCTTATTTCAAACGTCCCAAAACAAAATATAATTTCATCTAATTAACTACTTATAAATCAAAGAATTTAATTTTGTGCAGTCCGTGTAACAAGCGGGAAATGACCTCTTTGATGACATCTCACACGGACTCGGTTAACTTGTTGATTTATAAAGAAAAAAGACGCTTTTCAGCGTCTTCATCTTGAGTGGCAGGGGCAGTAAGATTCGAACTCACGACACTCGGTTTTGGAGACCGATGCTCTACCAACTGAGCTATACCCCTATGTAAACACAGCTATTTTGTTTACTTCAACTTTGATACACGTTTAGAAATAATAAATCAAGTCTTTTTTCGGGTTGTCAATAAATAATTTGGGGGGGGATTCGGCTGCGTTGACGCTAGTCTAGTTCTTGCGTAATTCCGCCACAGAACTCCACATCTTTTCCAGATTGTAAAAATCTCTTACTTCAGGACAGAAAATGTGTACGATGACGTCAAAGGCATCAATCAATACCCAGTTGGCTTTTTCTTCACCTTCAGAAGAGCTGATATAACCGTTTTGCTTTAATTCATATTTTAATTTGTCAGCAAGTGAGGCTACATGACGATTGGAGGTACCGCTGGCGATAACCATGTAATTGGCAATAGAGGTTTTTCCTTTTAAATCTATTGTTACGATATCATTTGCCTTGTTATCGTCTAAGACTTTTTGTATCAAATTGAGTAATTTGGTGTCTTCTGTTGTCATTTTTTTATCCTTATTAATCTAGCGGAGACCAGCTTTTTTTAGGGGTAGTTTCCGGTTCTTGAATTTTTAATTCTATATCTTCTTCTTGTTTGTGTTTTCGCATTGGAACGTATTGAGCAATTTCTCGTAAACAATCGGTTGTGTTTATATTGGCAATAGCTGAGATTGCAAATATCGGTGATTTGGTGACTTTCTTTATTGAGGAAAGTTTCTTTTTTATTTCATCTTCGGTTAGCGAATCTATTTTATTTAATGCAACCACTTCCGGTTTTTCCGTTAGTCGTCTTTCATATAATTCCAGTTCTTTGCGAATCGTTTTGTAGTCTTGAACTATGCTTTCAGAAGTGGCATCTATCAAATGCAAAAAGACTGAGCATCTTTCAACGTGCTTCAAAAAACGGTCGCCCAATCCTATGCCTTCATGTGCACCTTCTATTAAGCCGGGTATGTCGGCTAATACCAATTCTTTTTCATCAACCCAAGCGACTCCGAGATTGGGGTGTAGGGTAGTAAACGGATAGTCCGCAATCTTGGGGCGTGCTTTGGTGACAGCGGTCAGAAAAGTCGATTTTCCGGCATTCGGTAAACCAATCAAACCTACATCGGCTATGATTTTTAATCGCAGCCATACCCACATCTCTTCTCCCGGCCAACCCGGTTCGGCATAACGAGGTGCTTGATTTGTTGAGGTCTTAAATCTGGTATTGCCACGACCTCCATCTCCTCCTTTGGCTGCCATATAAAGTTGTCCGGGTTCGACCATATCTGCTAAGACGGTCTCTCCATCGTTGGCAACAATTTCTGTTCCGACCGGAACTTTAATGATTAAATCTTCGCCTTTGGCGCCACTCATTTCTGAGCCCATGCCGTGTTGTCCGTTTTGAGCTTTGAAATGTTGTTGGTAACGAAAGTCAATCAGCGTATTTAAATTCTCTACAGCTACAAAATATACGCTGCCGCCTTTGCCGCCGTCGCCGCCGTTTGGCCCGCCAAATTCAATATATTTCTCTCGACGGAATGATACGCAGCCTCTGCCTCCATCTCCAGATTTTAAGTATATTTTTGCTTGATCTAAGAATTTCATTTTATTGTTCCATTGGTTAGAGCTTCTTGTGCATAGTATATGCTACTTTTTTGAAAAATAAAGGGGATGTTTGCCATCCCCGTTATCTTTTTTATTTTTGTTGATTTATTCTGCAGGGACAACAGATACATATGTTCTGTCGTTTGCTTTGGTCTTAAATTCAACTTTTCCTTCAGTAGTTGCAAAGATTGTGTGATCTTTTCCCATGCCTACATTTTCACCCGGATGGAATTTTGTTCCACGTTGACGAATGATGATGTTGCCGGAGATTACAGATTCACCACCGAACTTCTTTACACCCAAACGACGTCCGATAGAATCACGTCCGTTTGATGAGCTACCGCCTGATTTCTTATGTGCCATTTTTTAATCTCCTAGTTGCTTATTTACACAAATCGGTAATCTTTACGATTGTGATATTCTGTCTGTGACCATTCTTGCGACGATAGTTTTGTCTTCTCTTTTTCTTGAAAACAATTACTTTAGCGTCTTTAGCTTGTTTTACAATCGTGCCTTTTACGCTTGCGCCGGCAACTAATGGGGTGCCGATGGTATCGTCCATAGCCAATACTTCATTGAAAATTACTTCACTTCCGGCTTCGCCAGCAATCTTTTCAATCTTGATAACATCGTTTGATGCTACTTTATATTGCTTGCCGCCTGTCTTAATTACTGCATACATTTTAAATCACCTGTTTTTCGAAATTTAAACATAACTTTTTTGTGCACTATACATAACTTTTTAAAGGTGTCAATAGGAATCTGATGCCAAATTTAAATTAATTTTTATTTTTTGGGGCGGATTGACTCTTTAACAGCCTGAAAAGTCGCGGATGGATGAAAATTCCGCGCCATATCCCTTTTTTCTCTTTTTGAGCTTTGGCTTGCTCGCTCCGGTAGTTGCTCTCTAAGTATACGATGGCTTGACCGCTTTTTATCATTTCCGCATTTATGTCTTGACTGTCAGCATAACAGGTGCAGAGTTCGCGGTCGTATTTGTCCTTTTTATGTAGCAGGCACCTTATTTTCTTATGCCCAATTAAGTCTTGCAAATATTGAGCCGATTGTCTTCCGCATGGATATAATCTACCTTTTTCATTCTTGCAAAATTGATCGTATTCCGGTGCGTCTATTCCCATTAAACGTATGCGCTTTTTTCCGATTTCTAAACTGTCACCGTCTACGACTATAACTTCTTCGGGATTCTTTGATATAATCCATTTTTCTTCTTGCGCATGAACATAATCTGCTGAAAATGTGCTTAAACAGCTGCATATTATAAATATTTGTTGCCAAGATGTGTATATTTTTGACAATTTTCTTCCCATTGACGCACTTTCAATATAACTTCTTCATTAATAGAGTACTGTTAATTTATTTAAAGGTTAGTTAGCGTGCGGAAAAAAATGTTTTTGAGGCTGTTGTGTACAGCTGCTACATTGGCTCTTGTTTCTTGTTCTCAGACTTCATCATTGTGGAATGATGGTGAGTATGAGTATATCTCTGAACCTCAAGATGATTTGTTTAACGGGCAAAATATGACGGCTAGTGATGCCAGCGTTTATTTGAATAGTCCCGATAATGCTGCTAAAGTTTATAATAAACGCGTGCCGCCGCTTAATTCTTTAGTTGTTTGCCGTGATAAACAATGCGCTCCGGCTGAGTTGATGATGTCGCGAGAATATATCTTTAATTCGTTGGCTCATCTGGTGGATAATAATTTGGATGCTACCGCTCTCCTTTGTGAGGCTAATCCTCAGGCGCATGTTTGTACGAATCCATATTTGACCGTGCCGGCAAAAGTCGGCGTTACGCCAGCTTATGTCTTTTTTGATGGAGTGAAAATTGTTGATGCCTCTATTGTTAAAGGAAAAACAGCTCTCAATTTGGCTTTAGGTTATAATCTAAGCTATAATGGACAAACTCCTACGGTTTGTAAACCAGATACTTCAATGCTCTATGTTAAGAGTAATAATGATGTTGTTCTTAACGGTAATGGCTTTAAATGCGATATGACAAGTGTCGGTACGACAACTATTCGGGTTATGTTTGATGTTGATTATATTGATCTAGATTATGGGTATATCGGCGGTTATTATTCTATTGGTCTTTCCGGTCCGGCTAACGGCGGTGGTTCAGGGTATGGCTTAATTCGTTTGCCTAAAGATGCTCACCCGCTTAATCCCGAATTGATGAAACCTGAAGAAAATGATGAAACACAAACGGCTTCCGAGAAAACAATTGTTAAACCTAAAGTTAATGCGGAGGCTTTACAAAATGTTCCCAGTGAAGATGAAGGGGAGAAAATAACAGAAAATAAAAAAGAAACTTCAATTTCTGAAAGTGCGAAAACTTCCGACGAAGCAGCTAAACGTGAAAAGTTAAAACTTCCTGATGATATGAAAGAGGAAACGTCTGTTAGAACTCAAAAGAAACCTTCTGGATTGTTTGAAAATAAGGATGAACAGCAATATATTAATTCAGCTCAGCCGATTAGAATTACGCCTGATACGGTAGTTAAATCCGACCGAGTTATTTTAAAGCCCGAACAGCCACAGGAAATTCGACCTTTTGAAGTGAATAGCGAAGAATATGAACCTAAATTTGAAGAAATTTATGTGGATGATTTGGACGAGTATATAAAATAATTTTTAAGGATTATGTTGTATTCTTATAGGGCTTCAAATGGATGTTTGGAGCTTTTTTATGGTTTTTAGACAATAGAAAATAGATTGAGGACTGATAATAATGGATAAAAAATTTGTAATCTCATTGATTGGTGCGCCGGCTTCGGGTAAAGGGTATATTGCTTCTTCTTTAATAGAAGTTTTAACACAAAGATATGGTTTTTCTCTAGGGGATATCTTGTCTATTTCCGTGGGTGCGATGATACGTCAGGAAATTAAAGCTCAATCCGATTTAGGTAAAAAATTGGCCGCAAATATGAAAGAGGGGGGGCTTGCTCCTGATGCGATGGTTAATGAAATGTTGAGTGATTTGTTGGAAAGCGTAAAAGCTAAAATCTTAATTCTAGATGGTTATCCGCGTACTGTGGCTCAGGTGAAGGAATTTGATAAATTGGTTGCTAAATATAATTGCGCCGTCATTTTTAGAGATACACCCGTTAATCTGATTTTGGAACGAGTTAAAAATCGTCGTATTTGTGAAAAATGCGGAATGGCTCATGAACTCAGCGATGGGCAGTGTTCATGTGGCGGGCGTTTGATTAAACGTAAAGATGATGAAGTTTTACCCGAGCGTTTGGCTGAGTATGAGCAAATGACTAAGCCGGCTGTTTTAGAATTAAAAGAGGAAAATAATAACTTCTTTTGGTATGAAGGAACGGCAGAAGGTAAAGATATTGCTCGCGACTTTTTGAAAGCTAATGAACAATATTTGAGATAATTCTATTTTTGCTTAAAAAAAGGGGCTTTAATCAGTCCCTTTTTTATTGTATACCGAAAACCACGCGTTAGACGCGTGGTTCAGTAAAGCTTATAGCGGTGAGGATGACAAAACGCTCCAAATAGGTTAAAGTTTTGCAGTCTGCCAAGACGCAAAACAACCTATTTGGAGGACAGTAATGAAAACTGACATAGAAAGATTATCACATACAACATGGAATTGCAAATATCATATAGTATTTGCACCAAAGTATAGGAGAAAAGTCTTTTACGGTAGTAAAAGGTTAGAAATAGTAAAAATACTGAAAGAATTGTGTAAATGGAAGGGAGTGGAAATTATAGAAGGAGAAGCGTGTCCAGACCATATACATATATTAGTAAAAGTTCCACCGAAAATGAGTATATCAGGATTTATGGGATTTCTCAAAGGAAAGAGTAGTTTAATGATATATGAAAGGTGGAGTAGTATAAAATATCAATATAGAAACCGAGAATTTTGGTGCAAGGGGTACTATGTAGATACAACAGGTAAGAACACAGAAAAAATCAGGGAATATATTAAAGATCAACTTAAACAAGACCAGTTAGCAGAACAACTAACAATGGACTTAAATGACCCGTTTACGGGTAGGTAGTAACAAATTGCGTCTGGCAGAATTATGGGTACCCCGTTCAGGGGATGCCAGTGCTAAAGGCTTTTAGCCGCATATGAAGAACCCCGCGTTTTGATCTGTACCCTGAAAAGTGGAAATAAAAAAGAAATCCCCTGAGGGGTGTAAGTCAAGCGGGAGTGATTAAGCAAATGGCATCGGTGTTGAGCCGGTGTCATTTTGTTTAAGTTCCACTGACAACGTTCATTATTATAATAATAGATATAATTTTCAACTTTAATTTTAAGCTCATCAAAGGTTTGACAAGATTTAAGGT
>CASDOS010000055.1 GCA_949282205.1 uncultured Alphaproteobacteria bacterium | reverse complement strand
GCTATATTGGGGCGGAATTATCATTACAAAATGAATATGGTCTTTATCAAAGCCAATCTCTTCAATGACTACTCCTGGGATACTTCTTAGTAGCTTCGGAAAAATGCTCTTCAAATAATCAACGACACCGGGATTTAGGATATGTCGGCGATATTTGGTTACCCACACTATGTGGTAACTTAAACTGTATACGCTATGTGAACTCTCTACAAATTGCATATCTTTATTATATCGCCGACTTTTTATTCATCCACCACTAAAGTGGTGGTTTTCTACAAGGCATTAATAAATGAAATATTCAAACTTCTCTACCCTTTTTAATATATCTACAGAATATTGACCTATAGATATCCAACTTAATAAAATACCAAGTATTTTCAAAAACTTATTTATCTAAAATCACACAAACAATCAGAGACTTAGAACTTATTTAGAATTTCAGAAAAACCTTCTCTCTATATAAAAATCAATAAAACTGTATTCTTTAGAGAGTTAGAGGATTAAAAGGGGAGATATCCATATCATAACAAATAAAATATCTAAATACAAAAAATCAAAAACTTATATATTATTTATTTTAATATATATATCTTATTTAGAATTAATAATATTTTGTTATTGATACTAACGTATATATAATCCCTGATTAAACCTCTAACTCTCTAAAGCCCTTATAAATCCAAGATTTTATATAGAGCATCCTAATTTAAACCTCTATACAACTCTCTATAATTTAATTTTTATAATCTTGAGCAACTTTACTTTCGTTACGATATTTCATCATTCCTGCTAACCAAAGGTAGTTATCTACTTTTGCTCTTGAATTTCGTTTAGAAATTTTACAATTACTTATAAATAAATCAATTACATTCATAAAGAATGTATAATCTCTCATTGCTGTTAAAAGTGAACCTACTGTCGGCTTATCAACATTTATCTTATTTTCTGTAGACGTTTCATTATATTTAATAAACGCAGATATAAATTTATCTTTCCGCTTTATCATGTAGTCTTTTAACAAATAGGCTACATAACGATCATAAATAGAAAACTTATCCGGATTTGAAAAATGACAGAATTTTGTAGCAAAGGAATATATATCTCGTCCCTTTTCGTTTTTTCCGCCCTTTTTAAAAATATCTCTAATAGCATTTATAGCTTTAAAATCACCATTTTTAATATATTCATCAAGATTGTTGATTTTAACCATATCTTCCACAACCGTATAAATATCTTGGATACCTGTGCTATAAAAGTCATTTAATAACTTAGCCTTAAAATAAGTCCAACCAAGGCATCTTTCATTATTATTTTTATGACTTCCAAATATATCCTTTAAAATTTCATCATTAATTTCATAAATTTTACCACATTTAGATTTTAAGCTGTCTGAGCGATTGCTAATTCTTCCTAAAACCTCTGTATGAAAATCGCTTGAATATCTTTTATTCCAATATTCTTCTAACTTATCTTGATCAGGAAATTCTAAATTATACAATGTTAAATCTCTACGCATGATAATCTCCTTTAAATATATTATTCCTTTTGAATAATAACATCTAAACACGACAAAATATGTCATAAATAAAAAAATTACGCACTTTATGGTAGTTAAACCAAGTGATAAGTCAACAATATTTTATTGGCCTTACACAATAGATAAGAAAAAAGCCCATTGTATAATCCAAAATAAACTTTATGGGATTTATACAATGTTAAATGAAGAAGATTTTCTGGATGAAATCAGCAAGATTATAAGAAAACGACGCCTTAATAAAAAACTCTCTTGTGAAAAATTAGCTGAACTAAGTAACGCCGACTACTCCTCTATTAATCTTATTGAAAACCGTAAACAGAACCCCAGAGCTTACACTTTATATAAAATCCTTTATGCATTGGATATTGACCTCTTACAACTTGTATCCGAAAAAGAAGAAGCAATTGTAAATACAAATGAAAACCTGATTAATAAAATATCTTTATTAGATGAAGCAGCGCAACAAGACCTTCTAAAATTTTTAGATTCATTTGTTTTGAAAAAGAAATAATTGTTTTCTAGTCATATATATGCGACAAAAAATGACGTAAGCAGGAAGTATACTAAAAGCATCAAACAAATAGGAGATGCTTTATGGAAAAATTTGAACAATACAAAATGTTATCTTATTTATTAAACGCTTTAAAAAATAAGAGTTTATTTTCAACACAATTGCAAGAAATTTATGAATGGCATGAAGAATATGGAAAAAATCTAATCAAGTTTGCATGGACCGGTAAAGCTGAAGAAAAAGACTATAGGGATTTCAATGATGTTTTACGCTCTAATAAGAAACAAGCAATGCAGACCGTAAAAAAATTTATTGAAACTCTGGATAAAAAAGTTAAGTCTTTACAAAAGAGTCCCATATCCATTTTAGAAAAACGTTTGAAATTGGTAGCTCAGCTCTTGGAATTATCTGAAGCAGAACAAAAAGTATATGGATTTTTAGTACGTACAAAAATTGATGAAAATTTTGATGATTTTAATCGTAGCATATGCGGTAGAAATCATAAACTAATCAACACAACGGCTCTTTTTTTAGCAGAAAGGCAACAAAAAATCGAGAAAATAACGGATAGCAAAGCCTCATTATCTCGTTTAAATTTGATTGAACGAGAGTATAATGGAGATATTAGTGCTTCAGATTTAAGCGTTAAACTATTAACTCAGAATATCCAAAATACTTCTGATGTAAAAAATATCATTCTAGGCGATAGATGTGTGGCCAATTTACAATGGGAAGACTTTTCTCATCTCTCTGAAAAAGATTTTTGTGCGAAAATTTTAAGCAATGCTGTTAAAAACAACGAAAATGGCATCAATTTACTGTTTTACGGAGAGCCAGGAACAGGAAAAACAGAGTTTGCTAAAACGCTGGCAAATCGTGTCAAAACAGAATTATATGCCATAGGTGAAAAGTTTGAAGATAAAGAGCGCAAAGAGAGCTTAAATTTAGCTCATGCAATTTTATCTAAAGATAATAAAGTTTGTTTATTGATTGATGAAGCTGACGATTTTTTAGAAGCAGACTGTTTATTTTTCACACGCGAAAAAGATAACAACAAACTCTACATAAATAGACTTCTTGAAAATAACAAAACGCCGGTCATTTGGATTATAAATTCTATAGATGATATAGATAAATCATATTTGCGTCGGTTTACATATGCGGTTAATTTCAGTAAGCCCAACTTAAAAACCAGAATTGAAATGTGGCAAAAAAGCCTAAAAGCCCATAATTTACCCTCAGACGAAAAGACAGCCGAAGAATTTGCTACAGAATATAAATTATCACCCTCATTTATAACTACAGCAGTAAAAACGGCACATTTAACCAACGGCGGGATAGAAGAAGTCAAACAAAGTCTGACAGCTTTACAAAAAGCCTATAATAATGGCAGATACATTGCTCCGAAACCTAAAAAAATGGCTGAATTTAATCCCAAAATCTTAAATACCGATACGGATTTAGACCTACTGGCACAAAGAATGATACAACTTCCGCAGCGTAATTTTTCATTATGTTTATACGGTGCATCAGGGACAGGTAAATCAGCCTACGGAGAATATCTCGCACAAAAACTTGAAATGCCGGTTATAAAGAAAAGATGTTCGGATTTATTATCCATGTGGGTTGGTGGAACCGAGCAAAACATAGCGGATGCATTTAATGAAGCACGCGAAAGCCAAGCCGTATTAATATTTGATGAAGCGGACAGTTTTTTGCAAGATAGAAATAACGCAACCCGCTCATGGGAAGTAACCCAGGTAAATGAGATGTTGACACAGATGGAAAGTCATCCATATCCATTTATTTGCACAACAAATTTGATGAATTCTTTAGATAAAGCTAGTTTACGCAGATTTACATTTAAAGTTAAATACGATTACATGACACCTGAACAATCAAGCCTTGCCTTTAAGCATTTTTTTAATATTAGTGACATAGATTTATCGCATCTCAATTCGCTAACCCCTGGAGATTTTGTGGTAGTAAAGCAAAAAGCAGAAATTTTAGGGATAATGGATAATGTTCCGGAATTGATAAAAATGCTTGAACAAGAACAACTCAACAAATCCCCCATCCAGCACAAAATAGGTTTTTTATAAGGAGAGCATATTATGGATAACCAAATTGAAAAAATTTTAAAGAATTTAAAACAAGAAGCAATTAACATCTATCAAGAAATTAAAGAAAATAAAAATTATCCGCACCCGATTAATATGCCGGTCGGGTTATTTGATTATTTAGAAAATGGAAGGTTAGAGACAGCATATACACGCACATTGGCATATTTGCTGGATGCTAAAGCTCCTCACGGCTATGGCGATGAAATATTAAGAAAATTGTTATTTCATTGTAATATAAAATGTGAAAAATTGGATTATTCGGTTTATCCAGAATTTTGTTTTGGTCAGTCTGATGGGCGTTTTGATGTGTTTGTACAAGGAGAAAAGGATAATCAACCTTTTGCCATTGCCATAGAAGCCAAAACGGATAGCACAGAAGGCAAACAACAACTAAAAATTTATAATGAATATTTAGCTGATAAATCTGGAGTTATAAAATTGTATCTCACAACAGATGGAGAAAGTGCTTCCAATAAAGAGTGGAAATCAATATCTTGGCTAAATATAGCTGATATTTTGATAGAAGTTATTCAAAATAATCCTAAACAGGTTGGATATGCATTTATTAGTTATTATATTTCCTCCATATATTCGCAACTCTATGGTCACAAAACGAATTGTCTGAATATCTATCAATTGTTGGAAGACGACATATTGCAAGAATATGCAAATCAACTGAATGATAAAAATTTTGAGTTTGAGCTTTTTGAACAATATCCTTCAGCTATTTTTATGTTGCATCAATATACTGAATCGGATAGCAAATTTGATGAAAGCTATGATGATTGCGTTCAAAAACTTAATGAACACATATCTGACATTTGGGGAAAATATAAAGATAAAAACCCAATTCATAATCCTCAAACATGGAATCAATACATAACCCTAGGAGAAAAAGAATATTTGAATATCGGAATAACTAATAGAGTATTGATAGAAAATAAGGAGTTTAAAGACGGTCTCTGGTGGTTTGCCGATATTAATTTTGGTTCTCTTGAGCTAAAAATACAAAATTTGGATAAATATAAAAATATAGGGATAATAGAAAAATATAAAAACACCGATATTGATATTAGCGGACATAATATTGTTTTCTTTTTACAAAAATATGAAAAAGGGGATTCTCTTGCAAACGAAGTAAATAAAATTTTAAAATTCAAGGAAGAACATAATAATTAAATATATTCTACTAATAGAAATTTATAACGCTAAAACAGATGTATATAATACAATCCATGTTTCAAAACATGGATTGTATTACTAAATAACAGACATCTTTTACTGATTTCTATTTTTTATTCTATTGTTTCTATTTTTTACAAAAGCCAATTGATTTTTATATAAAGCCAACCAATCTTCAGCTGATGATGGATATTTAGCATGGATAATATCTGTGCAACTGTTAAAGTATTTTATTGCAGAATAGTCATCTGTAATAAGCCGTTTAAATAAAAGAAATCAACATATCCTTTGAAATCGATAAACTAAAAAAAGATTATTTTGTAAGATTATTTTAATGATGTTTATGCCAAAATATGTCGTATACGAATTTTATGTTCAGGCAGGGAGAAAACGATGTCATACGAAAAAGCAAACGATTTATTAGATTTGGCAATCTGGATGCAGTCATCAAGAGAAGGTGTGTCGTTAAACGAAATATCTGAAAGATTTGGTGTTTCCAGAAGAACAGCCGAGCGTATGCGTGATATGATTATTAATCGTTTTCATCAAGCAGAAGAAATCATTGGCGACAACAACCAAAAGAGATGGTATATACCGCAAGGCACCTTGAAAGACTTTATACAGTTTTCAGCCGATGATTTAAATACTTTAGAAACGGCTTGCACGATGTTTAAGCAGAAACAACTGCCTGATAAAGAAAAAACAATGCAAAAAATCATCAATATGATTAAAGCCAGCGTTAAATCTGATGTTATAAGCAAAATTGAGCCCGATAGTGAGGCTTTGCTGGAAGCAGAAGGATTTATTTGTCGCCCCGGTCCTCGGTTGGTGATAGATGAAAAAATCGTATCCGCATTAAGACAAGCCATCTTGGAGTGTCATCAAGTTAGAATTAAATATTATAATCAAAGCTCCGGTAAAATCAGTATTAATACCTTAAATCCCTATGGCTTTCTTTATGGCGAAAGAAACCATTATTTAGTTGCCCACCACGCAGAC
The DNA here is from genome assembly GCA_949282205.1 of uncultured Alphaproteobacteria bacterium. Classification (GTDB taxonomy): domain Bacteria; phylum Pseudomonadota; class Alphaproteobacteria; order RF32; family CAG-239; genus CAG-267. The sequence goes on along the minus strand of CASDOS010000055.1, from coordinate 44,536 downwards.
GGCTATTATGGAGAGGACGTGCATAATTTTATTTTAAGTAACATTAAAGAAGTAGAGATATTGGATAAGGTAATATTTAATCTGCCGAATTTTAACTTACAAAAATACGCTGAAGAGTCATTTGGAGCTTATCATGAACCACCATTTGAGGTTGAATGGTTGTTTGATACAAAAGTCGCAGAAGAGGCAGCTCAATATATTTTTCACCCAAACCAACAAGTAATCAAAAATAAAGATGGCACCTTAACCGTAAAGTTTAAGGCCGGCGGCAGATTAGAAATGGATTGGCACCTTTATACTTGGGGTGATCATGTTAAAGTCATTAAACCTGAGAACTGGTATACGTCAAAGAATTAATAAAGAATAGAATAGAAAAGAAATTACCAACAATGTAAATGTACAGGCATATTTTATCATAAATTTTAATCACTTGCACACATCAGCTATCGCCAATGATAAAATATGGTAACCCAAAATACCTAAAAAAAGTGGGACTATAGTGGGACAAATTTAAGATTTCATCATTTTAAAATAAAAACAAGGCTTTTAGCAAAACCGCCGAAAGCCTTTGTTTTCTAAATGGTGCGCTAGGCCGGAAACTTACCAATATCTTCCAAATCCCTTGAATAGCTTGACTTTGCTTAAATTTTAAAACCAAATTTTCACAAATGCTATACACTTTGCTATACAATTTTCTCATATTTTGCATTTTAAACCGAAAAAATTAAAAAATACATGCTTTTTTGCTTAAAATTGATGAAATCAAAGGCTTATGATTTACATCATTTTTCCATTTAACCAATTGATTAAAGACTGTTCTTCTCATGATTTTCATTTCTTCTGCTTCATAATACATTTTTTACAACACAAAAGTGCTTATTGTCTACATTTTTTCAAGATAAAAATGTGTTTTTCGTTCAATCTAAGAACTTTATTAGTTTTTGTTCATTTCGTAACTACAAATATCTGATATTATTGTTATAAAATAAAATTTATATTATAGAAGTATATGACTTGGCTTTTTCTACTAAATTTTTTGAGATGAATTTTCCAAATAGCATATTTTTTTGTTTTAACTTATGACATAGCTATGTTAAAAGTTACAACATTCTCTCAATAAACCGTCTTAGGGTGCTTCTTTGGACGCCGAGGATTTTGGCAATCTGGGATTTGGAGACAACCTAATATTAAGGTTTATATAAAATTAGCCCCCCCTTTTTTGTTATGCTTGAAACAATTTTTTTTACTTTCCCCAATCTGTTGGCTTAATTACTTTAACATGCTTACCCCAAGTGTACAAATGCCAATCCATTTCCAATCGTCCACCGGCTCTGAACTTAACCGTCAATGTTCCATCGGGGTTAAGCGTACAGGTTTGCGTCGGATGAAAAATATATTGAGCAGCTTCTTTTGCAACTTCTTTGTCAAACAACCACTCAACATCAAATGGTTCTTCATGATATGAGCCAAATGATTCCAATGCGTATTTTTGTAAATTAAAATTTTTAACTGGAACAAAAGGAATATCCAAAATTTCAACACTTTTAATATTTCCCAAAATAAAGTTATGCACATTATCTCCAAAATAACCATCGCTGTGATGTGCTACCAAGTAGTGATTTCGTTCTCCATATAAAAAACCATACGGATCAAGAGTATTTGTACTTGTTTTTCCGCTCATTTTATTAAAATATGTAATTTTTATTTGATGGCACTCCAAAATCGCTTGCCTTATTGCAGCTATAATTTGATTATCAATAATTAATTTAGGTCCCGGTCGACAAATAAAACCCTCAGCCTCAAGCAAAGCCTCAGCATCAGGTTCTATCTTGCGAAAAACATCGGATTTTATATTTGCTTTAATCTTATTTATAATATTTTGAAAAATATACTTTTTATTTTGAAGCTGTTTATCTTCCAATAAAGAAGCAGCTGTTTCCAATACCGACAGCTCCTCGGCAGAAAACTGAATAAAATCTTTTAACGTTCCCTGAGGAATATACCACCTCTTGATATTGTTTTCGCAAACAACCTCTTCTGTTTGAGGAAAGCACCTCATAATCATATCCCGCATACGTTCAGCGGTGCGTCTTGAGACATGGAATCTTTCTGCTATCTCATTCAACGAAACCCCTTCACGTGTTGACTGCATCCAAATAGCCAAATCCAATAAGTCATAAGTTTTTTCGTATGCCATAATTTTTCCTCATAACATTTTTAATAAAACTATTATATGACATATTTTGTCGTGTGTCAGTATTATTATAACCATATCGACAATAAATGAAGAGGTAATGATGAAAATATCAATAAAACGAGGGGCTAAAGAAATTGGCGGTTCTGCGATAGAAATAAGCGCAGATAACGGACAGAGAATTATACTTGACTTAGGTTTGCCGTTAGATGCTGAAAAAGACACTCCTGAATTACTGCCGCAAATAAACGGTTTACAGAACAAAACAGATGATTTATTGGCGGTGCTTATTTCTCATGCCCATCAAGACCATTATGGGTTAGGAAAATATATAGATAAATCAATTCCGGTTTATTTAAGCAAAGAAGCTGCCACAATTATGAAAGTTGCAGCGGAACATCACTTGCCGGAAGCGTTTGAATTTGAAAACTGCATTCATTTTTATAATGGCAAAAAATTTATGTTAGGCTCTTTTGCGATTACGCCCTATTTATTTGACCATTCAGCTTATGGTGCTTATGGATTTTTGATAGAAGTGGATGGAAAAAAGGTTTTTTACAGCGGTGATTTTCGGGCTCACGGACGTAAAAGAAAATTATTTTATAAATTTTTGCAAAATAAGCCGGAAAACATAGATGTTCTGCTACTGGAAGGAACTTGTTTAGGACGAGAACACAGCCAACATTTTGAATATGAAGAAGATTTGGAGGATAAATTTACAGATTTTTGGAAAAACACAAAAGGTCTGGCATTGGTGCAATCATCGGCTCAAAATATTGATAGAATTGTTACAATATACAGAGCGGCTAAAAGGAACGGTAGAATATTAGTCTTATCCGCTTATGCCGGACATATTTTATGGGCGACAGGAAATAAAAAACTGCCTAATTTTACATGGAAAGATGTTAAAAAGTTAACGGATTTTCCCCAGCGTCCTCATGAAATCAACATAGAGGAAATTTCTCAAAACCCACAGAAATATGTGCTTCTGCTTGATTACCGAACTAGTCAGAAACTTAAAGCCAACAACGTTATCAATAGCGATACTTCCTATGTTTACTCAATGTGGAATGGGTATAAGGAAAAATACCAAGATTGGCTGGCATATTTGACGGACAAAAACGTGCCCATGGCAGATATTCATACATCAGGGCACGCAGACATCCATACATTAAAACGTCTGGCGCAAAGCTTAGATCCTAAGCTTATTTTACCGATACACACATTTCATCCGCAAGAATTTAAAAACCTGTTTGACAATGTTTTCTGCGCAGATGACGGCGAGGTAATCACTCTTTAGAAAATAAGTTTGTTTTGATAGAGGTTATTGTTTCCTTAGCTTCAAAAAATAATGATTTGAAAATCAAAGTATCATTGCCGATTTTAATGTCCTTAGGCTCAGCCTTTGGCTTATATTCTCCCTCAGGCATGGCAATACAGACATTAATTGTCAGCTTTTCCGGAATCTTTCCTGAATATCCAAATATTTTATACCATTCTTCTCCACAAGAAGAGCGGAGCAATTCTCTTAAAAACACCGCATAAGCCAAACCTTGTGCCCGCACAATATCGGCGCCTTTATCATCTTTTAAGGCATCTTTTTTCAGCTCAATAACACAAAGATTTGTTTCTGTTCCATGTTTGACACGAGCCAAAATATCAATATGGCCAGTGGACATACAGATTTCCCCACCAGAGCCTTTTAGCGCGGTTGCCATTTGAAAAGCAAGCCCATTATATATTCTGACCGGTTGGATGTTGCAAAGTTTTTTATCTTTTGAACTTCTTTTAGCAAATTCTTCTATCAGCATACTTTCAAAATTGTGTTCAGTTTGTCTGTTGCATTCTATATTTTGGCTAAAATATTTTCTGAACTCAGTAGCTTCAGGAGAGTCCCAATCGCAATTAAGTTCTTTATTCCAATTAAAACATTCTTTTTTGACCGTCAGTAATTTTAGCTTGTCGTCTTTTTTTATGTATCCAACACTTTCCCCTTTGTAACGAATATTTATGCCCTTGTTTTTAATATCGCTGATACGAGTGTAAAGGTTCAGATTCGGAGATTTGTGAAAGCTTTCTTTTATTTCTGTTATTGTATCTTTCTCGTCTTTAATATCTTTTGCATATTCACTAAATCTTTTTACCCAGCTGTTATCCTTTTGCAGCCATTGTCTTACTTCATTAGCAATATATTCTAAATCACGATTTTTTGTTAAGTCTATTTTATCACTCATAGCCATTATCCTTCTATAAAAATCCGATTTTGCGTTGTATCGGACGCTTGTTTAACTGTTCCTGCTCAAGCATCTTTATTAATTCTTCTTTTTTATCCAGAGCACCTAAAATTTCTGCTTTCTGTTTAACAACCACAAAATCGCCGGGAGCTAACGAATTCAGATGCGATAAGTCTATATTGGAAAAGTTAAAGAAATGCTTAAAAGCAAGGTTTGACTGTTCTGGAGTCATATAGTCATAAGCCACCTTAAACGTAAACCGCCTCAGGCAGGCTTTGTCCAAGCTATCCATTAAGTTTGTCGTGCAAACAAACGGATAATGATAACTTTCCATTTGCGTCAACATTTCATTTACTTGGGTTATCTCCCACGAACGAACCGCATTGCTTCTATCTTGCAAAAAACTGTCGGCTTCGTCAAAAATAAGCAATGCACCTTGTTCCTCTGCTTCACTAAAGGCGCTTGCAATATTTTGTTCTGTTTCTCCGACATATTTGCTCAATAAATCAGAACATTTTTTCTTTATAATCGGAATTTTTAACTTTTCTCCCAGATACTGAGCAAATGCTGATTTTCCTGTTCCGGATATTCCGTATAAGCACATAGAGAAGTTTAGTTTATTTAGCTTCAGAATTTGTTCGGCCAAATTTGTTAAATCCGTATCCGTATTCAACAGCTGAAGATTAAAAGCAGTAGGTTCCATAGTTTTTTTCAGAGCTTTTTTCTTTCCATTGTTATAAGCTTCCTGCAAAACGTCTAAAGTTTCTTCAATTTCTTGCAATCCGCCATTGATGAGTTTTGCAGATTTTACGGCAGAAGAAATAAATGACGGAGAAATCGAATATTTATCTGCAAATTTCTTTGTTGTTTGGTTGTCAAAAGGTAAACTGTTAGCTTTAAGGTTTTTTCGCCATATTTCTTCCTGAACCGGTTTCTTGGGACGCGTAAAATTGATAGCATAGGTAAAACGACGTAAATATGCCTTGTCCATATCACAGATGTTGTTTGTAATCCAAATTGTTGGCTGGCTGTTATTTTCCAGCAAACGATTAACTTTTATCTTTGAAAGAATTAAGTCATCTCTTTTTCTGGATACAAAAGAACACTCTCTTCCACTCAATATATCATCGGCCTCATCAATCATAAGGAGTGTATTAAAATCTTTTTCTAAAATAATATGCGCCCGCAGAAGCTGTTCATAACGGTTGCTTTCCTCATCTTCTATATACGAATTTGTACAATCTCCAATAGAATATAATTTAGCGGAAATTTCTTTTGCTAATGTTTTAGAAAACTCGGTTTTTCCGGTTCCGGGCTCTCCATAAAGCAGGATATTAATGCCTTTCTCCTTTTGAATTAGAGCCATTTGCAATATCTGTTTTAAAATTTTAGTTTGCTTTATATGTTTAAAATCATCCCAATCCAGATTAGCTTTTACAGGTTTTCCTAATAGATATTCTTTGAGATCATCAATATTTTGAAATTTTTGAAAATATAAATGCTTACTCAACGATGAAGCCTCAATATTGCCGTCATACTCATAATCTATCAATCCTAACTGTACCAATAAACTATTTTTCCTAACGATAGAATATGTTTCATCAAGATTAATCTTTAATAAAATTCCTCTATCTGTCGTATTGGTATTTCTGGAATGTTTTTTTATATCTGAAAAAATATCTTCAAAATCAGGACAACAACTTTCTCTAATAGCTAATCCGAGAAATTCCTTTTCATAATTTTTTAGTTTGAAAATTTTTTGCAAATATTCAAGATTCTTTTCTAAAATACTGGGAGCATATCTATTTCTTGCTAAAGGAAGTTTTTGCAGAGATTTAGCAAAATCTTTAATTTGGGCAATAGCTTTATGTTTATTTTTATAGGCAAAATTCATAAAATCCATTTCGTTGGAAAATTCTTGATTTTGCCTCCATTGATATTTAAGATAATTTTGCCGTTCACTAAAAATCCACTTGCAAATACTATCAAAATTATCTCTGACATATACCGTGCTAGATAAAGCATTAATGATATATCTCAACATTATTTGTTCTTCATATCGTTCTAACATTTTCATACCTCTTAACTTGTTTGTTTTTGAAGTATAAAATATGATAACGACAAAAAATGTCGTACACTTAGGCTAAGGAGAAAATTATATTTACCAACGACTTATTGTCACAACTGTCATCAAGTTAAATCCTTGTTTTTGTTTTAAATTCTCAAATTGTAGCAAAATGTCATCAAAAAGTAGAAAAAAAGGGGCTCGCGGATGGGAAAATATACCGCATAATATAAATAGTTAATGAGCAAAACAACTATTTATGAAAGGAAAAACAATGTTGTATGTAAAACTTAACAATACAATTCTTCCAACACCTTATCAATATTTTAGCGATTGCCTGGCTGAGTGTAAAAGATTGCAGCGGGTTATGGTAGCTGTGTTTTCCGAACCGGTATTGATTGGTTAATTTTGGCTTAAAGGAGATTTGTTATGTTGAAGAATTTTGAAAACTGGCTTTTGGAAAATAATTATAGCGCAAGCACCTCAGCCGATTATATGGGAAGAATTGAAAGACTTTGCCGGAAAGAAGAATTCACGCTTGCTTATCTGGTGGAAAATATCGCTTCTATCCTGCCTCAATATGAAACTGCCGGTGAAAAATCAAGCTATGGCAAACGTTCACATACTTCTGTCAGACAAGCTTTAAGACGTTTCAAAATGTTTCTGTCGGCTGAAAAATTAGTATAAGGCGGGTGTTATGACAGATATTAAAAGCTTAAACGACAATTTCAGAAAGTCTTTTAACGGCGGAAAGGTTTTGTTGACTACCGGTATAAATGCTAAAAGTCAAAAGGAAATTGCGGAAATTCTAAACCAAGTCAGATGTTTTAACAATTTCACCAAAGCTAACGATCCGTATAACGAACATGATTTTGGCAGCTTTGACTATAACGGTGAAAAAATCTTTTGGAAAATTGATTACTATGACAAGGATTATCGCTATTTATCTGAAAATCCAAGCAATCCAGAAGTAACAAATCGTATCATGACTGTTATGTTAGCCAGCGAATATTAAATCCATAAGACTCATATTTTGACCCGTGGATAACAATTTTATTTTTGGTATAGGTTTTATTATGAAAAAGTAATTCTTAAGTCCACGGGTCATTTATGGAGATTTGGGATATACTTGGTAAATCTCTTAACTGCAATTTATTTATATTGACAATCGTAACAAATTTGTTACGATTAATGCGATATAATGTTACGATTGAGGCAAAAATGTATAACAAACGTCAAGAATTAATTTTGGATTTTATTAAAGACAATCCGAAAGCCAAACGGGAAGATATAGAAATATTTCTTGCCCAAATGGGATATGAAACGACTAAAATGACCATAACCAGAGATTTAAAATTATTTCTGGAAAACGGTGATATTGAAAAATTTGGACAGGCTAAAGCAACCGTTTATAGTCCGTCTGTCAAAATAAATTTATTAAATGATATAAACATCGCAACCTATTTTGACAAAGAGCAAGACGAGAGATTGCCCAATACAGTCGGTTTTAACTTTGATATTTTTTCTGTATTAAAAGGTTTGCTGACCGATAAAGAAAAAACGGAATTGGAGAAACTTAATGTCGGTTATCTTGAAAAAAGAAGCAAATTATCGCCAACTTTATTGCAAAAAGAATTTGAAAGATTAACAGTTGAGCTTGCCTGGAAGTCATCAAAAATAGAAGGAAATACTTATACTCTTTTAGATACCGAACGTTTGTTAAATGAAAATATTTCCGCCCAAGGCAAGACCAAAGAAGAAACCAATATGGTACTCAATCATAAAAAAGCTTTGGATTTTGTTTTAAAAGCGCCGGAATATTATAAAAATCTGACTCTGGCAAAAATAGAAGAACTTCACAAACTATTGGTAAACGAGTTGAATGTTGCAACTGGTATTCGTAACGGAACGGTTGGAATTGTCGGAACTAATTATAAACCTTTGGATAATTCATATCAAATAAAAGAAGCCCTGAAAAATTTAATAGAAACCATTAACAAAACCGATAATCCGATAGAGAAAGCATTAATTGCTGTTTTGATGATTGCTTATATCCAACCCTTTGAAGACGGTAATAAACGAACTTCGAGAATCCTGGGTAATGCTCTTTTGCTGGCAAATAACTATTGTCCTCTTTCCTATAGAAGTGTTGATGAAATAGAATATAAAAAAGCTATTATCTTGTTTTATGAGCAGAATAATGCGTCATATTTCAAAAAATTATTTATTGAACAATTCCGACAAGCTGTTAATAAATACTTTTAGGTTTATAGTTTGGAAATATGAAAAGCATCAATTTCAAAATTTAGCCCGGTTTGATTGATTTCAGGTCAGGCTTATATTTTATTACTTTTACTAAATTCTGCTATCCACGGGTTGTTTATGACTTAATGGGATATGTTTATTACAAGATATTTATGTAAATTCAAAAGATTAACCTAATTTACAACAAAAATGAGGTTGGTTAAATAGATTTCTACTAAAATTTACATAGATTGAGACTTCCACAAATAAACATAATAATACCTATTTACAATGTGTTATAACTATCCAAAAGAATCTAATATAAATGTATTGTCGTATATTTGGGGATTTGTAAACGGTTAAACTTCCATTATGATATTTTTTTCAATTTAACTTGTTAACCTCAAAGTACAGAAGTTGTTTTTTTTCATATCTTGTTTTTTGCCCATAGGACTCAGTGTTCTTCTTTGGTATATCCTTATTCAGATTCTTGTTAAAAGGTTTGTTGTGGGTTGTTTTTAGGCTTGTTTATGTGAGTGTTTTGTTTAAGATTTATCTGTTTTAAGCATCTGAAGGTAAAACAAAATATATACCGTATCATTCATATAGTTTATATTACTTATAATCATGATGTTTCCGGTTTTTTGTATTTTATCTTGATACCTTTTTCTTTTAATATTTGGATGTTTTCTTTATATTCTTGGTAAAGTTGTTCATAGTCATTACGTATTTTTTCTAAAAGAGATTGGGATATGTAAAGTCCGTTATTGGAACAGACACCTTTATTTATATACCACATCCACCCACAAACACCGTATTTATCATCATTGTATTTTTTATTGGTTTGAAGCATATTATGATATTCAGGCTCATTATACTCTTTTTTACCATTACATACAGATGTTTTTAAAGCTAGTCTGACTTTACAATCTATTTTTTCTTCAAATACCTCTCTTATCCCATGTATATGTGTCTCTTTATCATTTATATTTTTTCTTTTATCTTTCGTTTTGTTCTCAAGGATAAATGACATCATAGGTTTATTTGATGATTGTAATACATAGTCTAGATTACCGTATATTTTCTTTATAATAACGGCTTTTAGTCCTTTATATGTTAATTTTTTATATCTATCACGGAATGATTTACTTAAATTTAGTGTAAATGGTTTAATATTCTTAAAAGATTTAGTTTCTGCCATAAAATAAAAGAAGTATGCCAGTTTCTGTACCAAAGTGATATCTCTCCATATTGGCAATCTATAAATTGTAACTTCTTTTTTATACTCGTTTTCATATATATTACTTATATGAGATATGACGTCAAAATGATATTTGTGCCATTTTACTATGGTAATAAAGTCTTTGTAAGCACGTTGACTCTTCTTTTTCTTCTTTATTTTCTGTTTTTTTCGCATAAACAATTCCTTTCTTTTTATTAATAGAATTGTTTATCAGTACGGATTTGATGAAAAAAATTTCCAAATAGTATATTTATTTGCTTTAATATTAATTTTTTCATGACATAATAAATAAAAATTACATAAAAATAATATGTTAACCTAATTCCCGTTTGGAATGAGGTTGCAAAAAAGTTATTGTCGTTAACGTCACGAACTTTTAACATCTGAATGTCAAAGGTTAAAATCAACTAAGTGTCATTAATGTCAGTTAGTCAACTTTTGTAAAAATTTGCAGAAGTCTATTGAAAAATAAAAATCAAAGAAGCTCTCTCTCACGTAAAGGCCTTGACTAAAATTCGCTTAACAAAAAATAATCTTATCCTATATGATACGGCATGGTGTGGCAGTATGGTATCCATGGAGGGTGTAGATGTCGGGCACCCTTTGTGGCGGTGGAGCTATCCCGTTATGCTTATGCCAGTCCGATATTAAGATAAAGAGACAAAGACGGTTAAATCCATACCTCTCTACTTGTCTGTGCTATACAGTTTTCGAACTCCGAAGTTATATTGTCGTGTTATTCATCAAATCGGAGTGCTAAAAATTTGGCTTGTGCGTAACTTTACTTCTTTGCCATGATGGTTTTCCATTTTGCAAAAGATGGTTTAAGAAAATCATAGCTAAATTTTTGCATTTCATTTTTAATTTGTGCAAGCGTATGGTTGGAATAAGATTGTTCCATGGTTGTTTTGCCTTCCCAACCAATGATATCGTTAATATAAGTCGCACCAACGCCGCTATCTTGCAAAGCGATACTAAGATTTTTTCTAAAAGAGTGAAAATCAAAGCCATCGTTGTTACCAGTTTTAACTTTAATTTCCATAAAAAACGGAGATAACTCACGCGTAAAGAATTTATTATTGTATTCTCCGCTCTTGGTTTGACATTTCTTAATAATAAAATCCGTATCTTTGGCTTTTAATCTTGCTTTTTGCCTATTTATATAATCAACAAAGCCTAAATTTAACAATTGTTCATGGATGGGTACCAACCGTTCTGACGCATCATTTTTAAGTTGCTTGATTTTATGGTCTGAACAAAACTGAATACAAGGAATACCATCTTTTATAAGAATATCCTTATATTGTAATGTAATCGCTGCGTTTATTCTCGCCCCGGTAAACAAAGCAATCATACAAGCCCAAAATGCATCCGGATTCTTTTGAAAATAGTCATATTTTGGATTAAACATCTCAAGCAATTGCTCTTTTCGATATGGTAAATGCGGATTCTTATCAGCTCTTTTTGTTTTTTCAATTTCCGGAAAGAGCTCAATAATGTTATTTTTATACAAATCAGAATTAATAATATTGCCGCGTGTTGCCAATTCTTTAAGATAGCGAACCTTCATTTTTTTAACATCATTCTTGGTTGAGGTATCATTGATGATGGTTTTGGAAATTTTTTCTATCATCTCCACATTATGAAAGTCTGCATAATCGCTTTCTAGAGAAAGTCCGGCTTCATTAAGTAGTTTGACAATTGTTTGACGTTTTCTTTTTTGATAGGTTGCAGAATTGCTTGCTTGTCTTTGTGATAACATGGATTCCAAAACTTGCCCGATTGTATAACCTGGTGTTTGTGGGTCTGAAACAGATTGCTTTGGCTTACAAATTTCAGCAATAGCAACATTTACCGGTCCGATATATTCTTTAATTTCCTTTTCAAGATTTTTAATATGATTCATAAGAGCTTTGTTTTCTTCACTAAGCTTTTTTATCTCTTCAGACATACCGCAATATAAAGAGTATAACTCGGCAACATCTTTAACCTTATTGCGTTTGGATAGTCTTTTGCTTGAAAAATTGGTAACAAGAGTGAAAATACCGCCCGTATCGTCACTTTCAAATATCAAATTATTAAATAACTGGCGTAACCGTCTTAATTTTTCTTCTTCAGCCATCATCTGTTTAATTTTTTCCTGAGCTTCAAAGTAATTTTGCGTATGAAGAGAGATGATTTTGTATCTTCTCTTGTTATTAACTCTTGGTAACTCCACTCTATAATAGAAAGTTTTGTTTCGCAACTGTAAATAGATTTTAGTTGCCATACAGTTTGCCATACAATTTTCAGACATTTTGCTCTCCCATAGTTGTTTTTTGTAAAGCAAAAATGTAAGTACTTGTTTTTGAAGGATTTAAAAAAATTAAAGAGCCTAACTTTTCAGCCAAGGCTCTTAATCTAAGTGCTTGATTTACAAGCAAAATAAATGGTGCGCTAGGCCGGAATCGAACCGGCACGGGATTGCTCCCAACAGATTTTAAGTCTGCAGCGTCTACCTGTTCCGCCACAAGCGCAAATCATCTGGAAATATCTTATACAAACAAAAAAATATAAATGCAACATAAAACTTGTATTTTTTTTATTTCCGGTTAAAATTTTCTCTGTTTTTAATATGCAACGCATATTTCGAGTAAATATTTCATTTATGCGGCAGAAACAGCGTTTCGGCATAAATATTTGAAGAAAGGTAAATTTATGAAACCCTTAAACAAGAAAATAAAATTCACAAAGAACAAATTTTCGGAAGTACCCTTCCGTAAATTAGTTCCAAACATAGTCACAATGCTAGCCCTATGTTCTGGCATAACATCAATTCGCTATTCCGTACAGGAAGAATGGAGCAAAGCAGTTTTATTTATATTTTTAGCCGCATTATTTGATGGCTTAGATGGCAGACTGGCCAGAATGTTAAAAGCATCATCCAAATTTGGCGCCGAACTGGATTCTTTAAGTGACTTTGTCAGTTTCGGAGTTGCACCGGCGATTTTAATGTTCCAATGGTGCTTATTTGATTTACCCAAAATTGGTTGGTTTTTCTGCCTACTATTCGCAATGGGAATGGCTATGCGCCTCGCACGTTTCAACACCATGCTGGAAGATAAAACAATTCCCCCATATTGGTCACATTATTTTACGGGAGTACCCGCTCCGGCAGCCGCAGCAATGGTAATGATGCCAATTCTGATAAGTTTCGATTTTATTGAAGCAGAAAACATTTTAAGAACTCATCTTTTTTGCGGACTATGGATGTGCTTTGTTTCATACTTAGAAACGAGTCGAATCCCAACCATTTCATTAAAAAAGAGCAAAATAAAAGCCTCCATGATAGTACCCTTATTAATCATTGTAGCCTTATTAGCCAACTTTTTATTCACCCAAACATGGCTAACGTTAGGAATTTTGACAGCGTTATATACATTATCTATACCGATAGGAATTTTAAAATTCATCAAAGACAAGAATGAGTATCAAAAAAACCAAACGGAAATAGCGCAATAATCATTTCACAACACAAGAAAAAGAGGAGGCAAAATCTCCTCTTTTTTTTATAAAAAAAACTTGATTTAAAAAACAATCCGATATATAAGATTCCCACCAAACGACACCCCTGGAGGTCGGATGGTATATTTTAATTTTAGAAGGATTAAAAACATGTCAGAAATTACATTTAATGCAAATTTGCGTGAAAAAGCAGGTAAGGGGGCAGCTCGTGCATGTCGTAGAGAAGGCCGTGTTCCTGCAGTTATATATGGCGGAAAGAAAAACGCTGTAAACATCAGTTTACATCCTGTTGAACTAGAAAAGGCTCTTGATCTTCGTGATTTCTATAAATCAGTAATTACCATTTCTTTAAATGGCAAATCTGAAAAAGTAATCTGTAAAGATGTACAATTTGACCCTGTATCGGATATGCCTATTCACGTTGACTTTATGCGTAACTAAGGATTATAGGGCAAGAAGATGTTTTTATTGGTAGGTTTAGGCAATCCTGGTGAAGAATATGCAAAAACCCGCCACAACATTGGATTTATGGCGGCTGATGAAATACACAGCCGCCATAATTTTTCCCCTTTCAAGACAAAATTTGAAGGATTACTCTCAGAAGGAAATATTGACGGACAAAAAGTATTATTACTAAAACCTCAAACCTTTATGAATTTATCAGGAAATTCTGTCGTCAAAGTAGCTAATTTTTATAAAATAGAACCGAAAAACATAATAGTTATTCATGACGATAAAGATTTAGCCCTCGGCAAATTGAAAGCCAAGATAGGCGGTTCTGCCGGTGGACATAATGGATTAAAGAACATAGATTTGCAAATCGGACCGAACTACAATCGCATCCGCATTGGCGTAGGCTCTCCCCAAGAGCACCATACAGACACTGTCAATTTTGTATTATCCCGTTTCTCAAAAACCGAAATGGAAATTTTACAAGAGCGAATAAATTTTATATCCAAAAGCATTGGAGAACTTATAAACAAAGGAATAGCTCATTATTCTAACCTCATCGGTATGCACAATAGTAAATAATCCTCAATACCCTTGAAAATGAATCTCTATTTTTTTATTGCAAAACGATTACTTCTTTAGTATAACCGCATAAAAGAAAATACAATAACATAGGAGCAATACAATGGGGTTTAATTGTGGCATAGTCGGTCTTCCAAACGTAGGCAAATCCACTCTTTTTAACGCACTAACACAAACAATAGCAGCACAAGCTGCAAATTTTCCGTTTTGTACGATTGAACCGAATACCGGACGAGTCGCCGTACCGGATAAACGATTGCAAGAACTTGCCAACATCGTCCATCCTAAAAACATTGTTCCGACACAACTGGAATTTGTAGATATTGCGGGTTTAGTAAAAGGGGCTTCAAAAGGCGAAGGCTTAGGCAACCAATTTTTAGCCAATATTCGTGAAACAGATGCAATTATACATGTATTACGTTGTTTTGAAGATAGCAACATAACCCATGTTGAAGGCACCGTAGACCCTATTCGAGACGCAGAAATTGTGGAAACAGAACTAATGATAGCTGATTTAGAATCATTAGAAAAACGTTTTGAACAAACCAAAAAGAAAGCCCAAACCGGAGGTGATAAAGAAGCAGCTGTCAGAGCAAGAGTAATGGAACCAATAATTAATGCATTACGCGAAGGAAAGCCGGCACGCACCGCCGCCCCGTCCCCCACAGATAAAGATGCGTGGAAACAATATCAAATGATGCAATTACTAACTTCAAAACCAGTTCTATATGTATGCAATGTAGACGAAGATAGTGCTGCCACAGGAAACGAGTTTTCAAAAAAAGTATTCGAAAAAGCCGAAAAGGAACACGCCAAAGCCGTTATAATTTCAGCCGCTATTGAATCAGAAGTTGCGCAATTAGATAGCGAAGAAGAAAAACAAGAATTTCTTTCTGCTCTAGGATTGGAAGAAACTGGATTAACCAAAATAATCAAAGCCGGTTACGAGTTACTCGGTCTTGAAACATATTTTACCGCCGGTCCCAAAGAGGTACATGCTTGGACATTTTTAAAAGGCTCAAAAGCCCCGCAATGTGCCGGAATCATACACTCAGATTTTGAAAGAGGATTTATCCGTGCCGAAACAATCGCCTACAACGATTATATCAAGTTTGGTGGCGAACAAGGTTGCAAAGAAGCAGGCAAAATGCGTTCGGAAGGAAAAGATTACATTGTTCAAGACGGTGATTTATTAAACTTTTTATTTAATGTATAGATAATGAAAAACTTGCTGAAATATCATTTATATATTATAGGTTTTACAACCTTAATTATTTCAGCAATTTTACTGAATTGGGATTGCCCGCCAAATTATGATGAAGCACACGCATGGAATATTGCGCGGTATCTTTCCCTGAAAGAAATTTTCACCATAAGCAAAACAGAAGGCCATCCTTTCCTTTGGTATTATTTATTAATGCCAATTGCCAAAACGAATTTCTTATATCCTTATATTCTATACTTACTAAACCTAACCCTCATATTGAGCGCATTCTATTTATTATACAAATATGCACCATTCCCAACATATTTAAAATACCTTATAACATTCTCAGCTCCATTTTTACAGCTATACACATCTTTTACCAGAAGCTACACTCTCGGCATATTATTGTTATTTGCAATTTTAAGTTTATATCCTCATCGCCATAAAAAAAATATTTTATATCTTAGCTTAATTTTACTGACAGCCAACACCAATCTCATCTGTTTTTTCGGCGCATTTTTACTGGGAATTTTGTATTTTTGCGAAAATATAAAAGCAAGCATACAGCAAAAAAACGTAACCATATCCACATTACAAACAATAATTGCTGGTCTGCTTGAAACAACTTTAATTATCATTCAATTCTACGGTTTCGACACCAATATTCCCAAATATACGCCCACCTTTAACCCGCTGATAAAAGACATAAACAGTGCACTGTTTCCATTAAATACCTATACATACATAATACTGATTTTATGCTCGTTATATATTTTTTACAAAAACAAAAAACATACCGCTATTTTTTTCCTGACAATCTCTCAAATTTTGCTTTTTATAACTTTCCAACAACTATATCACGGCAGTATACATCATCACAACTTTTTCTACATTTACCTAATTTGCAGTTATTGGCTAAGTGACATAAAAACCATTAGCAAAAGTCCTATAAATTTTCTGCCTTTAACCATGATATCAGCAGCACTCATTTTCAATCCATCCAATCAATACAAAATAAAGGACAAAGATTACCTAAAACTACTTCAAAACAGCGCCATTCAAATCAATACACTATTCCCAGAAAAAGAACAAAAAATCATTGTGTTTGAACATTTTGACGCCAATATAATACAGCCATACCTAAACAAAAACATAACCCTACTAAATCAAACAGCCACAGACTTTAAGAGTTTAAAAGGTTTCCAAGAATCCCTATACCATTTTTATATACCGATAAATAGATACACCATAGCGCACAGCATAACAAAAACACCTGATATACTTTTATATCGCACATGCGAAGAGCCAAGTTATTACAATTCAAACTTGGCTTTCCATATACGATATAAATTAAATTCTCGCTATTGTCTTTACGACGCTAAAATAAAACAAGACAATTAATTATCATCCAAAAACTCAATAGCATCCATAGCCGCCATAGCTCCACTTCCGGCAGAAATAACCGCCTGTTTATATTTAGGATCTTTAACATCACCAGCCGCAAAAACCCCCTCGACATCAGTTTTGGAACTATTTTCATGAGTAATAATATATCCTTTGCTATCTAAAGGAAGGTTACCTCTAAAAATATCAGTATTCGGCTGATGTCCAACCGCAATAAAGACACCATCTAAAGCGATTGTTTTAACATTATCATTTTCAACATTGCGCAATTTAATCCCAGTAACTTTCAAAGGATTATCTTCACCCAAAATTTCATCTACCACGCAATCCCACTCAACAACAATTTTTTTATTATTTAATATTCTATCTTGCAAGATTTTATCAGCTCTCAACTGACGACGTCTATGTACTAAAATAACCTTATCGGCTAAAGAAGCAAGATACAACGCTTCCGCCGCTGCAGAATTACCGCCCCCAATAACAGCGACGGTTCTACCACGATAGAAAAAGCCGTCACAAGTAGCGCAAGCAGACACCCCATACCCCAAAAATTTCTTTTCAGATGAAAGATTTAACCATTTTGCCGAAGAGCCTGTAGCAACAATCACCGCCCGCGCTTTAAAAGAGTGTCCATTTTCGGAACTGCAAACAAAAGGACGATTAGAAAAATCGACTTCAACAATATTATCATTAACAAATTCGACACCCAATTTAAGAGCTTGTTGTTTCATTTTATCCATCAATTCAAAACCACTGATTTCCTCAAATCCGGGAAAATTTTCAATACTATTTGTCATTGTCAATTGTCCCCCCTCTTGATTTCCGGATACAATAATAGTCTTAAGTCCAGCTCTTGCAGCATAAATTCCCGCAGTATAACCGGCAGGTCCGGACCCCAAAATAAGTAAATCAGTTGTATATAATGCCATTACAGCCTCCTAATTTAAAAGTTTCAAAGCATTCTCTCGTAATTTTTCAATTTTAAGAGCCTTTTCTCTCTCCCCCAATAATTCATACACCGCAATCAACTGACTGCAAATAAAAAGAGTATCTTGATGTTTTTCATAAAACCTCTCTTTCTGTTGCAAAATCAGAGCCAGAGCTTTTTCAAGAAATCTCACTTTCATATAAGAAGCATCTGCATTTTGAGCCAAAATTATATAAGCCTGATATTTATCATGAGATTCATGATTTTCGGCCCATGCTTCTTCAACACGCACATACGCATTTTCATCATTAAGATAATAATAAATATCTTTTAAAGCGAGCAAAATCCTGTTTTTATCATCAACATTACGAGCATACGTCAACGCCTGATTATAATATTCGGCCGCCAAAAAGCATTTAGAATCATCTATTTCCATCAATGCATCATGATAATAGATAGCTCCAAGTTTTGAATAAATTAAAAACAAAACCCATTCGACGTTTGGATTATATTTATCCTCAGACTGTAAAAATTTCATAAAAAACCGTAACAACGTACTATACTGAATAATTAAAGCCTCATTATTCAAATATTTTTCACGTTCAAGAACAACTCTATATAAATTAAGAAAGCGTTTTTCTGCATTATCTTTTTTCGTAGTCAAGGAATTCACCATCATCGATCTCCGAGAATTTCACTTTAGTCCACCGGTAAATAAACAATATTCATCCTGACTTAAATGATATTTTTTATACACAGGACAATGCTCACACAAACAACCTTTATTTTCGTGAATACAATTACTTTTTTCAAAAGCACAAAACAAACATTCCAAATGTTTCAAATGAGAAACATCAAAAGGAATGTTCTTTCCGTTTTTAATTTTACAATGAGCCGAATAAGAAGGGCAAGAAAAACAGACACAAGCCTGAGCATTTTCCAAAGTTTTTTCAACACGCATATTTTTCTCCTAAAAAAATAAAACCGAATAAAAAATATACGCTAAAAAGCACTAAAACAACTAAACCCAACCTAAATTAAAGTTATAATTAAATGCGTCTAAAAACATTTTCTTCAATTTGCGGCAAAAAATAATTTCGAATTCCGGGCAAAAAAGAAATTTTATCAACTCTGGCAAAAAGAGGTCCCTGATAACAACATTGGATCATCTGATTTATTTTATCATCATCGCCGCTCATTAAAATTTCGACACTACCATCATCTTCATTTCTCACCCAACCAGAAATTCCTCCTATTTCCAAAGCCTTAGAAACAGCCCAACGTCGATAGCCTATTCCCTGCACCCGTCCTTCAATTTTTAAATAAACTTCTCTCATCACAAAACTTTTCCCAACTTATTAATTTATCAAAAATTTCAGAATATCTCTGAGTAATAAATTCATCTTTACCCCATATATTCTGCTCTTCCAATTCTTCAGCAAAAGCCAAATTAAAAATATCTTGAACAGAAAAAGCATGATATAAAAACACAACCCCCAACAAAACAGATTTCAATTCCGTCGCCACAAGAAACAGAATCGCCAAAGACGCATTATCTAATTTATCAAGAAAAACCTTAAGTTTCTCTCTCTGCGCCAAATTAACACCAGAAACCTCCAATTCGAAAATTTCCTCAAATTTTGTTTGTAAAAAAGTATTCGCTAATTGAATTGCACTATCTAAGCACCTTAACCTTTTTTCATCAGAGATACATTCTCGTACATATAAAATTGTATCGGTTGCCGAAAAATCCAACAACCGAACTACAATTTCCTTTCTATACCCATCAACCGAACTAATAAATTCTTGCAAATCCGCCAAATTACTTATTCCTATTCAAACTTTTTACAGAGCCGGATAAAATATCAATAATTCCTTTCGTCGTATCTTTAACAACCCCGACGCTATCATCAAAGATTTGTCCGACATCATTTGTTGTTTGAGTAACTACATTTTCGGGTTTGGGAAATCTGTTTTCGTAACCAGTACCCTGCAATGCCGTATAACAAGGAGAGCCGTCATTTTCCAACAACATTTGACTACCCAAATAAACCGGACCGGTTGTCGTCACACCAACTATTGTTTTAATAGCATTGGCACTATCAACACGAATTTTAGGATTTTGAATTGTTCCTGTCAATTTAACCAATGAAGACAACACTTTAGCAATATTTGTATCTGTTAATTTTCCGGCAAACGGCTTAAAACTCAAATTAAGTTCATCTTTTTTCAAATTAACATCCCCCGTTGCCACAATTGTAAATTTATCGGCATTAACCGTAATCCCATTAGGAATCTGCGCCATACCATCTTTCAAATCTGCACGAACAACAGCACATCTTAAATTCAGATCATCATTTCCCTTAGTAATACGAAGTGTATCCAATAATTGAGAAATAATATTCCCTTTCAGCAAGCCAATATTACCTATATGCAACTGAGATTGTTCCATAATTGTAATAAAGTGTCCGTTTAAGGTATCAACAACATCTGCAAAAGTATCCCCTTGCCCTATCAAATTAACAACGATATCAGTTTCACTACCGCTTCTAAAATCCAATGCTGCTTTAATATCACCGGCAGCAGCCAAGGCTTGTTTTAGATTCAATCTTTTAACATCCATTTTAAACAAAACAGATTTTTGAGAAGCATTGACATTAAACGCTGCGGTTGCATCTCCATTAAAAATCATACCCTTTGTTAATTTAACATTAAGAATTCCCTTAACAACTTCAGCTTGAAGAGTTAAATCTTTTGCCAATTCAACATTTGCATTAGACAGCAAACCGATATAAACATCAGCTTTAGCGTCAACATCTGATAAATATTGATAAGGAATAACCTCATTAGGTACAAGTGTTGTAGCCTTAGCCTCTTTCACTAAACTAAAAGCAGCCATGCTTTGCGTTTTCTTTGTAAAAGAAACCAAATCAATTTTATCACTATTAAGGTTTGCTCTAATTGCAGGGACTTGCTGATTTAAGTCAACCGAAACAGTTCCTTTAATCTGATTACCTGCAAACATCAAACTTTGAATATCTGCCTTAATTTTTTTCAAATTTCCCTCAATGTTTGCATTAACAGATTCATTATACCCGCTGTTTTTTCCTAAAAATCCCTGAGCACTTACATTTCCCTTAAAACGAATATCTCCCCCCATCAAATCATATAAAAGCACATTTGTTTCCGCATGGATTCCCATAACATCAAATTGACCTTGCAGCGGATATCCTTTGACGTCTTCCAGTTTACTAAAACCACCCGCTACACCGGTTCCCACATATAAGCCATCATTTACATTAAAATCAAAATTAATATTATTTAAGTCAGCTTCCGTCAGTTTAAGATTGTTAATTTTGTAACTTTGAACTGTTTGAGCCGTATCTGTATAATTAATCTGAACATTATCTAAAAGAAGATTTCTAACCACAACATCAGACAAAGAGAATTCACCACCAGTAACCTGCGAATCACTCATTGTCATATCTTCAGCATATGCAACACCAATCAAGCCCCAATTAGAACTAGAAATTTTCTTAAGTTCACCACTCTGTGTATCAGAAAACTCCCAATTTGCTTTTCCTTGAGAATTTATTTCCAAATTTACCACCGCATTATGAACGGTAAACGTATCTATTTCAATTTTCTTTTGAAACAATGGCAACAACGCAAATCCCAACTCAATAGATTGAGCAGACACCATTTCCGAACTTTTTGCCCATGTTGCATTAGAGAAAGTCACGTTTTGCACTTCAACAATCGGATTAAAAGAAGGCCTCAACCGAATATTATCCATAGTTAATTGCCGTCCGGTTTTTTCATAAACAATTTTTATAATACTATTTTTATAAGCATTAAAATCTATTTGTGTTAAAAGCACATAACCGGCAGCAATCACTATCACACAAACAGAAACAACAAAAATAAGAATAAATTTTAGAAATTTTTTCATTTCCCTTTACTCCCCAAGATTTAATCCGAGCAATTTCAAACTTTCTTTAAAATAGTCAGGCAATTTTGCCTTTACAACCATTTTTTTACCATACACAGAAGATAAATCGATTTTATACGCATGCAGGTATAATTTATTCACCAACAATTTATTTTTATCGCGTTGATGACCAAAATATTTATCATCACCGCAAATTGGGGTTCCGATAAATTCAAGATGAGCACGAATTTGATGAGTTCTTCCGGTTAAAGGAGAAGCAGCCACTAAAGCATATTTATCACCGACACAATCAACCACTTCGTATTCCGTAACAGCCGATTTACCGCCATCAACAACCTGAACACGCCCATCCATTTTTTCCAAAGGAGCTTTTATTTCTCCATATTCTTGATTAGGAACCCCACGAGTAAGAGCCAAATAAGTTTTACGCAAGGTATGCTCTCTAAAAGCCTTCGTCAAAACATCAGCCATTTTCCGCGTTCTGGCTAAAACTAAAATACCGCTAGTATCTTTATCAATACGATGAACTAATTTAGGTTTTTCCTCATAATCAAATTTAAGAGCTTCGAGCATTCCGTCGACATGACGAGTTGTATTGGTCCCTCCCTGAACAGCCAACCCGGAAGGTTTATTTAAGACGATAACATTATCATCTTTATAAACCACCAATTTTTCAATAAACTGAGCATCTTTAAATGAGATTTCCTGATGTTGAATTGCTTGTTTTTCATTATCGAGCGGCGGAATTCTAATTTCCTGCCCAACTTCAAGACGAGTATTAGCCTCTACTTTTGCCCCATTAACTTTAATTTGTTTCGTTCTAAGTAATTTTTGCAACCGTCCCAAAGTCAGCCCCGGATAATATTTCAAGAACCAACGGTTAAGCCGCATTCCATCATCAGTTTCTTTAACTTTTACAATTTCAACACCAGACATTAACGTTCCTTTCGTAAACTTTACGAAGTGTAACAGAAGAACCTCAAAAAAACAAGCAAATAAAACAAAAAGCCCTTCTATTTGAAGAGCCTTTTGTTAAAATACGCAATAATACAATTTTCGAAGCTAATCATTTTTGTTTTTTCTTCGCCTCGCGTTCCATTTTGCGTCGAACTTGACGAGAAACAACATTTTCAGAAACACACAAATCTTCTAATTTTGCCCCTCGTTTTGGCTCAATACCATATTCTTCTTTCAAAATCTTAGCCAATTCCTGCACTTCTTTACACTGAAGATTAACAAGTTCCATTGCAAACGCTTTCAAATCACCCATAACAATTAAATTTTAAAATAATTCAACGTTTCGGTCAGAGTATCATTATCAAACCAAAAGTCAAATTCTATTTATAGAGATTCTTCCAAAACCTAAGAATTTAATTTATTTTTTTGTTTTTGTGCACGCTGTTTTTCAGCTCTTAATTTATCAAAATAGTCTATTCTCTTTTTTATTTCACGCTCAAACCCTCTATCAACCGGATTATAAAAACGCCGTCGTCCCATTTCTTCAGGAAAATAATTTTGCCCCGAAAAACCATCTTCCAAATCTTGATCATAAATATAGCCGTCGTGATATCCTAACTCTTTCATTAATTTGGTCGGCGCATTCAAAATATGTTTAGGCGGCATTAAAGAACCGGTCTGACGAGCCGCCTCAAAAGCACTATGCATAGCTTTATAAACAGCCGCTGATTTCGGAGCAGTAGCTAAATATGCTGTTAATTGCATAACAGCCAAATCACCTTCAGGAGATCCCAATCGTTCATAAACTTCGGCACAAGCAATTGCCTGCGTAACCGCATTAGGATCAGCCAAAGAAACATCTTCCACCGCAAAACGAATAAGCCGTCTTAAAATATATCTCGGATCTTCACCAGAAACAATCATTCGGCTCACCCAATACAAAGCCGCATCAACATCAGAGCCACGCAATGATTTATGCACAGCAGAAATAAGATTATAGTGTCCGTCACGTCCTTTATCATAAATAGGAGCGCGAGAACGAATAATCTTCATCAATTTATCTTTATCAAAGATTTCCCCGGGTTTTGCATAAGCCCAAACACTTTCCGCCAAATTAAGGATATAACGTCCATCACCATCAGCAACACTCTTCATAAATTCCCGAGCTTCTTTATCAAGTGGAAGTTCCATCCCTTCTTCTTTTTCGGCACGTTGTAAAAGTTCCTCAAAATTTTCAGAAGTTAGCCGATTCAGTACAAAAACCTGACATCTGGATAACAAAGCGGCATTAAGTTCAAAAGATGGATTCTCGGTTGTTGCACCAACCAAAATAACCGTTCCGTCTTCCACATAAGGCAAAAAACCATCTTGTTGAGATTTATTAAACCGATGAATTTCATCAACAAACAGCAACGTTCCCTTACCTTGTGTAACCCGCCGCTCTTGTGCATATTGAAAAACTCTTTTCAGATCTGTAACACCTGAAAAAACAGCAGATATTTGTTCAAAATAAAGATTCGTATATTCTGCAATAAGTCTGGCAATCGTAGTTTTACCACACCCCGGAGGTCCCCAAAGAATAAACGAAGAAACACGTCCGGTAAAAAGCATCCTCCCCAAAGGAGAATCCTCACCCAAAACCTGCTCTTGTCCCACCACATCTTCCAACTTTTTAGGACGTAGACGGTCAGCCAAAGGTCTTTTTATTCGACTAGAAAAAAGAGTTTCTTCCATTTCATCCATAAATCCACATTAAAATTTTTTTAGTTTTAACACAAAAAAACTAAAAAAGCTATTTTTTTAAACATAAATTTTAGCATTCTGAATTTTTACACGCCCCCGCACATAGGTCTTGACTCTGCGTTATAAAGTTATAGTATTCAAGAAATTAAATACGAAAATAGGAAAGAAATATGAGTTTTAGTGATTTAGGTTTAAGTGAAAAGACCATCCAAGCCATTGAAGATTTAGGGTATAAAGAACCTACAACCGTTCAAAAAGATGTTATCCCGTCAATTCTTTCGGGCAAAGATATTTTCACAATAGCCCCCAATGCGTGCGGAAAAACTTGTTCCTATATATTCCCGTTAATTGATATTATATCCAAAAACGAGGGGCAAAACATTTTAATCATTGCGGCAGATAACAAAGAAGCAGTAAACATCTCCGATAAATTCTCAATTTTCAACAAATATCACGAAATAAACGAAAGTGAAAAAGAGAACACGGAACAAGAAGCAAATGTGATTATAGCTTCTCCGGATTTATTGCTTGAAAACATAAATGAAAACAATCTGAATTTAACAAACACAAACATATTAGTCGTAGACGATATAAATTTAATCAAGAAGAACCGACAACTAAATAACTTAGATAAAATCTTAGAGCTTCTACCTGTCAACAAACAAAATATTGTATTTACGACAAGACGTTCAAAAGAAACGCAAGATACATTAAATAAGATACTAAAAACGCCGGCAGAGATTAAAGTTGATAAAAAGCAAGAAGAAGTTGCTTCTGTAGAGCCAAGTTTGCCGCAAGAAATGAACAAAAACAAAAAAGAAAAAAGGCAACAAACTCCACAAGTTGAAAAAGCCCCGATTCTCGGAGCAAAACAAGACTTAAAACCTCCCTTACTGGATAAAAAAGCCATGGATTTATCCAAACGCTATAAAGTCTTTGGAAAAAAAGCTCCTGCTTTTCTATTAACAGATACAAGACTTGCGGAAGAAACAGAATAATAAAACACTTGCACTTTCTTTCAGAAGATTTTATAGAAAACAACAACAAGAAACATTAACTAATAGATATTATGGAGATGCTAAATGTCAGGACACTCCCAATTTAAGAACATTATGTACCGCAAAGGTGCACAAGACGCCAAAAAAGCAAGAGTATTTGCAAAACTCGCCAGAGAAATCACCGTTGCCGCTAAAAGTGGCTTACCGGAACCGGATAAAAACCCACGTTTAAGATTAGCCATCCAAGCCGCAAGAGCAGAAAGTATGCCGAAAGACAATATCGAACGCGCTATTGCCAAAGCAACACAGGTTGCTGGTGGAGCAGACTTTACAACCATGCGCTATGAAGGCTTTTCACCAAATAAAGTTGCCGTTATCGTAGAAGCGTTAACCGATAACAAAAACCGTACAGCAAGCAACGTTCGCTCTATATTTGGTAAACGCGGCGGTGCTATGGGTGAAACAGGTTCTGTATCTTTCAACTTTGAACGTATCGGTTATATTGAATATCCTGCAAGCGTTGCAGACGCAGATAAGATGTTTGAAGAAGCATTAGAAGCCGGAGCAAATGAAGTTGTATCCGATGATGAAATCCACGCTATTGAAACCTTACCGGATGACCTATCTGTTGTAACCGACGCGTTAGAAAAGAAATTTGGTACCCCTTCGGCTTCTCGTTTAGACTGGAAACCAACAGTAAAGACTGAAATTACCGATTTGGAAACAGCTAAGAAGTTTCTAGAATTTGTTGACGCTTTAGAAGATGATGAAGATGTTCAACACGTTTACCACAATGCAGAAATTGCAGAAGAAATTATGGCTCAATTGGAGGCAGAATAATGCGTGTTTTGGGTTTAGACCCGAGCATATCCTCCACCGGTTGGGGAATAATTGATATAAACGGAAACCGTCTGTCCTATGTGGCAGACGGTTTTATTCCGACATCAACAAAAGCCTCTCTATCCACGAGGTTGCATACAATTTTTACGGAACTTCAAAGAATAATTGAGCTATACAAACCCGATGAAGCGTCGATAGAAATAACATTCTTAAACACAAACCCAGAAACTTCCTTAAAATTAAGCATGGCAAGAGGTGTCGTTTTTTTAATGCCGGCACTTTACAATATTCCCTTGTTTGAGTATGAACCAAACAAAATCAAAAAAGCACTAACCGGAATCGGAAAAGCGGATAAAAACCAAGTTGAAACGATGGTAAAAATTCTTCTCCCCGGCTGCCAACCTAAAAACAATGACTCTTCTGATGCTCTAGCGATTGCAATAACCCATTGCAATCTACGCAATTCATACAAAGATCACGCCGTATAACAAAATACCCAAACAAAAAAGGCTCCCTCAATCAAGAGAAAGCCTTTTTATTATTAACCAAGTTGTCACATCAAGCACAAAGTACCCCACGCCATTTAGCCAATTTAAGAGAATCAGAGCAAAAGCCATATCTCTCTTGATAAATTTTAACCAACTGAGCGTTACCAAGCTCTATCAACTCTTTTTGAGCACTTTCAGAAAGATAATGATAATCCAAAAAATACTTTATCATTTCCACATTTCCGGTTTTAATAAGTGCCTCGACATCATCTTCATAACGAAAACCATGTTTCCTAATTTGTGTTTTTAGCAATTCCGAATGACCTGCTTTGATAATAGCTGCGACATGCCTATCTGAACACGACCTACGAGCATCCAAATTGCTAACCTTTGGGATTTTCTCAATCAACTCAAATCGACCCAATTCTAGTAATTTTTCTATTACCTTAACACGAACAAGCCACTTACTAAAATAAGCTAAAATAACGTCATCAGAACAACGCTCCGCCATAAGATCTTCAACAGCATCATCCCAGCAATGCTTAAGAACATACTTTTTAACCAAATCTTGCGTTCCACGTAAAAGAATATATTTTTCGTTAGAACCTGATAAAATTCTATTCAAAACAAAATATTCAAATTCTTTATCTGTAGAAAAACAAAGATAAACTCTTTCAGTATCTTCGTCTAAATAACTTCTTTTCCGCACTTTTTCCCGAGCTTTTTCAAGAATTTTTAACTCTTCATCTGTCGGCGTAAAAACCTGAGGCGCCGGCAAAGTCCAATTTGAACGAGGATAGGAGGTTGCTTTTTTAGCGGTAGAAGAAACAGAATTTACAGCATCATCAGACTCAATCACCATCTGATTAACAACAAACGGCTTTTTAACCATCATCGTAAACGGAAATTTGTTAACCTCTGAAGTAGGTGTTAAACCACATGTTCCGTCTGCATACACATAAAGAGGAAAGCCCAACTGATTACCAATTTCGGTCAAATGAGCCAAAACATTTTCATCCGAGCCTTGAGAACCGGTCAGAAAATCCGATTTAAGTTCTTCAACCGGAAATTTCTTTTTAACCACCATAACTGCGTTAAGTCCTCCTGAAACCATTGATTTACCGCAAGTTCCGTCGGGATAAACATAAAATGGAAAGCCAAGTTCTGCGCCTATCGCGTTAACTTGTTTCAAAATAATATTTTTCATCTCATAAAAATTTTAGATTTTACAATAATTTCATTTTGCCAAAACATTAAAACAAAAAGCATTTTTTTGTCAATGTTTATTTCAAAGAAAAAGGCGCCCAACAGAACGCCTTTCAAAAAAACTACTTATTTTAACTTTTATAAATCTGCAATAACTTGCATACTAATAATTTCATCCGGCTGGCTAACCATACCGTTATAGCCACCGCCTTTTTTAATTTTATCAACAAATTCCATACCGGAAACGACTTTACCCCAAACAGTATATTGCCCATCCAAATGCGGACAATCATCATAACAAATAAAAAATTGACTATCAGCCGAATCCGGATGCATAGCACGAGCCATAGAAACAATCCCTCTTGTATGCGGAATTGTATTAAATTCAGCCTTCAATTTTTTACCGCTACCACCTGTCCCATTTCCTAAAGGGCATCCGGTTTGCGCCATAAAACCTTCAATAACACGGTGAAATTTTAAGCCATTATAAAATCCTTGACGAACCAATTCTTTTATTCTTGCAACATGATTTGGTGCCGCATCGGGATACATTTCAATAACAACATCCCCGTCTTTGAGTTTCATAACTAACGCATTTTCAGGGTCTGTCACATTATAAGAATACTTTATTTTTTTCCCTCTTGTTTCGCTGATACCAATTTTTTTAGTATCCTCAGCAATTAAATTCTTCGTATCACTTTTATCCAAACTCTTCGTTTCACTTTTTCCTAAAATATTAGACATCATTAGCTCCCTACATATTCCGTAATAAATTTATTTCTGGCTAATATTTAGGAATTTATTTTCCTTGATTCAAGACAAAATCAACTCTTTCTTCTGCAGAAAGTCCCAAAGGATACTTTTCATCAATTTCCTGCAAGCGTGTTTTTAAGCCTTTTCCGTTCGCAATTTGGATAGCCAACCCCGGGCGAGCATTAACTTCCAACATCATCGGTCCACGATTCTCATCTAACACAATATCAGCCCCCAAATATCCCAAACCGGTCATATCATAAGCCAAAGAACCGATAATCAAATGTTCACGCCAAAACGGTACACGCAAATCCATCAAATTCGCTTTTGTATCAGGATGTTCAAAAATAGGCTTATTATGCATAACGGCGTTAAGCGGCAAACCGGTACTGACATCCAGTCCAACGCCAACAGCCCCTTGATGCAAATTAGCCCGCCCGCCGGATTCTTTAGTAGCCAAGCGCATCATCACCATTGCCGGAAAACCTTTATATACAATAACGCGCACATCCGGCACGCCATGATAACTAAAATTTTTGAACACATCACTAAAATTAACAGCTTCTTCAATAAGCGCAACATCATATTTTCCACCCAAACTGAAAAGCCCGCTCAAAGTATTAGAAACGTGTTGATAAACATCTTTAAAGCTCAAAACATCACCTGAGGCACTATAAAAATGTTCCGCATCATATTTTTTTATTACCAATACACCTTTTCCACCGCTACCGTGAGCCGGTTTAATCACAAAAGTATCGTAGCCCTTAACAATATCCAAAAGATTTTTAACCTGATACTGGAATTCAATAATACCAATCATTTTAGGAGTATTTATATTGATACTGTTAGCTAATCTTTTCGTTTTAACTTTATCATCAACCAACGTATAGAGAGAGCGTTTATTATATTTTGCAATTACCGAATAGTTACGGTCATTCATACCTAACACACCGTTTTCGCGTAATTTTTTACCATTAAATATCCACTCAAACATTTCAATTTTCCTTATGGATAAGCGGTGCAAAGCGCATCAATTCCGTTACGCGATAACCTGTATAAGTGCCCAACAACATAACCACAAACAAAATCACCAGATTAAGTTCATTAAAAGCAAACATAACATGTCGTACATATTCATTACTAATAACAAAGTAAGTTACAACGGCCGTAATAAAAGTAAACAAAATTTCTTTCAATGTATTAACCGCACCTTCTTCTTCCCAAGTAATAGACGCACGTTCAATAATCCACGCGGTAATAATAATCGGGAAGAAAATAGCCGAACTGACAATTGTATAATTAAGCCGATAGCCCACAACGGTCAAAACTTGAATAAGTAAGATAACAAAAATAACAACAAAAGAGATTCTCGGCACCAATAACAAATTCAATTTTGCCACCAAAGCTCTCATAACCAAGCCCAAAGCAATCATCACCGAAAAACAAATTAACCCCGGCCAAAATCCGGTTCTAACCAAAGCCATGGCCAACAACATAGGCGTAAAAGTTCCCATAGTCGACACACCAACAACATTGCGCATAATAACAACGACTAAAATCGCCAAAGGAAAAATCATCAACCATTTCAAAGTATTCTGTTCAAACACCGGCAAAGTATACATAGAATAATTATAGCTCCAAAGTTCATCATGAGCTTTAGCGCGATGTTCCGCCATTTTGAGAGGAGAAGCCACCGACTTCAAAACAGAAAAGACAACTGTAGAATCTTCGCCCCCCTTAACGTCCAAAAGAGAAACTCCTCCCCTTTGAATAATAACCCAATTTTTAGGCAGCCCTATCTTAGCCGTATTCAAATCGTAAAGCGTCCAATGTCCATCATAATATGCTTCCAACATAATATCCGGCTTTTCGGTTTTACGCCCTTCCTCAAGTTTAATTGTTCTTGCAATACGAGCAGGAATTCTTTTATAAGCCAAAACCTGAATAACTTTTTCCGCAAATTCTTTTGCTGTATGATCAAGAGGCAGAATCAAACTCATTGTAGGATTATTAACCTCTTGATTAATAGCCAAAATAGCCTTTTGGATTTTATCACCTTTTTGTAACTCAGACAATTCCCAAATTTTGCGCATTTGAATAGTTTCTTCTTCAGATAAAATAGGTCTATTGATTTTTGCCGGCAACAAAGAATTAAGAGCGACATTCTGTGCATCGTCATAAATACTCAAGCGATAATACAAATTCTGTTTACCCGTTTTATCTTTCCCCTCCAAGACAACACGGCTATTAATTTTATCCTGTGTAATTTTATATCCTTTAGCAACAATTTCCTCACTAAGGATTTTAAAACCATCTCTATCATTTGGGACGGCCAAAGAAACTTTAACATCCCCGCCAAGAGCCCTAAATGAAATTTTAGCATCAACCGTCCACACATCAGTAACAGCCTTTGGAGAGAGAGAGAACCCCCAATATTTAACCTTATAATAAATACTATACGTCGAATAAGCTATAGCGCAAATCAACAAAAGACTTAAAACTTTTCTGACGGTAAAAAATCTGGTCAAATTTAGTTTCATAATCATTCATCCCAATTAGTTCAAAGTATAAGAAGTAGATGTATCAACCAAAAATCTTCCGGTTAAGATATTACGACCGATTAAGCCTTGATAATCAAAATTAGAACGATCTGCAATAGAGAAAACAGCAGAAAAAACCTCATCCCCCATTTTAACATCCATTTTCACAGCCTTACGGCTCTCGTTTTGTCCGGCCCTTTTAACTTTAAACGAACGCTCAATTTTCTTTTCAAACAAATGTTCTTCGCCTGTTTTACGATTTTTAAGTTTAAAGGACACCCATTTTTCACCATCACGCTCAAAATATTCCACATCACTACAATCCAAAGAAGATGTTGTAGCACCGGTATCAATTCTGGCAGCAAAAGGGGATTTCATCGGTAAAAAATAAATTGGTTCAACTTCTCCGATAATCGGCAAACGAGCTTTTTCCACAACAACCTCCTGAGTTGTACTAACATTATGAACAACAGCCGGCACAATAACCTGTTTAGACTGACAAGCAGAAATTAACATTATAAAAACAAACAATCCTAGCTTTCGCATATTAAAAAACCTCACCTTTTACCGGAACTTTAATTAATTATCGAATACATACCTCCTTTTTAAAGAAGAAACATCAAGAAAATACCATTAATACACAACGAAAAATGCCGTCTATGAACAAAAAAGAAAAAACGATGTATTTAAACAATGTATTTAAAAAATGAACCTACCATTGCCGAAACAACAGTAGGTCAAGATAAAACAATGTAAAAAAACAATTAACTAAAAGAACACCGTTGCACGCAGACTGGTAACCACACCGTAATCAGATTTTTGATTAAGGGCTGGATTAATATACAACTGCACATCAGGAGTAATCGTCAACATATCACCAATTCCCCACGCCCAATACGCCTCTATAACTTGTTCAGCTTTATGAGAAATTTGTTCACCGACGGCCGCCTCATCGATTTTATTATACGCATATGCTAATCCTATTTGGTCCAAAGGGTTCCTGTCTAAAGGATTGTTATAAACACCCCCCAAGACCCAAGATTGTCGAATTTCCTCCATACTACCGCTAACTTCATTTACACGAGCAAAAACACTAAATTTTTCCCCGATATTTTGAGATAAATTAAGCGACCATCCATTAGTTGTCTGCGGCTGTTCTGTAACTGCCGGTTGATTATAGAGCAACAAAGAAATTTCCGCATCCCCTAAACCTTTAATAGTGGGAGTATATGCAACATATCCAAAAGTTGTATAATGATTTTCATCCAAATGATTAAAACGGATACTGGGAGCCTCAACATTTGTAGCATCTTGTCCACCAAATGCAAAGCTCCATTCATCATTAGGCGTAATCTGCACATATCCACCCAAACCGGCATCAGAATATGAGGCCGAAGCATTTTGCGCCAAAGAATCATTTAAGAAATTAACCTGCTGATTAGAATCATAATTTGTCCCATCAAAATTATAGAGAGGAAATTGTCCGAGAGCAAAAGTTAACCAATTCCAATTCCCCGGTAATTGATAAGTATAATAAAGTTCATCAAACTGATTTTCGTTATTAGTATAATCATTAATTCCCGTAACAAAACCGGAATTACCTGCTAAATCATTTGCATTATGATTTCCATAACGAATAATTGTATAAGCAAAATTTAAAGTCCCCGTACCATAATGGTTATCAAAAGTTGTCCAAGAAAATTCTGGATAAATATACGCTTGAACAGCATTATTTTTACCACTTGGACTGGTTCGCTGCCCTAATACGGAAACATCAACATTATAATCAAACCCGTATTTTTGATTAAGATTATTTTTAAACTGCTGATACTCAGAAATTAACCCTTCCGCACCGGCATTTTCCGCCCCCATAAAACACAATAAAGCTAAAATAAACACCTTACATTCTTTCATCCTTACATCCTTTGATAATGTTTAAACATCATCACGGATATAACCATCGAAACCACGAATAAAAGGGGGTTACATAAAAAAACACTTGAAGGACAACCAAAAGGTCTTTAGACTTACAAAAAAACAAAGGAAAAAAGATGATAGCAAAATTAAAAGGAATTATCGACAACATCGGAGAAGACTGTTGCATTATTGACGTAAATGGTGTCGGCTACATCGTCAACATGTCATCTCGCTCACTTTCCAAACTAAAACAAGGAGAATACTCTTCTCTATTAATAGAAACTGTAATAAAAGAAGACAGTATAACACTGTTTGGTTTTCAAAATCCGTGGGAAAAGGAATGGTTTAACACTCTAACCAAAATACAAGGTGTCGGCGGGAAAGTCTGTTTAAGTATACTAAGTGCACTATCACCGGCACAACTATCCCAAGCCGTTGCCGCACAAGATAAAAGTTCTTTTCTCAGAGCCTCAGGTGTTGGTCCAAAGCTAGCAGCACGTTTAGTAACAGAATTAAAAGATAAAATTGTTACCATCCCTGTTGAATATATGGGAACTTCAGATATAGAAAAAGCTCTATCCTCAGAAATAGCGGCAGAAGAAACAACAACCAAAGTTTCCCCATCCAAAGTCCCCAATATAGAAGATACCGAAAACAAAACTTATAATAATACAGAAGACGTGACTTCAGCCTTAACCAATTTAGGATACCAAAAAATCGACGCATACCGTGTCGCCACCGAAATTTGTTTAAATAATCCCCAAGCCGATTTAGGAACATTAATACGTCTAGCTCTAAAAGAATTTAATCAACTGGAGAAATAGCCATGCTATCAGATGAAAAAGAAAGGATTGTGAGTGCCCAAAAACTCTCAACTGATGAAAATAATTCTCCGGCAAGTATAAATTTACGTCCGACAACATTAGATGAATTTGTCGGCCAAGAAAAAGTATGTCAAAATCTAAAAGTTTTCATCCAATCCGCCAAAAGCAGAGGAGAAGTTTTAGACCATGTATTACTTTACGGCCCCCCCGGTCTAGGTAAAACCACCCTGTCCAACATTATATCTAAAGAACTGGGAGTAGGATTTAAGGCAACATCAGCCCCAATGATAACCAAATCCGGAGATTTAGCGGCAATATTAACAAACTTAGAAGCCAGAGATGTTTTATTCATTGATGAAATACATCGTCTTAATCCGGCAATAGAAGAAGTTTTGTACTCAGCAATGGAAGATTTCCAGCTAGATATCATTATCGGAGAAGGACCATCTGCTCGTTCGGTAAAAATAGATTTACAACCTTTTACGCTCGTCGGTGCGACAACACGTTCCGGTTTAGTATCTACCCCATTAAGAGAACGCTTTGGTATTCCTTTGCGTATGGACTTTTATAATCATGAAGATTTACAAAAAATTGTATTAAGAGGCGCTCATTTATTAAATATGCCGATTTCAAATGACGGCGCCATGGAAATAGCCAAACGTTCACGCGGAACACCGCGTATTGCTGGTCGTTTATTAAAACGTGTTCGAGATTTCGGAGCCGTTGCCGGTAATGTTGAAATAGATTCGGCAATAGCAGATAAAGCCTTAAGATTATTAGATGTCGACGCCTATGGATTAGACGAATTTGACCGTAGATATTTAAATTGCATAGCAAAGAACTATGGAGGAGGTCCTGTTGGAGCCGATACATTAGCCGCAGCCTTATCAGAAGAACGAGATACAATAGAAGAGGTTATAGAACCATACTTGCTAAAACTTGGCTTTTTACAACGCACCCCAAGAGGACGAGTTTTATCTGAACAAGGCTGCAAATATTTAGGTATAAGCAAATTCAAGAATAACAACAACCAATTTAGTTTTATGGATGATTTAGGAATTTAAAAAATGACATATACAACAGCCCCAATACAAGGAAAACTCTTTGAAGATAAAACATTTTCATTTCCTATAAGAATTTATTACGAAGACACTGATGCCGGAGGCATAGTTTACTACGCAAATTATTTAAAATACGCAGAAAGAGCCCGAACGGAATTTCTCCGTCATTTAGGAATCAATCAAGAAGAAATGCTCAAAAAAGAAGGAAAAGGCTTTGTTGTCCGTGACTGTAACATTAGTTATAAATCTCCGGCAAAACTTGACGATGCTTTAGATATAACGTGCAAAGTAACCGAAATCAAAGGCGTATCCTTAAAAATGGAACAAAAACTTTACCGCGGAGAAAACATATTGTGCGAAATAGTCATCACCCTAGTATTTTTAAGTCTGGAAAATATGCGCCCGAGCAAAATATCATCGGAAATAATATCCCTGCTCCAATAATTACTATTCTTCTTTATGCAAATAAACCGAAATACTAATTGAAGCAACCACAATAGCCGGTGCCCAAACAGCGAACCACGCCGGAATATAAGCATTAACCCCAAAAGCAGAAATAACCTGCGAAGTAAAATAGACCGTAAAACCTGTTGCAATACCGGCCACAATCATAAATAACACGCCCCCTTGACGCTGACTAGCCTTCAATGAAAAGATTCCCGCAACCAAAACCATAGCCATAAGAAAAAACGGCAAAGCAATCAAACTCAAGTAACGCATTTTATAGCGTTGTACAGAAAAACCGGAGGTTTCATAAAATTCAATTGTATCAGGCAAATTCCAAAAAGAAATAGCTTCGGGATCCACAAAATTATCTTTAATTCGTTGAATATTCATCTCTGTCGGATATTTAAGACTATTCAAAATTTCAGCCTGTTGACCGGATTTATAAATACGCACATCACGCAAATTCAAATCACCGTCTTCCAACGTTGCAACAAAGGCCTCAATACGCCGTTTAACTTGAGTATTATCATCAACTTCAATAATACTGATATCCCTAAGCCACAGGACACCTTCTTGCAAATTAAGACTACCAGCATTAAGAATAGCCACAGTATCATCATCTTTTCCCTCTCGTATCCAAAGTCCTTTATTAGAAAAGAGCATAGCATTTGGGTTATCCGTAGATAAGCGATAGGACATAGTTTCTTTCAATTCAAACAATTTAGCCGAAATCGGATTTAAGATTGCCACCCAAAAAACACCAATTCCAAACACAGCCAACAATACCGGTGTCAGAACTCCCCAAATAGACACACCGGTCGCCCGAATAATCACAAATTCATTAGTTTTACTCAAGCGCCAAAAAGCAATCATAGTAGAAACCATCACAATAAAAGGAACAACTTTATCAACCGTTTCCGGCAATTTAGCAATCACATATTGTAACAAAAAGCCGATAGAAGCCTCATGCCGTCCGGAAGTTCTGCGCAAAATTTCAATCATATCAAACATCATAATGATAGCGCAAATAACTCCCAAGACAAACAAAAAATTCAATATTGTCTGTTTAATAAGGTAAGAACCTAAAATAGAATTTGGTTTCATCATAATCGAACAATCCTAAAAATAACCCGTAGACAAATAGCGTTCCACACTATCAGGCAACACAACCACCAACCGTTTATTAAGAAACTCTGCGCGTTTTGCCAATTCGACAGCTGCAGCAACGGCAGCACCACCGGAAACACCAATTGGCAAACCTTCGGTTTTAGCAACAATTTTAGCCATTTCAATAGCCTCATCATCACTAACTTTAATAATCTCACTAACCAAAGATTTATCATACAAAGCCGGAACAAAACCTGCACCGATTCCTTGAATTTTATGAATACCGGAAGTTTCCCCGCTTAAGACTGCACTACCGGCAGGTTCAACTGCAGCGACAAACAAATCTTGATTATACGTTTTCAAAACAGAAGCAAGCCCCGTAAGAGTACCGGAAGTTCCAACCCCTGCAACAATCGCATCAAAATCACCACCGGTATCTTCTAATATTTCCATAGCTGTTCCCATCCGATGCGCATCAGGATTCGCTCCATTTTCGAATTGATTTAAAATAACGACATTTGGATTACGTTCTTTTAAAATTTCAGCTTTATGAATAGCACCGCTCATACCGTCTTCGGCCTGAGTAAGAATAACCTCTGCCCCCAAATGACGCATTAAAGCGATTCTTTCTTGCGACATATTTTCCGGCATAACAATAATCAATTTATATCCTTTTGCCGCACAAATTGCCGCCAAAGCAATTCCTGTATTACCTGAGGTTGCCTCTACAAAAACCGTATCATCGGTTACGCCCGATTTTTCTTGTTTTTGAATCATCGACAAAGCCACTCTGTCTTTCGCCGAAAAAAGTGGATTATACATTTCACATTTTGCCAAAATCTCAGCATTCAACTTAAACTTCGTTGTCAGATTTCCTAATCTCAACAAAGGCGTATGACCGACCATTTCAACAATTGAATTATAAATTTTAGTCATTTATTTATCTTCCACAATTTGATTTATGATTTCTTCCAATTCGCAAATATTTTTTCTTTCAACACGAGTCGCCTTAATAATGGAAATAGCTTCATCTGCCGCTCTATTTAAATCATCATTAACAATCACATAATCATAAAACATTGATTCTTTAATTCTTTTTTCAGCCATATTCATTCGTCGTTCAATAATTTCATCCGCATCGGTAGCTCTTCCGACCAATCTTTCACGCAAAACTCTCATTGACGGAGGAATTAAAGCAATAGCCTTAACTCTATCACCAGCCAATTTCCTTAAATTTTGAACTCCGAAAAAATCCAAATCTAAAATAACATCTTTCCCCTGATTTAAGAGCTTATCAACCTGCCTTTTCGGAGTACCGTACTTAGGTCCGAAATCAGAATTAACATATTCATACAGCTCATTATTTTTAATCAACTTAGCAAACTCTTCTTCTGAAATAAAATAATAATCTTTACCTTCAATTTCCCCATCTCTCGGCAAACGCGTTGTAACAGAAACAGAAAGTTGGATATCATCCAAATTTTTTAATATTTCCCTAATAATTGAACTTTTCCCGCCACCGCTCGGAGCCGAAAAAATAAACATTGTACCTTTTCTCTTATTTTTACGTTTAGAATCAGTCATAGAAACCTCATAAATTTTTTCCAACTTTATATATTTCTTAAAAACTAATATATATGATAAAACGCATAAATAAAGTTTTATTTAAAGGATTACACCATGATTATCAAAAATATACTGATTACGGGCGCATCATCGGGAATAGGCGAAGCATTGGCATTATATTACGCGCAACAGCAAGAAACAGAAAATCTATACATCTGTGGACGAAACCAACAAAGATTAAACAAAGTAAAAAAAGCATGTCAAAAAGTCGGAAAAGCCAAAATTCATGCCCGAATTATTGACATTACGAACAAAGAAGATGTTGAAAAATGGATAAACGCAACCGAAAAATCAACACCACTAAATCTGGTATTTGCAAATGCCGGCGTTGCCACATTAGAAGAAAGCCCCGAAAATATATATAACACATTCAATACAAACGTCATGGGAGTAATAAATACGATAACCCCGGCCATTGAAAATTACAAAAAGAGAGCAGACAAAAGCAAAATCATAGCCATCACCGCCTCAATTGCGGGCTATCATGGACTTCCGGCCTGTCCGTCATACAGTGCCACCAAAGCATGCGTAAAAACATACGGAGAAGCTCTGCGATTAAATTTACTCTCTTACAACATACAAGTAAACACAATATGTCCCGGATTCGTTCGCTCGCGAATTACCGACAAAAACACCTGTCCGATGCCATTTTTTATGGAAGCCGACAAAGCCGCAGAAATCATTGCTAAAAGAATACAAAAGAACATCGGTTTAATAGCCTTTCCATGGCCAATGAGATTAGCCGTATGGTTAGGAAGCATTCTACCCAATCGCATAAGTGATTTGATATACAAACGCCTTCCGTACAAAGTCTAAAAACAAAGCAACAAAAGCACCGATTTTGACACAATTTTCTTGACTTTTTAGATATTTAAAGCTAAGAGTTTGACAATTCTTTGATGCGGTGCAGCATAAGGAAGTTTTTTTAATATGCACAAGTCCGCCTCAACCGAGGGTCTGGCATTTTTTGAAAATAAAAAATAATGGCAAATACTGCAGAAATACAAATTCCTGAAATGACTGAAAATTTTGAAGAATTGTTGAATGAACAATTCGGCAACAAAGGCATTGTTGGCACAGTCATGAAAGGAACAATCATTCGTTTGACAGACGATTTCGCAACCGTTGATGTCGGCTTAAAATCAGAAGGACGCATTCCGCTTCGCGAATTCGGAAGAAACGATGAATTAAAAGTTGGCGACGTTGTAGAAGTATTAGTAGACAGATACGAAGACAAAGACGGCAACATTGTATTATCAAGAGAAAAGGCACGTCGTGAAGAAGTATGGCAAGACCTTGAAAAGATGATGAACAACAACGAAAGAGTAAACGGTGTAATCTTTGGTCGCGTTAAAGGTGGTTTCACTGTTGATTTGAATGGTGCGATTGCTTTCTTGCCTGGTTCACAGATTGACATTCGCCCGATTAAAGACATCACACCTTTAATGGGAATTTCTCAACCGTTCCAAATTTTGAAGATGGACAAAGTACGCGGCAACATCGTTGTTTCACGTCGAGTTGTATTGGAAGAAACCAGAGCATCCGCTCGTGCTGAATTAATAGACACCATCAAAGAAGGTTCCGTATTAGAAGGTATCGTTAAGAACTTAACTGATTACGGTGCATTCATTGATTTGGGCGGTGTTGACGGTTTATTACACGTTACCGACATTTCTTGGAAGAGAATCAATCATCCTGCAGAAGTACTTTCTTTAGGTCAAACAGTAAAAGTACAAGTTATCAAATTCAATGAAGATACACAACGTATCAGCCTTGGTATGAAACAATTAGAAAATGACCCATGGCAAGCTGTTGCAGACAAGTACAAAGTAGGCGAAATCTACAAAGGAAAAGTAACCAACATCACCGATTACGGCGCATTCATTGAACTCGAAGATGGTATCGAAGGTCTTGTTCACGTATCAGAAATGAGCTGGACACGCAAGAACGTACATCCGGGTAAAATCGTTTCAACATCTCAAGAAGTTGAAGTTAAGGTTCTCGAAGTTGATCCGGAAAAACGTCGTATCAGCTTAGGCATTAAACAATGCACACCAAATCCATGGGCTGCATACATTGAAGAACACCCATTAGGATCTGTTATTGAAGGCAAAATCAAAAACATCACCGAATTCGGCTTGTTCATTGGTTTGTCTGACGAAATCGATGGTATGATTCACTTGTCTGACATTTCTTGGGAAAAATCTGGCGAAGAAGCTGTTAAAGATTACACCAAAGGTCAAACAATTGAAGCAAAAATCATTGATGTTGACGTAGAAAAAGAACGCATTAGCTTGGGCATTAAACAAATGTCTGAAAACAACGTTGCAATGACATTAGAATCTTTGAAAAAAGGTGACATTGTTAAAGCAATCGTAACAGGCGCTGATGAAAAAGGTGTTCAAGTAACTGTTCAAGGCATTGCTGCAACAATCAAAAAAGCAGACTTGTCTAAAGAAAACAACGATCCATTAAGCTACAAAGAAGGTGACGTTTTGGAAGCAAAATTAACTTCTGTTGATCGCAAAAACGCAAAATTAGGCGTTTCTGTAAAAGCTTATGAGATTGAAGAAGAAAAGAAAGCAATTGAAGAATATTCTGCTTCAAATTCTTCTGGTTCTACTTTAGGTGACGCTTTAGGCGAAGCTTTGAAGAGCAAAGAATAATCTGATTCTTTAATCACAAAAAACACCTCGTGCGCAAGTACGAGGTGTTTTCTTATATAAACACACAGTGTATTTAAATAACAGAATTATGGAATAAACCGAATACGATAATAAAAATCAGCTGCATCATCTTTAGATTTAGGCTTATCTCGCCATAATTTAAACAACAGTTCAG
The DNA here is from genome assembly GCA_949282205.1 of uncultured Alphaproteobacteria bacterium. GTDB lineage: Bacteria > Pseudomonadota > Alphaproteobacteria > RF32 > CAG-239 > CAG-267. Next base: position 3,181 of record CASDOS010000055.1, on the reverse strand, counting down.
CATTTTTAGACTTCAACTCTATTTGAACATCTTTATCTTTCACATAACAAGAACAAACTCCATAGCCACTTGTGTAGCAAGGATTACAAACAGTCACATCTTCATTTAAAGGCAAAACATTAGCTTGAGCCATTTTCAAAGACGTTCCCCGCAATTCTCGCGCTGTTATCACTCCAGAGCTTTTAGCCAAATTCATATAATTAAATCCGACATCATATGCATTAATCGGAGAAAGAGAAAAATCAATAGCCCCAAACGTATGCGAGCCAATCCCCAATAAAATATTATATGCTTTATACGTCACAACAATTTCTTTTTTATCTTCTTTATAGACAATACTTTTAGGTTTAAACATCAATTGTTGAGAATACATACAAAACACCGGATTATTTGCATCACCATAAAACATATGGCGCAAAGTTCCCGCCACTGGATGGATGAGAACATTAGGATTCTTCAACCAAATACTAGCCTCAGATTTTCCATCATAAAATTCATTTCGATAGCAACTATATTTATCGCCAACCCATTTTTCCTTTGGATTATAGCGTTCAAATATACGAGGCTGATAATCATAACTATAAAAAGCGGAATAAATCATACTCCGTTCCCGCAATTTTATAAGTCTTTCTTTAGAAACACCGTCCAATTCACTCATTGGTTGAACAGCAACATTTTCGCTCTTCGCCCAAGCATCAATTGTAAAACAGACCAGTCCAAAGATTAGCATCCAAAATTTCATAACTCTCCTCCTATACGAAACAAAGTATAGTCAAAAGATTATGAAAAAAAGATAAACAAAAATACGTCGTTTATGGTAACGGCGTATTTAAAGGTATTTAAACGATGTATTTAAAGAAGAGAGATTACTCACCATCCTCAGTTTGTTGAATCATTACATCTTCTTCTTCAACCATAATCGGCTGAGCGGCAGAAGAATCAAGAGGAGCAACTTCAACCCCAGGGTCACCGGGTAGTGGCTGCATATCATTATTACCATCGGCATTTCCCGGAGTAGTCACCGAAGAAGCCGAATAAGTTTCGATAATCATTACTCCTCCGTTATCGGCATTAGCCGCAGCATTTGCCGCATTATTATTCGTATTGCTGGCACCGGCGATAGCCTTTGTCACAATGAGCGTCAAAGCGGCCATAGCCAAAAGCCCCATAAACAATTTATTCATGTACAACATCCTCCAAAATTAAAACAATACCCTGTTGATATAATCACCGCCAGACTTCTTTCAAGGTCAGCACAGCAAAAAAGCCACATCAAAAAAAACAAAAAAAGCGGCGAGATTTCTCCCACCGCTTAAAAAGAGTTCAACATAATTTAGAAATAGACACGGAGTCCACCGGAGAGAACACCTCCCCATTTCGTTTCTCCGCATCCGTCAATCGGGATGGACTGATATCGAGCCTCGGCAAAGAGAGCCAGGCGATTCGTCAGATTGACGGAACCGTTTAAGCCGACTCCGATATAATAACGCCCATAGTAGGCATGACCATAATAGTCATAATACCCATGGTACCATTCCTCTTGGAGAGCATACCCCGTATGGAGCATCAAGGACAAGCGTCCCACGGACGAAGCTAAGAAATTAAGTCCGACATTCACCCCAACCGTCATGGTGGAAAGAGTATTGGTTTCGGATTTAAACCCATCATCATAAACGGAATTGATAGAGAGATAGCTTCCCTCCAGTTCTGCAACAAAGAGTCCTGCTTCTACGCCCAAACGCACGCCAAATGTTGGAGAAGCAAGGTCATTGACCAAAGCGGCTCCTGCGCCAAATCCGGCGTAGAAATTAGCACCATCTCCAAATAAACCACCGCCATAACCATAATCATAGCGATAGAAACATTGTGCAGACGCATTACCTACAAAAACTGAGCAGATGACAACTATCGCTGCCATGACTGCGAAAAAATTCTTCTTCATATATAAATAATTTTAGTTCTGAATAGAATTATACCCTATTTTTCCGTCTAAAACAACAAAAATTGCGCGCTATATTCTTAAAAACACTCAAAAATCCCCTTTTTAGCCATAAAAAAAGCAGAGAAAGCGAGAGCATACGCCCTCATCTTTCCCTGCAATTATTAGTAAGCCAGTGCCTTTGACTCCTTAACGGAGCCTACCTTGTTCCGGCAAAGCCCGAACGAGTATCCGATCTTCACCATCACGCCATTCTCTCTTTCAAGAGAAGCGTTCTGGATAACTCCGGAACCCGTCAGCTGACGGTAAAGTACTGATACCGTCCAGCTATTACCGGTGGCAAATTTCCGCCACTCAAAGCGGAGACCTGCCGTCCAATACGGTGAATTTCCGCCGCTGCGGAAATTATACCACTGACCATCCTCGCCCATCCAAGGCTTGGAGTCAGTGGAATACCACTGGAAACCGGCACCACCGACCAGAAACAATCTGGCGGTGTTGGCCTTATTGAAGCGGAACGGCTGTACAGCACCCAAGAGTTCGGTGCTGTAAGTCAAATAAGAACTGCCGGCATTCACCGCGTTCTTATTGTACTTATTCCACCCCAATTCGGCATTCAGAATACCAGCCCACCATGAGCCGGAATATTCAAAACCGACGCTGACCAGCGGGCTTGTCACCGTTTCGGAAAACAAGCAACCGCCAGATATTTCCAATGACGCACCATATTTGTCCGCAGAGGCGTGCGGAATTCTTAAAGAATCACCTACCTCAGTGAAGTAAGTGTCTCTTTTTTCATCCGCGCCCGCGGATTTAACTTTCTCTACAAAAAGAGCGTCAACGCTCTTCTTGTAGAGTGTATCCAACAAAGCGGCATTTTCAGCCTTCTTTGCCAGATACTCCGGATCAACGACATAAACATCGCTGTCTGTCCGGAAAACGACAGCGTTGTTTTTCACAAACACGCGCGTCGTTTTTATGAACACGGTGTTATTTTTCTCAAAACGAGACACGGCTTTAATTGTGTCTCTTAAGTTTTTTACTAAAAAATTGACGCACGCAGTTGTGTCGCGCACATCAATATTTTCAACCACTTTCTGAGCACTAGCGACTCCCGTCACCAATGCAAAAACAGCCACGAGGACTGTTTTAAAGAAAAAATGTCTCATATGAAAAAAAATTTAATAACTTTCACAAAAAAAGGCATTTCAAATTCTTCCAGAGAAGTTATCAGTAAATAAT
>CASDOS010000054.1 GCA_949282205.1 uncultured Alphaproteobacteria bacterium | reverse complement strand
TTTGGATAACGCTCCGATAGAAAGCTTTTTCGGACATTTGAAAGATGAGGTCGACCTTAAATCTTGTCAAACCTTTGATGAGCTTAAAATTAAAGTTGAAAATTATATCTATTATTATAATAATGAACGTTGTCAGTGGAGCTTAAACAAAATAACACCGGCTCAACGCCGATGCCATTTGCTTAATCCTCCCGCTTGACTTACACCCCTCAGGGGATTTCTTTTTTATTTCCACTTTTCAGGGTACAGATCATCTGAAGATAGGGGATCTCTTGAATGGAATAATTAAGCATTTAATATTGCATAAATTTCGTCAATTGAACGAGCTTTTCTCAACTTTTCGCAACTTCCCTCTGTTTTCAAAATACGAGAAAGCGCTGCTAAGGCTGTCAAGTGATCAGCACCGCTGTTTTCTGGACTAATGAGCAAGAAAACCAAATCAACAGGCTTTCCGTCCAAAGAATCAAAATCAACAGGTTCTTCTAGTCTTGCAAACATACCGCAAACTTTATCTAAGCCTTCAATTCTGGCATGCGGAAAAGCAACACCTTCACCATAACCTGTGGAACCAAGATTCTCACGTTCCCAAACAGCGTCAAAAACAGCACGTTCATCTAAACCAGAAAGTGCGGCAACGCGTTCAGAGAGAACCTGAACAAGCTCACGCTTATTAGCTGCTTGAAGATTATCAAGAACAGCATCTTTAGAAATTATGTCTGCAATATTCATTGGCTTATTCCTCAAAAATTAGTTATCAGCTTTCGGTTCAACCCAACCGATATTACCGTCTTTACGACGATATACCATACTAATATGGTTATTAGCGCTGTTTCTGAACATTTGAGCACATTCATTGCTCAAATCCATCAACATAACAGCTTCACTAACGGTACATACAGGAATATTAGCATCAGTTTCAGCAATAGTTAATGGAGCATTTTCATTAACATCAACTTCTTCATCTTGCTCAACCAACGGGAGAACAGCAGAGTAAGCTAATTCAGCCAAACCGATTTTGCTCTTATGACCGCTCAATTTTGTTTTATGGCGGCGCAAACGAGTCGCAATATGTTCATTAGCGTTATCAAAAGCAGAATAAGGATCCGCGGCAGCCCCGGAACCTTTCAGTACAATATTTTTAGCAGGATGGACGGTAATTTCTGCTCCAAAATCTTCACCTTCTTTAGAAAAAGCAACAGAGCAGCTGATAGGCGCGCTAAAATATTTTGAAACAGAAGTATCAACTCCTTCTTCAACATGTTTACGCAATTTATCGCTAATATCAACTTGTTTTCCTGACAATGTAACTTTCATAACATTTCCCTTCAATCATTTATTATTTTCTAAACAAATCATATTCCGAATTGCAACAAAAAGTCAATAAAAAAGCCTATTTTATATTGAAAAATTATCACCGAGATAAACTTTTCTAACCTCTTCGCTTGCGACAATTTCACTAGGCGTTCCCTCCATTAAAACAGCCCCTCCGTGTAATATATAAGCTCTGTCGATGATATCCAGCGTTTCACGAACATTATGGTCAGTAATAAGTACACCCAACCCCCGATTCTTAAGTTGAGAAACCAATTCACGAATTTCCCCGACGGCAATAGGGTCAATACCGGCCAAAGGCTCATCTAAAAGGATATAGTTAGGCTGACCTGCAAGAGCTCTTGCAATTTCAAGCCGACGACGTTCGCCACCGGATAAAGCAATAGACGGAGATTTTCTTAAATGTGCAATTGAAAACTCATTTAAGAGATCTTCAAGCATAACATCTCTTTTTTCTTTATCCTCAACAACAATCTCCAATACGGCTTTAATATTATCCTCAACACTAAGGTTTCTGAAAATAGACGCTTCTTGAGGAAGATAACCGATACCCATTCTGGCACGTTTATACATAGGCAAATAAGTAATATCTTTACCGTCGATATGCACATCACCGTAATCAGGCGTGATAAGCCCTGTAACACAATAAAAGCAAGTCGTCTTACCGGCACCGTTAGGCCCCAACAAACCGACAGCCTCACCTCTTTTTACATTTAAGGAAACATTACGCAAAACGCTTCGATTTTTATATCTTTTACCGATATTAAAAACTTCCAAAATAGAACTTTGTGTATCAGAACATTTATTCATGTCACTTATCCTTTTTTTCTCTCAAGGTGCTTTCGATTAGTTTACCGGAAATTCTGCCTCCGTTTTTAGCAATAAGTCTGCTCTTGGAGGTAGTAAAATCGGATATTGCTTTATCGCCTCTGACCATATTCCCGTTTTTAGTAATAACCACATTACCTTCAAGTTCTGCAATATTTTTTTTCACAAAGTATACACCGCTGTCAGCTGTTGCTGTATTATCTTCTTGAGTAACTTTTACATCATCATAAAATCTGAATTCATCTTTGGTCTGAAAGTAGATAGCTTTAGGAGCGGTAATAACATTTGTTCCTTTATCAATTTTAACATTTTTTTCCAAAGTAAATGTTTTTTTATTTAAGTCATATATTCCGTTTTCTGCGATAGCCGTATAACCATTTTTATCTTTGACCATAACATTCTTCTGTAATGTAAATATTTTCTTATTACTGTCATAAACTCCAAAATCAGCCGTTGCGGTATAACCTGTATTATCAACAATTTTAACATTATTAAAAAGTTTAACCAAACCGGTAGAAGCCTGATACTCACCTTTCTCGGCAAAAGCCTTTTTACCGTCGGAATAGATTTCGGTATGACCGTTGCTGTACGCCTTATCAATATCAAAAGTTTTGGTATCTTTAAAGAAAGCCGTAACCGTATCACCTTTTAATACATCTTTTCCTTTTTTGACGGTAGCTTTAGTTGAAACAAATTTATTATCATTAAGAAAGAGGGTTGCCTTATCGGGAGAAGTTAATTCAAAATCTTCACTTTTGAGAATAACATTTTTAATAAGAGTTCCGATGCCTTTTTTCTTATCAAAAGTAAATTTATCGGCTTCAAAATGTCCGCGCTCACCATCGCCGACAATTTTTTCATTTCCGAACCCATACTCTTTTGAGAAATCATAAGTTGCGCTATTGGTATGAGCTTCGATTTCTTTATTATAATTAGCGACAACATTTTCTTTAAGTTCTAAAATCTGCTGTTTTTGATTATAAGTACCACGTTGAGCCTTCAACGTAGTCAACTTACCTTTATCCAACGTTTTCGCATCGGGATTAAGCAATGTATAGAGTTTTTTGCCCGGTTCGATTTCCTCAACAATATCAGCATGAAGAGTACTAAGCTGGTTATCTCTTTCCGTAATTTCAAATACTGTATTTTTCATACGAAATTTTTCAAAATAAATTTTCTCGTCATCAGCTACGGCAACAGTCGTATCACTACTCATATCAAAATCAAAAAGAGCAACGCCAATACCTAATAAAAGAGCCGTTAAACAAGGAAGAAAAAGTTTCAAAAAGCGAACAACTTTAGTACGTCTGCTGATATAAACTTCCTCTTCCTCGTCAAGAAGATTTCTCTCACCGCTAAAAAAGCTATCAATTTTTTGAGTTTCAAACACTCTTAAGCAACTCCGGCTTTTAAACAATCATGGATATGAATAACCCCGATAGGTTTTTTATCTTGAACAACGAACAAATTTGTAATTCCTCGTCCGGTATTATTCATAACATTAACCGCATCAACAATTAAAGCATCAGGATTAATGACGGTAGGATTCTTAGTCATAACTTTAGAAACCTTTTCAGTAATTAAGTTAGGAGACATCCACCGTCTTAAGTCCCCATCGGTAATAATACCGGTTAAATTGCCTTCATTATCTGTAATACCGACACAACCGAGCATTTTTTCGCTCATAACCAATAAGGCTTCCTGCATAATAGCATTTTCATTAAGTAAAGGTATCTCTGTACCTGTATGCATAACATCAGCGACTTTACAAAGGATTGCGCCTAATTTTCCGCCCGGATGTCTTTGACGGAAGTCGGTAGCAGAAAAGCCCCGACGCTCCATTAAATCAACAGCCAAAACGTCACCTAAGACAATGGTTGCCGTAGTAGACGAAGTCGGAGCCAAACCAAGTGGGCAAGCCTCACCGTTATCAGGCAATTTCAACACGAGTGTTGAATTTTTACCTAATGCACTCTGCGGATTTTTAGTAATAGCGATTAGTGGAATATTATGCCGTTTAGCGTAAATAAGAATATCAGAAAGTTCCTTAGATTCACCGCTATAAGAAATCGCAATGATGACATCATCATCGGAAATCATCCCCAAATCACCGTGGCTAGCCTCAGCTGGATGCACAAAAAAGGAAACCGTGCCGGTGGAGGCGAATGTGGCAGCCATTTTGCGAGCGATATGACCGGATTTACCCATACCGGTAACAATAACACGTCCTTTTGTATTCTGCAACAAATCCAATGCAGCAGAAAGATTACTATCCAGATTATTTTTCAAGATTTGAAGAGTTTCAATTTCCCGATCAATAGTTTCAACAGCGTGTTTTAAATCATCATATTGAAGACTATTAGCTGCTGTCTGTAAATTAGTCATATTAAATCCCCTAAAAAAACATCGTTGGGCGCATAGTGTCACAAAAAATCAAAATGTGCAAGTCTTATTTAAGACTATACTGGATGATAACATACAAAAGTAAATAAATCTTATACTTTCTGTTCAAAATTTCCCCGTTCGTTTTGTTGCCAATAATGCAATTCGCCATCTAAGGATTTAATTTGTTTCCAATAGGTTCGAGCCTTATTTAACGCTGTTTCGTCATTACCGTCAAATATATTGAGGATTCTCTCGTACTGAGATAAAAAGCCAAGCTCAGGCATTGCACCATCGGCAAGAATTAACAACTGAGCATTATTTTCATTATCTTCGCTGGCTGAAATAAAGATAGGTTGATTTTCGACGAAGCCATCTTTTTTTGAACCATGAGGAAGAAATGAATCTTCGGCATAAGTCCACAAAAGCGCATTAATAAACTCCACGCGTTCATCATTACCCAACAATATTTTTATGCGTTTACCGGTAGCATAAGCCTTTTCGCACAGTTTCGGTAAAACTTGTTCCAAAGGATTTTTTTGTAAATGATAAAAATCAACTCTAATCATTTTCTTTAGCCAATTCTATGGTTGAATAAAAAGTATTATCCAGTCCTTGAATAAAAAGGGTAAGAGGACGATAATCATCAAAAACGGCATATCGAATGCTTTCCAACAAATTCTCTGCGGTATAAATTTCGGAGCGATCCGCCTCAAGAATAACATCTCCGACGCTGATGCCTTTTTCTTGGAGAGGAGAAAGAGATTCGATTTTGACAATAGTCAAACCACGAGGTGATGCTTCTTTAACGGCAATTTTGAGTTCTGAAATATAAACAACATCATCACTATTACCTTCGTGATAAAATTTACGACTTTCGCTTAAGGCTTTATTTGTAATATTCTGTAATTCGCGCTCAGGCATTTCCTGTATTTTGATAACATTACGGATTTCCTCACCATAACTTAAAGTTTTCAAACGTAGTGTTTGTCCTGGCTCCATAGTTTCGGTAAAGCGTTGAAAATCAGAAACATTTGCAGCGGGTTTATCATTATAAGCAATAATAATTTCCCCAACGCGTAAACCTTCTTTATAAGCGGAAGATTCCTCATCAATGGCCGTAATAACAAAGCCGGATTTATCGGTATATTTATCAAATCCGTAAGCAACTTCAAACCCAAGCCATCCTCTGCGAACTTTTCCTGTTTCAATAAGTTGAGAAGATATCCAGTTAGCAATATTTGAAGGCAGAGAGAAACCGACACCGCTGGCTCCGTGCATTGTGAAGATAGCAGCATTAACTCCGATGACTTCTCCGTTAAGATTAAACATCGGACCGCCGGAATTGCCGCGATTAATTGCGGCATCAGTTTGCAAGTACTGCTGCTCACCAAAACCAATATTGCGAGATTTCGCGGAGATAATTCCGGAAGAAACGCTGACACCAAGTCCGTAAGGATTTCCGAAAGCTAAAATTTTATCACCGATTCGCGCCTTCTCGGCGTCACCGAAAATAACAGATTTAAAAATCAACGGATTTTCTTTATCATTTGTTTTATTATCTATCTTTAAAACCGCCAAATCACTTGGTTTGTCTATTCCGATAACAGAGGCCTCAAAAGATTTGTTATCATTAGTTACGACCGTAATTTTTTTAGCCCCTTCGATAACATGATGATTAGTGAGAATATAGCCGTCACTGCGTATAAAAAAGCCAGAACCGAGCGCTTCTCTCCCTTGAAGAGATGGATCAATCATAACATTGTCCACATCATGTTCTCTAGTATCTATAACTTTCTTTTCGGTCGAAATATTAACAACTGACGGCATAAGCTCATCGACAATATCTGCATAAGAATCAAGAGCTCGTGCCTGAAATGAAAATAATAGACAACCAACAAGAACGAAAGAAAAGCGCATATCAAACCTCTTATTTTAAAGATTTGGCAAAGTAGTTAAAGAATTCCCCTTCCGGAGCCAATATCAAAGACGTATCTCCATCAAAAGAATTGCGATATGCTTCAAGTGAACGATAAAAAGCATAAAAATCGGGATCAATACTCGTAGCTTTATTCCATATTTCGGTAGCTTCTTTATCGCCTTCACCTTTAATTTGTTGAGCTTCTTTTTCCGCATTAGCAACGGTAATAGTAGCTTTTTTATCGGCCGTTGCTCGAATTTCCTGAGCAGTTTTTTCGCCATCGGCTCGATATCCTTTTGCTTCACGGATACGTTCAGTTTTCATACGGTCATTAATAGCTTGCGAAACTTGAATCGGTAAATCAGCTCGACGGATTCTGACATCAATAACCGCAACACCGATTTGTTCGGCATCAGCCTTTACCGCATCGCTGATTTGTTTCATAATTTCGGTTCTTTTTTCAGATAGAAGTTCTTTAAGAGTGAAAGTTGCCAGAACATTTCGTGCTGAAGAATTGACAATTTCTTGCAAACGATTCTGTGCCTGATACTCGTTCCGAACCGTTTTATAAAAAGTGAGCGGTTCGACGATTCTGTAGCGAGAAAAAGTATCAACATCCAAACGTTTTTTATCTTTTAAGACAACTTCTTGAGCCGGAGGTTCCAAATTCAATAATCTTTTATCATAGAATACGACGTTTTGAATAAACGGAACTTTAATTTTTAAGCCGGGCTCCTGCACCAATCTGACCGGATCGCCGAATTGCAAAACGATAGCCTGTTCGGGCTGTTGAACAACATACAAGGATTGCGATGCTAAAAACAAGAGAATAACAGCTCCGACAAGAATAATGTGTAAATTTTTTTTCATAATCAACTTCCTTATTTAAGAGGTAAAATAGGCATCATATTTGAACTTTTTTGACCAGGTTCCATAATAACTTTTTTAGACCTTTTCAAAACATCTTCCATTGTTTCTAAATACAATCTTTTAGAAGTGACCAATTTTCCGGTTTTATAGGCATTATAAACAGATGTAAAACGCTGAGCTTCGCCTTCTGCTTTGCTGATAACAGCTTGTTTATAGGCTTCAGCTTCTTGTTTTCTTTTAATAGCTTCACCCTCGGCTTTAGGGAGGACTTCGTTTGCATATGCTTCAGCTTCATTTTTAAAGCGTTCGGCATCAGTTTTCGCTCTTTGCACTTCATTAAATGCGTCAACAACTTGTTTTGGCGGGTCGGCTTTTTGAAGTTTTACACGAACAACATTAACTCCGGTTTTAAAATTATCTAAAAGAGCCTGTAATTCTTTTTTTGTATCATTTTCAATTTTATTGCGATCACCAGTAATAACATCTTCCATTTTTGACTGTCCGATGATTTCTCTCAAAACAGATTGAGCCGCCACTTTAACGGTAGAATCAGGCGTTCTGGTTTTGAACAAATAATCTTTAGCATCTTTAATATTCCAAACCACGGTAAGATTAATATCAACAATATTTTCATCACCGGTAAGCATATGGCTCTCAGTAAGTTCATTAGAAGAAACTTCACGAAAAGAACCTTCATTAACACCAAGATTAATACTTCTCTCTTTACTGACGTCAACAATATAAACGCGCTCAAAAGGATAGGGGAGATGATAATGCAAACCGGCATCTGTTGTTTCAATATATTTACCCAAGCGTAGAACAATACCTTGTTCGCTGGGCTGAACTTGATAAAATCCTGAAATGAGCCATAAAAAGAGAAGAATTCCGACAATAAGTTTATAGATGCCGTCAAAATTATCTTTATTATTTTGCATTTTGGTAATTTTAGCAGTAAAATCAACAACCTTAGTTTTTGAAAGGCTGTCGTCGGAGCTATCCCACGGGTTAACATCCAAAACGTTTAATTTATCTGTCATTAATTAAAACCTCTAAAAAATCGTAGAAAACCATATTTTCAGTAGAAAAATAATATAAAGCGTGTATAAAAACAATATCGAAGAAAATAATATCCACATTGAGGACGAGTATGTCAGAGAAAGAAAATAAACCGTTAGAGATAGATAACATGTATTTGGTGCGAAGATATTTCCAACCGGAGAATGTTGTTATTAAAGAAATAGGAAATCGTTTAATTGTGACGATAAAAGAGCCGGAAGATGCTGAAATTGCCACCATATTGAAAAAAGATTTGGAACAAATAAATCCATCTAAAAAAGTCAGTATAGTGTTTGTGCGAGATTACAAAGACGGAGAAGTTAAAAACGATAAATGGCAGATAAAAGGGGTAAAAAATATTATAGCCATAGCATCGGGAAAAGGAGGTGTCGGAAAGTCGACAACATCTGTAAATTTAGCTTTAGCTTTGTCCAATTTAAAATTAAGAGTAGCACTTTTCGATGCGGATATATACGGTCCGTCTATTCCCATGATGTTGGGGTATGATAAGATGCCGCCAAGTTCTTATGATGGGGAAACTTTTCAACCATTTAAGGAATGCGGTATCGAGTCCATGTCAATCGGTAGCATGATAGCCAATGATACGGCTCTGATATGGCGAGGAGCAAAAGCCTGTGGAGCGATTGAACAGCTTTTAACACAAACGGCATGGGAGGATATAGATGTAATGATAATTGATATGCCTCCGGGAACGGGAGATATACAAATAACCATGTCGCAAAAAATAGATTTCTCGGGAGCAATAATCGTTTCGACACCTCAAGATATCGCATTGATTGATGCTGTAAAAGGAATAAATTTATTTAATAAAATCGGTGTGCCGATTTTGGGCATAGTGGAAAACATGAGCTACTATATCTGTGAAAAATGCGGACATCGTGCAGATATATTTGGGCATGCCGGAGCGGAAAAAACGGCAGAAAGATTTGGTGTGGATTTTCTGGGAGAAATTCCGTTACACTATGATATAAGAGTGAATTCGGATTCGGGGACGCCGATAGTACAAAGTGAACCGGATAGTCCCTACGCTGAGGCTTATGAAAAGATAGCTGAAAAAATAGCCCCAAAACTTAAATTAAAATAAGAGAACTCAACAATAAAATCGTAAAGAGCTTATTTATTGACTTTAAAAAACTCTTTACGATTTTTCCTTCCCATACTCCAAAGATTGCCCCAACCATTAATGGGTTGTATGGTATAAAGGGAGGGGAAATTAAAATCTCTGCTGAAAAACAGGGAAGTAGTTTTGGTATAATTATTCATGGGGCAGAAGCCGTAAAAATCCACCTGCAAAAGGTTTGCTTGTTTCAGATTATTAACCGCTTCAACATATTCTTTACTGGTATTAATTCGGTCACTGTCATCAAGAATGATAAGACCGCCGGAGTTAAGAGCCTGAACGGCGGTTCTGGCGCAATCCGCACGCCTTTTCCCATCGACGATAATGATGTCATATTTTTTATTGTCTTCAAAAATGGCGTTAAAATACCCCTCTCCTTCATCTCTCCAACGTATATCAAGGTTATCACAAATAAATTCTTGTTTCCATTTTTCAAACCAAGTAAGATTGTCTTCAATACTTGTGACTTGTTTTGCGCGTTTAGCCCAAAACAGAGAAGAATACCCGCATCCGAATTCAAATATTTCTTTGTTGGATACATCAAATTGAGCTAAATATTCGATTGCGGGATAGGTATACCAAGGGATAGGATTACCATCTCTGTCAAGACAAACTTTTTCATCGATAGAACGTTCTATGGCAAATTCTTTTTGCCACATTTCGATAAATTTGGTAAATTTCTCACTATACATTGAATACCGCCCCTAAAAAATAAAGCGCGCTAAAGAAGGCGCGCCAAAGAAACAAAATATCTATAAAACTAAATTTTTTTACCGGGTTTAACATAAGCAACGGCAGCGTGTTCTTCACAATAAGTCTGTCCGGTTTTTACTCTTTTCCCGCAAAAGCAAAAATCATCATCACGAGGGTCGCCTAAAGGCCATCTGCAAGTGTGATTATCCAATTTGACCAAAGGAATATTAGTTTCCTCCATAGAAAAAAGCTCCTGAGTGGACAAATTTTTCTCATCATTTTTAATTAAAACAGTATCATCAATAGAACTATTTGTTTGCTTGTGAGATTTTTCAATATTGTCCGCAACGGGCTTTTGCAAAGATTTCATATTTTTTGCATCATTTTTTGAAGAAGATGTCTTTTTGATAGGCGAAGGTCTTGCGGTTAAACATAAGCGATGAACTTTACCTATGATAGAATTCTTAGTAACATTCAAAACCTTAGCTATTTGTCCGGTAGTCATACCTTTGTCCCACATTTTTTTTAATTCTTCAACGGCTTCATCGGTCCAAATCATTTTTTTACTCCATAAATTATATGCTATTAGCCCATTTGCAAGAAATCATAATCTAAATGTATTTAAAATGCAAGTATAACGTTTTTTTAAATTATTTTTTTTATAAAATAAGCAAGAAAGAATGAGAGGAAGAACAGTATGAAAAAACTTCTTTTTTTAATGGGTGCAATGCTAATAAGTGCCGATATCGTTTTAGCCAAAACCTCGGATTATGATAAATACTTTCGAGTAGATATGAATATGGAGATACCGGAAATAAACGAATATATCAAAAAATTAGATAAAACATATAATCTATACGACAAAGGTTACGAGTCGCGTTTCAAAATGGGAAATAATTTCAAAAAAGAATTTAGTCAAACCATAAGAACGTATGGCATGAGCGAAGGAAGACTGAAAAACAGTTATGAAGATGATTTAATGGAGCTTATAAGTTGGTTGCCCAAAGAAAGTTACCAATACATAGGTCCGATGTTGCATCAGATACCGGGGATGTCGGAAAAAATATTGAATATGCCGGGAATAAAAGAAACAAAGAATAAGTTTCCGGAAGATGTTGCGGAAAGGATGAAAGGGATAGAGAACATAGAATTTATGTCACCGGCGCTATATTTTATACTAATGCCGGAAATATGGGGAGAGAAAAAGCCGGAAAAATTGGATGCCCCCAAGCCCAAACGTGTAAAAAAGCCCAAAGTAACGATAGATTTGCCGGATTATCTGAAAGAAAAAGCGGATATCCCGACAAAAGTAGCGGAAAAAAAGCCGGCATCGGCAGTAAAGAAACAAAAACCAACATCAATTATGGCGGGAAAATTAAGAACATTATCTCCCAATTTAACCTCTCCGCTCACTTCAAAAGATGTCGGAGCCTTTGTAAATACGATAGATTCAATAATAGACTTCGGTATGCGGGATAATATGCGCAATTTTTCGAAATTAATAATAGGCGAGAGTTTATTAGATATATGGGAACAAGAGCAAGGTACGGCTCTGATGCAAAATTCATTAAAAGACATAGTGAATCCCTGCCAGCGTTTAGTGTTGAAAACCAGATTTGCCGGTTTATACAATGAGTTTGCATCGGTAGTCATAAAAGAAGGATTTAGTCCCGAGGAATGGGCATATACCTGCGATAAGACAATAAAAGCCTTTCGTGTCTTGGAAGCGAATCAAACAATAGCTTATGCGGTAAGATATCATAGACGAGGCTATTATGATGAATATATCAGTCAATTACCGACAAAATGGCGTGAAGAAATGTTTGCGACGGAGGCGGCTATTATAAAGATGTATTCAGTATTTAAGGAGGACGTAGAGGTGGTTCGTCCATATCATAAGAGTTTATCGGAAAAATTCTTAAAAAACAAAGGAATGATGTTAACAGCGCCGATATTCTATTAAAGTTTTTGAAAAAAAGTAGTTGCAATTCATAACGATTTTGTATATAAGTCACACAAAGTGAAAAAACTAATTTTAAGGATGAATAAAAATGGCTCGTGTAACAGTTGAGGACTGTGTAGAAAAAATCCCAAATCGCTATGAATTGCTTTTGGTAGCGGCACAACGCGCGAAAGACATAGAATCAGGCGCACCTATTAAAGTAGATAGAGATAATGATAAAAACTCGGTTGTTGCTCTTCGTGAGATTGCCGAAGGAAAAGCCGATATTGAAGATTTACAGAAATCATTGGTTATGGGACTTCAGAAATATGTTGAAGTAGAAGAACCGGAAGAAGAAGAATTAGAAATTTTAGCAGCCGAAAAAGAATTGTCTGGATTGGATTCTCAATTTGATGGCGATACGATTTTGGACGCGGCATTGGCAGACAATATGCAGATTCAAAATTCGGATGGAGAAACATTGGATATAGATAGCGATGATATATCCTTTAATGATGCCGATTCTGATTTGGATGATGACTTATTAGATGGCGGAGATGACCTTTCAGACGATATAGAAGATATGGACGAATAAGAAATTTAATAAATTTTAAGAAAAGATAAAGCAAGATGGTGTAAACTATTCTTGCTTTTTTTTTACAAATGCGTTATAAACGACAAACGGAGGGTAAAAGAAGAGGACGCATGTTAAGACAATATGAATTAGTAGATTTAGTAAAATCATATGATCCGAACGCTGATGAAGATGCGTTAAACCGGGCTTATGTTTTTGCAATGAAAAAGCATGGGGCACAATTACGCACATCTGGAGATCCATATTATTCACACCCGATAGAAGTCGCAGGCATATTAACCAAGTTTCGTTTGGATTGTAATTCTATCATAGCAGGGCTTTTGCATGATACGGTAGAAGATACCGATACGACGGTTGAAGAAATTAAAGAATTATTTGGTCCTCAGGTTGCCGCAATTGTCGACGGTGTAACCAAACTAGCGATAATAGAACAAAAATCGGGTTCCAGCAAACAGGCAGAAAATTTCCGAAAATTGTTATTGGCGATGTCGGAAGATATTAGAGTATTACTGATTAAACTGGCAGATCGTCTTCATAATATCAGAACGCTTCATTTTTGCCCCGAAGAAAAAAGAAAAAGAATAGCCAAAGAAACCCTCGACATATATGCTCCGTTGGCAGAACGTATCGGAATGCAAGAAATAAAAACGGAGTTAGAAGAAATAGCCTTTGCGGAATTGCATAAAGAGGCGCACGATTCCATTGTAGCGCGTTTGAATTTCTTACGCGAGCAAGGAAGCAATTTGGTTCCGAAGATAATAAGCCAACTGGAAAAAGATATGGAGGAAAACGGAATTAAAGCGACCATTACCGGAAGAGAAAAATCTCCGTATTCCATTTGGCGGAAAATGCAGTTAAAAAATGCATCATTTGAACAATTATCAGATATCATGGCCTTCCGTATATGTGTAGAAGATATTGCGGCATGTTATCAAGCGCTGGGCGTTATACATAGTAAATATCACATGGTTCCTCGCCGATTTAAGGACTATATATCAACCCCGAAACCAAACGGATATCAATCCATCCATACCGGAGTGATTGGGCCGGAGAATACGAGAATTGAAATACAGATTCGTACCAATGCAATGCATGAGATAAATGAAAAAGGCGTAGCGGCGCATTGGGCATATAAACAAGGTCAAAAAGTGGAAGGAAAGAGTTTCCGTTGGTTACGAGAGCTTTTGGAAATTTTGGAACAAGCGCAAAATCCGGACGAATTTTTGGAAAATACCAAATTAGAAATGTATAATGATCAGGTATTTTGTTTTACGCCCAAAGGAGATTTAATAGGATTACCGTATGGTTCAACACCGGTAGATTTTGCCTATGCTGTACACTCAAGCGTTGGCGATAGGTGTGTCGGAGCCAAAATAAACGGTGAGATAAAACCATTAAGAAGCGTATTACAAAATGGCGATCAAGTAGAAGTATTAACCTCAAAAGCGCAACACCCATCCACAGAATGGGAACGCTTTGTCGTCACCGGAAAAGCAAAAGCGGCGATTCGTAGATATGTTCGCGCATGTAAACGCGAACAATTTCTGTCTTTGGGAAAGGACATACTGGAAAAATTATTCAAACAAGAAAATCTGGAATTTAATGAAAAAGCGATTTATGCCACTCTCCCGCATTTTGAATGTGAGAGTATGGAAGATTTATATGCAAAAGTTGGGGAAGGATTAGTTACCGGATGGGATGTTTTAAGAACGGTATATCCGGCATATAAACAATCCAAAATCACGCAAGTAGTAAACTCGATTAAACTATCTAAAGCCAAAAAGAAGAAAAATAATGCCTTAAAGATAGAAGGACTGATAACGGGAATGGCTGTGCATTTTGCGGGCTGTTGTCATCCTGTACCCGGAGATAGGATTGTCGGTATTGTAACGACAGGTAAGGGGGTTGCTGTTCACTCATTATCATGTAAAGCGTTAGAGAAGTATGCGGATGAGCCGGAAAGATGGTTAGACATTTCATGGGGAGAGGACGCTGAAACAGAGAATCACACGGCTCGTATTAAAGTTATGATAAGCAATGAGCCTGGCACATTAGGAGAGCTATCCAATCTGATAGCAAGGCAAAATGCTAATATTGCGAACTTGAATATTGTGTATAGAACGATTAGTTATTTTGAGATACTGATTGACGTCGATGTTAAAAACACCAATCATTTGAATGATATTATATCGGCATTAAAGGCATCAAAAGTAGTTAGTTTTGTTTCGAGGGTTTAAGGAGGAGCGATGTCCCGGATTAAAAAAGAGGGACTTGGACTGCGAACTTTATACATAAAGATTATACAAAAATTAACATCAATTAAAGGGACGCCGGAAGCGATAGCAAAAGGTTTTGCGACGGGTATTGCCATGTCATTTACCCCATTTGTAGGTTTTCATTTGCTATTATGCATCTTCATCAGTAAGATAACAAAACAAAACAGTATAGCTGGAGCACTGGGAACAATAGCCGGAAATCCATGGACGTTTCCGATTATCTGGTATTTAGTTTTTCATATGGGGATATTCATTTTAGGACATGATGCCCCGGAAGATAAAATAGATTTTAAGAGCTTATTTAAGGAATTGTTTCATTGTGTGATAAATCTTGACTTTAGTCGGTTTTGGGTAGATATTTGGCCTATATTCTATCCGATGTTGATAGGGTGCATACCGCTATATTTGATAATATGGCAAGTTGTCTACCGGACAATAAAGCGTGTATTAGAAAAGAAGAAGTAAAGGAATAAAATAACGATGATAATGGGGCTCGGCTGTGATATTGTTCAAGTATCACGTTTTGCGAAAGGTGAAATATTTTTACTAAAATTTATAAAGAAGTATTTTACACATAAAGAAATAACAGAGTTAGAGCAAAAAAACATATATCAAGATACAGAAAGTTTAACATTAGCCGTGGCAACGAGATTTTCCGCCAAAGAAGCGGTATCAAAAGCGTTGGGGAGTGGTTTTAGAGGCGGTATTACATTAAAGGAAGTAGAGATAGTACACGATTCTCTAGGGTGTCCGCAAGTAAATTTATATGGGAAAGCATTAGCACGAGCATATTATGTATCTAAAAATCAAGATATAAAAGTACATTTAACCATATCCAATGAGCGCGAGTATGTAAATGCCGTAGCAGTATTGGAAAGTATATAGACATTAGATAGCTAATTGAAAGCACAAAAAAATCGGGCAAGAAGCCCGATTTTAAAACTTCATAAAACGTCCAAACTAACCTTGACGAGCTTTATATTTAGGTTCTCTTTTGTTAATAACATAAAGACGACCTTTACGACGAACCAACTTACAACCTCTAACCCGGTCCTTTTTAGACTTCAAAGAGCTATATATTTTCATTTTTCTTATTCCTTACACAAAAGTTTGAGCGAAACATACGATAAATGTTTTAATTTGTCAAATAATTTTTTCACTTGAAATAGATTTATTTGCCATTATAATACCCAAAGTAAAGAAAACAGGCAAAGAGAGAAGATGAAATTTACCGCAATTATATGTCTGGGAATGTGTATATTTTCGTTTCCGACGTATGCATCAAGTTATTTAGAAGATGTGAGAAATCTTGGGTATGTATCCGGAGAAGGGTTGGCATGTGGAGCTTCACGATATCCCTCCTATGAATTGATAGCACGCGCCTATTTAGTGAGTAAAGCCCGAAGTGATCAAGAGCAAGCAGATGGAATGTACGAATATAATAAAGCCAAAGCAACGGCATATATGGAAAAAAGAGGCGATGGATATTGGGGGTGTGAAGAAGTTAATCGAAGATTTAACAACCAAAAAATATTTAAGTCGACATTATATAAAAACGGAACGATAAAGTTACCGGATGGCAAAGTATTAAAGCCGCGAAAAGAATATGATGTAACGTTGGTATACGATCGCCGGAAAGATGAGCGGAGCAAATTAAATGCATATTACGATAAAGTAATGGCCCAAAAGCGCCAACGGGCAGTTAAAGAAGGAATATACCAAAAAATAAAACAAGAAGAAATGAAACTTCGTCAATATTAAATCACATAATCTGTAAACGAAAAGGAAGGAAATAATGGCATCATATCAATACATTTATGTTATGCAAAATTTAAGCAAAGTGTTCCCTGGAGGAAAAGAATTATTTAAGAATATAAGTTTGTCATTTTTCCCGGGAGCAAAAATCGGAGTGTTAGGAGTAAATGGCGCCGGTAAGTCTACCTTACTAAAAATTATGGCAGGGGTGGATAAAGAATTTAACGGAGAGGCATGGGCAGCCGAAGGTGTAAAAGTTGGATATTTAGAGCAAGAACCAAAGTTGGATTCATCTAAAAACGTTATGGAAAATGTTATGGATGGATTAGGTGACACGGTATCATTATTGAAGCGCTTTGAAGAAGTATCGATGAAGTTTGCAGAACCGATGTCGGATGACGAAATGAATGCATTGATAGAGGAACAAGCCGCACTGCAAGAAAAAATAGATGCGGCAAATGGATGGGATATAGAAAGAACCGTTCAGATAGCCATGGATGCATTACGTTGTCCACCTGCGGATGCTGATGTAACAAAATTGTCCGGTGGAGAAAAAAGACGTGTAGCTTTATGTCGGTTACTATTATCGAAGCCGGATATGTTGTTATTAGATGAACCGACAAACCATTTGGATGCGGAGTCCGTTGCGTGGTTAGAACACCACTTGCGCGATTATAAAGGAACGGTGGTAATGGTAACCCACGACAGATACTTCTTAGATAACGTAACCGGCTGGATTTTGGAATTAGACAGAGGGCAAGGGATACCGTATGAAGGCAATTATACATCATGGTTGGAACAAAAGCAAAAACGTATAGAACAAGAAGCTCGCGAAGAGAGTGCCCGTCAAAAGACATTAGCAAATGAATTAGAGTGGATTCGTAAAAATCCGAAAGCCAGACAAGCCAAATCGAAAGCGCGTATTAATGCTTATGAAGAGTTATTGTCGGAAACATCAAAAGAACAGATTACCCAAGCCTATATTAATATCCCAATGAGTGAAAGATTGGGAGATATGGTAATCGAGGCGAAAAACATTTCCAAATCATATGGTGACAGAGTATTGATAGATAACTTATCCTTTAAGATTCCGAAAGGAGCGATTGTTGGTATCATCGGACCGAACGGAGCCGGTAAGACAACATTATTCAGAATGATAACAGGACAAGCAAAGCCGGATTCTGGAGAGATTATTATTGGAGAAACAGTCGATTTAGGTTATGTGGATCAAAGTCGAGATGAATTAGACGCCAATAAAACGATATGGGAAGAAATATCGGATGGGCTGGATATCATAGAGCTAGGGAAAAAGCAAATGCCGTCCCGAGCATATGTAGGTCAGTTTAATTTCAAAGGAACGGATCAGCAAAAGAAAATAGGACAATTATCCGGAGGAGAAAGAAATCGAGTACATCTGGCAAAAATGTTGAAAAAAGGTGCCAATGTTATTTTGTTAGACGAGCCGACCAATGATTTGGATGTAGATACATTGCGTTCATTAGAAGAAGGTATAATGAATTACCCTGGTTGTGTTCTGGTAACATCACACGATAGATGGTTTTTAGATCGTTTGGCGACCCACATTTTAGCCTATGAAGATGAAGGGCATGTAGAATGGTTTGAAGGTAACTTTGAAGACTATGAAAAAGACAAGATACGCCGTCTAGGAGAGGAAGCCTGCAATCCGCATCGTATTAGATACAAAAAGCTTGAACGCTAATAATTAAAACCGGTAGCAATACCGGTTTTAATTTGCCTGCATTTATAGTATAAACTCAGAAATAATAGCTCCTTTACTAGAATTAATTTTAAATAGCCAACCATCATAAAGAAGACTGTTTTCTTTTATTTGTTGTAAAGAAGATTTATCAATTAACCCCTCTCTGTTTAGATGAACGGAAATCCAATAATCAAGGTCTTGAGAAAAAAGGTCTATCTCATAAATAATCCCGTTAAACAATGTAATTTCAAAATGTTTGATTTTAGAAAAATTATCAAAATTAACAAAATTAGCATTTTTTATTTCATCTGCGCTCAAGTACCAAAAATTATCAAGTAATTGTTGCAAATGAGAATACTCATTTGAAGAATGAACATCTTTAAAGTTTTCATCATCAAAGCGGCGGTAAACTTCAAAATCATCGTTTTTTATACGTTTAACATTAGAAATATTAAATGTAAACAGAGGCATTTGTACCCAATCCATAACATAGGAAGATAGTTCAAAATTACTATTTAACTGATAGAGGAAGTTGTCATTATTGAGTAGAGCATAATAGTATTTATTACCATCTTTCAGTGGAGCAATAATCGCCTCATCAACAATATTTCCGTTTTTGTCGCTACTAATAATTTTTAGAGGATTTTCGAATAAATCCATTTCTTTTTCATGAATATAATCAGCCCGATAAATAACCGTATTGCGGATAAGACTAACCAACGCATTAATTTTAGCAAAAGAAGCGTAATAACCATCAGCTTCGCTAATTCTCCAAAAATTATCTGTTTTTTGAATATGAATAGATTTTTGATTAGGAAAAACAATTTCAATTTGAGTAATATCGGCACTGTTTCTGGTTGCTTCAAAAAAATAGTTACCTCTTGCCAGAAGATGAATTTTCGTACTGTTCAAGTAAACTCCGTAAACAAGCAACGGAACCGCGATAAGCAGACATATAAGAGCAATTTTAATGTGTTTGAGAAGCATTAATCAGTCTCCTAATTTTTTTCAAACGAATTTTTTTAATTGCAACATTAAGAATAACCAAAATTCCCAGAAGCAACAGTAAGACACCGAAAGTCAAAGCAATCGTAAAAGTCATAATAGCGGATTGATAATATTGAGCGATTATGGATTTAATTTTATATAATTGGTTTCTATTTTCATCTAATTTCTGTTCAATGGAACTAATATCTCCAATATTCTTAATAGAAGCAAATCCCCGCGCTTTCAAGCTGTTATAAAAATTTTCTTTTTGTGATGTATAAAGTTGAATATTCTGTTCTATTTGTGTGATCTGCGGTTCGTAATATTTACTGATATAATTAAAAATAGCATTTCCGATACTGGAAGTACTTAAGGTATAATGATTATAAGCCAGAGAGCTTTCAATATTGGAATTGGCGGCAAAGTCAAAAAGCCTCAACAAAAACAACAAATTATCGGCAGTCGGAATAACCTGATAAAAATCAGTACCTTTAGATTCCGAAGAAACAAAAAGATAGTCTTTAAGTAAATCTGTGTCATAAAAAAATAACACACGCCCATCGTGGAGAGAAGATGGTTCAATATGTTGCCCTTCAAGAGCTAAATTAAGATAGTTCGACGTATATTTCCCGACAGACAAAGCGGCGGAAACATTATCAAAAGAATTCAGAAGAGGAAATGTTTGATAAGAATCGTTTGTTTTAAGAGCAATTTTTCCGGCATCATTAACTATTACAGAGCGGATATTTTTATTAAGGTACTGATAAACGACATCGGAAGGAAAAACCGTCTGTTTATTTACACTATCTTGAATAATCTCGGAAGGAACAGGCGAAATACCAAAGTTCTGCAAGAATGAAATAAGAGGTTTTCCCCTAGTATTTGAAACCATTTTAGGCTCGGCAAAGATGATCAGAGTTCCACCGTTAAGAACATATTGTTCCATAGCCAAAAGCGATTCTGTAGAAAGTTCTTTAGGATTAATAACAATCAAGAATTTATACTCATCTGGAACAAAAAAAGGTAGAATATCAAGATATTTAACTTGATAAAATTCTTGCAAAATACCTTTAAAAGCCCGCATTTCATTTAAGTCATTATTATCAGCAACAACAATAGCTTTAGGGCGTGGCTGATTAAAAATTTTTAAGGCTCTCATAAAATCCGTTTCCAACAAATTTTGCCGAAGATTGCTAAAAGCATTAATAAGATAAGTTCCGCCCTCATTACTTGAAAACTCAGCCGCCATAAAAATTTTCTGTTCAAATTTATCCGTTTCAAAAGGAATATTATTTTCATTAGTTAATCTCTGTTCCAGAGAGCTGAAAGGTTCAACCCAAACGATTTCGGAACGAACGGCACCTTCGGAATGTTTTTCGATAAGATGCAAAATTTTCTCTACAAAATCAGCATAAACGGCATAACTGGAATTAGCATTTTGTCTTTGATTTTTAGATTCGTACAAAGTAATATCAATACGCTTATCGAGTTCCTGCAAAAATTTTCTGTCATCAGCATTTAAGGTATATTTTTTCTCGTCAGTAATATCAAAAGAATGATTCCAAATAAGAGCAACACCTAAGACCGAGCAAACAAACAAGACGAATAACAGAGAAGTAAAAAAGTAAAAATATTTTTTATCAGAAGCACCATTAGTACGCCTATACTCTAAAGCAACAACATTCAACCATAAGCACACTCCTGTTCCGCATAAAAAATAAAAGACATTACTCCAAGCCAAACTTCCGCTCAAAAATGCGTTATAATTTTTTTCAAATCCTAAATCAGACAAGGGGACAGAATACAAAGACGTAAATTCAAATTGAGAGAGAACAAATAAAATAAAAATCGTATATATATAGCTCAGAATATTATTTTTACACAAAGCGGAAATCAATGCGCCGATAGCCGTAAAAAAAGCCCCGCAAAGCAAAACACCGAGATAAGCGGAATAAGTTAACCCATAATCTAAAACCGAGAGATACGAAGATATAAAAAATAGGCAAAGAGAAGAAAGCAATAATAAAAGAAAAAACAAGAACGCGGCACAAAATTTAGATAATACGAGTTTAGTAAAACTAATAGGCTGTGTAAGTAATAATTCCAACGTACCGCTTTTAGTTTCCTCAGCCCACAAGCGCATGGTAATTGCCGGAATAATCAAAGTCAGCATAATAGGCTGAGATGCAAAAAAAGCATTCATAATTTCGGATTCTCTTAAAAAATAATCTCCGATATAAAAAGTCGAAAACATCGAAAAAATATAATAAGCGGCGATAACGACATAAGCGCTTACGGAGCAAAAAAGAGTTTGAAATTCTTTTGAAAATTGACCTAAAAATTGTTTCATTTTTTCTCCTTTTTTGCAGAACTCAAGATACGAAAAGCATCGTTAAGATTACCGGTTTGAGAAATTTTTTTAAAATCTTTCATTGGCATATTCCCGATAAGTTTACCATGCGAAAGCATAAGAATGCGATTCGCAATTTCAGCATCTTCTAAAACATGAGTAGATACAAGTACCAAATTTTTCTTAGCATAAGATTTCATAAAATTGCGGATATGCTGTTTTTGGTTAGGATCAAGCCCGTCGGTTGGTTCATCTAGGATAAGAATATCGGGCTGGTGAAGAATAGCCGCCGCGATTTCCACTCTTTTTTTATATCCTTTTGAAAGAGTTTCAATTTTATCAGCCAAAACATCAAGAATTTGCATCTGCGAAGCGGCATTTGCAATAGCATCGTTAAAATTGGCGATATTCCATAAGCCGGCAACCCATTTTAAGAAATCAAAAACAGTCATATCAGCGTACAAAGAAGATATTTCAGGTACATAACCGATATGTTGAAGAGCTTCAATTCTGTTCGTTTCAATATTATTTCCAAAGATGTGAACGCTTCCTGATGTAGATTTAAGATACCCGCAAATAATACGCATCAAAGTAGATTTACCGGCGCCATTTTCACCGATAAGAGCAACAACCTCACCGGATTTCAATATAAGGGAGATACAATCCAGAGCATTTTTTTTGCCAAAATTTTGAGTTAAATTTAATATTTCAATCATAAAAGCACCTAAACTGGAATTTATTAACCAAATTTATAACAAAAAATGTTTAAAAATTTCACAATTTCGTGTCAAATAATAAAACTAATGGTGACAAAAAATTATTTATAAGATATAAGAAGATTAAAAAGAAGTCTAAAGGGAGAAATAAAGGTGGAAGAAAAGTATACCAAAGAAGAGATGAAAACAATTCGCATCGGTATAATATCCTTAATGGTAATTTTGATAGGTGTATTTATAACAATTTCGCACAACGCCTCAATAAAAGGTCAAGGAGATGGCGGGACATATAATATATATGCCAGTTTTGGGCGCACGGATGGATTGAATGTCGGAGATGCGGTAAGATTATCGGGAGTAAATATCGGAAGAGTAACATCTGCGGAATTAGATAAAGATTTTCGCACCAAGTTGACAATGGAAATTGGAAAAGAATATAAAATACCTGAAGACAGTAGTGCCTCAATAGTTAGTTTCGGTCTGATTGGTGGAAAATATGTGGAAATAGATGTTGGAGGTGCGGAAGATTATCTGCAACCGAATGGAAATATAGGTTTCACTCAAGACGCAATGGTGTTGGAAGAGCTGTTGGATAGAATTATATCGCTTGGCAAAAGTAAAAAATCAAACCAAGCATCGGAAGATAAACAATAAAAGGAGAAAGAAATGAATAAAAAACCGGTAGAAACGATAATGGGGCTGGTTGTCTTGGCAGTTGCGGCCCTTTTCATGGTTTTCGCATATAGAGTATCAGATTTGCAAGTTGTAAAAGGATATGAAATAAATGCAAGATTTTTAAAAGTTGGAGGTTTAAATACGGGAGCGGATGTCCGCATAAACGGTATTAAAGTCGGAACCGTATTAGCGCAATCAATAAATCCGGAAGATTATATGGTGGATGTAAAAATGAGCTTAAGGCCGGATATTATTTTGCCGGAAGATAGTGAAGTAACAATTGCCGGAGATGGATTAATGGGAGATAAATTCATAAAAATCGAACCAGGTCAATCTGCAAATAAATTAACACCGGGCAGTACTGCCGCAAATACCAAAGATGCGAAGTCACTGGAGGATATGGTGGGAGAAATTATTTTTATGGTAACAGGTGATGATGATGAAAAATAGAATTACGGTAGCGTCAACATTAATATGTATGAGCATGGCAAATTTTGTACTAGCGGCAGAGATACCGACAAATGCGGCCTTAATGCAAGCCATGGATAAGGTGACGGGCCGTGTCAATAAAATAACAGTTCCGGTAAAATCCAAAATATCGTTCGGCGACTTTTCACTGGTACTGAGAGCCTGTAAAAAACGTCCTGCAGAAGAAACGCCGGAAAATTTTGCATTTATAGACGTAACAGATAAAAGTTTCGGTACAGATGAATATAACATATTTAGAGGTTGGATAGTATCATCAAGTCCAGGGATTAACGCCATAGAGCATCCCATATATGATGTTTGGTTGTTAGAGTGCATCGATACAGATGTTGATGCATCTAAATTAATGAGCGAAGAAGAACTAAAAGAAAGAGATAACTTGCCAGCCAAAGAAGCAATTCAAAGCAAAGCAACTCCGGAAATAATAGAAAAAACTAATGAAGATGAAAATAAGGGGAAAGAAAAAGTTATCCGCATTCAAGAGTTTATGCAGCAAGACCGAGATATTGAAAAAGATATTCGAACAATGCCTGCATATATTTCCGAAACGTCAGCACCTTATGTCAGTGACATAGAAGAAGGTGCCGAACCGCAAAATTTATTGCAATTTACTAAAATGCAAGAAGCGTCTTCTGAACAAGAAACTGATACAGAAAAAAATATAACACAAGAAACTTT
Source organism: uncultured Alphaproteobacteria bacterium (assembly GCA_949282205.1). Lineage (GTDB taxonomy): Bacteria > Pseudomonadota > Alphaproteobacteria > RF32 > CAG-239 > CAG-267. Next base: position 95,960 of record CASDOS010000054.1, on the reverse strand, counting down.
ACCAAATGAAAATAATGAAGACATAACAGATGCAATAGAAGCGGAACTCAAATATTTAAATCAATAATTAAAGTCCGTAAGTGTAGACGATGCAAGCAAGGACTGAGTAAATTACAGAGAAGGCAAGCAAGAAGTTTGCCTTCTTTTGTTGAGAAGCGCAAAAGAATTTATCTAAAGCAAATGATAAAATAGCAATTTCTGGAATCATAAGCAAAGCAAACAATCGAAAATCGCTAGAACAAACATAAGGATAATCCAAAGCGTATTTGAAACTATAACACCATAGAGTCGAATATAAGATAGCAAAGAAAAGGAATAAAGGATTAAAGGCTATTTTTTGACGAAAGATTTTATATAATATGAAACAAAGAAAACCAAAGACAAAAATTTTCAAAATCACATTTAAGAAATATAAGAAAAAAATCGGATAAATAAGAGAAGTTTTCTTAAATGCCATATTCCACTCCCCGAAAAGTTCTGTTTTTATAAGAGCTAACCACATATTAGCATCAACAACATCAGGAGCCTGAATAAAGGGAATAAATAGCTGAGAAAAATCAAAAACTCTGTCGGAAAAACTTAAATTATAAAAATTTTGCCCATTAGGTGATGTATCAGGGACATTATAAAATTGCATATCAAAAAGGATATGATTCCGAACAATCCAACTCAAGGCCAAAGGAACAGCAATAATAATAAATAAATTTAAATCAAACCAAATCAAACGACTAAATTTTTTACTGAACAATTTATATAAAAACATAAAAGCTAAAGCCGGAACAAGCATAAGAAGAGATAATTTAGTTAATACCCCCAAGGCAAAACATACGGCGCACAAAATTATATAACGTGTTTTTTCCGTATTAAACCATTTAATGGTAAAATAAATAACACAACAGCCCCAAAAGAGAACGGATGTATCATCGGAGATATAGCCGGAAAAGAGAAATAGCGTGGGGTTAAATGTAAAAAGAATTAGAGCAAAATAGTACAACCGCGAAGATAATTTAAGTTCTTTAAGAATGGCCGCAGTTATAACAGTAGTTCCTGTTACAAAAAACAACGATAAATATTGCAAAGTTTCTTGGGCTAAGGTAGCTGAATTCCAAATATCAAGACTAAAATGATAAAGAGAGGCTTGAATAAGGAATAACAAAGGTTGGTGAAAAAGATAATACATGGACCACGGATTAAAATATTTCCAATTAACTCCATGTAGTGAAATCATATTCATATATACCAAAATACCATTGAGATCGTGTTGGTATTGATTAACGGGAATTGTTTGAATATAGAAAAGATGACAGAAAAAAGCCGAAGCTAAAATAGAAAATAGAACAAAGGATTTATGAAATTGCCGGAGAAAACAGCAAAAAGCAAGCATAAAGAGTTCGGTTATCATCAAATATAACGGAGGGAATTCCAAAAGAAGATAAACACCCAATAAAAAAAGAGATAGTAAAAAAACTAAAAATTTTTGCAATGTTGACTTTTGTAAAAGAGCTAAAATGGCTGTAATCAGAAAAAAGGATATATCGTGGATAGAAACATACGCCGAGCCAAAAAATGTGCCTGCTGCTAAAAATAACAGCAAGCACAAGCTCAAAACAAAAGACAACGGATATTTAAGAATTGTTTCCAACACGTTTTGTTATCCTAAATATCCCCTTTAGCACAGGGAGCCCCAGGAGTGCATTTATGATAGACTTTAGCTCTTCTATAACCGGTCAAACCTTTATATTCCATAGTCTGAATATAAATATTGTCAACAGTTATGGTAAAGCCGAGCACAGCGGAGTTACCGGATTTATCCATTGCATATACTTTTATTTTATGAGAACCCTCATCATCAATGGTTGGAGTGCCTGTAAAAGTACGAGTTTGGCTATCATATTTTAACCATTTTGGCAGTCCCGCATCATCCAAAGACCCGGCCACGGTAGAATATTCACCATTCCAATTTAGCGCATCAAAAACCTCATCAGGAATTTGAATATTTACTTTAGAACCTGTTCCGACAACAATATCAGGAACTAAAGTCGGAGAAGAAACATCAACCGGCGGCTTTCTGATAGACAAAGATGTGGAAGCGCCCTTAGGAGAAGTGATAAATATACCCTGTTTCCATTTATCTAAAGTTTCTCTGATTTGAACAGCAATAGCAGACGGTGAATCATTTAGCATATCCGCAGGAACAGCATCCATACCGACGCTTGCGTATAATTTACCAATAGCTTCTTGTACATCAATATAAGCCAAGAAAGCGTTAGCTTCATCTATAATAGCCTGAGCAGATTCCAGATGGCTGATAGCTTTATTTGAGCCTTCTTTATCTGTAATATCTTCGGCAATATCTTCGGAAGTTGTCGCAACACTCATATTAAGAAGATAATTTTCAACAGCGGATTGATACATAGCCCAAGAAAGATAAACTTGATTTAAGACAATATTCGTCATTCTTTGGCGAGCAAGAGAATTATAAGTACTATACCCCGGCTGACGAATTTCTTCAAAGACATTCATAGACAAGTCGTTAGATTCCTTTGTCCATTTTCTGTTATAATAATTAGGATCTTGGCGATAATCACTATTGTCCACATCATCAAAATCTTTAATAACCAATTCAAATTCATCCTTAGAAGAAATTTGATCGAAAGCACGCAATTCTGGGCGATTCGTTAAAGCTAACCATTCTAACTGCTGAATTTTAGCTCTCATGGAAGGGATAGTAAAATTACCATATTCTGCACCAGCCAATTTTATTTCGGTAGAAGGGTAGAAGCCGAGCAATCCAGCAAATTCAGCTTGAGCCGTATCCAATTTTCTTCTTAAATCGGCCAATTGTTTAATACTCTCCAAATATTTACGTTTTTTCAAAAGAAGATTAGTAGAGGGCGACTTTCCTTCTTTAATCATTTCATTAGAACGCGCATTAAGCTCATCGACAACACGCACCAAATATTCATTCATATCATCAATAACGGGGATAAGTCTTTGAGCGGCCAGAGCCTTCCAATAAAGAGAACGAGTTTCTTGCAAAATATTATTAACCACTTTTCGACTTTGTTCCTGAGCGGCTACATCCGGAGCGGACAAATTATTTTGATAATAAAGAGAAGATAAGTCCAAGAGGTTCCAAGAAAGTTTCAAATCGGCAGGAATAGTCGAAGAGTTGGTAGCGGTATCATATCCGAGATTTTCAGCCATTGTCGGCAAAGCGTTTGGATTAATATTTCCTTTAACCAAATTTTCCTGATAAGAAGCCAACCTTCTAGTATAATTATATTTCAGAGCAAGAGCCATAGCCATATACATATCAATAGGTTTTGTAATTTTTGAAGGCGTTCCAATATACATATTTTGCATATCAACATCGGCACGAACGGCACGATCCCAATCGGAATAATATGCGGACATAACCGGAGCCTCAACAACCTGAGGCTGAGAAGTAGTGGTAGAGCAAGCAACCAAAAGACCGGTACAAGCTCCCAAAAAACAAACAATTTTTTTCATTAAACCATCCCTCAAATATTTCACTTAACTAAATATCTACACTAAATATTTTTTAATTGATAGTATTTTATTTGATTTTATACAACTTTCATGTAAGATGCACTTAATAAGGAATTATGCAGAGGTGGCTGATAGATGTTTGATTTATTTTATACATTATTCAAATACAAGGAAAAAGCTCTAAAAGATGAATTAGGTTATTATCCGGAAAAGGTAAACGTACGAGCATTTCCTGAGAGAAGGTTTTTATGGACTTCAAGATTTTTAGTCGTGATATCATGCTTAAGTCTGTGTCTGAGTATGATATTGGGTGCCACGCTGTGCATAATGATACCATTAAAGAAAACAAAAATTATCCCGATGCAAATAGATTATACCAGATATCAGGTAACTTTAATGGAAAGCTCAGAGAGTGAGGCATTTGCCGGAGATTTAGTTACGGAAAGTATATTAGACGATTATATAAAGAAAAGATATACAATAGGAGATAGTCTGGATGAGATGCAACATAGATTAGGCGAAAGGGAATTTATAAAATTAGCCTCTAGTGATGATGTATATAATTTATTTATGAACACGGAATATCCATATTTTGAAATGTTGCAACAGCAAGGTATCCGCAGACAAGTACAAACGACATTGATATATCCAGTATCATTTGATTTTTGGCAAGTAAGATTTGATATAATCGAAACGGGTCCCAACCTTGAAAAACCAATAATAAGCCATTGGATAGCGACAATGCGTATGAAGTTTGAATTTGCCAAATTTGATAATAAAGAATTAGGATTAATAAATCCGTTTGGAATAACCATCACAACATTTGATTTATCATACATGGGAAATAACATAAAGAGTAAGCGAGAGTAAATAAAAAAGCGAAAAGAAAGTTCAAAAAGAAATTATTTATTTACTATTTTTGAATAAATAACCTATATAAAGAAAAGAGTTTTTTATAATTTAAATATAAGGATTTAACACGATGAGTAGAAGTGCGTTGGAAGTATTTGACAATACCCTTGTCCCGATGGTCATTGAGCAAACCTCGCGAGGAGAGCGTTCATTTGACATATTTTCTCGTTTATTAAAAGAACGTATAATATTTTTAACCGGAGAAGTAAATGATGAGGTATCATCATTAGTCTGCGCGCAACTTTTATTTTTGGAATCAGAAAATCCCAAGAAAGACATTTTCTTATACATAAATTCCCCTGGGGGTGTAGTAACATCTGGAATGGCAATGTATGACACAATGAAATATATTTCCTGCGATGTTGCGACATTATGCATTGGTCAAGCCTGCTCGATGGGATCATTTTTATTAGCCGGAGGGACCAAAGGAAAAAGATTTTCATTACCGAATTCTCGTATAATGATTCACCAACCGTCAGGAGGAGCCAGAGGTATGGCATCAGATATAGAGATACAAGCTCGTGAAATATTAGAATTGAGAAAACGGCTAAATAAGATATATGCGGACAATACCGGAAATAAGTTAGCTGTAATAGAGAAGGCCATGGACAGAGATAACTTTATGAATCCGGAAGAAGCAAAAGAATTTGGTTTAATTGACCACATTGTAAAAAATCGTTTGGAAGTAATAAAATAGGAAAAGAGAATGACTGATAGAACAGATGACGATAAAGTATTGCACTGCTCTTTCTGCGGCAAGAGCCAAAATGAAGTAAAAAAACTAATAGCCGGTCGAGGCGTATATATTTGTGATGAATGTATTGACGTATGCATCAACATTGTATCGCAAGAAGTAAAAGAAGAGCGAAAAGCGGAAGAAGGGGGAATGCCGGAACATCTGCCCACTCCATCGAAGATAAAGGAGTTTTTAGACCAGTATGTAATTGGTCAGGAATATGCGAAAAAGGTATTATCGGTGGCGGTATATAATCACTATAAGCGCTTGAACAACAAACGTCAAAATCCGGATATAGAAATTTCAAAATCTAATGTAATTTTAATTGGTTCAACGGGTTCGGGAAAGACCTTGTTGGCGCAAACATTGGCAAAAGTTTTGGACGTGCCGTTTGCAATAGCGGATGCAACAACATTAACTGAAGCCGGATATGTTGGAGAAGACGTTGAAAATATTGTTTTAAAATTGGTACAAGCGGCGAATTACGATATAGAAAAAGCAGAGCGTGGAATTGTTTATATTGATGAAATCGATAAAATCACGCGTAAAACGGACGGACCATCAATTACCAGAGATGTATCCGGAGAAGGTGTTCAACAAGCCTTGTTAAAGATTATTGAAGGAACGGTTGCAAATATTCCGCCGCAAGGTGGGAGAAAGCACCCGCAACAAGAATTTTTACATGTGGATACGACAAATATTCTGTTTATATGCGGAGGTGCGTTTGCCGGGTTAGAAAAGATTATCGGTCGCCGCGGACAAGAAACATCAATAGGTTTCGGGGCGCAAATTAAAGATGCCGAAGAAAAAACCTTAGGAGAAATCTATAAACAAGTCCAACCGGAAGATTTATTGAAATATGGTTTAATACCGGAATTCATTGGTCGTTTACCGGTAATAGCGACTTTAGATGATTTAAATGAAGAAGCCTTGATAAAAGTTTTAACAGAACCGAAGAATGCGTTAATCAAGCAATATAAGACATTATTTGACATGGAAGATGTAAAGTTGACCATAACGGATGATGCGTTGGTTGCAATAGCTAAAAAAGCGATAGAGCGCAAGACGGGAGCGAGAGGTTTACGCGCTATAATGGAAGAAAATCTGTTAGATATAATGTACAATATTCCGGATAAGAAAGATGTAACGGAGATTGTGATTGATACGGATGTTATCAATAATGGAGCGGAACCCAATTACATCCGACGGAAACACAAAAAAAGCGCATAAGCAGAAAATGCTGCTAAAAAAGTCCCCAGAGAATGGGGATTTTTTTAGTAAATATACGATAGTAGGAATAACTATTTGATAAATCTCTTAACGCCGTTCGCGATTCGCATGATGGTAAAACTGGCATTTTGTTCTGCGGGAAAATCGGTTGTTTTACATTCACGTTCCGTCTGATAAAGCAGGGAGAGAGCATTCATAATGCGATTTCGGTTCCAAACTTTTAGCTGCGAAATAAATGCATTTTTTCTAAAAAACATCAGCGGTGGCCGTAAAGCAAAAACAACCTTATCGGCAGTTTCACCTTTTTCCATTTTAACGGCACAATCTAAAAGTTTCATAAAATGATAGCTGATTGAACGAATAAGAGCGACAGGTTGCTCTCCCTCAAAAATCAAGCGATTGTATGAAGCAATAGCTTTTTCGGTCTGTCCGAGCGCAACAAAATAGCATAAATCTTCTTGAGAAGAAGCGGATGTGTCACTAATAACTGTTAAAATATCTTTGAGCTCAATATTTTTTTTGCTTCCCATATAGGTAATTAATTTATCAAGTTCGTTAGCGCTGATTTTTCGGTCATTTGATAGGCGCGAGCACAAAAGTTGAAAAGAACTATTATCAATAGAAAAACCATTCTTGCTGATAAATTTAGAAGCAAAAGCCGTAATATCTTCATCTCTATCGTCGTAACATCCGATTCCGTAAAGGCAATCATCATCTTTAGCCAGAACAGCCAATGAATCTTTTGTTTTAAGAGAGGTTGACGTAGCAATGAGCAAGGTGTCGGAAGGACTTGAGGAAAAAAGCTCTTTAAGTACCTTAGTCAATAGATTCGTTGCTTCTTTAATAACAACCACTCTACGCCCGCCCATAAGTGACTGTGCATTAAATTCAGCATATAAAGCACCGACATCAGCAGTAATATCAGACATATCTAAATAACTGACATGAAAAGCGTCATAAACATCCGAAGATATGGCTTTAATAAATTGTTGAGCCAGAGTGGAAATCATACCTTCATTAGAGCCATAAATAACCACCCCGCGAATATTGTGCGGAAGAGATTTAACAAGACCGTCAACCTGTTCCGGTTTAATATTCATTCGGATTACCTCGATTAGTCAGGGTAGAATGGAAATAAGCACCTAAACGTAAGGATATATCATTGGCAATAATTTTAGCCGCATTTTTTTCGACTTTCTTCTGAGCAAAAGTAGTAGAATAAGGATCGCGTAAAATATCATAACCAGTATAGGCAACACTATTTCCGGTAATTAAAGTTTTATGCTCAGTATTTTTAAGCACATAAGAAACTTTATAAATCACTTTTTTTCGAGTAGCTGTAATATCATTACGAAGAGCCTGATCTATTTCCTGCTTTTTGATATCCGTTACGCTCAAGATATATTTAGCATGTTTAGGTTCACCTCTAGGTGTGAGCTTGTCTAACAAATCATTACGAATAAGTTGTCCGATTCTGTCTTGTATGAGTTCGACTTTAACACTAGCCATTTCATCTTTGACGCTGGTATCAAATTTTCCGTCATAATACCATTGACTAGAGGAAGTTCTTTCCACATACAAAGGCTCAAATCCGCAAGCAACTACGAATAAAAGCGCCGTTAAGGTTAAAATATTTTTACATTTACAATACAATGTTCACAATCCTATTTGGTACAACAATGATTTTTCTCGGTTCAGCATCGGCCAGTTGCTTTGCAACATTATCCAAAGACTTGGCAGCAGCAATAACTTTTTCTTGATCACAATCTCTTTCAACTTCAATTGTCCCGCGCATTTTACCATTAATTTGAACCGCTATGGTAACGGTATTTTCTTTAGCCAATTCCGGATTACCCTTTGGCCAATTTTCCGTAACGATAAGAGTTTCATGCCCCAAACGAGCCCACATTTCTTCAGCAATATGCGGAGAGAAAGGAGAAACAAGTTTCAACAAGGTTTCATACATTTCAACAGGAATTTCGGGTAAAGAAGCCATGTAATTAACATAGGTCATTAAAGAAGAAACGGCTGTATTAAATTTCATCTGATCAATACGTTCTGTAACTTCAATAATACATTTATGCATAACTTGTAAATCTTTTGCGGAAGGAGAAACCTTAGTAATTTTTGCAAACAAAGCAAAAATTTTATTAACAAAACGATAAACGCCGTTCAAACTTTCATCAGACCACATAGCGACCTGATCAAATGGACCGATAAACATTTCGTACATTCTAAAAGCATCGGCGCCGTAAGCATCAATAACTTCATCAGGATTTACCACATTTCCTCTAGATTTAGACATTTTTTCGCCGTCTTCAGCCAAAATCATACCATGAGAAGTACGTTTATTGTAAGGCTCACTAGTCGGAACATAGCCACAATCATACAAGAATTTGTGCCAGAAACGAGAATACAACAGGTGTAAAGTTGTGTGTTCCATACCACCGTTATACCAATCGACATTCATCCAATAATCAAGAGCCTCTTTGGATGCGAACTCTTTATCATTGTGCGGGTCGCAATATCTTAAGAAATACCAAGAAGAACCTGCCCAGTTTGGCATAACATCTGTTTCACGTTTAGCCGGAGCTCCGCATTTCGGGCAAGTTGTATTAACCCAATCAGTAGCCTTTGCCAAAGGTGAGTCCCCATTATCATTAGGCTGAAAATCAGAAATATCGGGCAAAGTCAGCGGAAGTTCACTTTCAGGAATTGGCTGCCAACCGCAATGTTCGCAATAAACCATAGGAATAGGTTCACCCCAATAACGCTGACGAGAGAATACCCAGTCACGCAGTTTAAAGTTTACTTTAGCATCGCCGAAACCATGTTCTTTAGCATAATCAATAGCGGCTTTAATACCATCATCTTTCCCCATGCCGTTTAAGAAATCGGAATTGATATGAGCGCCATCTTCTTCAAATGCTTTTTCAGAAATATCGCCACCTTCTAAAACTTGAATAATCGGAAGGTTAAATTTCTTTGCAAAATCATAGTCACGTTGGTCGTGAGCCGGAACGGCCATAATTGCCCCCGTACCATAACCGGTTAAAACATAGTCAGAAATAAAGATAGGAATGAGCTGACCATTGAAAGGATTTTTTGCCTTAATACCAATCAATTCGACACCTGTTTTAGAGTCGTCAGCAGTACGTTGCAAATCAGACTTTTTAGAAGTTTCAGCCACATAAGCAACAATTTCGCTCCAATTATCAAATTTTTCCGCCAATTCTTTAATATATTGATGTTCCGGAGCCATAACCATATAAGTAACACCAAAAGCTGTATCCGGACGAGTTGTAAATACTTTCAATTTGCGTCCCAAAGAATTTCCGTCATTATCAGTAATATCAAAATCAAGTTCAGCACCGTAAGAACGACCAATCCAGTTAATTTGTTGAGATTTAACTCTGTCAATAAAATCAAGTTTATCTAAGTCATCAATTAATCTATCCGCATATTTGGTAATGGCCAACATCCATTGCTCTTTATCACGACGAACAACCTCAGCGCCACAGCGTTCACAGTGTCCATTTACAACTTCTTCATTAGCCAAGCCAACTTTACAAGCAGGACACCAGTTAATCGCGGTTTTAGATTTATAAGCCAAACCTTTTTCATAAAACTTCAAGAACATCCACTGTGTCCATTTATAATATTCCGGATCACAAGTATTAAAACATCTATCCCAATCAAAGGATAAACCGATAGATTTAAGTTGTTTGGTAAAAGTTGCAATATTAGCTTTTGTAGAAATAGCCGGATGGATACCTGTTTTCACGGCATAGTTTTCGGCAGGCAGACCAAAAGCATCAAATCCCATTGGATATAAAACATTAAATCCTTCCATACGTTTTTTACGAGCAATAACATCAAGAGCGGTATAAGAACGAGGATGACCGACATGAAGACCGGCCCCCGACGGATAAGGAAATTCGACCAAAGCATAAAATTTAGGTTTTTCGTGATTAATTTCGACTTTATATGCTTTTTCATCTTCCCAAATTTTCTGCCACTTGCTTTCAATAGATTTGAAATTGTATCTTTCTTCTAATTCCCAATCTTTTTTCCATTCTTCAAAAGAAGATTTACCATTATATCTGGCATTTTCGACCATAACTAAAATCCTTATCTTAAAGTTTTACCTCAATAAATTAAGCACAATTTAGCATAATGAAAAAAAAATACAACGCTATTTTAAAAATTTTTAAACCAAACATGAATGAATAAAGGATTACCGATTAAGTAATTTCTGGTAAGCGACTTTTTCATTAGCAACAACCTGATCGTTAAAACGTTGTAAGAACCAATTTATATCATCACCGCATTCTTTAATCATCTCGTAAAAACGTTTTCGATATTCAATGACCAGACTAACGCCGGATATTTCGACATCAACCGCTTGAATACGATTTTTTGTTCCGCGAATAAGTTTAAATTTAACCGGAATAATCTGAGGTTCAACTTTAATTCCGCGTATATTTTCAAAAACTTTAGTCGGATCAACAGAGCAATTAACGGTAGCAAAACTCTTGTTTTCGATGACATTATCAATAGAAAAATCGACCGAAGAAGCATCAAAGTTCAAGTTAAACTGTTTATAAAGAGTAAGGGCATATCTCTGAAAAAGATTAGTATATTGAGCCAGTTGTTCGGGTGTCATTTGCTTTGCATATTTTCCGATGACAAATTTCGAGATATAGTCTAGATTAACATCTTCATTAAGCATCGTGTCAAGTTTGGCGTACTTTGCGGCAAGATTAGATTCGGCAAGAGCTTGTATCAATTCCTGCCCCTTGGTATTTGCCCAAATACGAGCATCGTGGCTATTAACGGCAACAGAAGCCGCTTGAGCAGTTGAAACCGAAAGCCATAAAACGAATAAAACAAATTTAAAGATGCGTATCATTAATTTTCCTCAATTAACTGCAGAATATTTTACCAATGAAGATTTAAAATTTACTAAATTATTTAAGAACGGCTAAATTTTCAAAAGGTGTTTTCTGATATAATTCCCAAACCAGTTCCGGAATAAAAACTTGTGAATATCGACTTTCCCCATAAGAACGATAAGCGCGCAAATCCGGATAGTTTTGCACATAAATAAATTTCGGGCGGTATTTAATGATGAATTGATTAACGTCGGGTTTTTGCGAAATGTTATATTCAGCTTCCATAATAGGCAAAAGCATATCCAAACCGAACCAATAATAGCTGACATCTTTGCGGTAGATATTAAAATTTTTATCGTACCCATTCATCAAATAATCATCAGCCGTAGAATTTTTATGAACATAATCGGCTAAGAGGTAATGCTTAAGGCTATTATGTTTGACAGAAGTCGCATCAACGGTATTAAAAAGCAGCCCTAAATTTAAGAAAACGAGAACAATTAAAATAAGACTGATAATCTTGTGCTTAGGAAAAACATGAGTGATAAACGGAGAAAAGACCAACGCCGTAAACATAACGAGCAAAGTATAATAGTTAGGGTGTGGAGCGAAATAGAAATTCCGCATTAAAAGTTCTGCCGTAAAAAGCAAAAATGTAATTTTAAAATAAAGGTTCTGCTTGCGAAAAGCGTATACACCATAAATCAAAACAAGCCCGTAAAAACTAATAAAGAGATTGCCGAGCCAAAAAGCCCCTCTGTCAAAATAAGCAAGCATCGCTTGATTAAAGTGGAGATTAAGTTCGAAATATTGCGGAAGAGTATTATTCAAAAGCAAAAAGAAGATAAAACCGAAAGCAATAAATATAGCTGGAAGAGCTGCCAGAGTTATATGTTTAAAAGAAATTTTTTTGCAAAAAAGCAGATACAGTAAAATGACTTCAACGGCAATTAAAAGTAACGAAATTTTCTGTAAGAACAACGCCGAAAAAGTAAAACCTAAAAAAGAAAAAATAAGTAGTTTAAGTTGTTTTTTGCGAAGATAGTCAAAGAGATAATATAGCCCGATAATAAAGCAACAGTTCATAAAGTTATCGGGGCGAAATTGGCTGAAATTATAAATGGTAATGATGTTGCCGAAAGTCAAAACAATTGCAAACCAAGCACCCATTCGAGAGGTAAAAAACAGAGCTGTTTTATAAATAAAAAACATGGTTAAGAGAGAAACACAAAAACTCACACCGCGCATAACATAAAAAATAATCGCGTTATCATAAAACAAGCTGACGATTGGTGCGCTGATATACCAAAGCAGCGGGTTATGGTGTTCAAAAAAATCTCTGTAAGGAACTTGTCCGATACTGACGAGCCAAGAAGCGTGCAAATGTTCAAACTCATCAACAATTTGAAAACCGGAAAAAACAAAAGCATAAAGCACAACTAAGAGTGCAACGCATGAAAAAATCTTAAAAATGCGAACAACCGACTTTTCATCAAAATCGGTAAGTTCGGTATTGATTATTTTTTTGAAAGAAGAGGGGAGAGAAATCCCCCCCTCTAAGAAGGTGCTATTTTTTTTCTTCATGATAATCCGCTTCAGTATTGACAGACCAAATTTCTTCGCGTGAACCACATTCGCCTAAAATAAAGTCAACGGTTTTCATAGCCGCCAGAGTGGAGTGGTCCATATTGTTATAGCGATGCATACCGTTACGTCCGACTAAGAAAAGGTTATCAATGCCGTTAACAAAAGTTTTGATTTCATCAAAGCGGTCGTACGAACCGAAATAAGCTGGATAAGCCTTTTTGACACGATGAGTATAAGCGTCTAGCACGTCATCTTTATCAAAGATACCGATTCGAGCCGCCTCTTCAATAGCAAACTGAATAAATGTTTCATCATCATCGGTCCAAATTTTATCTTTTTCATTACAAAAATACTCAAGTCCGATCCAAACCGTATCTTTAAAATCTTTCACCATATAAGGGCTCCAGTTATTAAAGATTTGCAAGCGTCCGAGTTTAACATCGCGTTCTTGAATATAAATCCAAGTATCGGGAACAATATTGCCGACGGTTTTGAAGTGTGTTGTATTTTTGAGTTTTAATTTTTTCAAAAGAATACCGACAGTTCTAAAATCGCGATACATCAGACCTTCCGCAACTTTTTTAACTTTATTCGGAACATCTGTCATCGATTCGACTAAATCTTTAACCGGCATGGTTGAGATAAAAATATCCCCTTCAAAAACTTTAAGTTTGCCATGTTCATCAATAGCTTCGACCGCTGTAATTTGGTTACCTTTTTTGACGATACGAATAACTTTATGACGGCGTAAAATTTTACCGCCTTTTTCTTCAACAAGTTTGGCAACCGATTGCCACAAATGCCCCGGACCGAATTTAGGATAGAAGAAACTATCAATAAAGCTGGTTTCAACCGCTCCGCCTTTTTTGCCAAATAAATCCTTAAACATTTGTTTTAAAACTTTTAAGATGGATATACCTTTAATTCTCTGCGCGCCCCACTCGGCAGAAATTTTAGAGCAATCAATTCCCCATAGTTTTTCGGTATAATCCTTAAAGAAAGTAAGATAAAGCTCTCGTCCGAAACGATTTATCATAAAATCTTCCAAAGACTTTTCATCTTTAATCGGGAAAACAAGAACTTTAAGATAAGAACATCCGATTTTGAACATACGCCATAAGCCGAGTCCTTTGATAGTATCGAAGTTTAGGCTGACCGGATAGCTGAAAAACGTTTTCAAATAAAAAATGCGCGAAAGCCTATGCCTTTTGAGCATAACCCTGTCTGTTTTTTCGGGATCCGGAGCGTCGGGAAGTTGAGAAAGTTCAACTTTACGGTCAAGCATAATATCGTCGATAGAAGGTTTTCCTTGCTGAGGTAAAATGCTGAGCCACCAATTCATCACTCTGTCGGATTTAGAAAAAAAGCGGTGTCCGCCCATATCAATTTTATTATTTTTATAATCGAGTGTTGCGCTAATTCCACCGACAAAATCATTTTCTTCCAGAATAATCGGTTCAATGTCCGAACGTGTCAACATTTCGTACGCGGCGGTCAAACCGGCAGGGCCTGCACCGATAATGATAGCTTTTCTGTTCATATCTCTCTCCTTTTTGTCATATATAATTTATATACGGCAAAACTAAATATTTTACAATGCCATCAGTATAAGGTGTTAATATTAAGAAAATTTAAAAAAACGGAAAAAAGAAGGACAATAAATTATCCGACATCGCATCAAGCAATAAAAAAAGAGGGTTCAGAACAGAACCCTCTTCAATGTATCCAGTTATATTCTTAAAATAAAACTTTCAAATGAGCACCGGCAGAGTAATCATAATCAATATCTCGGCTGTCTGTACCATCAATGAAGTAATCGCCATAAATACCAACAGCGATATTTTCTTTGATGTAATAATCAGCAGCAGCCTCTACCCACCATTGGTTAACATTTTTACCGTCAGTACTGTAGTCATAGCGAGCAGCTAAATCAAGAGCATATTTGCCGAAATATTTATGAGCACCAACTTTAAAGGATTGGATTAAATAACGGTCACCGGTATCAATCTCACTACCTAAAGCATAAGAAGCGTAAGGAGTTAAGCCGTTACCCATATCGTAACCGAGTTTGATTTCTGCATCCAAAGCCTTAAACCAATGATTGGTTTCTCTGCTTCCGTACCAAGATTGAGGCTCATAAGTTGTATAATTTGCGGCAACTTGGAATAAAATTTTATCGCAGTTAGTGTTATATTTTGCGCCGATTTGATATGCAAAGTTGTGGTCATTGTTGTAATCGCCTTGAGTATCAAACATATTAGCGATTGTACCATTAATGCTGAATTTGTCTGTAATACCATATTCTAATGTTTCAGCAGCGTAGTAACCTTCCTCAACGTCTTGGTTATGTTTGTATTTTGTACGATAATAACCAACATTGGTATCAGAAGTGATTTGTCCTTTATTCGGTGTGAAGAAAGGATTTGTAATATCTGCAGCCATAGCTTGGGAACTAAAGAGTACCGCAGCTGTAGCTAATAACATAGTTCTGTAGTTCATGATAAACTCCTTTATCTAGTTTCGGAATATAACACTAAGTGTTATGCCTAAAGTCTATAGATAAATTAGTAAAAAACAAGTAAAATAATATAGCTTTAGTATAAAATAATGTTTCGGAGTATTTCAAAAGATATATAGCCACAAGGCTAAAAGGTAAGAAAAATATAAAAAAGGAGTAAACTTATAGGCTTACTCCTTAATCAAAAGACTAGACGTTATGATTATTTTTTCATAACCACAACGCCTGGAAGTTCTTTACCTTCCATCCATTCCAAGAAAGCGCCGCCGGCTGTTGAAATGTATGTAAATTTATTGGCAACACCGGCATTTTCAAGAGCGGAAACAGTATCGCCGCCACCGGCGACAGAAGTCAATTTACCGCTTTGAGTTAATTCTGCGGCATGTTGAGCAACTTTGTTTGTTGCATTATCAAAAGGCTTCATTTCAAAAACGCCGAGCGGACCATTCCAAACAAGCGTCTTGCACTCATCTAATTTGGCATTGATAGCGGCAATAGTCTTTTCACCAACATCAAGCAAACTCCAACCTTCAGCCGGAATGTTAGCCAAATCAACAGTTTTGTGTTCAGCCATCGGCTTAAACTCTTTGGAAACAACAACGTCTTGCGGTAAAATAATTTCGCAGTTATTTGCTTTAGCGGTAGCCATAATTTCTTTAGCAGTATCAAGCATATCCATTTGAACCAAAGAGTTAGCTTCGTTAATAGTGTCAATGCCGCTGGCTTTCATAAAGGTATGAGCCATACCGCCGGAGATAACGAGTTTATTAACTTTTTTAACCAAGTTATTCAACAAGTCTAATTTTGTAGAAACTTTAGACCCCCCGACAATAGCGATAAGCGGGCGAACCGGATTATTTAAGCCGGTAGAAAGCGCATTAACTTCTTCTTCCATGAGTAAACCCATAGCTGAAGGAAGTTGCTGAGCTGCGGCAACCATAGAGGCGTGCGCGCGATGAGCAGTGGAGAAAGCGTCAGAAACATAAACATCAGCCGGTTTAACCAATTCTTTTGCAAATGTTTCATCACCTTTCTTTTCTTCATTGTAGAAACGAAGATTTTCAAGCAAAAGAACTTCATCTTGCTTCATATTTTTAACGGCATTTTCAACTTTTTCGCCAATGCAGTCATCAACAAAAACAACATGTTTGCCAAGAGCTTTCTCCAAATCTTTAACGATATGAGATAAAGAGTTTTTCATATCACCTTTACCTTCAGGTCTGCCGAAGTGAGAAATAACAATAACTTTAGCCCCTTGGTTCATCAAAGTTTTGATAGTCGGAACGGTTCTGTCGATACGAGCCGTATTTGTAACGTTAAAATTTTCATCCATAGGAACATTCAGGTCCGCTCTTAACATAACAACTTTACCGCTAAGGTCGCCTAAATCTTTAATTGTTTTGTATTCAGTCATATAAAATCCCTCAAAATAAAAATATTCCCGTCATCACAAAACTTTTGTGTTACAAAGCACATAAAAGTTCAAAGACGGCGGGAAGTAAAATTATTAACCGTTTACTTTAGCCATATGAGCAACGAGGTCTAATACTTTGTTAGAATAACCCCATTCGTTGTCGTACCAGCTAACAACTTTAACGAAAGTCGGAGTAAGTTGGATACCAGCCTTAGCGTCAAAGATAGAAGTACGAGCGTCGCCCAAGAAGTCAGAAGAAACAACTTGATCTTCAGTGTAACCCAAAATACCTTTGAGTTCGCCTTCAGAAGCTTTCTTCATAGCAGCGCAAATTTCTTCATAAGTAGCAGGTTTTGCCAAGTTAGCTGTCAAGTCAACAACAGAAACATCCAAAGTAGGAACGCGGAAAGACATACCTGTCAATTTGCCGTTCAAAGCAGGAATAACTTTACCAACAGCTTTTGCAGCACCGGTAGAAGAAGGAATGATGTTACCGGAAGCAGCACGACCACCTCTCCAGTCTTTCATAGACGGACCATCAACAGTTTTTTGAGTAGCTGTTGTAGAGTGAACAGTTGTCATCAAACCATCAGTAATACCAAAAGCATCATTCAAAACTTTAGCAATAGGAGCCAAGCAGTTTGTTGTGCAAGAAGCGTTTGATACAAATTGAGTACCTTTAACATAAGAGTCTGTATTAACGCCGCAAACGAACATAGGAGTATCGTCTTTAGAAGGTGCAGACATAACAACATATTTAGCACCGGCATCAATGTGACCTTGAGCTTTTTCTTTTGTCAAGAAAAGACCTGTAGATTCAACAACATATTCAGCGCCAACTTCATCCCATTTCAAGTCTGCCGGATTCTTTTCGGCAGTAACGCGGATAGCTTTACCGTTAACAACAAGCTTACCGTCTTTAACTTCAATAGTACCGTCGAACTGACCGTGCATTGTATCATATCTGAGCATATAAGCCATATATTCAACATCAATCAAATCGTTAATTCCAACGATTTCAATGTCATTTCTTTTCTGTGCAGCACGGAATACCAGACGACCGATACGTCCAAAACCGTTAATACCGACGCGAATAGTCATATTATTATCCTTCCAAAATTTATTTGATGTGCGGCAGCCCCGCACGGCATATATCATAAAATCGAGCATAACTTAGCACCAATTCTGCATTTTTCAAGAAAAATTTTAAAAACCAAAAGGTTATACCTATAAGTTATCCCCAAGATTTAAATAAAAAGAAAGAGTTAGGATTTGAAAAGGATATATAAAAAAAACTGAAAATGGCGATAAAACCATTTTCAGTAGGAAGATAAAATACTAAAAGGCTAGTTTTTACTATTATTTTTAACGAAATCATTGATGTATTTGTTCAAATAAGGATTAACCTTTTTAGGATCAAGACCTCTTGCACGAATAGCCGCTTCAGCCTCTTTAGTTAACTTATCCGAAGGAACGGTTGTGTTTTCAGAAGCAGTCTCGGCAGCTTTTTTAGAAACCTTACTAGCAATACGCTCTTTAGCACCTTCCACTGCTGCTTCACTAGCAGATGCAGCCGGAGCCTCATCAGTAACAGTAACTTTGACATTATCAACTTTAGCACCTGTTAAGGATGTCGGATCAACACCAGCAACAGCCTTAATCTTTTCATCAACGCCATTACCCTTATACAAAGTTGCGGAAATATTTAAATTTTCATCAGGAACATATGTGTGATAATTAACATTATCTTGCTCACTAACAATTTTCATAGGTTCAGGCGAAGTGTTCCAAATTTTCTTAAAGAAACGAGCAAATTTATTTCCTGATGGTTGTGTTGTATGTGCATCACCGGCAACTTCTTGAACATTATACGTTCCGGCTTCACCACAATCATTGGCTTGGAAATATTTAACCATTTTATTGGTTGTACCGGTAACTCCGTCAATGGTACCATTTTCGTTAACTTTATCAATAATGCCTTTGATTTGTTCAGATTCGGTCAAGGTGATAGTATCTTTGCATTCGCCTTTCAAATATTCAATCATTGTTGAAATTTCTTTTGCGAACGCACCATGCTGATCATCGGACCATGCTGTCATTTGTTGAACGGAATATAAAGCCTGCGCTTTACTTAAACCTTCAAACATACCGCCTTTGGCGCGCATATCATCAGTAATTCTGTTCATATAATCTTCAAAAGCATTTTCACCAAATTTATCTTTGAAGAAAGTTTCCATACGATGATATTGTTTCTCTGTCAAACCAGTGTTCATATAACCACCACGTTCAGGAACATTGTCTGCGGCGGGAGTACCGATTTCAACATCAGCGGAGTTCGGAATAATAGTTTCCTGAACATCACCATTGGCAACAGCGTCAGCAACAACTGTATTATTATCGGACGAAGGTAAAGAAACAGTTTTTTCAGTACTTGTGGAAGATACTTTTTCCATATCAGGATTTCCCGTTTCCTCAAAGCTAACATCACCGTCGCCGTTAGAACCGGTACCAACCGTAACCCTAACATTATCTGTAGGAGTGTTTGCCACTTCAGCCGGATTAACATTTCCAACCTTTGTGGAGTTAGGATCTTCCACACCGTTTCCTTTATTCAGAGTTGCAGTTAAATTGGTATTATCATTAGGGTTATATGTATATACTTTTGTATTGCCTTGTTCATTTACAATGGTATATTCAGTTTCCTGTGATACAGGTTGCGTAACAGCTTCGTTGACGACAACATTTTCTTCGCATCCGCAATCAACTTTTTCAACATGACGGACAGCATCTTCCCCACAATTAACATCACGTCCGGTAACACGAACACATTCGCTGCCATTAACATCACGAATAGCACCGTTAGACATGACATCATTTAAGGATTTAGTATCTTCTGCAGTCAGCATGATGCGTTCTTCACCGTCACATCCAAAGAAAGAGTCCATACGTCTGATAACTTCTTGGTGCTGAGGTAAATTCCAGGAAGACAAACGTTCATATTCAAACAAAACCTGTTCACGAGTTTTGCCGGCAAAAATACCGCCGTCTTTAAGCATATCATCGGTAATTTTTTGGTAAAAACTATTATATTTAGCTTCGCTTCCCCAAAAACTTTGTAATCTGGTCCATTGTTTTTCGGTAATCCCCATATTTTCTTCCCAATTTTCGGGAACATTGATTTTAACCGATGTTTCTGGCGCAGCTTGCATGACATGCTCTTGCTGAGCAGCCAAAGTGTCTGTTTTTTCAGTATTAAAATCAAGAGATGGATGTAAACCACCATTAACTTGAGTTGTTCTTACAACATCTTCAGCATGTTCTCCGCAAGATGCTAAAACATATGTCATCACCGCAGCAGATACAACAGCAGCAGCTTTACCCCAAATATTGCCGTCTTTTTCTCTTAATTTTTTAACGGCATTTGTAACACTGTTTGTAGCGTAAACAGCTGTGCTGGATAAAGATTGGAAACTTTTTTGAACAAGAGCGCCGGCACCAATACTTGCAGTTGCACCGGCAGCACCTAAACCAAGCAATCCTGCTGCGCATCCCCAACCGGCTTCTTTGTAATAATCTTTTGTACCGACAACTTGATTTGCAGATTGTTTTAATCTCTTAAAGAAACTCATTTTAGGCGCTTTTTCATCATTTTTAGCCAAACGCTGAGCTTTTCTGGCATGTGTTACAATCGGCCATACCCAAGCAGACGTTGCTTTATAAGCCCCATAAGCAATAACGGCAGTTCCGAGCCAAGGAGCCGAAGCCACAGTAGCACCGACTAAAACGCCGGTAGCCGCTAAATCTGTTGTAATTTTAGGTGCTCTGTCACGAATATTCGCCATAAATTCATAGCGCTGTCCCCAAACAGCCTTAGCCTTAGAAACAAAAGCATCTTTAAATTTATGTGTCAAAACAGATACTTTGGAATAACATTCTTTAGCTTGACCAGAAGATTTTTGTGCTAATTTAGACAATTTCTTAGCGAATTTATTTGTTTTAGCTTCCGATTCGGCACAAGCAGCCATAACAGAGCTGGAAGAAATTTTGACTTCACGGTTAAAACTAATAGCTTTTTGAACTTTCGCCAACATAGAAGCAGTTTGTTTTGCAAAGAAATTTCTATTATTTGATTTTACGGCTTCTGCTGCTTGAGGTACTTCATTTTCAACCTGAGCAGAGGTTCTTAAATGAGCCAAAGTACCCAAGAAAGAACTTTTAACAGCGGCAAAAAGACGATTTTTCTTTTTCTTAGAATCTAACTGGCTGAATTCTTTACTGCCGGTTTCTTCGCGCCAAGTATCAAGTTTAGCCTTTTCGAACAACATTTCAAAATGAGCATGTCGTTCATCGCCTTCAAGTTCAAAGCGTTCTTGAGTTTCGGGATTAATATCATAAATCGGTGTATTTTTCTCAGCTTCTTGAATTTCTTTATCAGCAAAGAATGAGTTTTTAAATTGTTCATTATCAAACTCATTTTTAATAAAAGAAGCATTATCAAAAGTTTCTTCGGCATTAGCCGTAATAGCTTCTTCCTGAGCTTGTTTTTCGGCAAAGCGACGTTGTGCGGCGCGAGCTTTTTCTAATTCCTGAGCAAAGCGAGCATCATCGGCGCGCACCAATTCCAAAGCTTTTTGAAAGGTTTTGTCATCAGTTTCAACATAACCGCCTGCAATTTCATAAGCAGTATTTAAGTCCATGCTGTCAAAAGCATTAGTCATCGTATTTATCTCCAAAAAGACCATTATTTAACGACAGTATATACCAGTATTTTAATTATTTCAATAACTTTTTGTCGATTTTAAATAATTTTTTAAAAAATTGTCAAAAGTAAAGGAAAAGTAAAGAAAAAAGTGGTTGCCAAAATAAATAAGCGGGATTATAACCGTGAAAAACGGATAAAGGAAAGAAGAATGCGTGTAGATTTATTTGATTTTGAATTAGACAAAGAGTTGATAGCGAAAGAGCCGGCGAACCCAAGAGATGCATCACGTTTAATGGATGTGACTCAAGACGATAAAATTATAGATCGTCATTTTTACGATTTACCGGATATATTGCAAAAAGGAGATGTATTGGTATTCAATGACACCAAAGTAATACCGGCACGACTTTATGGGCGCCGAGGAGAAGCTGAAGTTGAAGTAACATTATATCACCCCGAAAATGGGCAAACATGGTGGGCATTTATTAAAAATTCCAAGCGATTGCATCCTGAAGACATCATAACATTCTATACGTCAGAAATAAGTTATGAACAATCTGATTTTAAGGCAAAAGTTCTGGAAAAGCACGGAGAAGATGGTGTTTTGCTGGAATTTCTTTGTTTGGTGGATGATTTATCAAAGAAATTGGAAATATATGGTTTAATGCCGCTTCCGCCATATATAAAGAGAGAGAAACCGTTATCAGGATTATGGAATAGATATAACGATAAAGAAAATTATCAAACAGTGTATGCAAAATATGCAGGAGCGGTAGCCGCCCCGACCGCCGGTTTACATTTTACGGATAATGTTTTAAGAAGATTGGAAGAAAAGGGAATAACCAAAGTCTTTTTGACACTGCATGTCGGTGCCGGAACATTTTTACCCGTTAAAACAGAAGATACCAAAGACCATAAGATGCACGCGGAATATGGTATAATAACTAAAGACGCCTGTGATATAATCAATAAAGCAAAAGCGGAAGGACGAAGGATTATTGCCGTTGGGACGACATCGGTACGGTTATTGGAAAGTGCCGGAGATGATAAAGGTGTTTTACATCCGTTTAATGGAGAAACATCCATTTTCATAACTCCGGGATATAAATTTAAAATGATAGACGGAATAATTACGAATTTCCATTTACCGAAATCGACATTATTTATGCTAATATGCGCGATAGCCGGAACAGAAAGAATGAAAGCGGCTTATGCGCATGCGATTAAAGAAAAATATCGTTTTTATTCCTACGGAGATAGTTCAATTTTAAAATGTGTAAATAAAATTTAACCATTTCTTCTTAAGATAAGCGACATAAATAAGTGAGAAAGAACAATCACCGGAGATTTATGTTGCTGGAATTCGAATTAGAAAAAATTGCTAAATTTAACAAAGGAGCATGGTTGCCGATTTTTATTATCGGCACTTTTTTCGTATATTTCTTTTCTGTATCGGATTTTTCCGAAGATAATTACCATGCCATCCATGCATCATTTATCGGATGTATCGTTTTGACAATGGTCATAATGGGCGGATTAAGAGTTGTGAGTTCGGTAGTTCAAGCCTCTATAATATATATAAGTTATTTGGTTATAAATAATTTAAGATACACTTATGGTGAGGATTATATATTTTCATCAGGGTATAATATATGGAGCACTTTAATTTTACCTAATCTAGTTATAGCGTATTTTATATTCAAAAAACAACGACATTATAAATATTGGAGTTTGTTTTATATATTTTTGTTTTTGCAAACGGCGCTTATAGAAAAACTGCAGAATCATAGTATAGATGCAGATTCGTATTATTTTTATAAACATATCGGAATGTTTAATTATCCGGCCATGCTTATATCAATTATTTGTATGTTGATACTTTTGATATATTATATAGAGAAAGGCAAGATTTTAAGTGCGACAGCATTATTTTCATCAATAGCTGTATTTACGGGAATATACTATTCTGATAATTTATTAGCGTTTAGTTTATTCTTTTTAGCGGCGAGTTTAATTCTTTTAATTTCATCAATTTATTATGTTTTTTACATTCGAGAACGAGATGAAGAATTAGATATCGAGAATTATAAAGAGTACAATCGCGAGGCAGAAAGTAAATACCCCCTGAAATACAGTATATCACTAATGTATATAGATGAATACGAACGTTTAATGAAACGTTTCGGATACAGAAAAATGTTATTACTAAAAAAGATGTTTCTGGAACGAATAAAAACCGTCAATCCGGAAGTATTGATATATAATTACAAGTCTGATGCATTGATTTTAGCATTTACGCATATGAACGCGGCAGAAAGTTTTGAAAAGGCTGAAAATATTCGCCGAAGCATTGCAAAATCGATTTTTGTATTTAATGAGAATAATAATCTCCAATTAACGGTATCGCAATGCGTTAGTGAAAAAAAGCGCAGTGATGCAACGCCGATGGCAGTTTTGACCCGAGCAGAAGAAAATTTACAAAAAGCCTGTAAATTTACCCGCAATATTACCATAAAAGCCTAATAAGCAAATTAGGTTTGCGGTGTTTTAACAGCGTGATGAAGAATAAAAATTCCCAGAAGCAAAAAAGGAAGAGAAAGCAATTGCCCCATAGTAATCCCGCCTAACAAAAAACCGATTTGCTGGTCAGGTTCTCTAAAAAATTCGACAACAATGCGTGAAAAAGCATAAAACATCAAAAAGACAGAAGATATAATGCCCACATGCTCTCTTACAAAAGTTTTTTTCCAAATAAGATTAAGAACAACAAACATCAAAATGCCTTCAAGCATAGCTTCATAAAGCTGTGAAGGATGGCGAGGTAAATAACCTCCGTCAGGAAATTTAACTGCCCAAGGAACATTAGTAACACGTCCCCACAATTCGTCATTAACAAAATTAGCCAGACGTCCTAAAAAAATACCAATAGGGACATAAAGAGCAACAATATCCGTTATTTTAAGAAAAGGAAATTTATATTTTTTTGCAAAAAGATATAAACTAAAAATCACCCCGACAATACCGCCGTGAAAAGACATACCGCCATGCCACAAAGCAAATATCTCTTGCGGATTTCTCCAGAAATAGCCGTCCCCGTAGCAGCAAACATATCCCAACCGTCCTCCTAAGATAATTCCGAGAGTTACATAAAAAACAAGATCATCAAGTTGTTCGTCAGAGATACCTAAATTATATTTTCTAATATTTCTTTTGGTTAACATCCAAGCGGAAACTATTCCGACAAGATAAGCTAAAGCGTACCAACGCAAAGAAAAAGAACCAATGGAAAAGATAACGGGGGATACGTTTGGAAAATCAAAATACATGGCTCAACTCCGAATATGAAATAACCTCTGCGAACACTTAAATTTATATTAATAAAAAAATATAATCCACATAAAAAAGCAAAAAAAAAATAGTTTTAAACTAAGTATATGATAAAAGGCAATTTGTAAAAAAGAAAAAAGTTACTGATTTCTTAAATAAGTGGAAAACTATAGATTATGGTTGTTTTAAGCAGGTGGTTGCGTAAAAAATAAAAACACGAATGCGGCAACAAAAGAGGAAAAAACGGTGATAAATTTAGCAATAGAAGAAGATTTATATAATCCGATAGATACGATAGAAGGGATATTTTCTCGAGATAAAGTTTCATATGATCGCCGAAAAGATAATGAACTGGTTGCCGAAGTTCAAGGCAAATGGGATAATATGCTGGTATTTTTTGCCTATGAAGAACATTTACGTTGTGTTCATATTTCGTGTTTATTGAATATAGAAACATCAAATGTAGACAGAGCGAAGATGTTTGAGTTATTGGCAATGTTAAATGAGAATTTATGGTTAGGTCACTTTGCCTATTGGAGCGAACAGAAAATGCCGATATTCAAGCATTCTCTGATTTTGCAGGACAATGAAGAATTATTTACACATAAAATAAGCAAGATAATTGAATTGTCCATAATGGAGTGTGAACGAGTTTATCCGATATTCAACGCCGTCATGCGCCAGAATATAGAACCGTCGCAGGCACTTTACACAAGTGCGATGGTAATGTAGGTTACAAAAATTTTAAGGCGTGTAAAATATAAAAAATAGCCCCAAGTTGAATAAATATGGTAGCAAAAAAAGTTGCCATATAAGATTTTTTCTTTCTTTTATGATGAAAGAAATTCTGTCCGATGATAGCGCCGATTGTCCCTCCGAGCAACTCCAAAGTATGCAATTGAACTTCGGGAATACGCCATTCACCTTTTTGCGCACATTTTTTATCTCTGCCATAAGCGATAAACGTAAAAAAATTAATCAAAGGCAAGTGAAAAAGAACAAACAGCATAATAGCAGCTTTTGAAAAAGGCTTGACGTGCCAACCCAGTTGACTTTCGCAATAATAAGCTGTTAAAATCATTGTCGTAGCGTAAAGAGTGAAGAAAGTATTTTTTTGCACAGCTCTAAATAAGAATAAAAAAGCAAATATAAAAGAAGCGAAAGTAATAGTCATAACAACTCCGTTTAAGCATTAGCGATAAAGGGAAGTAACACAAAAAAATGCAAAAGTAAATCATAAACTTAAGAAAATTTTAATTGCTTAGCGCTAAAAGTATAAACAATAATAATTTAGTAGGAGATGCCCAATGAGAAGAATAATAAGTATCATAACCTGTACGATGCTGGCAGCGTGTTCGCACAATGACAACCAGTGGGAAGAGGTAGAGAATGTTACATTTGATGAAACGGTCTATGAAGACCAAGCTCCAATGATAGAACCAATGCCAATGGCACCAGCGCCGATAGCGCCGGCACCGGTAGCGGCTCCGGTAATAGTAAAACCGGAACCCGTGTATGTACCAGCGCCGCAACCGGTATATGATTGTCCTTGCGCGGAAGTGGCACAACCATGCTATCAACCAACATGTATGCCGTCATGTGGATGTCAGCAGATGCCAATACCGCAGCCGAAAGTAACAACAACCAAGAAGATAATTACGACAACCACCACAATGGAAGAGCCTTGCGGTAAAGAAGTTTGCGAACCGGTTGTAACCACGCATGAAGAAATTATTCCGGCCGAAGTTAGTTATACTGGTTATGGCGCCGCAACACCACAAAATGCCCCGGCAGGAGATTTTGTTGAAGTAACTGTGAAACAAAATCCGTACCATTCGGAAGTTGTTGGAATGAAATCATCTCAAGGAAAAGTGGATGCTGCAGTTATTTCAAAATATTCACCTGAAGCATACATTGTTGTTGCAACCCGTGCGACTAATCGCATGTTACAAGACACATCAGCAATTTATGACAGTAGCAAAACCAGAACGATATATATCAAAGATACCAAATTATTAAGTTCTGACTTACCATACGGTAGTCATCGCTTAAAAGGTGCCACCAAGGATATTATAAGTGGTTCAAAGACCTACGAAGTAGTCAATAATATCAATAATGCGGATTTCATCGTAGACACCTCAGCAGATTGGTATGTAGCACCGGATAATGCCACACCGGCATTGCAATATAAATTAGCAATGTTTGATAAAAGCGGTAAAAAAGTAAATGAATGGGTAGAGATTATCAGACAAGTACAAGAATAGTATGAAGATGAAATCTTTATTAACAAAGCTGTCTGTTTTAGTGATACTGATAAATTTAATCGGTTTAGCTAGGGCAGACAGTTTTTTTGTAGAAGTAAGCGGAACGGCCTGTTCGAAAATAAATGAGGAACAAACCCGTTCGGAAATTCGCTATAAAGCGTATGACAAAGCCGTTTTAATGGCCGTAAAAAAATGTCCTGAGGTCAAGGCAATAGCACAGGATATGGATGACCACACATATAATATTTTAGCATACAGAATAGCGGATAAAGCCTTAAACGACATAACCGTAATAACCGTGCAAGACGATAATGAGAAAATATGTCTGGAGATAAGCGGAAAATTAGCCAAAGAAAAAATAGCAGAAATTGCCTCATTAGAAAAATTACCATCATTTAAGGAAGAAAGAGTAGCACAAATAGCCGAAAAAATTAATACGGTACTGCCAAAGTCCATATATGAAACCGATGGCACACGCCCTTTATTGTATATAAAAGAAATAGAATACTACAATGGTAAAACATCATCAGATTTCACAGCCAAAATAGCAGAACGATTGAGTTTTGAACCGCAAGTTCTGGTCACGGAAAGTCAAGAGTTAGCAGATTATTTTCTTATTCCGAAATTAATTTTATCTAAAATAGAGCCTATAAATGAAACTAATAGTCGATACAGTATGTCGGTGATGATAGAATTGAGAAAGAACGATGGTACATTAGTCGATTCGGAAACGCAAAACCGCTACATCATCATAAGTAAAGAACAAGACACACAAGAAATCGCTCATAAACTGATAGAAAAGCTACTTGAAGACGGGATAAACGCGTTATCGGGAAAATTGAATAATTTGTTAAAAGAATAACTATTTAGAAAGCCAAAAAGTACAAGGTCCGTCATTAATCAAATGAACTTTCATATCCGCCTGAAAAATGCCGGTCTGCGGAGTAATACCGTTATTTTTTAACAATTGAAGAAAATATTTATACATATCATTTGCTTTTTCGGGAAGTTCCGCATTATCAAATCCCGGGCGATTACCGCGAGAAAGGTCTGCAGCGAGAGTAAATTGCGAAACAACAAGAATCTCACCATGAACATCTTTAACCGACAAATTCATTTTCCCGTTATCATCTTCGAAGATGCGCAGATTCGTGAGTTTATTAGCTAAAAATTCTGCATGTTGTTTAGTATCACCTTTTTCAACACCTAAAAAAACAAGCATACCATTTTGAATATGTCCGACAACTTGTTGATTAACTTCAACATGAGCACTTAATACTCTTTGAACAAGCAATTTCATAGCCGAAAACTCCGAATCTATTAATTAGAATAAAACATATAAGCAAACCCGATAGCAGCCAAAATACCGGCTAAATCTGACAAGAGAGCATATTTAAGGGCATATCTGGTTTTAGAAATATTAATAGCGCCGAAGTAAACCGTCAAGACGTAAAAAGTAGTTTCGGTAGAACCTTGAATAACCGAAGAAGCAAAGGCAGCAAAACTGTCAGGACCGAAAGTTTGCATCGTTTCAATCATCATAGCGCGAGCACCGCTACCTGATAAAGGTTTCATAAAAGCGGTAGGAAGAGCGTCGGCAAATTGGGTATCAATATGCAACCAAGAACAAAGAGTTTTAATTCCATCAACAATAATATCCAAAATACCTGAAGCTCTAAAAACGCCGATAGCAACAAGCATGGCAAGAAGGTAAGGTAAAATATTAAAGGCGATGGAAAAACCTTCTTTAGCACCATCAACAAAAACCTCATAACACTTAATTTTATTTTTAAGTGAGATATAAATAATCGAGCCTAATAAGAGAATAAGAATAATATTACCAAGCGCGGATGAAAGAGCCAATCTCTGAGCTGGAGCTAAATTCAGGAAAAGAAGTGTGAGAGCAAGAATAAGCAAAACAAAACCACATAGCCATTTTAATAAAGTCCTGTCAGCAAGATTAATTTTTTGCCGTATTGCCACCAGTAAAAAACCAGTAAGCGTAGAAACAGAGGTCGCCAATAAAATCGGAATAAAGACATCCGTTGGATGAGCCGCCCCCATTTGTGCACGATACATAAAAATAGTAATAGGGATAAGAGTTACGGAAGATGCGTTAAGTATCATAAACAGAATTTGCGCATCACTGGCAACATCTTTTGCTGTATTGTGTTCTTGGAGTTGTTCCATAGCTTTGAGTCCCATAGGGGTAGCTGCGTTATCCAGTCCCAAAAAATTAGCGGCCATATTAAGAACAACCGTAGAAATAGCCGGACTATTGGAAGGTACATCTTTCATAAGCACTTTAAAAAGAGGGGTAAGTTTTTGAGAAATTTTTTCAGCGATATGAGCATTTTCAATGAGCTTTAGGATTCCCAACCAAAAGCTCAAAATACCAATAAGTCCGATAGAAATTTCAACAGCGCTTTGCGCGTTTTGAAAAATAGCATTGGTGATCTGAGAAAAAATATCATAATTATGCAAAAAAATCAGCTGATACAAAGCGCCAACAATCGCAGATAAAAACATTCCCGCCCACAGTATATTAATCATAGCTCCCCGCTTAGCAAATATTTAAGATATTAAAGTCATAATAAGTAACAAAGATTAAAAAATCGCCAAAGGAAGAAAGAATGTCGAAGCAATGGAAATACATGGTAACACCTGAATATTCAGCAGCGCAAAATAAATTCAATCAATACTACGAAGAAAAAGTTTTACCGATATTGCAGGGAATAGAAAAGACAAGAAAACGTTATTTTTGTACATTTATGCTAATAATCATCGCTCTGATAATGTGGCTGGGATATATAATTATCAATTTGCAAGACGGTATCAGAGGGATAAATAAAGGAAATGGATTTTACGGACTTGTGGGGTGTATAACAATATTAATATTATGTTGGCCGATGTTGAGTTATTATCGTCGCAGTAAAGAGAGTCTGCTGCCTGTACTGGCAAATTTTTTTGGAAATTTCTCATATATATACAATTCAGAACTTCCGTTAACATTAATGGAAGAATCAATGTTATTTCGTTCAAAAGGTCAAATACGCGGGGAAGATTGTTTTACTGGAATGTATCAAGATGTGGCAGTTCAAATAATGGAGTATCATCGTTTTCAGCAAAAACAAAGGTATAATGAAGATTACCAAAGAAGAGAAAAGGTATATGTATCCAAAGACAGAGGTTTAATTTTCTATGCCGAAATGAATAAGCAATTTAAAGGAAAAACGATTATTGTCAAAGATAAAGGATGGTTCAATATAATTACGAAATATAAAAATTTGCAGCGAGTAGGGTTAGAGTCTCCGGAGTTTGAGAAAAAATTTGAAGTATACTCGGATAATCAAATAGAAGCTCGTTACATATTAACGCCGGTTATGCTGGAGTACATGGAAAAATTGCAAGAAACTTTTAATCAAATAGAGTTTAGCTTTTTCAGGCAACATATATTAATAAAAATTGAAACCAAGAAGAATACATTTGAATGTTCAAATTTCTTTCGTAGTGTAATCAACAAAAAAAGAATAGCCCAAAACTTTGATGAGCTATATCTTTTATTCTCAATAATAACAACATTGCGTTTAAATCAAAAGCAAGTAAGCATAAATCTTAATTAAATATGCGCATTAAGTTCCTTAATAGTTTTAACCGCTTCGTCATAAAGTACTTTATTTTCACGAATAGAAAGCCGGATATTAGACTTAGCTAATTCTTCATTGGTGCCGCAATCATAGCGTTCAGCATTGGTTACAACGCCTCTAAGTTCACATCCTTGTTGAGCAGCTAAATTAATAGCATCTGTCAAATTGATTTCACCGTTAGAGCCTTTAGTAACCTGCGGCAATAAATCAAGAATAAGGTTAGGTAAAACATAAGGTCCCATGCTTGCATAGTCGGAATCAATCTCTTCAATTTTAGGCTTTTCGACAACACCTTTTGCTAAAACAACATTATTGTCACATTGCACCCCGTTTAAAACACCATAACGTGAAAGCTGATCTTTTGGAAATTTGATAACATTTTCGACCATACCGCCACAACGCTCATAAACATCAAGTAATTGCGAAAGAATACCCTGTCCCGGACAAACATAGACATCATCAACCCACATGACCATAAAATCACGTTTACCGATGATATCTTTTGCGCAAAGAATAGCGTGCCCATTACCTTTAGGTTCATCTTGGCAAGCAAAAGAAAACTTCATACCAGCGGGGACGGTTCTTTTAAGAGCCTCCCATAACTCAAGTTTATCACTTCTTAATAATTTTTCCTCAAGTTTTTTATTTGGCGAGAAATAATGTTCATACATACTTCTGCAAGTATCATCGCTATAAATAAAGATAACTTCCTTAACTCCCGCTTCAGCGCAAGCATCAACAGCGTATTGAATAATAGGTAAATTATTTAAGCATAAAAAACCTTTATGCATAGCTTTTGTTGCCGGCAGATTTCTGGTAGATAATCCTGCGACAGGCAAAACAACAACTTCCGGTCTTGCAAACATAACAATCTCCTAGTGTATTTCTAAATATAGAGCAAGGTAAACTGAAATAAGCAGAGAATCAATTATAAAAGATAAATTAACAACAAACGAACTTAATCGGTCAAAGAAAGTGTTTTCGCGACATTACCGGAAAAATCCAGGCGACGAGAAGAATTAGCGGCAAATAAATACTGAGGTTCAGTTTGAGGGTGTACGGACGGCTGTAGATTTTTAAGCATTTCTTTGCCGACGGTTCCGCTAAATTGAGGAAAATCTACGCTTTTATTTTGTAAGACATAGCGATTATTAGTAGCAGAAATAATCTCCTTGGGCGAATTAACAGCAATAAGCGCGCCCTCTGTTACCATATTATTAGGGGTAGATTCCGAAGTTAATTGAGGACGAGGTAAAGCGTCAATTAATAGATGTGTATTATAAGAAGCATCATTATCATCTTTAAGGGCATCATTAACATATTGAGAAAATTTATCAATCTGTTCAGAAGATAAAGGGGTTAAAGAATTATTGTGAGAAGCAACCGAGGCTTTTTTAAATTTAGATTTATGAGTTGCAAACAAGGCTGGTTCAAAAGTATTCGGATTATCGATTTCTTTTCCGATATTCATGGCAACAACAGGATTAGTTTTAAGAGTAGATATCATTTTTTCTTGCTTGGCGGCCACCGATTCATTTGAAGGGAGTGTCGGTACATTGTCAATATTTGCTAAAATAGAGGGTGCATTACTTGAAGCTGAAGTATCTACTGTTTGCATATTGTCGGATTTTTTTTCCACAGAAGAAGCAAGTACGTTTTCAGCCAATTTTTTTTCCTGTGTCTTAACTTTAGAAAGAATTTTAGCAATGGCCGCTTTAGTTTTTTCAAGAATATTATCTTCAGATGCAGAAAACTTTATATTTTTATCATCAGCAGAGGCTAGTTGAGTATCTGAATTTTTATTTTTTTCGGCAATAACTTTTTCGCGAGCCCTCTCAGTTTTTGAAGGAACAGTACCATTATGAGTAGCTAGAGCAGATTTTTGCTTAATATTGTCATCAATTCCAGATGAATTAGCAACAGCTTCGGCAGTAACGACAATTAAAGCCTGAGCATTATCATTTTCGGAAGTCAAAGAGATATTACTTTTAAAAATATCGGATAAGCCGCCAAAATCAAGATTCGATACAATGTTAACATCATCATGAAGAGACTTATCATTTTTAAATTTATTTAAAAGCTCAGAAAGACCATTGGAAGCAGTTTGCTGAATAGCAGCATCAAATGTTACTTTTTTTTTATCATTAACTTCACCGGGCTGAGCATCATTAACAAGTTTCTTAGTTGAGGTAACATCTGTTTGAATAAGATCTTTCTGAGCAGTCAAAGGAGAAGTTTTACTAGGACTTTTAATAGTAGGTTTCGTAATGTCAATCTCTGCGGTTGATTCCGGGGGATATAACATATACTGGTCATAATCTCTGGTTGTAATACCTAGCGCTGCTCTAAAATCATCAATATTAATAACAACATCATTATACAGTTGTTTAGAGTAAGCCAATAACGTTTCCAAAGCCTGATGAGCAATTTCGTTATTTTCTTTCATTTGCGAAACTTTAACTGAATCAATAATATTCAAGTAATTATCTCTGATTTTATCATGTAATACATTAATATTATCCATAACTTCTTTAGTTTTATCAATACCACCTTGTAACTTTTTAACGTTATCTTCACTGACAGGGGTAGTCGTTGACTTCAAGAGTTCAACTTGAGCCATATAAACATCTGCAAGAGTATGATGATAAGCGTAATTATTTTGAGAAAGATTATAAATCCACGCAATTTTATTAAACGTATCATCAAAGATATATTTACTATCAACAACAAAGTTTTCTTCTAAAACTTTAGGAATATATCTAAGTTTAGCCTTTTCGGCACCGAGATTCGCTTCAATATTAATAAGGGTTTCTTCATCAGGATAAGTATCCAGTTCCTCTTTCATCTTTTTAATATTAATTTCGGCGTTACTGATAGTTTGGAGATTATTCTGATAAACAGAAACAACATTCTCGTTATTAGTAAGAGGTTTAAAGCGAACAACATCCAGAGTAAGACGATTAATATCTTGCAAAGTTCCATCGATAGCTCTCTGTAAGGATTTAATTTTTCCGCCGATTTTTTCCATTTTTTCTTTTTCTTGATATTGTCGAGCATTTTTGATTTTATCTTCGATTTCGCTAATTCTCTTAATACTTTCGGACAAATCAGTTTTTAGAACAGGATTAGCCAGATTACCGTCATAAGTAAACTTAAGGATATCGGAGAAAGAAGCGTTATGATAAACAGCATTAAACACGGCATGGAATAACCAATCACTTAAATTGAAATCAAATTTTAAGTTCATATTAAGAACCGGAGATTCCCAAATAATACTGTCAGCCACAACAAATCCCTTACTGATATTATAATTTCCTCTGACTCTCGAAAAGCTGCTTTTACCTGATTTCAAGCTATTTAGAACAGTATCCTCAAAACCTGCGACAGATTTTCTCTGTTCAAGTTCAAATTTAATAATATCCAAATCCCAACCGCGAATAGCCGTATTAGTAAAAGAGAATTTGCCTTTAGAATTAAGGTTTTCAAAAAAATCAGCTTCTGAAGCGGCAGAAGAGTTAAAAGTCCCTTCAGCAGTAAGCCATCCGTTTTCAACAACATACAAAGAGCCGCCGAATTCAGGAATTTTAAGATCTTTAACATTAAAATAACCATCGATTCTCGGTAAATCACTCGTATTCAAATCAAACCGAAAATTAATAATACTTTTATCAATAGTTGCATCAAAAGAGGCCACTTTAAGTAGATTATCTTTTAAAGCAACATCGGTTTTCGCATTAGCGTAAGTTTGCCCTAGGAAATTCAATTGATTAGCGGCTGCTTTAAGGTTAAAATCAATTTTTCCAAGAGGCGAAAAATCAATTTTTTCATTAGAAAAATCTTTGCTGACAAAAGTATTATTTCCTTTTTGTGTAGGAGATTTAGGTAAATTTTTATTAAGATTAAACCATCTGTCAGTATCAAATTTATCAAAATCAAGAGAAGCGGTCAATTGAGGTTTTAAGCCCATATTATCAAATTTCAAATTTCCCTTAATAGCATTAGCGCCCAAATAAGCATTAATATTATCTAAAGCAAAAGTGTTGTAATGGCCTTTGATTTTGGTAGAAAACGCAAAAGTTGTAACAGGAATGTCGGCAGTATAATTAAAACCAAAGGCTTTAACAAAAGCATTAAAGTTATTTGTTTTCAATTCAAGATCACCAGCGACAATCACAGGAGATTTAGCGTTATTATTAACAACACCGGTATAAGCAAATTCCGTATCACCAAATTTTTGGACGGAACTCAGACTAAATTCATCAAAAGTTCCGCTCAAAGCCCCTTGAGCAGCAAAGAGTTTTCTTTTGAATAAATTTTTATCCCCGGTATTAATACCTAAAGCGGAAGTCAACAATGGGAAATTTTCGGTTTTTATATTGAAACTCAACTCATTAAAATATGGTTTAGAGAAAACATTACTGGCATTTAATTTTAAATCAACGTCAGCCCCTGCAAAATGCTTAACAGAAAAACGCGAGATATCAATATTATCTTTTTCGGAAGTAAAGTGTAAATAAAGGCTTTCCATAGGTACTTCATTATAAACCACGCTGGATGCGTTAATTTCTGCATCAATATTAAAGTCTCGATTCCAAGGCAATAAATTCATTTGATAAATAAATTTATCTTTAATTGAAGCATTTTTAAGATTATCAGGTATCCCTTGAATATACTTATCCAGAATAACCTTAGAAACGTTCATATCAGCCAAAACAAAAACTTTATCTTTTTTTACGATACCTAAATTTCCGGACAAATCAATAGCATCAACAGTTGCCTTAGGAACCGAAATTTTAGCACTATCAAGATTTCCGACAATTTTTAAATCTGCCTGAGCCCGTTTAAAGATAGAATTTTTATTATCGCCGGAAGCGAGTTTAGCCAAATCCAAATTAAAAATTGAAGCAAACGTTCTCAAATCTTTAGCATCAAGGGCCTGATTAAAGATATAATTAACACCATTATCCAAATTAATTTTGCCGACGGTTTTAATAACAGTATCACCGGGCATAATAACCCCCAAACGAGCGACATCAATAGTATTTTGCTTCAAATTAAGCGCCATGGTTAAATTACGAGCTTCAACATTATTAAACCAAGCGGAAGTAGCTTTAGCTGAAAGACTAAAATCCAGACCAGAAAATGGAGATTCTGCAAATTTTTTCCCGGCTTTAGTATAATCAGCTATATCAAGAATCAAATCTTCAAAGATATTCAAATCAAATTTAGTTAAATCAAAGGAGGCATTAATTTGCGGTATATCTGAAGTATTATTTATAATAACAGTACCGCTACCAGCAGTATTTTTATCAAATTTAGTAGTAAAGTTATCTAATTTTAAGATTGAATTATCATAGTTATATTGAAAAGACAAATATAGAGGTTTATTATATCTGTTAGATATACTGCCATTTCCCCAAACAATATTAGAAATATCAAATAAGCTCTGAGTATCCAAAGTGACGGTACCTTTAGCTTTAGTCCCCAAGGAGCCGTCTAGAGTGATGGCCGAACCGGTTGCTGCGTTAGCCAAATCCATTTTAATCGAAACAACATCATTTTTGGCAATATTACCTTTGAAAAGGATTTCACTATTATTATGAATAAATTTACCGTTTGTTTTATATGGGCCGGACAAAGCAGGAGCGGAAATATTAGCAGAAATATTGTTAATATCAAAATGCGAATTATCACTTAAATTTTTGTAACTTAATGTAGAGTTTGTAACTCTCACGTCATTAAAAGAAACTTCGATATTTCCGGATTTATTATTACTGTTTTTACCAACACCGTCCCAATTACTGATGCCTTTTTCATTAACTTCGACATAAGCTGTAGCCTGAGATAAAGTCATAGATTTAACAATAAAATTATTATCAAGCAGCGGCATCAAATCAACATTGGCAGTCAAATCATTAACAACGACTAAAGGAGTTTTTCCACCGTTATTTGGATAAAATTTGACTTTGCTTGCAGAAAATTTAGGAGAAGGGAATAATTTAACATTTAAATTCCCATCAATCACGGACTTAAGTCCCGTAATTTGCGAAAAACGTTGAGCAACAAGTGCTTTGTGCTTATTCCAATCCAGGGTATAGATATAAATACCGCCTCCGGTAGCAGCTAATATAATAAAGCACAAAATACCGACAATAATCTTTTTTAGCACGATTTTCTCCTAAAATAAAAATAAACTTTGCTAAATTTTTTTGTTATTGTATATTACAAAAAATTAACGAAACGATAATTTTCAGATATTTTTTGCAAAAATATTAAAAAAGGAGCAACTTTTATGGATATAGAGCAAAAACTTTATGAACAAGCGCTAAAAGTAAGGGAAAAAGCCTATGCGCCATACTCAAAGTACAAGGTAGGAGCTGCAATATTATCAGACAAAGGAAAATATTATGTAGGATGTAATGTCGAAAATATTTCATATCCGTGCGGAACCTGTGCGGAAGCCGGAGCAATAGCGGCAATGATAGCCGGAGGAGATAAAGAAATATCAGCATTACTAGTGGTATCTTTTGGAAAGAATTTAGTATATCCGTGTGGCGCATGCTTACAAAGGATAGCAGAGTTTGCAACATCGACAACAATAATATATGTTGCCGATAAAGAAGGAATTAAGAAAAAATATTCTCTAAAAGATTTATTACCTAATGCATTTAAAGAGGAGGAACTATCAAATGATTAGAGCCAAAGAAATAGCTGAAGAAATAAAGAAGAAGTTACCGATAAAAGACGTTAAAACAGCCGTTATTTTAGGTTCTGGTTTGAGTGGATTTACACAAAAATTAGAACATCAGCAAAGTCTGAGCTATAAAGAAATAAAAGGTTTTCCGCAAACCGGTGTCAGCGGTCACAAAGGCGAGCTTATATATGGGTATATCGGAGCCAAAGAGGTGCTGTGCCTAAATGGAAGATTTCATTTGTACGAAGGTCATGAACCGCAAACAATAGCTCAGGTGATAAGAGTACTAAAAGATTTAGGCATAAAGCGTTTGATAATTACCAATGCAGCAGGAAGCCTGCGTAAAGACATGGCCCCGGGAACATTAATGTTAATAAAAGATCATATCAATTATAGCGGTAAAAATCCTCTGGTCGGAGCAAATGATGAAACTTATGGTAGTCGATTTCCGGCAATGAATAACGCGTATCCGGAGTATTTTAGAGAAAAATGCAAAAAAATAGCTAAAAACCTAAATATTTCGGTCAAAGAAGGCACTTATTTTATGGTTTTAGGTCCAAATTTTGAAACAGCCGCAGAGGTAAGAGCATTTGGAATACTAGGGGGAGATGCGGTAGGCATGTCGACAGTACCGGAAGTAATAGCAGCGGTTCACTGCGGAATAGAGGTTCTGGGGATATCAGTTATAACCAATTATGCGGCAGGATTGGTAAATAACACACCGACACATCAAGAAACTTTAGAGGAAGCAGATAAGGCATCTTTACGAATGAGTGCATTAGTAACTGAATTTATCAAAGAGGAGGAATAAAAATGTTACCGCAGGAGATAATCAGAAAAACCAGAAATCACGAACCGTTGAGTACCGAAGAGATTAGTTTTTTCATCAAAAAAATGACGACGGGAGAAATAGCTGATATACAAGCGGCATCATGGAGTATGGCGATATTTTTGAACGGTCTAAGCCGAGAAGAAACTTTGGCATTAACTCTTGCGATGAGAGATTCCGGAGAAAAACTTGAATGGAAAGAGTTAACGGATAAGCCGATTGTGGATAAACATTCAACCG
Organism: uncultured Alphaproteobacteria bacterium; assembly: GCA_949282205.1. Taxonomy (GTDB): domain Bacteria; phylum Pseudomonadota; class Alphaproteobacteria; order RF32; family CAG-239; genus CAG-267. The sequence goes on along the minus strand of CASDOS010000054.1, from coordinate 57,452 downwards.
GAGGAGTTGGGGATAAAGTAAGTTTAATGTTAGCCCCGATGTTGGCAGCGAGTGGAGCATATGTTCCGATGATAGCTGGGAGAGGATTGGGGCACACGGGAGGAACGTTGGACAAATTAGATTCCCTAAAAGGATATAAAACAAATGTTGATATTACAACATTTAAGAAAACCGTAAAAGAAGCAGGTTGCGCCATAATCGGACAGACCACAGATTTGGCACCGGCTGATAAAAAACTATATGCGATAAGAGATGTTTGTGCAACAGTTGAGTCAATACCACTAATAACGGCATCAATATTATCCAAAAAGTTAGCGGCGGGTCTGCAATATTTAGTAATGGATATAAAATGCGGAAATGGTGCGTTTATGGAAAATATGCAAAGAGCATCAGAGTTAGCATATTCCATTGTGGAAGTGGCTAATGGCGCCGGCACCAAAACATCGGCATTATTAACAGACATGAATAGTGTACTGGGAAAGAATGTCGGTAACGCTTTAGAGTTAACGGAAGCAATTGAATATCTGCAAGGAAAAAAAGCGGATGAGCGTTTAGATAAAGTAACAATAGCTTTGTGTAAAGAGTTACTGATAAATAGCGGAATAGCTAAAGATGAATTAGAAGCAGAAGTAAAATTAAGACAAAGTATTTCAACCGGTGCGGCATATGAGCATTTTTGTAAAATGGCGACAATGTTAGGGGCGGATATGGAGATACTTGATAACTATGAACAAAAGAAGCCACAAGCTCGTTATGTTGAAGCGATTTATCCTAAAACTTCGGGGTATGTAGAAAGTATAGACACCAGAGAAGTTGGATTAGGCGTAATTATGTTGGGAGGCGGAAGAACTCGTCCGGAACAGCAAATTAACTATACGACGGGATTCACAGACTTTTGCCAAATAGGAGATAAAGTAAATTCTAAAACTCCATTATGTTATATTCATGCAGAAGATAAAGAAGCGGTTGCCTTGGTATCGGAAGTTATCTGCAAAGCTGTAAAAATTTCTGAGAAAGCTCCCCAAAAAACACCAATAATTTTGCGAAAAATAGCATAACAATCTATCTTAACGAGATAAGCCGTAAATAAAATATAAGCAAGAGATTTACGGCTTTATTTTTTGGGGGGATAGAAGAGGTTTCTTTTGCGGCGGAGGTACAAGAAAATCAACACGAGATTTGTAATTCTTTATTTTGCTCAACAACATATAATCAGGCATACCGTCTTGAGGAAGTTTCCATTTTTTTTGAAGTTTTTTAACTTCTTTAGCCGTTTGCGCACCTAAACGTCCATCTTCTTTAAGATTAGACTTTAAAACACGATTAGCAAATTGTTGCACTTGTAAAATATCCTCGTTAGTTAGTTTATAATAAGTTTTCTCACTAAGAGGGTGATAGCGGCTATTATCATTGCTGATATAATCAGCAAGGGTGACAATGGCTAAAGCATAGTTTGTGGAGCGATTCCATATCATGATTCTGCGGAAGTTGCTAAGCACCAAATAAGCCCGTCCACGTCGACCGTCAGGTAAAATAACGGTAGCCGCCGCATTATCTGGAAGTTTAATTCCTTTGCCGTTAGCACTAAACACACCGATTTTTTTCCATTCTTTAACAGTTTTAAATTTTTTAGTTCCGACAAGATTATAATCAAAATTCCAAGGAAGTTGCACTTCTTGTCCCCAAGGTTCTTCGGCTTTCCAACCGAGTTTAGAAAGATAGTTTGCAGCAGAAGCAATTGCATCGTCAAAGCTATCCCAAATATCAGCAACGCCGTCCCCATCATAATCAACGGCATAAGCATTATAAGTGGAGGGCATAAATTGAAAATGTCCCATAGCACCGGCCCAAGAGCCCAACATTTTGTCATCACTTAAACCATATTCATCCATAATTAACAAGACATGATAGAGTTCACGTTTAAAAAAGTTCGCGCGTCGATTCTTATAGCTTAAATTAGTAAGACCGTCGATTAAGTGATATTTACCTTTATTGTAACCAAAATGCGTTTCAACCGCCCAAAAAGCGATAAGATAATTAAGAGGAACGCCGTATTGTTCGCTGACTTTTTGATATTTAGGCTTGAGTTCTTTATAAAGTTCACGCGCTCTTTTGACTTTATTTTCAGAAATGAGTTTATTGATATATTTATCGGATGTCAGAATAAATTCGGCTTGTTTTTTATCTTGAATTTCGACTTGTTTTATTTCGTGAAAATAATCATTTTTATAGGCTTCTCGGATAGTTTTCTTAGAAATACCCTTATCAATCATTTCTTGTTTGAGTTGACTAAGCCATTCATTCCATTCTTTTCTTTGCTCATCAACAGTTTTAACACCGGCAAAAGCCGTATGCCAAATCAAACAGAAGATAAAAAGAAAGGATAATGTTTTTTTCCACATATAAATTCGCTTTCAAAAAATGAGTAAAGCAATGATAAAGTATAATATCTTTATTTTATCCTAATATTCAACATTTACAGAAAAAAAAAATTATGTTAGAAGAACCCCAAAGGAGCGCAATATGGATATTAAAGAATTTAAGGCAGAACTTACAACATATAAGGCTATATTGGGGATAGACTACGGCAGTAAGAGAATGGGGATAGCTGTATCCGATTTATCGTGCACAATTGCAACGTCATATAAAATAATTTATCGTAAGGATATAGAAGAAGATATATCAGAGTTAAACAGGATTATTAAAGAGAAAGAAATCGGCGGTATTGTTATGGGTTTACCGTTACAAATGAACGGAGAAGAAGGAGAAATAGCGGCAGAAGTCCGTAAGTTTTCGGAAATTTTAACAGAAAAAACAGGTTTACCGATTTTGTTGTGGGATGAACGGTTATCATCGTCGGCAATGGAGAATTTTTTGATAAAAGAAGTGGATTTATCTCGTAAAAAACGTGCGAAAATACTGGATGCAACTGCTGCATCCTATATTTTACAAGGAGCATTGGACGCAATCAAGTATGCATAAAAGTCTTGTCTGAAGAGCATTTTTGTAGTATAATCTCCATAATGTTAAAAAAAGGAGAGCAAAATGGGAATGCAAAAGGAAGAAATGTTCGGCAATTTCGAGGAGTTTCAGGATTTTATAAACAGAGAAAGCAAAAATATAAAAAACTGGTCGTTTGAGAAGCTACAGGAGTTTAGCCAAAATGTATCAGATTTACTTGAGAATGATGAAGATTTTAAGTCAAAATATGCAACATGGACAAAGCAATTGGAAAACCAGGCAAAAGAACAAAAAGGGAAAACAAGTCCGATAACATTAGATGCAAAAAGTTCCGCAGAAGAGATAAGAAATCAAATACGGTTACAGCAAATAAAGAAGCACAAAGCGGCGGAGAATATTAAGATATTAAATACATCCCCCAAGAGTAAAGCAATAGTTATCGGTGGTACAGAGAAAGATAATCAAGAGAATAAAACCAAATTAGAAAATATAAAAAAGTCACAAAAAGCGGTCAATATGGGTATAATTATCAAAAAGAAAAAATACAGAATATAGGACAAGGATAAGAGGAGAAACATAAACGATGAGTAAATATAAAGACAATCCTTGCCCCAAGATTCGTCATACGGAAGATTTCAAAAACTGGATGAAGACAATAGAAGAGAAGTCAATCCAATCGTGGACGACACGAGATTGGCTGAAGATGTATGAGCAAATAGAAGATTGCATCCAAAATAGCTATTATCATAAGGGCCTTGTGTGGGAAAAGTATAACGCCAGATTCAAGAAAAATGAAATCAGCCAAGAAGAATTTGAGAAAATAAATATAAAGATTGATAACAATCAGTTTCTTCGCAATGAATTTGTAAGTGGATGCGAGGAAGAATTTATTAAACTGTACAAAAATTACCGCATGGAGCCAGAGCATTATTCGGCGATAATTCAAAAAGGCAAAGAGATAGGGAAACAATTAGCAAGCCGTGGCAATATAGATTGCTCGGCGGTAGCATTTAGTTTAAATGCGCGCAGGGATTCGATGCAAGAAATAAATGTTATAATGTTAAATAATGCTTATGATATAGATGAAAACGAATTAGAGCAGCGACTAGCCAAGATTGAAGTTACAGACAAACAAAGAATAAGTTCAAGCGGTATCAAAGGAATAGAGATAGAAGGGGATATATATGACAGTAGCATAAAGACGATGACCCACGAAGGGACACACTATTATTTCCAAACAACGGCGCTATGGATGCGAGATTTATTGGAGCAAGGGATAACAGCAAAAGCCATACCTCAGGATTTAGCTCAATTTATGAGAATGAATGCCGTATACTATTTAGATTCCAAGAGCAAAAAAGATATTTCAAATTTAGATGCGGACGAGCGTTTGAGATATCAAGATGAGGCGTTTGCCGGTTACCGCAAGCAACCTGTTGAGAAGCATGCGAATTTAATGGGAACAATAATAGAGCACACATATAGAAGTCATATCAGCCAATATTCAGAGAGAAACAGTATCAAATTATATCCGTATATAGAAGACACATTAGGAATGCCGTACAAAACAACGCACAATGGGAAAAGCGTTACCTTTGCACATCATAAAACGCCATATTTAGGTATAGAGCAAGTTATAAAAAGTTTTAAGGATATGCCTGAAGAGATTATAGAAGAGATGAATATTCGTGAAAATAACGAGAGCATCGCTTATGATATACCGGAAAACTGGTCGGCAAATAAGAAGATAGAAGATTTTATCGCCATAAAAGAAAAAGAATACGCCGAAGCAGACTCATTGCAAGAAACAGTGATGTACGCTATTCGACAACAAAAGACAAAAGGTAGATAAAATATTACGAGATAATAAAATATTGTAAAAGATGCATTTGTGGTGTACAATACAAAGATATACTACAAAAAAAGAGGAGAGAGAAATGAGCGAAGAAAATCAGAATCAATGTCCCAAAATATTGGCCCCAATTCAATTTAAAGATTGGATAAAAACGTTGGACGCAAAAACTATTCAATCATGGAAGACTGAAGATTGGATGCAAATGTATGAACGAGTAGAATATTGCATCCAGAATAGTGTATACTATAAAGGGGAGATATGGAGCAAGTATAATGAAAAACTAAAGAAAAAACAAATCACTCCAGAAGAATTTCATCAGAAATGTGAAAAAATAGATAATATACAATTTCTACGCAAAGAATTTGTAAGTGAATGTGAAGAAGAATTTATTAAACTATATAAAAATTACCGCATGGAACCAGAGCAATATTCGTCAGCAATAAGAAAAGGTAAGAAAATAGGAGCGCAACTAGCATCGATTGGAGATATAGATTGTTCTGCGATTGCATTTAATATAAATGCGCGAATGGAGGCAATGGGAGAAATAAATATAGTAATGCTTGAAAATGCATATGATATAAACAGACCAGATTATTTTGAACAAATGCTCGCCAAAACAACAGTGATAGACGAACTAAGTAGCAGTAGCAGCCTATCAGGCATAGAATTAAGTAAAAAAATATATGATAGTAGTTTAAGAACTATGACACACGAAGGGACGCACTATTATTTCCAGACAGCGGCGATATGGATGCTAGATTTATTAAAACAAGGAACAACAGCTAAAGATATAAGCAAGGACTTTGCTAACCTTTTAGAAAAAAGCGGACAATATTATTTAACAACAAAATCCCAAAAAGATCTTTCCAAAATGGGTATGAAAGAGAAGCTGGAATATCAAGAAAAAATGTTTGAAGGATATCATAAGCAGCCTGTGGAAAAACACGCAAATTTAATGGGATACATTATAGAACACACATACAGGGGACAAGTTAATCAATATTCCGAAAGAAACAGTACAAAATTATACTATCATATAAAAAGCATACTGGGAATGCCTCATAAAACTATTCATAATGGAAAGAGTGTAACTTTTGAACATCTGATATCACCACGTTTAGATATAGAAAAAGTGAGAAAATGTTTTCAAGACATGCCAACAGAAATTTTAGAAGAGATGAATATTCGAGAAAACAAGGGGCGCGTCGCTTATGATATACCGGAAAATTGGTCGGCAAGTAAAAAGATAGAAGATTTCATAAAACAAAAAGAGCGAGAAGATAAAACGGAATTAATAATATTGCAAGCACTAAACAAACAACGACAAGAAAGTAATAAATAAGAATATTACGTCAAATTTTAAAGTATATTTTAATTTCATTTGACAAACACAAATTTCTAAAATACCCTGACTTTTGCATAAGATGATAACTTGTGTGAGGTTTGAAACCCTCTTGAGTGTTGCTCTACAAAGAGAGCGTAAAAGGAGCTGCCTTTTGGTATGAAGACCGGAAGGCAGTCAATAAGGTATATTATTGTACCAAATAAACTGCACATTTCACTCAAATGGTTTCAACTTCCGGTCGCTCTCATCAAGCGGCTTTTTTTAATATTAGGGAGTTGACATGAAAGAAACAGTAACAAATCAAGACGGGCGTTCTATGATAGAAATGCTCGGTGTCTTAGCTATTGTTGGTACCTTATCTATGGGCGGAATAGCAGGATTTTCAACAGCAATGACTAGGTATAAAACCATAAGAGAAATGGAAAAATACAATTTATTTTTACAAGGCATTATGGAACATAAATCACTGGTATTAAAATCAGGAGATAGTATGGGAACAACGAAATGGGAATTTTTTACCAAATCTGTGGAAAAACTTGGAATTTTACCAACAGGATGGAAAGTTTCCGGTTCGGTAATAAAAGATACGTTTGGACATTATTTTAATTTATATACCTCAATAAATTCAACAAATAAAGGTATTGTTATGGGTTTATATTTAAATTCCCAAAAAACAGAGAAAGCTAATACCTTATTTTGCACACAAATGTGGCGTGATTTCATTCTACCTAACCAAGAATGGATAGGAAACACATGGATAAACGGATCCGGAGGAAAATCTGGAATTTATTATGGAACGCATACTTGTTCTAAAAATAAACAATGCTTGTCTAGTGTAACCATAGCGGATATTCAAAAATTTTGTACCAGCTGCTCCGAAGAAACTGTTTGTAATATAATCGTAACGTTCAATTAAAAAGGGAGCTAGTTGCTCCCTCTATTTTATATAAGATTTGATATAATCAAGTCTAAGCCGCTTTGATAACATCAAACTTAACTTCAGAACCGCCAAGTTCATCAACAGTCGGAGCAGAGAGATTTGCATTTTCGGCAATTTCCAAAGCTAAAACTTGCTCTTTAATGTAGTCAGCATATTCGGAAATAGCCGCCTTAACTGTTGTATCGCTGGAAGAGTAAGCTAATTTGATGCGATCGGAAATATCAAAATCTTTCGTTTTGCGCAGTGCTTGAATCATACGAACAAAGTCACGGGCAATACCTTCTTTTTCAAGATTTTCATCAACTTCGGTATCCAAGATAACCACAGCGGTATTATCAGGCAAAGCCTGTCCGCTCATGCCATCTTTAATCACCAAACGAAGTTCATATTCTTCTGCAAACAAAGTTTGTCCGGCAATAGAAAGAGTTCCGTCATCATTTTGCGCCCAATCATCGGTTTTAGATTTAGCCATGATATCTTTCATATGCGCACCCAATCTCTTACCGATAAGCGGTGTTTTAAGATAGAGGAAACGCCCTGCAACATCTGCGATATCAGATTTCAAGCAGATTTCTTTGACATTAACTTCATCTTTAAGCGCATCTGCAAAATCTTTAAGTGTTTCCGCGTTATCACCGGCAACGGTCATTGAACGCAAAGGTAAGCGGTTACGCAATTTATGTTCTTCGCGAATAGACTTAGCCACCGAAGAAATTGCTCTGACCAAATCCATCTGTTCAATGAGCTGAGTATTATCTTCAATAGCGGATAAATCCGGCAAATCTTCAAGATGTACGGATTCTCGACCAGTCAGCCCTTTATAAACAAATTCACTCATAAACGGCATCAAAGGAGCGGATATTTTAGCTATATTAACCAAGACGGTGTAGAGCGTATTGAAAGCGCTTAAATCTTCACCATCCCAGAAACGAGCGCGAGAACGACGGATATACCAGTTATTTAAGATTTCCAAAAAGTCCTCAATTTGAGCGCAAGCTCTGGCAATCTCATATTCGTTCATATCTTTGCGAACAACATCAGACAAAGCCTTCAGTTTTGCCAAGATATAGCTATCTAACACATCAGCAGATTGTGAGATTTCTTTAGCTTCGATTCCTTCGGCGTTAGCATATAAAGTAAAGAAGTAATATGCGTTCCAGAACGGGATAAGCGCTTTACGAGCAGCTTTGGCAATTTCTTTACCTTCTTTATCAACGGCAACATTACCGCCTTTAAGAACAGGGGAAGAAATCAAGAACCAACGCAAAGCATCAGAGCCGATTGTTTTCAAAATATCGTTCGGATCAGGATAATTTTTCAAACGTTTAGAAAGTTTCTGTCCGCCTTCAGCCATCAACAAACCTGTACAAATACAATTTTTGAAAGCCGGTTTATTATGAAGAGCGGTGGAAAGAACCGTAAGCGTATAAAACCAACCACGCGTTTGGTCAATGGCTTCAACAATAAAGTCTGCAGGGAAGTGATTTTCAAACCATTCCTTATTTTCAAACGGATAGTGTACTTGAGCATAAGGCATGGAACCACTTTCAAACCAACAGTCAAACACGTCGGAAACGCGACGCATCATAGTTTTTCCGGACGGATCATCAGGATTAGGATAAACCACATCATCGATATAAGGTTTGTGAAGATTATCAACATCAAAGCCGGTTTTTTCTTTAATTTCGGCAATAGAGCCTAAAACATCGACACGCGGGAATTTAGGATTATCGGACTTCCAAACCGGAATAGGTGTGCCCCAAAAGCGGTTACGAGAAATAGACCAGTCGCGAGCACCTTCCAACCATTTACCGAAACGCCCGTCTTTAATATGAGAAGGAAGCCAATTGATTTGTTGGTTATTTTTAACCATATCATCACGGAAATCCGTAACTTTAACAAACCAAGAAGACATCGCCTTATAAATTAAAGGAGTATCGGTTCTCCAGCAATACGGATAAGTGTGTGTGTATTGCTCTTTTTTAACCAAAAGTCCATTAGTTTTCAACCATTGCATAATTGGTTCGTTGGTTTCAAAAACTTGCATACCCTCGTAGTCAGGCACTTCAGCCGTAAATTTACCGGCTTCATCAACAGGACAAGCAACCGGGAAGTTTTCATCATAAGCACGGCAAACATCAAAGTCGTCTTGTCCAAATCCCGGAGCGATATGAACAACACCGGTACCGTCTTCGGTAGAAACAAATTCACCGCTTAAAACTTTGAAAGCACCTTGATTTTTCAAATGAGAAAAATAAGGGAACATCGGGGTATAGTTCATACCAACCAAATCAGCCCCTTTAATTTTTTTAACCAAAGTAGCATTTTCGAGTTGTTTTTTATAACTTCCCAATCTAGCCTCAGCCAAGATATAATCTTGACCGTTTTCGTTCATAACGACATAATCAATATCTTTTCCGACAGCTAACATCAAGTTAGAAGGGAGTGTCCACGGCGTTGTCGTCCAAACCAAAATTTTCTGCCCATTTTCCAAAGTAAACATAACCGTAATAGCATTATCGGTTTTATCACGATATCCGAGGTTTACTTCAAAATTGGAAAGAGGCGTTTCCGCCGCCCAAGAGTAAGGGAGAACGCGATAATCTTCATAAACAAGTCCTTTATCGTATAGTTCTTTAAAGTTATGAATAACACTTTCCATAAAAGGCAGGTTCATGGTTTTATAATCATGGTTGAAGTCAACCCAACGACCGATACGTTTAAACATATCAACCCAAATATTGGAATATTTCAGAACATCCGTGCGGCAAAAATCATTAAATTTCTCAACGCCGTAGGCTTCAATCTGTTTACGCCCTGAAACACCGAGCTGTTTTTCGGCAGACATTTCCGCCGGCAATCCATGGCAATCCCACCCAAGACGACGTTCAACTTTTTTCCCGCACATTGTTTGAAAGCGAGCCACGGCATCTTTAACATAAGAAACCATCATATGCCCATAATGAGGAGTACCGTTTGCAAACGGAGGTCCGTCATAAAAAACAAATTCAGCGGCACCGTCACGATTAAGAACGGATTTTTCAAAAGTTTTATCCTCTTCCCAGAAGTTTAGAATATTTTTTTCCATTTCGGGAAAATTAATTTTAGCATTTAATTCGGGGTAATATTTTTTCTTCTCAGTCATTTCCAAAAAAATCCTCAAAAATACAAACTTCGCATACTTTACCCATAAAAACACACAAAATCAAGCCAAATTTAAAAAAGACAAAGAATCTTAACTGAATTTTTAAACATTTTCGGGTAAAATAATCGCAAAGAGAATATGTATAACCATGTATATCAGGCTATCATGTGAGTAAGTGTATGAAAATAAATAAAAAGATATATACAGTATTAGTTCTGTTAATTTGTGGATTCCCGCTATGTGCGAAAGCGGCAGGAGGCACAATAAGTGTTGCTCGTGCATTTTATGAGCTTGCGGGAAGAAATAATACCCAAAAAATTGAAAGTTTAATACAAAAAGGATACTCACTGGAGAGCATAGACGAAAGAGGTTATAATGCAATTTGCCTATCGGTTATAAGGCAAAATCATCAAGCCTATAAAGTACTGACATCATATGGAGCAAGTGAACATCCGCAATGCTTGAAAAAGATTCCGGATAGTGCATATCGTCGTTTCTTTGGGATATCGCCGAAGCAGACGGCAGTAAAGAGTTATGTTCCGGATTCTCCATATTTAATAGGGACGGCAGCCTTGGCGACGGGTGCGATAGCGGCAGCATATATATTTAGAGGTGATACAGACGGCAGCGGAGGAAGCGACGGTAGTGGTGGCGGAGAAGGAGGAGGCAGCACCGATCCCGACGATCCCGATGATCCGGATACGCCGGGAATAGATTGTCCACCAAACAGTCATGAATATGATGGAATATGCATATGTGACAGCGGATATGGAAATTACGGCGATTCGTCACAATGTTATGCAACGGTAGGAAATTGTAGCGTACAAACTAAAGATAAATGTGAAAAGTGTAAAGAAGGATATTTTCTTGAAAACAATATCTGTTACCGTCAAATAGATCATTGTATCAAGCAAACGGGAAGCAAATGTGAACAATGTGAAAGCGGTTATGGCATACATGGCAGTGATGGAAGCAAGTGCTATCCGGATATACCGAATTGTAAGACTCAATATATGGATATATGCCAAGCATGTGATACCGGCTATGGAACATATGGGGATGAAAGCCAATGTTACCAAACAATAGAGCATTGTGTAAACCAAGTACAGAATATCTGTAAGCAATGTATGCCGGGGTATGATACATTTGGCGATCCGTACAAATGTTATGATGAGAATCCATGTAGAGATTATCCGAATTCGGTTCCCGTAGATAAAGGAGCGAGTTGCGTTTGTGATGCGAGACGGGGCTACACGGGGGATCCTTATAATGGAGGATGCTCGCAAACAGCTGATGACGGAGAATATCAAGAAGGAGATGAAGATATTGAAGAGTGGAATAATTACAATGAACTATATTGTAATTCTCACGGAAAATATGATGTAAACAGCAAATTATGCCTATGTTATACGGGTTATACAGGGGATGATTGCTCAAGTTGTAGCACAAATTATATAGAGTTTAGCGGCTTATGTTTCCGCGATTTACGTTGTGAGGAAAAAGGTAATCATCTTGTTCAACAAAATGATATGTGCGTTTGCGACATAGAAAATGGCTACATTGAATATTACGAAAATGAGAAGATGACCTGTATTGAGCAAATTTCTTGTCCTTTGCATTACGAACAGCAAGGCGATCATTGCGAATGTAAAGATGGGTTTGATAAATCAAATGGGGGGTGCGAACCGTGTCTGCCTGGATATACATATTATACTGATACTGACACTTGCGGTTTAACCGAATATATTTGTGAGGAAGAGTGGACAGGACCGGAATGTGATATATGCCCGTCACAATATAAAATAACGGTTGATTCAGAAGGACGCCATTGTGGGAAAGAATGTGCGGACAATCGAGCGCCGATTGATGTCAACCCTGAATGTGAAAGTTGTGCGGATGGTTATGAATTCAGTCAAATAGACAATACCTGTATAACAACGGAATGTACGACAGGGGTAGAAGGATATATAAAAGATCCCGAAACCGGAGTTTGCCGCTGTGATACTGACAATAATTGGCGTATGAGCGCGGCAGGTGTTTGTGTAAAAGTAGAGGAGAGTTTAGTCGGTGCGTATAATTCGAATATAAATAATAGCACTATAACCGTAGATAATGATGGAATACTGCGTGATGTATATGGAATGAAACCGATACAAAGCGAAGATGAGGAAGGGAACATAACATATTTTGATAGTGTCTATAATGCTTTGTCCTCGGCAGGAACAGAGAAAGGTATGATAGATATTACAAATAAAAACACAGGCGGAAATTTTGTATATGGGATATATTCTCAATCAAACATATATAACGGAGCGGTGATAAATCGGGGTGATTGCGAAGGAGGATGCAACAATGTCGCTCAGGGAAACATAACGATAACCGATGACAAAACATCATCAACGATATATGGTTTGTATAATAGTTCTGAGTACGATATATACAACAGCTTTTCGTACGGAACCGGTTCAAACACGGATGGGAGTCACAATAATGCCGAAGGAAACATTGATATAACAAAATCTGAAGAAAGTTCGGGAATAATAGTCGGAATGCAAGGTGGAAAGAACTTGTATAACAGTTATGCATATACAAATGATGGCGTAAATGCAAATGTACACACGGTTGGAAATATAAATGTGACTCATGAAGGAAGCGGAAACGTAATAGGAATAAAGGGAACAAATAGTAAAGGAAAGATATATAATTCGTATGCATATTTAGATTCGGTAGTATCGGATGCGGTAGCAGAAGGAAATATCACGGTAAGTGGTAATGGTAATGTATATGGTATTTATAGTAATGGAACCATAAGTAACAGTGAAACTCAATTTGAAAAAAATTACAACATAATACAAAACTTTAGCTCAGAAGGAAATATAACGGCAATAGCAAATAACGAAATGGGTGCGGCATACGGAATTTATTCTGAAGGCGCAGCGGATACCAAAACAAGTATATATAATGCCAAAGGATATAACAGTACCGGCAACATCAAAGTAATAAATATGGCTGGCGGAAGTGCTGTCGGTATATATTCTGCGCGCCAGACATACTCCGGACAAAATGAAGAAGGAGAGAGTGAGTTATTATATAATAATACATACAATGCGTTCCGTTCATCGGCGATTTATGGCAATGGAATAGCGGAAGGGAACATAGATGTATATATAGAAGGATACAGCTCACTATCGCAACAGATAATAGGCATATATGCAGAAGGAAATGTATATAATTCGTATGCAAATTCCGGTTCGGATATAGGGCTAACAACAATTGGTAACATAACCATCAACGACAGTAGCAGTTCGGGAAGCGTAAATATCAGAGGGATACAGAGTAACGGTGCGACAATTGCAAATGCATACGGTACGGGGTCAAATAAAAATACGCAAACAGAAGTAAACGGCAATATAACAATAAATGTCAACGATACCAAAAACGGTCTTTCGACGGTAGCGGGGATATACAGTGCATCAATAAATCCACAAGGGAGTAAGATATATAATGCTGCGCTAATTAACGATAAAAGTTCGGTAAAAGGAACAATAAATATATCATCGACAATGGGCAAAGCTCCCAATAGGATGTACGGCATATATGCAACTAGTTACAGTATGGATGAGAGTCCGGATGATGCGCAACCAAAGACAGTTTATAATGCATATTATGAAAATAGTAGTGATATAACGGAAGGATTTGTAAACGGTATAATTAACGTAACGACCAAAAATGCTTCAGCAATGTCTGATGCGGAGTACTACGGTATTTATATTCAAGACGGAAGTGCATATAATGCATACAGTTCAAATTCCAATGCGTCGGTTGTCGGGACCATAAATGTAGACGTATACGGTGGTGTCAATACGGGTACGGCAGTAGGAATGTATGGCAGCAATGCAACATTGAACAATTCAGGAACAGGTTCTTCAATTCATGTTAAATCTGCAGGAAAAGCAACGGCATACGGAATGAAAGGTGATTTGGCGTATATTACGAATAATGCCGAGATAACTGTAGAAACCACAAAAGGTGCAGATGCATATGGTATATATTTAAATAAAGGAGCTGCAATCAATGATAGCGACGGAGTGATTAATGTCAAAGGGGATGGTAGCAATTATGGTATATACGCAATTTCGGACGGAACGGAATCAGGTAAAGCTATTGTAATAAATAACGGAGTCATTAATGTTAGTGGCAATGGGAACAACACGGGAATTTATGCGGCCGGAGCAACAGCGACGGTAAGCAATAACGGCACAATTACTATTAACGGAGAAGAATGCAGTGGCGGAAGTTGTAACAACGGGAGCTCAATAAAGCTGGAAAATGGTGCCACATTTGATAATAGCGGAACAACAAGCAGCATAGGCAGTATGAACTTCAACGATTGGGGCGGCAATGTTGTTTTAAGCCAAGGAGGAAAGTTTGAAGCAGAAGAGAGTATAAGCGGAGATTTAAAAGTATCGTCGAATGTTGTTACAAATACCTTTGATAAGACCTCAATGATAGAGGATGCCCTATCAGCGGAAGATGTGAGCGGTGTAAATCTAAGTTCAAACTCATATTTATACAATACGGACATGGTTCAAAACGAAGAAGGTAAATACGACGTAGTGATGGAAATGAAAGATTTCAGCGAAGTGACGGACGCAGATAAGTCATCGTATTTGAAGTTAAATTATGAATATGAACAAAACAGTGATTTATACAATGCACTAAAGACAGCAAAAACAAAAGAGGAATATGCTCAAAGAGAAGCAGACATATTGGGAACGTCAATGATTCCGAACATTGCGCAAGAAAATTTAAAAGTACAAAGAAGTTTAGATATGACCATGATGTCAGAACTCTTCAAAGAAGGAGATGATGTAAGAAAAATGGTTGGAGCAGACGGTATGTATATTGGGCGCGATGACAGAGGCACCTTAACGGGATATGACATTACCTCACAAAGTATGTATGCTCTGTATGATAAGAAAGTGAACAATAATTATCGTTTAGGTTTAGGTATGAGTTTTACGCATACGAATACGGATTACAATAACGATTCCAGCCGAAAGAGTTTTATGGTTCAAGGTTATGTGCCATTGACATACAATAAGAATGGCTTTACGGCGGTATCAATGGCTCGTATAGGATTCGCCGATGGAGATTACAACAGAAGAAGTTACCAACATACTTTTGAAGCGGATACGACGGAAATAACCTATGGATGGTTAAATGAATTGCGCTACAAGATGAATTTAGGCGCAGTCAACATAACACCGTTTGTTGGGTTAAATGCGATAGGGTGGTATCAGGATTCGATTGATGAAGGGGACGAGAGTTTAGCTCTGCAAATAGCCTCATCCCATATATTCTCTTTAGAAAGTGCATTAGGTTTATATCTGGATAAAGACATAGAGTTTGCGCCTGAACATAAATTGAATGTTAGACTGGGAGCGGGATATTATCATGAATTTGCGGATCCGTATCGAGGTTTAGATGCGCGCATTAATGATACGGTCAGCTCATACAAATTGCGTGATATTGAGCACAGCGATTCACGGGACAGAGGAATAATTTCTGCACGCGTGAACTACGATTACAAAGACGTATCGATATATGGCGAATTGCTGCAATATCTCGAAAAAGAATATCCGATAAAAGTAGATGTAGGGTTAAAATATAAATTTTAAAATAAAACAAAGGGATAACAAGAGGTTAGATAAAAAAGTTATGATAAAGGCTAAAAAAAACTTTATTTTAAATTTTTTTGTGGTATATAAAACACATAATCTTTCATAAAACTTGAAAGTGGGGTCAAAAGCCCCGCTTTTTTGTTAGTAAGAACAAGGAGAAACAGATGCAAAAGCATTATTTGTCTGATATGATAGAACCGATAGTTGAGAATTTAGGTTATGATGTTGTAAGAATAACGACGATTGGTGAAACAAATCCGACATTACAAATTATGATTGAACATAAAAATTATGAAGAGGAATTGACAGTAGAAGATTGTGCGACGGTAAGTCGGGCAATATCAGCGATACTAGACGAAGAAGATCCGATAGAGAACAAATACACGCTAGAAGTAAGTTCTCCCGGATTAGATAGACCTTTGACAAAGTTAGAACACTTTAAGCGTTATCAAGGAGAAATGATTAAAGCCGAAACAAATGAATTGATAGAAAAAAGAAAGCGTTTCAAGGGGATAATTAAAGAAGTAACAGGGGGAGATGAAGTTATTATAGAAGAAGGAGAAAGTACCTATAAAGTACCATTCTCGCAAATAACAAAAGCCAAAATAGTATTAACCGATGAATTGTGGGAAAGATACTTAAAATCACACAAGTCGTCAGAAGCCTAATTTTTAATAGATAAACGCAACAAAAGAGGACACAATGGAAAATATTGTAAATATGCCCAGACCGGAAATTCTAATGGTAGCAGATACTGTTGCCAGAGAAAAGAACATAGATCGCGAAGATGTATTCAAAGCCATGGAAGAGGCTATTCAAAAGGCCGGACGTTCTAAATATGGATTTGAACATGACATACGCGTAAACATAAACCGTAAAACCGGAGCCATTACATTGGCGCGCTACAGAGCTGTTGTTGATGAAATTGAAAATGAAACAACGGAATTAACATTGGCGGAAGCCCAAAGAATAAATCCGGAAATCAAAGTCGGAGAATATATAATAGACCCACTTCCTCCGATTGATTTTGGGCGCATTGCAGCACAAACCGCAAAACAAGTTATTATGCAAAAGGTTCGTGAAGCGGAACGCAATAAGCAATATGAAGAATATAAAGAAAAGATAGGTACAATAATTAACGGTACTGTAAAAAGACTTGAATTTGGCAATGTAATCGTAGACATGGGGAAAACTGAAGCCATATTGCGCCGAGATGAATTAATTCCGAGAGAAAACTTTAAGAACGGCGACAGAGTAAGAGCCTATGTTTTGGATGTACGTCGTGAAACAAGGGGGCCACAAATATTCTTATCAAGAACATGTCCGGAATTTATGGCAAAATTATTTACATCTGAAGTTCCAGAGATTTACGATGGTTTGGTTGAAATTATGGGAGTATCAAGAGATCCCGGTTCAAAGGCAAAGATAGCGGTTCGCGCCAAGGATTCATCAATTGATCCAGTAGGGGCATGCGTAGGTTTAAGAGGAATTCGCGTTCAAGCCGTAGTGACAGAGTTGCAAGGCGAGAAGATTGATATAGTACCATATTCTGCCGATAAAGCACAATTTATCGTAAGTGCATTGGCACCGGCGGAAGTCAGCAAAGTTGTGTTGGATGAAGAAAACAACAGAATAGAAGTTGTGGTTACGGAAGATCAATATTCGGTTGCAATTGGTCGCCGCGGACAAAACGTTAAATTAGCATCACAACTGGTCGGTGCAGACATTGACATTTTAACCGAAGAGCAAGAGCGTGAAAGACGTGCGAATGAAAACAGAATTAAGTCTGAACGTTTTGTTTCGGCACTAGATGTTGATGAAATGATAGCCCATGTTCTTATCTCCGAAGGTTTTTCAACGGTTGATGAAATAGCGATGGTAGATGTTTCGGAATTAGCATCAATTGACGGGTTTGATGAAGATTTAGCAGCTGAATTACAAAACCGAGCCAAAGAGTTCGTAAAAAAGCGCAATGAAGAATTTGTTGAAAAGAGCAAGACATTGGGAGTTGATGACAGCTTAAAGACCATCTCTGGACTTGATCAGGAAATGATAATAAGTTTGGCTGAAAAAGGCGTAAAAACATTGGATGATTTAGCCGATTTAGCCGCAGACGAGTTGATTGAGATTTTAGGGGAAGGCGTGATAACCGAAGTAGAAGCAAATCGTATTATCATGGCCGCCCGAGAACACTGGTTTGCCGATGAGGAAAAGCAATAAGCGAGGCGAAAATGTCAAGAGAGCTGATTGAACGAAAATGCATTGTAGAAGGGATAAGTAAACCCGGTAACGAGTTGCTGAGATTTGTTGAATTGAATAACGAGCTTTTACCGGATTTTAATAAAAAACTCCCCGGAAAAGGAATGTATGTAAGTTGCAATCGGCTCTCTGTGCTAAAAGCGATAGAGAAAAAGATATTTCATAAAGTAAGTCGCCATAATTTGAGAATTTCGGAAAATTTTATTGAAACAGTAGAAAATTTAATAAAAAACAAAGCATTAACAAGTTTGAATATGGCTCGAAAAGCAGGTGTACTTGTTTGCGGTTTTGAAAAAGTTAAAGAGGTAATTCAAAAAAACAAAGTAGATTTTATCATAGAAGCCCGAGATGCCGGTCAAGACGGAAAAGAAAAAATAGCATTTCTTGCTAAAAATATTGAAAAATTTAATTTATTTAGTATAGATGAATTAGATAGAGCTTTAAATAAGGAGAATACGGTGCATATAGCAGTACTAAGAAGCGATATGTCCGTCAGTGTATATAACAATTTAAAGAAGTATCAAAACTTTTTATATAACGGAGAAAATAACGAATGACAGAAGATAATGGCAAAAAACTAACATTATCCGGAAAATCGACCCTCACATTGAAAAAAACAAACACAACATTAAAGTCAGAGGGTAGAAAGATAGTACAGGTAGAAGTAAGAAAGAAGAGATTTGTAAATACCCAGACACCTGTTCAGCCGAAAGTTGAGATTGATGAAACCTTGGCTCAAAAGATAGAGCTTATCAACAAAGGTAAAGAGCATGATGCTCAAAAGAAGCAAGAAGAGGCGGAAAAAGCAATATTAAGACAAAAACAAAAAGAAGAAGAAAATGCCAGAATAGCAGCAGAGAAGGCGGAAGCTGAAAAAAAGGCAGCGGAAAAGGCAGAAGAGGAGAAGAAAGCAGCAGAAAAGATAGCAAAAGAGCAAGCCCGCCAAGAAAATAAGATAAATGAATATTCTGAAAATGAAGAAAAAGGTCATAATTATAAGCATAAGAAAGAAGAATATGACGATGAAGAAGATGATGATGAATATTATGGTAAAAGAGGAAAAAAATCATCATCTGATTCCGGTAAACCGATAAGTAAAGAAGAAGCGTTTGAACAAGAAAGAAAGAAAATACAAAAACGCAGCTTTGAAACTCCGAAACGTAATAGCAAAATCAATATAAATTCGTATATGTTCGGGGACGATGAAGATGATGATTATGGATACGGAGCACCGCGTCGTCGTTATAAGAAAAAAGCCCCCAAGCCACAAGCTCAACCCCAAGCGCCACAAGAAAAGATAATAAAAGAAGTTATAATTCCAGAGATAATCACGGTTCAGGACTTAGCCAATCGAATGGCAGAGAAAAGTGCCGATGTAATCAAAAAATTGATGTCTTTAGGGGTAATGGCAACAATAAATCAAGTCATTGATGCAGATACGGCACAAATTGTTGTTGAAGAAATGGGACATAAATTTAAGCGCGTAGCTGAAAGCGATGTGGAAGAAGGATTAACCGGTCCCAAAGATACGGAGGCCGATTTGTTACCACGTCCGCCGGTTGTAACGGTAATGGGGCACGTTGATCACGGTAAAACATCATTGTTGGACGCATTAAGAGAAACGAATGTAGTGGCCAAAGAAGCGGGAGGGATTACACAGCATATCGGTGCGTATCAAATTACATTGCAGAGTGGTGAAAAGATTACATTTATTGATACCCCTGGACACGAAGCCTTTTCGGAAATGCGCGCCAGAGGAGCAAAGGTGACAGATATTGTGGTATTAGTAGTTGCCGCCAATGATGGAATAAAGCCGCAAACGGTTGAAGCGATACGTCATGCCCAAGCAGCAAATGTACCAATTGTTGTAGCAATTAATAAAATAGACTTGCCCGGTGCCGATCCGATGAAAGTAAAGACGGAACTTTTACAACACGGTATAGCCGTTGAGGAAATGGGCGGAGAGAGTTTATGCGCGGAAGTATCGGCCAAGAAGAGAATAAATATAGATAAATTAGTGGAAGCGATATTGTTGCAAGCAGAAATTTTAGATTTGAAAGCCAATCCGAACCGGGCAGCGGAAGGTGCCGTCATTGAAGCAAAAATGGAAAAAGGTCGTGGAAACGTGGTTACCGTTCTTGTTCAAAATGGAACATTAAGTGTCGGCGATATATGCATAGCCGGTAAAGAGTGGGGTCATGTTCGCGCAATGTTCAATGAAAATGGTAAAAAAGTATTTGAAGCCACCCCAGCGACACCTGTTGAGGTATTGGGTTTACAAGGTACTCCATCAGCCGGGGATGACTTTATTGTCGTCAAAGATGAGAACCAAGCTCGAGAAGTTACAAATTATCGAATTCGGAAAGAGCGCGATGCAAAGTTGGTAAAGAGTGCGAAATCAGCAATGGAACAAATGCTTGACAAGATTAAGTCAGGGGAATCAAAACAACTTTCCGTAATTATCAAAGCAGATGTACAAGGGTCTATTGAAGCAATAGAAGGAACCATAAACAAACTGTCAACCAATGAAGTTTCCGTACATGTATTGCATTCAGCAGTAGGTCCTATTTCAGAATCAGACGTAACTTTGGCAAAAGCATCCAATGCATTTATCATCGGATTTAATGTTCGTGCGATTCCGCAAGCCCGAGATATGGCACGTCGTGACGGTATAGACATCAGATACTACTCCATCATTTATGATGTTGCGGATGATGTGAAGAAAGGTCTGGAAGGTCTGTTATCACCTGAAATTCGAGAGAAATTCTTAGGATATGCGGAGATACGCAATGTATTCAATATTACCGGCGTCGGTAAAGTTGGCGGATGTATGGTAACAGAAGGTCTGGTAAAACGTGGATCAAAAGTAAGACTATTAAGAGATAATGTTGTTATCCATGACGGAAACTTAGCGCAGTTAAAACGCTTTAAGGAAGACGTAAAAGAGGTAAAAGAAGGTTATGAATGTGGTATGAGTTTTGAGAATTACAACGATATTCAAGTAGGTGACTATATTGAGTGTTATGAACTTGAAACAATTGCCGCCAAACTCTGATAGGAGATAGAGCCATGGTAATACACGGGAGTAAAGAGCCGACACAACGTCAGCTGCGAATAGCTCAAGAGATAAAAAAGATTATCGCCGGAGCCTTAGAAAAAGGGATGGTAAGAAATCCTCTAATCTTGGACAACCTCGTAACGATAACCGATGTAGATATTTCACCGGATTTAAAATATTGTACGATTTATTTTATGACACTAAATGGTCAAAATTTAGGTCAAATTGAAGATGACTTGAATGCAGAAACATGGGGGATGAAAAAACTCATAGCATCAAAGTTGAAACTTCGTTATACGCCGGATTTAAATTTTAGAATAGATACTTCATTTGAAGAAGTAGATAAGATTGAACAATTATTGCGAGATCCCAAAGTGGCGAAGGACTTAAAAGCCGGAACGAAAGAATAAAAAATTCCCCATCAAATAAGGATGGGGAATTTTTACGAAAGGAAGAAAGATGCTTAAAAATTTTGTGACAGAATTTAAAAAATTTGCGATGCGCGGCAATGTTATTGATATGGCAGTAGGTATCATTATCGGAGCATCATTCGGAAAGATTGTAGATTCGTTAGTTAAAGATATTTTAATGCCGCCGATAGGGTTAATTTTAGGTAAAGTAGATTTTTCAGATTTAAAATTAAATTTGACAACGGGAGAAGATCCTGTATCCATAAATTATGGTTTGTTTATCAATGCGTTAATCAGTTTTTTAATCGTAGCATTTGCAGTATTTATACTGATAAAAGCCATAAATAAGTTACAAGAAAAAGTGATTAAAGAAGAGAAGAATGAAGATATAAAAACAAAAGAATGTCCATATTGTTGTATGGAAATATCAGTAAAAGCGAAACGGTGTCCACACTGTACATCGGAATTAAAATAGGATAAATTATCTTCCTTGAGTTTGCAAAGCCTGAGATATTTCGGCAGAAGTTAAAACCTTAGTTGTAGAAGATTGGTGTTCAGCGTTTTCTAAAGATTTCTCTCTTTTATGAGAAGGAGAGCTCAGCTCATCTAAACGACTGATAGTATATATTGTTTTTCCTAAATCAGGAGAAAGCGTTTGTATGCCATCGATATTTCGTTCTTGAATATTATCGGTGTAATAAATCATATTATTATTTTTATTACAGCAATTAAGCATAAGTTCTTTAAGTTTCAAATCAGCATCTGGAGAACGATTGACAATATTGGTATATTGTTGGCGAATATATTGATCTTTAGCTTTATCATTTTTAAGTCCTAAATTATCAAGATAACTGTCAATAGCCAATAAGCCATCTGTTGATGGAGAAAAAGATGTATGTTTAGAAGACAAGTTTTGAGCAAAATTTTTAGGAGGCATCATCAAAGAAATACAATTATCAGGAATATCAATTTTTACGCCATAACCGATGTCTAAATTTTTAGTCATATCTTGAAGTATTTTCTCATGTTCACGAGCTGCAACAATTTGATTCATGATATTTGATGAACCACTATCATTAATTTCATCAGTAAATTGACTTTCAGTATAGTGCGCAAAATAATCTTTATCCCAACTTTTAGCGGCAGTAAGGATAACACGAGAAAGCGATTCTTTTGAATCAGGATTAAAACCATGATTTTCGATTTCATCTTTAAGTTCGGGAATTTGGCTGAAAATTTCTGAAAGGGGCTGTTTCTTTCCTGCAATTTCAATTGTTTCAATGCCCACCTCTTTACAATTTTTCCAAATATTTGCTAAGGCCAAGCACTGAACTGTATAAGCCACTTTTTCTGTAACATAATTTTTTTCAACCCTCATATCCGGAGTTTGAAATTGTCTTTCCATATTATCGGTTTGTCCACGTTGATCATGGAAAAAATGAGCTTTTTCGTGATAAAAAGTTGCAATATCGGCGGGCGTATCACCTAAAACCAATTTAGAGGACCAAGAAGGCTCAAGAGCAAGCAATTTATCACGAAGTTCATCAGAAACAATCCATTTCGGCTGATGAATTTTTTTATCACTGGGATTATAATGAGCCATATCATCATATTGCATCAAATCGTCTTTAGTATTAATTTCACGGACATCACGAGCAATTACACTACTAGGGGATTTGAAATTAGAACGATATTTTTTAAAATCTGTATCCATTTCGTCAACAACAACAAAACCAGGGAACGGACCGACAGCTGTTTTATCTACGGTAATTTGTTTATTATCATCTGAAACCGGAGCTTTAAATTGAGCAGTAATTTTTTTCCCAATATCATTTTTTATTTCCAGATAAGTTTCTGGGTTATCTCTGATAATATCAGCTCGTTTAGCATCGGAAGCCATTTCAGACCGAATATCATCTGTTTCAGAAACAAAAGAAGCATTTTCTTGAGCTTGAGCAGCAGACAAACCACTCAAAGCAACAATCATAGCCGTTGCTTTAGTTTTTTTCTTAATTTCATCCCAAGCATTCATAGTATAATCCTAACAAGCATAGAATAAATATATCATAAAAAAGTCAGAAAGTAAACTATTTATGAGGAATATCCGTCAAATCAATATCTTTACGGAAAAATTCATAAACAACGAGAACAATACCGGAAAGAACAAGAGGTAAAAGATAATAAATAATACGATAAGCTATAAGCGCACCAAATAAAATAGCTTGATTATCTTGTCCTGGAAGAATATTTGAAAAAACCAATTCAAAAACCCCCAACCCCCCGGGAACTTGACTATAAACACCTAAAACCTGAGCAATAATAAAGGCGCCCATAAACGTAACAAAATCGATTTCAACAAAGCAAATCAAAACAGAATAAAGAACCAAGGAAGCCATAACAATATCAATACTACCGATAAAAACCTGTTCAAGAGCCAATTTAAGATTAGGCATTTTAAAACCAATACCTTTAATAACTAAATCTTTTTTATAATAAACGCTCGCCCACAAGTAGATAGCAAGTCCAATAACAGAAAGGATCATCGTAATTAAAGTAGACATTCTGGTAGAATCATTTCCCCCAAAAGCATGTTCTGGTGTCAAAACATATCCGACAATAATCAGGAAGAAGCAAGCAACAAGATAAGTAAAGCCTGAAAAAGTTACCATTTTAACAATATCACCGGGGCAAATCCCCCAGCGAGAATAAAAACGATAACGAACCGTGCCACCGGAAACGATGGCATGACCAGCATTATTACTGATAGAAAATCCAACAAATCCGGTCAATATCCATTTCCATGCGGCCAATTTTTTCTTAATATATTTCAAGGCCAAATAATCGTAAGTAGACAAAGCGACATATCCGATAAAAGAAGCAGAAAGAGCATAAAGCAAATTGTCGAAAGGAATACTTAATAAAGCATTTTTCAATTCATCAAGCGAATACTTCGATAATTGTCGGTAAATCATATAAGCAGCCAGTGCAAAAAAGAATAAACCGAGCCAAGAAACAAGTTTATTAAGGATTGTCGAAATATTCACTTTTTTTATACTCCCATAACAAAAATTATTCGCTAGTATTAAAATCAAAGGTCTGGTTAGAATCAATATATGTTCTAAGGCTTTTTCCAAAAGTTTTCCTGATAAAAGCGGTCAAATCCGACGGTTGAAATTTATAGTTTTCCGCTTCTGTCTGCACCTGTAACAAATCATTAATTCTAAGCTCCTTTTCCAGTTCATCACGATTTTCGGCAGCATCATCAACACCGAGGACCGAAGCAACGTTATAAAGCATATATGCTTTTTTAATATCTTTAGTATACAGCTCTCCATCGGTATAGATATCGGCTAAACGGACAAGCGCTTCAGAATTTCCCTGTTTAGCGGCAGCATCAAGATATTGGATAGCTCGATTATAATTTTTAGGAGTTCCCAAGCCATCAATATAAAAATCGGCTAAAACCAACTGAGCTTCATCATATTGAGCGTCAGCGGCAGCTTTAATAAGTTGGAAAGCCTTGATATAATCGCGTTCCACAAAAAAACCGGTATAATAAGCATATCCCAGCAAAAACTTAGCAGAATTATTAGTTTTCTTTGCCTGATTTAAGAGATAAAAAACCTTATCAAAATCTTGTTTAGACTTATTTTTTGAATCAGCCCCCAAATAAATAATTGCCAAATTAACAGCAGCATCATTACTTCCCAAATGTGCAGCTTGTTCAAAGCATTCCATAGCTTTTTTATAATCAACCTTTGTTCCAAGACCATTAAAATATAGACTACCGAGATTATTAAGAGCGACAGCGCTTTGTTTTTCCGCTGCCAATTGATAAAAACGAAGAGCTTGAGTATAGTCGACTTTTACCCCCTTAACTCCGTACAAATACATATATCCCAAATCAAGTTGAGCATCTGTATCGCCATTAAGAGCATTTTGTCTTAATTCATCCAATGTAAGGTTTTTTTTTGTTTTAGAATTAGCCTCCTGTTCAAACAATTCAACGGCATCACCTGAAGTGGAAGTAATTTTACTGGTTGTTGTTTGGGAATATTTATCGGAATTTGAAATTTGTTGAGTATCGACGGAAGAAGATGAAACCAAAGAAGACGAATTCGATTGAGCGCAAGCATTAAAAGCAGAATAGACATAGACGCAGCATAAAAAAAGACTAAAATTTCTCATAAAAGACCATCCCTCAGACAAATATCAACCAAAGAGTAAGATATAGTAAAAAAATATTGCTTTCAACAGAAAATAAAGTATAAAGAACAAATTGTAAATTCTAAAACAAAAGATATCCTGTTAAAAAAATGGTAAAAGAAGCACCAATATATACACTAAGAGATATAAGTTTAACTTTTGGCGTTCGTCCATTATTTACGTCGGTCAGTTTAAATATAGGTCGAGGAGATAAAATATGCCTAGTAGGGCGAAACGGCAGTGGAAAATCAACCTTATTAAAAATAATATCGGGAGTACAGTCCCCGGATAACGGAGAGGTATTTATTCAACCTGGAACCAAAATAAGTTATATGGAACAAAATGGAGATTTTTCGCTTTATGCGACGCTTTTTGATGTTATCTTATCGGGTTTACCGGAAGAAGAAAGAGAGATACAGAAATACAAAGCCGATATATGGACAGAACTTTTGGATATAAAGAAACAAGTATCGCCACAAACGGCGTCTGGCGGGGAAGTAAAAAAAGCCGCATTAGCAAGAGCTTTAATATCTGAACCGGATATTTTATTGTTGGATGAACCGACGAATCATTTAGATATTACAACCATAGAAAAGTTGGAGAAGATTGTAAAAGATTTCCCTGGAGCCGTTGTGGTAATTAGTCACGACAGGTCATTTCTGACACATATATCAAATAAGACACTATGGTTGGATAGAGGGGTAGTTTATTCAAATGATAAAGGATTTTCGTCATTTGAAGAATGGCAAGACGAGATTATAAATCAGGAAATTATCAAAGAAAAAAATCTGAATAAGAAGATAGAAGAAGAAACTGAATGGTTGCATAAGGGGGTAACAGCAAGACGACGTCGCAATCAAGGTAGATTAAGACGTTTACAACAATTGCGCCAAGAAAGACGCGAGCAAATTAAAAAGACCGGAAACATAGATTTGGAAATAAAAGAAGCCGCCATACAATCAAAGCTGGTTATAGAAGCCAAGCATATATCGAAAAGTTTCGAAGAACGTGAGATTGTTAAAGATTTTTCGTTACGCGTTTTAAAAGGTAATAGAATAGGTATTGTCGGTCCAAACGGGTCTGGCAAGACAACATTGATTAAATTATTGACTCAGCATTTGGCACCGGATAGTGGTTTCGTGCGTATGGGGAAGAATCTGGAAATGGCTTATTTTGATCAAAACAGAACCATACTTGATCCAAATAAGACGCTATGGCGAACATTATGCGGAGAGGGAGATCACATATATGTTCGCGGGCACTATCGCCACGTTATAGCGTACTTAAAAGATTTTCTGTTTACACCGGAACAAGCGCAAAGTCCTGTATCTTGTTTATCGGGTGGCGAGCAAAATCGTTTAATGTTGGCATTATCCCTGGCAAAAGAATCAAATTTTTTGGTATTGGATGAGCCGACTAATGATTTGGATATGGATACGTTAGACTTGCTGCAAGAAGTTTTAGATGAATATCAAGGAACGATATTGCTTGTAAGTCACGACCGAGATTTCTTGAATAAAATAACAACGTCTATGCTTTATATGCGAGGCGATGGCAGCGTCATTGAACATGTAGGAAATTACGAAGAGCTATATAAAAAATACATAGAGCCATATCAAAATGCGGAAAAGAAAAAAGCATTATCAGACAATAATAAAAAACAAGAAGCACAGCAATCAGAGAAAAATATAACAGCTAAAAAGGTTCGTTTAAGTTATAAAGATCAAAGGCTGTATGAAGTGCTTCCAGATGAAATAGCACAAATAGAGCAAGAAATAAAAGCGATAGAAACAGAACTATCCAGTCCTACATTGTATGTTGAGAATGAGAAAAAATATTATGATTTAAGTCAAAAATTAGAAAATTTAAAAAAACAGTGTGAAGAAAAAGAAAATAAATGGTTAGAACTAGAGATGCAAAAAAATCAGTAAATTCGAATAAAAAAACAGTATAATCCGAAACAAGTTAAGCAACTGCGCTCACAGCTAAAGGAAAAGAAAAATGATAAAAAAAGAAAATATTCCTCAGGCAAAGCTCAGTTCTGAATTGTCTGATATAAGATACACCAATCGTTTATTTTTAGAGTTATTATATGATTTAAGTAAATATCCTCACACACAAACATCAAAACAGCTCGTAAGGCAAGGGCTGTTTGATTTTGAAAAAAAATATGTATTCAGAGCATTAAAAGCAAAAAAAAGCAATCGCTGATTTTGATAAAATCGGCATAAAAAATTAACTAAACAGAGCAAGGTTGCTTAACTTTAATAAGATTACAGATTGACCATAAAACAGAGAACTCCAAGAAGCGCAATAGATGCAAAAATTCCGGCAAAAACATCATCTAGCATAACACCATATGCGTTTTTTATTTTAGAGTCGGCATATTTAACCGGTCCCATTTTAAGAATATCAAAAAATCTAAAAAAGACAAAGCCGGAAAGATAATAGAGAGCAGAAATCCAACCGGACAAATATTCCGGCGCCATAAAAGCGACAAAAGAAAAAGTAATCAGCTGACCGACAGTTTCATCAATAACAACCTTAGACGGGTCATCGTCACCGCAATCTTTAATAACCACATCTGTTGCAAATACCCCAATAATAAAAATCAGGACGGCAGCACCGATTAAGGCATAAAACCCGCCAAAATAGATTAGCGCGTAAGCCAGAGGTAAAGTTCCGAGAGAGCCCATGGTTCCCGGAGCAAATTTAGATAATCCGAGACCGAAATAAGTAGCAATAAGATAAGCTAATTTTTTATTCATGGTACAAACCCCCGAAAAATAAATTTCACAAAAATAATCTATAAAGTTATTCTATGAATTTATAGTCAGAAAAAAAAATTATCCACGAATAATTAACGATTTTATGTTAAAAAAAGCTCAAGGAGAATAGATATGTCTAAGAAGTTTTTTTATACGGCATTAATTATTTTAATCAGTACAATAGGGGTTGTATTGACACAAATATTTAAGACAGAGCAAGAGAATAAAGTTAAGCAAGAACAAGAGGTTGTGAGTAAAGATATTTTAATGCAACCACAAAAAATCAAGATACAACCGAATAAATGTCCAAAAGATTCCGGAGAAGTAAACATTGTTTTGATAACCGATTCTCGCTATACCCCTCCGACAAGTACGTCAATATATTCGGCAATAAAAACGAAATGTGAGAACACAACATATAATTTTTATATCATCGCCGAGAACATTACGCAGCAAGATGAAAATATGTTGCGTAATTTAGAAAGATTGGCGCCGGAAACAGTACGGATAAAAATAATTCCGCAACAAGAATTAGCTATACCTTACGAGAATATGCAACGTTTTATGCAATATAAGGTAGGGATGCATAAGATATATTTGCCGCAAACTTTAAAAGAGATTGATAAAGTAATTTATATGGACGGGGACACGATTGTTCTGAAAGATTTAAGAGAGTTGTATGATATAGACATTACGAAAGAGTATGCGGCAGTAGCCAAAGACGGAATATATTACCGATTTCCGAAAGAAATGGAAGAAATGGGATTGAACAAAAGAGGCTTCTACTTCAACAGCGGTGTGATGTTATATAATTTGAAAAAGCAGCGAGAAGATAATATCATAGCAAAGTTAGAAGAGTATATAAGGACGCATGAAGATTTTTACGGAGATCAAGATGTTTTAAATGTGGTTTTTGGGGATAAGCTGAAATTAATGTCATATCGTTACAATTGTATAAGCACGTTTTTTGAAGAAGATGATTTGAATTTTTTAAGTCGTTACTATGGAGAGGAATTACCGAAAGACACATTTAACATATACGAAAATTCCACCATAATTCATTATGCCGGAGATAAGCCATGGCAAGAAAATTATCGTCCTGAATTTTTAAAAGAGTTATGGTTTAGGTTATATAATGAGATGATGAGGATACAATGACTTCAAAAGTTAGATATCTATTTTATGGGATAATAGTTTTCTTAGTCATATCAATAGCGGTGGTATTTGGTTTAAGACCCCAAGCGGTTAATTTGGTATATATGACAGACGCCAAATATTTACCATATATGATGGTATCATTAAATTCAGCAATCAAGAACAAATCAGCGGAAAGCAAATATCATATACACGTTATAGGGAAAGATTTAGACGAGGAAGACATCTCGAGTTTAAAGACAATGGAAACCCAAAATGTCAGTATAGATGTTTACCGAAGTCGTGAGTATGATTTGGATTATAAACATTTAGGACGTTTCGAGTCGTTTAAGGTATCGCTGCAAAAGATTTTCATTGCTGATTATTTGCCGTATTTAAATAAAGTTTTGTATTTAGATGCCGATACACTAGTACAAGAAGATTTGAGTGAGGTTTATGATATCAATATTTCAGATAAATACGCGGCGGCCGTAAGAGATGGATTAATGTATCAATTTCCGGAGCATATAAAAGAAATAAACCTGACCGACCGAGATTTTTACTTTAACAGCGGCGTGATGTTGTTAAATTTAGATAAGATACGTCGAGATGATATCATTCAGAGAGCCGTCATATATTTTAACACGCACAATGAAGTTTTCGGCGATCAAGACGTATTAAACATGGTATTTGGTAAAGAAGTAGAGTCTTTGTCCTATAAATATAACTGTAATAGTGTGTTCTTTGAAGAAAAAGACGCAGATTTTCTGAGCAATTTTTTTAAAGAGAGTGTTCCGCAAACCCCTCGTGAAGTCTATGATCAGGCTGTAATTTTGCATTTTGCGGGGCATAAGCCGTGGACACCGTGGTTTACACATTCATATTTAAAACCACTATGGTACAGCTACACAAAAGAAATACCGATAAAATATCAGCAAATGCTTTAATTTGTCTTGCACAAATCAGAAATAGCGAATATTATCCGAATAATACACAAAAGGAAAATAGCGTATGGTAAAAGTAATAACGTTCGGATGTCGTATAAACAGCTATGAAAGTGAAATATTTAAAGAGAAATTAAAAGATTACGATAACTTGGTTATTGTAAACACTTGTGCTGTAACGGCAGAAGCAGAAAGACAATGTCGCCAGACAATCCGCAAGATGAAGAAAGAAAATCCGGAAGCTAAAATTGTTGTAACCGGATGTGCGGCGCAAATGAGTGCGGAAAGATTTGCAGCCATGCCGGAAGTTGATTTGGTGTTGGGTAATAAAGAAAAGACGGAAATAGAAAAATATCTGTTATCAAAAGAGAAGAAAATTGTGGGAGACATTTTTTCTTTTGCCGGATATGATGCGTATATGATAACGGGTTTTGAGGGCAGAGAACGAGCTTTTGTTGAAATACAACAAGGGTGCAATCACCGATGCACATATTGCATAGTTCCTTATGCCAGAGGAGCAAATCGTTCGGTAAAAAAAGAAAAAATAATCGAGCAGATAAGGATACTTTTGCAACAAGGCTTTAAGGAGATATGTTTGACCGGAATAGATGCGTGTTCTTACGAGCCGAGTTTTAGTGAGCTGGTTGCGGACATATTGCAAGAATTTCCGAATATACCGTCTTTACAATTTGGATCCCTTGATCCGGCGGCAATTGATGAGAGATTTATCGAATTGGTTAAAAGATATCCAAATATTCATCCGCATTTTCATTTTTCGATACAGTCGGGGGATAATTTAATATTAAAAAGGATGGGACGCCGTCATAGTCGAGAAAGGGTCATATCATTATGTCAAAAGTTACGCGAAGTCCGTCCGGAGAGTGAGTTCGGCGCAGATTTTATCTGCGGTTTCCCGACGGAAACGGAAGAAAATTTTATAAATACGATGAAATTGGTGGAAGAAGCGAATATAGAAAAGTTACATGTGTTTCCGTATTCGGAACGCCCCGGAACACCTGCGGCAAGAATGCCGCAAGTTCCGGTTAACATAAGAAGAGAAAGGGCGGAAAGATTAAGAAATCTGCGCAAGGAGGAAAAATGAGCAATTTTTTTCAAAAACTGGGTTTAGGATTAAAGAATACATCAAAAAATTTAAGCCAAGGAATAGCTGAAATTTTTACCAAAGAAAGCCTTTCAGAAGATGTGATAACGGATTTGGAAGAATTACTGTATAGTGCGGATGTAGGGGTTAAAGCCTCATCGGAGATTGTCGGAAATTTCACGAGTAAGAGATTTGACAAAGGGAGCGATATAACGGCAATTAAGCGAGAGCTATGCAAAGACATAACGGCGATACTAAAAAAATCCGAACAAAAATTTGTGATAGACACATCAAAGAAGCCTTTTGTTATTTTAATGGTTGGAGTAAATGGTGCCGGAAAAACCACAACAATTGGAAAATTAGGTAAAAAATTTGCCAAAGAAGGATATCAAGTATCATTTATTGCCGGAGATACATTTAGAGCAGCTGCAGTAGAGCAGATAGAAATATGGGGAGCCCGCAACAGTATTCGCGTATTTTCAGGAGAAACGGGATGTGACAGTGCCGGCTTGTGTTATGATGGTTTGGTAAAGGCTATTAAAAAAGGAGATGATATTGTATTCATTGATACGGCAGGACGTTTACAAAATAAAAAAGGATTGATGGAAGAATTACAAAAGATTGTTCGTGTAATAAAAAAAGTGATTCCTGATGCGCCGCATAAAACGTTAATAACGATAGATGCAACGACCGGACAAAACGGCTTGGATCAAGTAAAAACATTTAAGGATTTAGTAGATGTGAACGGTGTGGTGGTAACCAAATTGGACGGATCATCTCGAGGAGGGATATTGATAGCCATAGCATCAGAAACAGAAATACCGGTTTATTATGTAGGTGTTGGCGAACAAGTTGATGATATGGATACGTTTAAGGCCGAAGAATTTGCAAAAGGGTTGTTAGATTTATGATGGATTTAAGTTTTGATTTTGAAGAAAACACACAGACAAAAGAAGCGGAGGAAACTCAACCGCAAGCCAAAACAGTAACCGAGTTATCCAATGAAATAAAAAGATATGTTGAGGGAAAATTCAATCACGTTTTGGTTCGGGGAGAAATCTTCGGCGCCAAAAGAGCAGATTCCGGACACTGGTATTTATCATTAAAGGATGAAAATGCGGTATTATCGGCAGTATGTTGGCGCGGCGTGGCATCTTCACTAAAAGTCAAAATTGAAGACGGATTAGAAGTTATTGCGACGGGAAAAATTACGACATTTTCGGGCAAATCATCATATCAGCTTGTTATAGAAAGTTTGGAGCCGGCAGGAGAAGGAGCTTTACTGAAATTATTGGAAGAGCGCAAACAGCAATTCATTAAAGAAGGCCTGTTTGATGCAAGCCACAAAAAGCCCATACCCTTTCTGCCGGAAACGATAGGTGTGGTTTCGAGTGCATCTGGTGCAGTGATAAGAGATATCATTCATCGCATCCGAGATAGATTCCCGAGTTATATATTACTATGGCCGACACCCGTACAAGGAGATGGCGCGGCAGAGAAGGTCGCCGCCGCCATTAGAGGCTTCAATGCATTACCTAAAGGTGGAGAAATAAGAAGACCGGACGTGATTATTGTGGCCAGAGGCGGTGGAAGTCTGGAAGATTTGTGGCCGTTTAATGAGGAAATCGTCATAAGAGCCGTTTACGATTCTGATATACCGATAATCTCAGCGGTGGGGCATGAAACAGATACAATGTTAATAGACTATGTGTCTGACAAAAGAGCTCCGACACCAACCGGTGCGGCAGAATTTGCCGTTCCTGTCAAAAGTGAATTAGTCATGAGCATGAATATTTTGGATAATCGCATGAAAAACGCGATGCGCCGCAGTTTGGAAGAATATAAAAATAAAATTGAGGGGTTAGGACGCGGAATTCCGAATTTACAACAAATTTTAAATGAAAGCATACAAAAATTAGATTATCGTTGGGAAAGATTATTAAATGCCGTTAAGAATGTTCTGACACAGAAAAAAAATGCATTGGCTTTGGCGGAAATAAAACCGTTATATATCAACACCATGGTAGAGAAATATACGGAAAGATTGCAAGGCTTGGGGCATAGATTGGAAGGCGTGTCCGTTGAATCGGTATTAAGGCGAGGATTTGCGTGGATAAAAGGCAGCCAAGGGCAAACAATTTACGGGAAAGCCTCTGCCGAGCAAGAAAGCGAACTGACAATACATTTTGCAGACGGTGAAATAAAAAGTTATACAAAACCGCATCCCCAAGCGGAAAGTGAGAGTTCAAACAATGTAATAAAACCAAGTAAAAAGAAAAAAACACCGGAAAGAGAAGAAAATAAGCAAGAAAGTTTATTTGATTTTTAACCAATCCCCCCTATACTTCACGAAAACAAAGAGAGGATAAGAAAATGGATATGCAAGTATTTTGGTTGTCACTCGTTCAAGGTTTGACGGAATTTTTGCCGGTAAGTTCTTCGGGACATTTGATTTTATTTTCCAAATATATGTCATTTACCGATCAAGGACAAGTGATAGATATAGCCTTGCATATAGGGTCGTTGGTAGCGGTAGTTTTATATTTCTGGCGAACAATTCAAGCGATGCTGGTTGATTTGATAAAAGAAAAGTTTTTACCGAATTTTCAAGTGGAAGGAGTGCGCTTGGCATATTATATAATAATCGCCACAATACCGGCGATAGTAATCGGCGGAGTTTTGAAATATATCGGCATGGATTGGGTTAGAAGTACTAAATTAATAGGATGGTTATTGATTATTTATTCGGTTATTTTGTGGTATGCGGATACGAAATTTAGCACGGAAAAGAAACTAAAAGATATGAAATTAAGCGATGCACTATGGATAGGCTTTGCGCAATGTTTAGCCTTTTTACCGGGGACAAGCCGTTCCGGAGTAACGATAACTGTAGGGCGCTTTTTAGGCTATAATAGAAGCGAAGTAGCCAAATTTTCGATGCTACTGTCTGTTCCGGCAATTTTAGCCGCAGGAATATTAGCGATGTATGAGATATATAACGGTGGAGAGTTAAATCAAATAATGATGGCTTATCAAGCGATAGGATGGTCGTTTGTCTTTTCATTTTTAGCAATATTTTTAATGATGCAATGGTTGCGCTATGCAACGTATTTACCTTTTGTAATTTATCGTATTGTTTTAGGAGTAGGGTTATTGCTGGATGCATACAATATGTTATAACGAAGCAAAACAAAAAAGTGTTGACTAATATAAAAAAAGCAAGTAATAAAAAAGACGTTGCTCTGGTGGCGAAATTGGTAGACGCGCATGCTTCAGGTGCATGTTGCCTCAGGCAGTGGAAGTTCAAGTCTTCTCCAGAGCACCAATAAAAGACCTCCGCAAGGAGGCTTTTTTGTATGAGAAAGAAGATGCCAAACAGTCAAAAAACATCACAAAAACTTTTAGCATGGTATCAAGAATATGGCAGGGATTTACCATGGCGGGTAAAGGGCGGGGCTCATCCCAATCCGTATGTGATTTTAGTATCGGAATTTATGCTTCAACAAACAACCGTAAAGACAGTTATTCCGTACTTTAAGCGATTTATGGAACGATTTCCGACAATTGAGACATTAGCCAAAGCTACGGAAGAAGAAGTTTATGCGATGTGGCAAGGATTGGGATATTATACCCGCGCGCGTTCTCTGCATACAACAGCGCAAATAATCGTTAATGAATACGCTGGTAAATTTCCACAAAACAAAGCCGAAGTAATGAAGCTAAAAGGTATCGGAGCATATACGGTCGCCAGTTTTTTAGCCCTAGCGTATAATCAACCGGAAACAGTAATAGATGGCAACGTTATGCGAATAATATGCCGTTTATATCACATAACAAGACCACTAGACGAGGTTAAAGAAGTTATACAAGAAAAAGCAGAACAGCTAACCGATAAGGAGTATGCGGCGGATTACGCATCGGCAATAATGGATTTAGGTGCGATGATATGTACACCTAAAAAACCGCAATGTCTAATATGCCCGTTGCAGGAGGAATGTCAGTCGAAAGATAAAAAGGATTTGGAACAAATACCGATTCGCCGAAAGATGAGCAAAAAAGAAAAAGAAGGAAGTGTTTACTTAATACAAAATGACCAAGGGAACTATTTACTGCGTAAGCGTACTGAGCCGGGATTATTAACAAGGTTATATGAGTTCCCGTGGCAAGATGAGGGAAAAATTTGGGAAGAAGCCGAAGATACTGGGAAAGCGGTGACACACATTTTTACACATATCAAACTTACATTGCGCATTTATAAGATAAAAAGCAACAAGCCTTTAATAGCGAATAGTTTTTTTGTATCCAAGGAGGCGCTTACGGAGTATCCGTTATCAACATTAATGAAAAAGGTAATTAATAAGGCATAAAAATTCCCTGTCATCATCAAGATGAGCAGGGAGAATAATTTAACGGTTAAAAACAGAATCACGGTAAGCCCATTCAGTAGCACGTTCAAGAAATAGTTTACATTTTTCTAGAGAGAAGTGTCCGTCCGGACCTTTAAGTTTTCCTTCGGCATCAATAAAAAATTCTGTATCAGAAGGAATAACTTTTCGGATTTTATCCAATTCAGTCACAATATTGTCAGGAGAAAGCCCACCGGCATAACCTTGATAGATATCTGGAAAAGCCGGAGCGGGTCTGGTATCAGGAATAATCCCCTCACCAAAAGAATTATCAAACAAACAAGCGAATTTAAAACCGGTTTTATACAATTGCAGAATAAAATCTCTGTTACTATCGTTGTAAGAAAGGATAAATTGTCGCGGATAGCATTTTTCCATTGTATTCAACAATAAATTCAAATCGGGTGTTTTCTCGCGTCCGATTTTGAAATTAAGTTGGATTGTTCTGATTACCGGAAAATAATGAAGTAAAGTTTGAACTTCGGTAGGAATTTTTCCGTCACAAAAATCTTCTGCCCAATCTTTATTAAGGTGCAGAGCAATTTGGAGATGCCGAGAAGCAAGAGAACAAAGCGCCCAAATCCACCAATATCTGGCTGAACCGAAATAGGCTTTATCACCTGAAACTTGAATACCGATTTCCGACAGACAATGTTTTTCACAAAGAGCAACAAGTGCCTGAGCATCAGTAAATTCATTAGCACCTGAAACGGTAATTTTAGATAACCTCATAATATTAGAAATTTAAGTGTGAATAATAATAAAATATGCGATGAGAGCTTAGGTTTGAAAATACGAAAAGTCAAATAAAAAAAGGCCGCGGATAGAGCGACCTCAAAAAAGTTGGCTGCTTCACCTGGATTCGAACCAAGATTAACGGAGTCAGAGTCCGCTGTCCTACCATTAGACGATGAAGCAATCTAACGAAAGCAATAGATAGTATAAATAAAAATAAGAGTCAATCACTTTTAACATATTCACCGGAAAAAGTGGTTGCAAAAAGAAAAAAGTCCGCTTATTTTAATCTCTAAAGAGGGATACCAAAAAGAAGGGAGATAAGAGATGACCGAAGGTGTAAGCGCATCAATGTTTAAAAAGATAAAAGATTTTTTAATAGGTCGAAAAGCCGGAGATATAACGCCGGCCGAAGCGCATAGAATTCAAAAAGCCTCATATGTATTAAACAACACAGAAATAAAAAAGCGTTTTTCCCCAACTTATGAAAGTATTTTAAAGGGATTAAACAGTGAGGAAAAGCAAGTTTTCGAAGGAACGGTATGGTATTTAGCCAAGATAGCCGTAAATAAGCCCAAATATCAAGAAGAGATATTGGGGATATTAGAGAAAAAGAGCGCTGAAAAAGGAATAAATCCGGAGTTTAGAGAATACATAAAAGTGCAATTACAAAACATTTTATCAAAAAACAACCTTTAAGAGATTTTTTTTATTGACTATAAAATAAATAGTATTATAACAAATTTCGTTAGGGAAGCCTAACGGAGTAGGCGTAACTATTAAAGATAGGAGATAAAATGACAACAGGAACTGTTAAGTGGTTTAATTCCCGTAAAGGTTATGGTTTCATTCAACCTGAAAATGGAGGTAAAGATGTATTTGTCCATATCACCAAGTTGGAGGAAATTGGTTTAAGAAAATTATATGAAGGACAACGCGTAAGCTATGAGATTTATGATGACAGAGGTCGTACCGCAGCAGGTTCCTTGGAAATATTATAAAGTAAAATAGATTTATACCTAAAAAGTCATCTTAACGGATGGCTTTTTTTGTGTAAGCAAGTCTGTTTTTTTTGCAGAGTAAGAGCTTGAAAATAAAAGGGATAAAGCTATATCATCGTTGCCAATAAAAGAGCGAAACAGATAAAGGACTGCATTTACGCATATTTCAAACAAGTATAAATAAGGATTAATTTAACAGGAACATACGCATAAAATACGCTTTAGGGTTTACATCTAATAAAAATATTGCTAAAAAGAAGCCAATCCGCTAATAGAGCGGATATTTGAGTGTGAGTAATAGATTTTTAGGAAAGCCCATGTTTCGGAAACTAAAAGAGAAATTTTTAAGTCTGAATTTAGTTGTAAATTATCGCAAAATTTTGCCCTATGTATTGCCATACAAATGGCGCGCGTTAACCGCCGTATTAATAACCATTCCGATAGGTGGTATGGATGCGGTGATAGCATGGGCGTTAAAGCCATATATGGATGTAGTAATGGTGGAAAAAAGCACGTTAGGTTCCACAACATTTTTAATTCCTTTGCTAATCGTTGTATTTAGTTTGTTACAAAGTTTGTTGACATATAGTGCGACATACTTAAACACATGGGTTGGACAACGTATTGCGATGGATGTGAAGAAAAAACTTTTCGGAAAGTTGATGCGATATAATGCTGCTTTTTTTGATAAAAACACATCTGGAGATATTATTTTCCGTTTTAATAATGACGTAGATGCTGCGTGCAGTGGTCTATTGAATAATATGAAATTGTTTACGACACGTTTATTTTCATCAATTTCGTTGATAGGTGTATTGTTTTATAATTCATGGCAACTGGCGATAGTTGCGACGCTTGTATTATTAGGCGCATTATTCCCGTTGACAAGGGTGCGCAAACGCATAAAATCGCTAATGGATAAATCCGTTTTTTCTGGTGCTGCCGTAATGACACACTTCAACGAAACTTATAGTGGTAACCGTATTATCGCTTCATATAACTTGTATGATTATCAAAATGCACGTTTTTGCAACACGTTGGATAGTGTATTCAAGATTGGTATGAAAATGATACAAAGAACCGGAATGTTGTCGCCTCTTATGCATTTTATCGTATCGTTCGGTGTTGCAGCTGTAATTTGGTTAGGTTCGTATTTAATTGTGACGCACCAAATCACGGCAGGTAGTTTTGTGTCATTTATTGCAGCATTGATTATGTTATATAATCCGATAAAGAGCATCGGTAATAACTTTAACAGCGTGCAAATGGCGTTGATGGCGATGGAGCGTGTGTTTGGTGCATTAGAAAGAACACCGGATATTATAAATTGTGAAAATCCGAAACAATTATCAACACCCAAAGATTGCATTGAATATAAAGATGTTTGTTTTTCTTATATTAAGGGTAAGCAAGTCTTAGACCATATCAATTTAAAAATCAAAATCGGAGAAACAATAGCGTTTGTAGGTAATTCGGGAGGGGGAAAAACGACAATGGTAAACTTATTGCCGCGTTTCTATGATGTAACCGGCGGTAAGTTAATGATAGACGGTGTGGATATTAGAGAGCTTGATATAGATTCGTTGCGTGATAAGATAGCGATTGTATTCCAAGATAATTTCCTGTTTTGCGGTACGATTCGCGATAATATCATATTAGGAAAAGAGGACGCCACGGAAGACGAGATAAAAAATGCGGTCAAATGTGCATGTTTGGAAGAATTTATATCAACCTTAGATAAAGGTTTGGATACGGAAATCGGAGAACGAGGCGTGATGTTGTCCGGCGGTCAAAAACAACGTATTGCGATAGCTCGTGCGTTTATCAAGAATGCCCCGATAGTTATTTTGGATGAAGCGACTTCTGCATTGGATAATAAGTCAGAGGCGATTGTTCAACAAGCAATAGAAAACCTGATGGCGGATAGAACAGTATTTATTATTGCGCACCGTTTATCAACAGTCAGAAATGCGGACAAGATTGTAGTTGTAAACTATGGCAA
Source organism: uncultured Alphaproteobacteria bacterium (assembly GCA_949282205.1). Taxonomy (GTDB): domain Bacteria; phylum Pseudomonadota; class Alphaproteobacteria; order RF32; family CAG-239; genus CAG-267. Next base: position 17,497 of record CASDOS010000054.1, on the reverse strand, counting down.
GATAGCAGAAATCGGGACGCATGAAGAGTTGATAGATAAGCCGGATGGAATATATGCCTCTTTATATCGTACCCAACTTCGTTAAACAAAGGAGAAAACCATGCCATTTTTAACAATTTACACCAATACCGAACTAAAAGACGGTAAAAAATTAGCGGAAAAAGCATCAGCATTAACAGCGGATGTGTTAGGAAAACCGATATCTTATGTTGTAGCCAATGTGATTTATAATCCCAATATGGCGTTTGGCGGGCGAAGTGCAAATAACGGTGCCTTAGTTGAATTGGTATCCATTGGTTTAGGCAACAAAGATAAATTAGTAGAAGCGCTCACCAATCTACTGGAAGCCGAGTTGAATATAGAAGACGTGAGCAACATCAACATCACATTAAATAACGCACCTGCCTCACAAGTCGCCAGTGGGGGCCGTACATTTGGATAAAAGATTAAGAATATTAGTTTTTGTTAGGAAAATATTAAGTTTTACCATTTAAAATCCGAAACAAGTTTAGGACTGCTTGTAAGGAATAAACTTAGAGGTAACAACCTTATCTATTACTTTAGTTAGATGTTATGACTATTTACATAATTGTAAAAAAGTATTTTCTGATGTAAAGTAAACAATGTTTAAGGTACTTATATTTTAGGAGAATTAATATGAGAGTTAATGAACAAGGTCGTTCAATGATTGAAATGCTCGGCGTGTTGGCTATCGTTGGCGTTTTGTCAGTTGGTGGTATCGCCGGTTATTCAAAAGCAATGAACAAATTTAAGACAAACAAAGTTGGTGATCAAATTCAAATGATTTCCACAAACATCAGAACATTGTTCTCTTCCCAAAGAACATATGCTGGTTTGAGCAACGGTATGGCTTTGAAAGCAGGTTTGATTCCTGGCGAAATGTATGAAGCAGATTCAGCGAATGATTATTCTTCAGACTACACCATTACCAACGCATTTGGTGGTAAGACATTTATTGAAGTAGTAGACCAATCATCAGCTGGTGACCAGATGGCATTTACAATCGCTGTTGACCAAATTCCGCAAAGTGCATGCGTATCAATTGCAACAACTGACTGGGGTGGAGATGCCGGTTCTGGTTTGGCTGCTATGTGGATTGGAGCAGGTGTAGCTGACGCTGCTGAAACAATGGCTGCTGATAGCGGATTGAATGAAGTTACATCAGCTATAGCAGCTGATACAAATACTCACATTCCGGGTGATAGTCAACACGGTTTACCATATAGCATTATTGATGCAAACGGTGCTTGCGCACAAAGCTTAAACGGTGTTGTTTGGAAGTACTTCTAAGCCACTGCTTAGTTAAAGAAAAAGAAGAGGTGTCTGCCGGCACCTCTTTTTTATGCAAAAAATATGGCGATACGCAACAAAAAAAGAGCGCTTAAATAGCACTCTTTAGTTTTGATAAATATTCTTAACTAATCTTTATCGGCATAGGGATTATCAGATTTTCGAACTGTTATTCTAATCGGCACACCTCTAAGATTAAAGGTTTCTCGTAACTGATTGGTTAAGTATCTCAAATAAGAATCAGGCAACCCCTCCGGATTACTGGAAAAGATGAAAAAAGCCGGCGGTCTTGTTTTAGCTTGCGTAATATAGCGGAGTTTAATACGCCGTTTATTTTTACCTAATGGGGCAGGATTTTGTTCTTGAACATCCTTGAACCATTTATTGAGAGGAGCAGTCGGAATACGAATATTCCAACGCTCATAAACTTTAATAACGGCACTTAAAAGTTTATCCAATCCTTTTTTCTTTAAGGCTGAAATAGTAACAGTAGGGACCCCTTTTGCTTGAGTAAGAGATGTTTGTAATTTGTCATTTAATTTTTGCAAAGCCTCTTTTTTATCGGCAATATCCCATTTATTAACGGCAATAACCAACGCACGCCCTTCATCAAGAACTTTACGCGCAATCGTTAAATCTTGCTTATCGAGAACACCGTCGGCATCTAAAACCAATATAACGACTTGAGCCATATTTGCGGCATAAAGAGTGCTTTCGACGGACATTTTTTCAATCGCGCCGGAAACTTTAGCTTGTTTGCGAAGTCCTGCAGTATCGACAAGGTTGATAGTCCAACCTTTCCACTCCCAACGAGTAGTAATTGCGTCACGAGTTAATCCGGCTTCGGGACCGGTCAGCATACGCTCATCATTAAGAAGAGCGTTGACAAGTGTAGATTTACCGACATTAGGCCGTCCGACCACAGCAATTTGTATCGGGCGTTTTTTCAAATTTTCAAGATAATTTTTTTCATCTTCTTCAGAAATATTGTCGGGTATGGAATTTTCGTTCGGCTCGACATCATTTTCATTTTTTTCATTATTGGAAGAGTTTATCTGTTCATCAAAATCTTTCAGTTGAAGATAAAGTTCATCAAAACCGATATTGTGCTCAGCCGAAAAAATAATCGGAGAACCAAGTCCTAATTTAAAGGCTTCAAAAATTCCTTGCTTCTGAGCTTTCCCTTCGCATTTATTAGCTAAAAGCAATACCGGTTTTTTACTTCTGCGCACCAAATCGGCAAAATGCTCATCATAAGCCTGCATACCCGCGCGCGCATCAAATAAGAATAGTACAACATCAGATTCATCAATAGCGCGTTTTGTTTGTTGCCACATACGTTGCTCCATTTTCCCTTCTGGAGCTTCTTCGTAACCAGCTGTATCAATAACAGCCAACTCTAAATCTTTAAGTTTGGCAATTGCTTCTTTTCTATCTCGTGTCACGCCGGGCAAGTCATGCACCAGAGCCAATTTTTTACCGACCAAGCGGTTAAAAAGGGTGGATTTGCCAACATTAGGTCTACCGACAATTGCAACTTTAAGCGCCATTTTATATCCTTTTAGTTAAATCAAACAAACACTGACTAAAGCATATAACATAACGGCGCAAATTTTTCAAGCGCTAAATAAATGCTAAAAAATCACTCACGATTACGCAATGCCACAACAAGACTACAAGAGATAGACGCTCAAAGTATTATTGATTTTTGATAAAAGTTTCGTATTGGTCCGCAAAGAAGTCAGGGAACATCTGATAAAATTTCTCTAACATCATCTTCATAACCAAGCGTACGGAAGGATGAGCTGCAGAATGACAACGCAATGAGAATATATGACGCCATTCAGTTATATTGGAAGACATAATCATGTCAGCCTTAATAGAGTGAGGAAGCAACATTCTGAGCTGGTCTCCTTTTCCACCCATTTCAGCCATTTTCATATAAGTAGCTTCAATCATATTCATACACTTTAACCACTCTTCATACATGGGAGAGTCTTTCTCTATATTACAAGGATCTATAACCGTTAATTCACTACCAAACTTACCTTTTGAATAGTTGCAATATCTGGTAGACTCAATGGAAAATGAAGCCAAGCGATGTCTGGTAATATCTTTATAAGCCCCTAAATCGCAAACAGAGTGAGTTGTAATATAATTGTGTAATTCAGAAAATCTGGAACTTTGAACACTTTCAATTTTTACATTTTCAAAACTTGGTTCGGCATCTGGTTTGATATAAAATAACGGATTACCGATAAGAGTTAAAAAGTCGTGTACATGATATTGTCTGGCGATATCACGAAGCGCGCGCATATTACCGGAAACGACAATAACATCCTTATTGATGAGCGGGTCGTTTTCAATAGAAATGTTCATACCACGAACATCTTTCATCGTTAAAATGCGGCGATTTTTCTCGGTATCGGGCATGGAAAAAATAACATTAGCGTGTTCAATAACCGATTCGTGACCGCTTTTCAAAATACCGGAAATAAAAGGGATAGCTGTTTCATTAGTGATTAGATTTTCGGATTTATAACAAGTGCGACCGCATTTTTCGATATGAGTACACAAATCACTCAGACTATCCAAATGATAAATTTCGGTAGTTGCATCAACAATTTTAACCATGATAAGCTCCGTCCAATTTATTCAAAAACAATCACATCCGCATCGTCAGAAACAGCAATAACCTTTTGTTCAGCAGCAATCAAACCGTTACTGATATCAAGCTCCAATTCTGTCTTAGCAACGACAAGACCGTTTTTAGCATCAACTTTTAAGATTTTACCGTTAGAAAAGGCAAGTAAAATATGTCCGTTAAGCATAAGAGGCGGAGCGGTATAAATTGCCGCTTTGGTATCTTCATCGCTTAAATAATCGCGCACATCCAAAGACCAGACAACATCGCCGGAATATTTTTCTACGGCATACAAAACGTTTTTATTAGAAACAACGAATAAATAGTTGCCGACAAGCAACATATTCTGCATTGAGCCGATTTCTTTCTCCCAAAGTTTATCACCCGTTCTCATATCGAAAGACGCTAAAACATCGCTATTGCTGATAGCATAGATAACCCCTTCTTCAACAATCGGATAAGCGCCGACGGTATTTATTTCAGTCGTCGAGCGTGCTTGTTTGTTAGAAACAAGCATCTGCGACCATAAAGGAGTACCTAAAGTAGCATTGAGAACAACGATTTCGCCATTAGAAAATCCGGCAATAACCACATTGTCTTCCGCGTCATAAGCCGGAGATGCCCCACCTGCGATAACGGTATCCTCGTGAGCAACACCGAAACGCCATATTTCTTGCCCGTTATTTTTATCTAAAGCAAACAAGCGATTATCGACGGTTTGTACAAGAAGCATATTTGATGTAACAGTTGGCGCAATACGAATAGGCGATTCCATGACCTTACGCCATTTAGGAGCACCTGTTTGAGCATTCATGGCAAACACTCCGCCAAAACCCGTTGTAGCAAATAGGGTATTATCATCATAGGCTAAACCGGATGCTCTGCTTTTCGTATCTTTAAAGCCGCCGATATTAGCAGATAATGTATTCTCCCACAGCAATTTTCCGCTATTCAAATCAAATGCGGAAACTTTTCCTTTAGTATCCATAACAAAGACCGCATCATTACCGACAACCGGCGCTGCTAACAATAGGTCACGTTTGTTAATACCTTTTCCGAAACTCTGTGTCCATTTTTCTTTAAGCGTAAAACCAGCCTGTAAATTTCCGATAATATGCTGAGGATTAACTCCGGCTTGACTCCAAGATGCGTTAATATAAGGCGCAGGCAAAGATTTAACAGATTTATTATCCATAGAAATTTGAGATATGTTATCATCCAGAACCGATACTCTGACACCCTCTGGAAGTTTTTTATCTTGAGCGCAAGCAACAAGACAAAGCGCCATACCGCAAACATAAAATCCTTTATTAAACCAACGCATAGAGAACTCCTAAAGTAACAATTAATACCACGTTCCGTAGAGATAAATTAAAAAAGTTCATATTCGGGATAGATATAATCAAGTTTATCAACAATAAAAAGAATGAAGCTCAAAATTTATTGAGCTCCATTGATAGAGGCCAGCATATCATTGATTCTGGCTTTAAATTCCTCGGATATATTACCATTTGCGAGCAATTCTTCATAAATTGTTTTAGCTTTATCCAAATCTTTATTTTGAATAGCGGACATTGCCAACAATTCCTTAGCCATCGGAGCCCAAGCACCGCCTTTTTGAACAATCGGCGTTAAGATAGCTTCAATTTCGCTATAAGAAGACGAGTCGATTTTATAAGTAGCCAATTTGACTGCAGCAATCTCACGAATTTTATCACTAACCGAAGTATCTTCACTAATTTGTGTCAAAACCGCCAAAGCCTTATCTGTTTGATTATTATCAAGTAAGATATTCGCGATTTGCAAGCGAGCAATATCTTTATACAAACCGGTTTCGGTGTGGACAATTCCTTCCAGTTCGGCAATATTATTTTCGTAATCGGAAGAAGCGGAAACCGCCTGAACATAACGAGCGTTAGTCTGCTCAGCCTTACTAATACGCCACTCACCAATTTTCTCATAACCGACAGCCAAAGCTAAAACCAAAATAACGAAAGTCAGAATATAGCCGCCATATTTATTGATAAGTTCTTTAAACTTTTCATTTCTGACTTCTTCATCAACTTCTTCAAAAAAAGCCTTTTCCGCATCTAAATTAAAATAAGGATTACCACTCTGGGCAGCATTTTTGCTTTTTTCACCATTACGTTTAATGTCTTTTGCCATGACTACATTTCCTCAGTTAAAAAATAAACTTTCCATCAATTTAGCAAAGCATTGCCTGAATCGCAACGAAAAAGTATCATTAATTACCAATTAATTTTCGAATCAGAAAATCCCTGACCCAAATCAAATCATTAACAGGAAGTCTGCTGCCGAAGTTAATAACTTTTTCGTCACTGATGATAGCTAAATTATAGCGGTCGATTGTCGGATTATAAGCCAACTCGACATTTTCGATGTTTTGTATATCAATACTTTCTTCGGCAACGGAAGAACCAAGTAACGTTGTAACAACACGAACGGTATGGTTGTCTATAATAAGTTTATAAGAGTTAAAAAGTTTCATAGAAAAATAAATAATAGCCAACAACAATAAAGCTCCCCAAATCCAATATTTGAGAGGAATTGAAGTTCCGATAATGGTTAAGTAAACCCCTCCGGCAGTAAGTAGAAGAACCGAAAAAACAGCAACCAATAAAAAGAGGACACTGAAAATATCCCAATAGATACCATTAGGTTCAATCGAAGTTACCTTAAACTGTTCATCAACGATAACGGAAGCCGGAGCCGGAAATTTACCGCTTGCGATAAAAGGTAATTTCTGCTCTTTAGCCAATTCGCTTAAAGATTTATCAAGATCGGCGCATTCGCGTTGGATAAGTCCTCTGTCACCGACGCTAAGTGCGGGAAGATTAAACATTTTGGCGTAATTTTCCCAAATTTTCCGAACATTTTTATTTTTCATAGAGATATAAAGAGGGACAATTTTGTTGGGATCTTTATGGTATAAATCAATAACATATCGACTTCTGTTAAAAAGTCCCGATTGTACAAAAAGGACTCTTAAGCGAACGCCCATATAGTTCTCAATAGATTCGGTAAGCTGATGTTTAATTCCTAAAGCCGGTCGATAAATAATTGTAAAATTTTTACCGTCGAAGAAGAATTTCTTGTATCGGATAAAAGAAAAGAAAGATGCAATAATAAGCCCGATAGCAATCAAAATAACGATAAAAGAGAAGATTTCGACAACAATAAAAGATTGTCCGTCAGCTTTTTCTGCAGTAATAAAGCTAAACAATTCAAAAACACCCAAGCATAAAAGCAGAGTACCGAAAATCCAACCGAGAACAACCCAACCAAGCGAAGAACGATCCGTAATTGAAACGGGGGTTTTTTGAAGATTGAAATGAAGTCTTGAACTAAAATGGTCAGGTATATGAACAAACATAAACAGCTCCCTAAAAATGAATTACAAACATATTATATACCATTAAAAATAATATTCATCTTTTTTTTAAAGATTGGACGCAAAAATGTTTAAAACTATGCTTGTTTTTCTGATATTTTTTTTGTAATAAAAAGAAAAAGAGAGGAACAATGATAAATAAAATTTGTCAGATATGTGGCGGTTGTCCGTTTCGCGAGTTAGGGGAATTAGAATACCGCCAACGTAAACAAAAAGATTTTGAGCAAACAATCGGTCATATAGGAGGAGCGCAACCGATAATTGAAGATACAATATATATCGGAGATGGAAACCGCCGCCGTGCAGAGATGGACTTCAAGCAAGTCAAAGGTAAATTGTGTTTAGGCTTTAACGAGAGTAAGACGCATAATCTGGTCGATATGGAAAATTGTCCGATGTTGTTGCCTGAAATAAATGCCCTGTTACCTGAGATTAAGAATTTTTTACAAGAATTTTGTTCTGTTGAGCAAACAGTAAGTCCGATAAAAAAGAAAAAACAATCAAAATCTCAAGAACCGATTCGAGCAGGATCAATACAAATGTTATATGCGGATAATGGGCTCGACATACTATTAAAATTAAACAGTGAACCAACTTTAGAACATAGGTTATTGGTCGGTGAGTTTATAAATAAAATTCCCGCTATATTGCGATTATCATGGATAATAGGAAAAGGCACGGCGGAAACGGTGGTGGAAAAAGTTTCACCGGAATTATATATTGCAGGATATACGGTGCCAATTCCCTCAGGAGTATTTTTACAAGCATCAAAAGCGTCTGAAACGGCAATGATAAACAAAGTTATGGAATATATAGGTGAAACCACCGGAAAGATTGCGGATTTATTTTGCGGATTAGGAACATTTACCTATCCTCTCGCTAAAAATAAAAAGAATGAAATAATATCATGCGATTCTTCATCTGTATCCTTGCAAGGATTACGCAAAGCACTAAACAGCAATCAAATACAAAATGTGGAAATAGTAGAGCGTAATTTATTTAAGGAACCGATGGATAAAGAAGATTTAAGAGGTGTAAAGGCCTTGGTAATAGATCCGCCGCGGGCTGGAGCGCATGAACAATGTCGAGCGATAGCCGCAATACCACGGACAACACGTCCCGAAAAAATAGTATTTGTGTCATGTAATCCCAAAACATTTGTATATGATGCAACGATATTGATAGAAAGCAGTTATGAGTTAAAAAAAGTTGTGCAGGTAGATCAATTTGTATATTCGCCGCACCAAGAACTTATAGCCTTATTTGAGATAAACCATGAAAATAATTAAGGAGCTGAAACAATGATAGAAACAACTGTCCTTCAAAAAATGGCAAATACAATTCGTTTTTTAGCGGCAGATGCCATAAATAAATCCAACTCAGGACATCCTGGAATGCCATTGGGTATGGCCGATGTGGCGACGATTTTATTTGGAGAGTATATAAAGTTAAATCCCGAGGCTCCGAAATGGTTTGACAGAGATAGATTTGTTTTATCGGCAGGACATGGATCAATGTTGCTGTACTCACTATTATATCTAACCGGATATAAAGATATCAACATCGAGGACATTAAAAATTTCAGACAATTCGGTTCCAAGACGGCCGGACATCCGGAATATGGACATTTGGAGGGAATAGACATGACCACCGGCCCTTTGGGGCAAGGTATTTCATCTGCGGTAGGCATGGCACTGGCAGAACGAATGATAAATGCCAAATATGGAGATAAACTCTGCAATCATTATACTTATGTAATCGCCGGAGATGGATGTTTAATGGAGGGAATATCAGAAGAAGCCGCTTCGTTGGCAGGACATTTAAGATTAAATAAATTGATAGTGTTCTGGGATAATAACAACATCACGATTGACGGGACGGTAGATAAAGCAAGCTCAACCAATCAACAAATGCGTTTTGAAGCGATGGGGTGGAATACAATTAGCATCAATGGTCACAATTATCAAGAAATCAGACACGCGATAGAACAAGCGCAAAAATCAGATAAGCCGACATTGATATGCTGCTGTACCACTATAGGATACGGTGCACCCAATAAGGCAGGCACATCGAAGTGTCATGGTTCCCCGCTTGGAGAAGAAGAAACAAAGTTAATGCGTCAAAAATTGAATTGGTCATATGAAACGTTTGAAGTACCGGAAGATAGTTTACAAATATGGCGTAAAACCCAAGACAGAAATAAAGAAGGCTATGAGCAATGGGTAAAAGCCGCACAAGAAGCAGGTAAAGAATTTCATGATTTCATAGCAAATAAGTTACCGAGAGGTTGGAATGAAGCGTTAAAAGCACTAAAGCTACAAGCGATAGACGAAAAAACTAAAGTAGCAACCAGAAAAGCGTCAGAAATGTGTTTAAAGGCAATAGTGCCACATATTCCTGAAATAGTAGGCGGCTCAGCGGACTTGGCCGCGTCAAATTTGACCTTTGTAGAAGGATTAAAAACGGTAACGGCGCAAGACTATCACGGCAATAATATAATGTATGGTATCCGTGAACACGCGATGGGAGCAATAATGAATGGTATGTCACTGCATGGCGGAGTTATTCCTTACGGAGGAACATTCTTTGTATTTTCGGATTATTTGCGTCCGTCGATGAGATTAGCGGCTTTAATGGGAATACGGGTCATTTATGTATTAACCCACGATTCTATCGGAGTAGGCGAAGATGGTCCGACGCATCAGCCGATAGAGCACTTAGCTTCATATCGAGCAATGCCGAATATATTAACTTTCCGTCCGTGTGATGTTGTGGAAACGGCGGAAGCATGGGAAATAGCATTGGAGGAAGAACATCGCCCGAGCATTTTGGCTTTATCACGTCAAGGTTTGCCGCAATTGCGTAAATCAGCAGAAACAAATCAAACCGCCAAAGGAGCGTATATAATTTCTCCGGCACAAAAAGAAAGACAGGCAACCATAATAGCAACCGGCTCGGAAGTTTCGATTGCGGTCGAAGCGCAAAAGCAACTTTTAGCGGAAAACATAGATGTAGCGGTAGTATCCATGCCGTGTATGGAATTATTTGAAGAACAGAGTATGCATTATCAAATGGATGTACTCGGAAACAAGCCGATTATCAGTATAGAAGCGGCAACGACTTTTGGATGGAATCGTTTTGCACAAAGAACCATCGGAATAGATACATTTGGCGCCTCCGGTCCGGCGAATGAACTGTATGAGCATTATGGATTGACGGCGGAAAATTTAGTTGAAGAATTAAAGCAACTTATCAAAAGAGTTTAGTTATAAAGTACAAAGGAGCGAGGTCTATAACTTCGCTCTTTTTATACTGAAAAGTAATAGAAAATAAGAAATAACATAAACATAGCTTCTTGTATAAGTATAACATAGAATTGAGCCTATTTACTCCAAGTAGAATCAACTTTATCTCTCCAATCTGTCCGCGCCAGATAAAATGTTGTTTAACAGTATTTCTAATCAAATTAGAAACACACAGTATGTAAGAGCCGATTATCTAATACAATTTGAATAATAAGCCAAATAAGACTTTCTCAAGAAAAATAAAAACATAAAACGGAAAATATTTTTCATTCCACCCCAAAACTTATTCTTTAACGATAAATTCAACATTCGCCGCTAAAATACCATTAAAATCAACAAGAGAGAGACAAGATGAAAAAAATCAGTATCGCCTGCATAATTGCCACAATCATAACCACCAGTTGCTCCTTATTTAATCTGAACAAGGAAGAAAAATTTGTAAATCCGGTCTTTTATGAAAAAATGATTTCAGCATCGCATTCAAATTATGAAGTGCAATTAACCCCAACAAGTATCTATATGGTCTCCAGTAAAGACTTTAAGTATAATTATACTTGCAAACTCATTAACAACCAAATGGATACAGTTAGTTTGGAATGTTTTAAATATAACTACAAAAATGAAAAAGAAGAGACACAAGTTTTCACATATACTCTAAAACCTTGCAATGAAGAAAATATGTGTCTGGATAAAGGGGGCTGGCTGGTTTATCAAAAAATCAGACCTTACCAATATTTTGATGAAACAATTACCTATATAATCCCTTCAAAGTCTGAAAATGCCCCCAAAGATAAATTTGTAAATCCATTGTTTTATAAAAAATTATCTCCAAGATCCAAAAACACAAGACCAACCTTTTTAACACCGACTTCTGCCATATACTATGACTTATATGGTAAAGCGGTTGTTGGAAGATGTAAAATGCTGGAAAACACACCTATGTTTGTGACATTAGATTGTACTTTTTATATTGAAGAAACTAAAGAAACATATAGTCAAATTGTTCGCTATGTATTAAGAGGTTGCGATGAGCAAAAAGAATATTGCTTTGGCGGTAAATGGTTTGTACTGGAAAATGCCTCCGGAGATAGTATTGGAACACTCGTCATAGATAAAAAAGATATGGGGCAGTAAAACCGCCCCTTTTAACGATAAATTCAACATTCGCATATAAAATACCATTAAAATCAACAAGAGAGAGAAAAGATGAAAAAGATAGGATATAAAATATTTTTGAGTACAATCCTGGGAATAAGTTTACTGTCCAATTCCGCCCTTGCACAAAAGGAAGAAATTACACAAGATAAAGATAGAGAACTAACAGATTTCTATATGGACAAATGTTTTAAAGAAGTATATCCGGAAGATAAAAAAGCTCTAAGCAAAGTATTATCATACACGAATGATAACGCCAAACAATATGCACGAAAATATCATCAATGTCTTAAAAATATAATCATACAAGAAATTAAACAAGTCTTTTCACCAGAAGGTAGTAATAAAATGCTTGTGGCACTTGATAATATTGAAACAGGAACATTGACTTTCTATAACATCCTATATAATCAAGATGATACAGGATATATGGGACGTGCCCAAAATGATATTATACTAGGACGCCAATATGAAGAAATCTTATATGACGTCCTACATTATCAAACACTATATAGAAATCTGATTATCGAGCAATAAAAAACTATTCTTGCAATGCTCGCAACGCATCTTGTCTTTCTGCTGGTAATCGATAATACAAAATATTATCTCTTACCTTCTTTGTTTCTCTAGAAAAATACTTATCAACCTTGCTACGTTCATCATAGATTTTATTAATGATTGCGGCATCATCCAAATAAGACACATCATTTCCTAAAGCATTTTGCAAAAGAAAGGGAGCTCCTTTATTTCCATGTTGTGTGGCCAAAGAATATAAAACCTCTTTAATAATTGGATGCCTTTTTTCAACATTAAAACCTTTAATTTTCTTTGTGAAATTTATTACAGGTTGCAATTTTTTATCTAATATAAACTGTCTCTGAGATTGATTAAAAAGATCATCTTGAGATAAGCTTTTCCAAGCCGTTTTAAATCGTTCTGAACCAGAATACGCTCCTTCATACCCTCCTGCATCAATAAGAGTTTTTGCAAAATGATTATATTGGGGAAGCTTATTGATATATTTTATATAATCTAGCATTGTTCCATGTTTAGTCTCTATCTGATATAAACCATAACTATATCCTCCACCATTATCATGCCCAAGAGCATGAGGTCTTGAACCAGATTCATGCTCCGCACTCAAATTACCTGTAACTTCACTAGCATCGCTGACATGGTTAGCCCTATCATTTTTGGCGTATTGTGTGCCGTAAGATGATAATAGCGAATTTCCGGTTTCTTGTGTTAAGACTTTCTGAGCCTGCCTATTTTGATTAGCCATCATATAAGCCATTGAATCTCGAATATCTGCGTTTTTCTCAATTCCCTCTAACGAGCCATATTTTCGCAACAATCTTTTTAATTCCAATTCATTATCCGCATCCACAAGTCGTTGATGTTCAAGAATATCATCATCAAAATTATATGAAAAAGTCATGATTTTTCCTTTCATAACAAAAATTAAAACAAAAAAGAGCCACGAAAAAAAACATCGTAGCTCTTGGTTAAAAATAGGATTATCCATTTGTAAATTGCCCATAAAAAAAGCCCTCAAACCGAGAGCCAAATCCGGGATATACAAACACACTAACCCATTATGACAATATTTATATCTACCCCCGACAAGTATGTCAATACATCTGAAAATAAAACAAAAAATATTTTTTTTTATAAGACGAAATAAAAAATCTATCAAATATAGAGAAGAATAGCAGAAGGAGAAGCTAACAGTTTAATTTTGATTGTAAACCAAACGGATTTGATATACATAAGCCGTAGTTAACTCAACGAGAATTTTCGGAAAATTTCTGCAATAAGGAAACTTGATTAGGAGATAAGGACGCATCGGCATGTCTAACGGAAGATTTTTCAGGTATTCCTCTTCTATCAATTTCATCACGAATTTGTTGCGGAACAATTTTAACAGAGTGAACATCGTCCATGTTTTCTTGAGAAATAGTTTTATTTTCATTATAAACATCTCTGGCCGCAAGTCCGGCATCAACAGCAACACTGGCGGCCGTTCCAATTCCCGGAACGCATCCGAGAGCACCGGAAGTAACTTCGCCGATAGCTCCTTTCCAATCACCGTCTTTAACACGTTGATAAGCAAAAACACAACCGGCCGCCAAGCTAACCACCGGAATTTTCTTAACTAAAGATTTAAGAGCGGCTTTTCCGAGAATTTTAGAAGTTGCTTTTGCCGTAGACTTAGCCGCAGATTTTGCTAAAACTTTAGTTGAAGATTTACCCAAAAGTTTTTTCTGACCGATACGGGCGACAGCTTCTTTTACGGAAGACAATTTTTTGGAGCGACCGAGAAATTTATCCATTTTACTTGCTCTTTGCGCGGCTTCATTTTTTATTTTTGCAGTTTTCTTTTGAGTAAGTTTTTTATTTTTCTTATTATTTTTTTTCTTTTCTTTGCGTTTTTTATCAAGTTGGTCATCCATTTTTTCTTCAGATTCACGAGAATATTTTTCTTCTTTTTTTGAAGGAGATTTTTTTTCAGGATTATCCTGTTTATCATTAGCAGAAGGCGAAACATTTACATGCACAAAGCCATTAGTTGAGGTAAATTGAATAGATTTTTTCTGTTCATCGGAAAGCCGAGCCATAAGCTGATCAAAATCATCTTGGGAACAAGTAAAAGAAGTTGCCGTATTTGAGGACACCGCAAATAAGAAACTGCTAAGACTACTATTTTTAATAGATTGTCCAACGCTGTTATCATAACCGGAATGGCTGATTTTAGTTTCATTTAATTCACTCATAATCAATCTCCGCAACAAATTATCCATAAACAATCATAGCATAATTTGATAAGCAAATCAAGGATAAAGCAAATACCTTACTGTTCCCGATGAATACGATTTTTCTGAGATACCTCATCTTTATATGAAAAGTCAAAATAATATCCGTAAATACTTGCGGTTTGTTCTTTTTCTTTATTTTGTTTTTTAAATTGATAAAGAGCTCTTTTACGCTTAGCCGAGTTAGGATATTCATCTGCATCCAAGGAGCCTCCGGCCATAAATGTTGTATCGACATAAATTTTTTTTCCTCGATAATAAAAATAATTCCAAGCATGAGCATAATTACGTCGAACGGAAGCCGAGAAAGCAAGATGAGCGGGATAAGCATATCCGTTAACAGTACGAACGGTAATACCTGCTTTTCGGCACATGGCTTGAAAAAGGGCGGCGTAATCCACGCAAATACCCACCCGAGAGCGTAATAGTTTTGCTGGTGTCTGTTCCTGATAACTTTTGCGCAGATAAGTATCTTTATTATCGGTACCGTTATACAGATAAGAGTCGTAGTAAATATGTGAAGCAATCCAAAAAGCGATTGATTTAGCCTTATCATAATCGTTATCAAAAGGTTCGGTAAGATACTTAACCAAAGGAGCAATATTTTTTTCAACATCGCTTGGAGCTTTTCGAACATAAGCAGCTATTTGCTTAGAAGAATACTGTTGAGCGCAGCAACAAGAAGTGGCGGAAAGCCAAAATAACGATCCCAAAAACAAAAGAATAAAATACCGCATAGAGCCCCCATATATAAAAAAAGTGATACTAAAATATAGATGAATTAGATTTAAAAATGTCTTAAGGTGATAAAAGGACGTAAAAACAATAAGCTAATCAATGGTATTATGATACCGCTATTTAAGATGTTGAAAATATGTAAAATTTTTATATTGACAAATACGGAAATATCCATATATTAAACACGAATTTGATTTAATTTTTAGAAAAGAGATTGAAAAATGAACACATATGCAACAAAACCATCTGATATCAAAAGAAAATGGTATGTTGTTGATGCAACAGATGTCGTATTAGGTCGATTAGCCGCCCAAGTAGCGATTTTGCTTCGCGGTAAGAACAAGCCATATTACACACCAAACTTAGATTGTGGCGACTATGTAGTTGTAATCAACGCAGATAAAGTAAAATTAACAGGCAAGAAATTGACTGATAAGAAGTATTACAAACACACCGGATGGATTGGTGGAATTAAAGAAACCACAGCCGGAAAGATTTTAGACAGCCGTTTTCCTGAAAGAGTAATAGAAAAGGCGGTTGAGCGCATGATTTCCCGCAATCCGATGGGACGTCAACAAATGACAAAATTAAAGGTATATGCTGGAGAAAACCATCCGCATAGCGCACAAAATCCTGAAGTTTTGGATATTGCGTCAATGAATGAAAAGAACAAAAGGAGTGAATTGTAATGGCTAATAAGAAAATTGAATCTTTAACAGAAATCAAAGAAGCTGTTGCATCAAACTCAGCAACTGTTGAAGCAAAACGGAAACCTTCTCGCGACAAGCAAGGACGTTCTTATGCAACAGGTAAAAGAAAGAATGCCGTTGCGCGTGTATGGGTTATGCCTGGTAAAGGTAATATTACCATTAATGGCAAACCGATAGACACATATTTTGCACGTCCGGTATTGAAAATGATAATCAATCAACCGTTTGAAATTACAAACCGTCAAAATGAATTTGACGTAGTATGCACAGTACAAGGCGGTGGATTATCTGGTCAAGCAGGTGCGATTACACACGGTATATCTAAGGCTCTTAACGAATATGAACCGGAACTACGTCCGATATTGAAACAAGCCGGTTTCTTAACCAGAGATGATCGTGTTGTAGAACGTAAGAAATATGGTCGTGCCAAAGCACGTCGTTCATATCAGTTCTCTAAACGTTAATTGGTATTACGAGAATATCAAATATTTTCAAAGGGTTGTAAGAAATTGCAACCCTCTTTTCATATTCACATAATAGGGATAACACGTTTAACAACATATCGTTTGAATTCGTATTTTTTTATGATAAATAGGCAATAACCAAAGTAACACAAAAATAGTAAAAGTCATAATCAAAAGCCGTTGCAATACTCGTATTACAACGGCTTTATAGTTTTTAAGATGAATTTTCTGCTATTTACCCGTATTACCTCTATTATGCATCATTACTTTAGTCATGCCCAAATTCTTTTCAGCATTTATATTTCTGATAACAGGTAATAGATGTTTCGGCATTTCGCCATTATAATGTTGAGCGACATACTCTCTTAATTCAGCTTCGCGAGCAGTTGGATTTGCGGTAAGAGGAAGTTTTCCAATAACTACCGGATTACCTTTTTCATCTTTTCTTTCAGTATCAATAGGGTGAATATCTCCGGCATTATTATTTAATACAATTTGTTTACTTTCCCATTTCTTATCACCTTCGAGATTAAATTCCTTATTAGCATAAATAACAGTTACAAAAGAATTAGGTCTGGTTACTTTTTGAGTTTCATCCCATACAGCGTCAACCGTATCTTCGGGTTTTGCTAATATAGCAAATCTATCATATTCTGGTCCATCCTTTAATTTACCAAAAGCAGATTCTCCCGGTTGAAGATTATCCCAAGATTGCCCTGCTTCAAATTCATATTTAGGACCCTTTTTATTTTTATATGTGTCTTTACTTCCATCAGGATATTGTCTGGTAATAAGAGCCTCCCCCTCTTTGATCTGTACCCTGAAAAGTGGAAACGAAAAAGAAATCCCCTGAGGGGTGTAAGTCAAGAGGAGTGATTAAGCAAATGGCATCGGTGTTGAGCCGGTGTCATTTTGTTTAAGTTCCACTGACAACGTTCATTATTA
>CASDOS010000053.1 GCA_949282205.1 uncultured Alphaproteobacteria bacterium | reverse complement strand
GTATGCCGTGCCGCTGCCGTAATGGCTTAAACTTATCTTGCCGCCTAAGCCACTCTCTTCGTCTACGCTGTTTTCGATGTCTTGGCTGCTCTTCATGCCATAGCCGTCGTCTTCACCTACTATCATTTTGCTGATGTCGGTCGTATTTTTAATTGTGTAGCCGGAAATATCCGTTGCGTTAGCTTTATAACAACCAGAACTCTCATCAAGTGTGCACAGTGTACCTTCCGGACAATCTTCGTTACTGTTATAGTAGCCATTGCCCGTGTCACAGGTGTAACTGCAGGTATTGCATACCTCTTCTCCGGCTTTGTTTCCTGTTGGAGTCGGTGTCGCAATTTTGCCGGTTTGGGGTGGACAAGTGATGTATTCTCCTTCCGGACAATCTTTTTCACTGTCTTTTATGAAACATTTGGCTTTAAGGTTGTATTTACAATTGTAACCGGGATTTTCTTCTTCGCATTGTAAACCGGTGTTGTATTCTCCTTGTCCCGAATCGCATGACGTTCCTATGTAACAATTGCTGTTGCTGTCAAAAGAACAACTTGAGAAGTTGTTAAGGCAAAAACCTTCTTCGCTGTAATAACCTATATTGGAATTACAGCTGTATTCGCATTTTACGCAGATATTATCGCCACTGTAATTGCCAGTGCCGGTTTCATATACGTTGTTGCCTTCTTTGGGTTGACATTCTCCTTGCATTATTTCATTTTCCGGACAGCTTTTCGCTTCGCCTTTGCCGACACAATTGTTTTGGTAGATATTGCATTCATAACCACGATTTAAACTGCTGCAGTTTTTCTGGGTATCATAGAAACCTTTGCTGTTGTCGCATTGGGTGGTAATATAACAGCCTGATGCGATATTTTCGGCGCAGACATATTCCGGATTTATCGTCAGACAGGCTTCTTCATCCGGATAAAATTTGTTTGCCGTGTCGCAAGTGTAGCTGCATTTGTAGCAAAGTTGATCTCCTGAGATATTGCCGCTGGCTGTCGCTTCCGTTATATTGCCGGTTTTGTTTTCGCAACTTAGGTATTCATTTTCAGGACAAGAACGTATTGCATCTCGTATATAACAGCCATTGTCTGCTTTGCATGTGTAGCCGGGGTATGTTTCTTCACATTTTTCTAGAGAATCGTAGAAGTTTTGTTCTTCGTCGCACGTCTTGGGGAAATAACAGCCGCTGGTTTCGTCTAATGAGCAGATTTTGTTGGTGTGAGTGGTGCTACATACACTTTCTTCTTCATAATAGTTGGAGGACGTATTGCATTCGTAGGTGCATGTATAGCATTGATCTTCGCCCGATGTGTTGGTGGTTGCTTCGGATGAAACAAGTCTTTTGCCGTTTATGACCGGACATGACGTATATTCTCCTTCCGGACAAGGTTTGGAACCTCCTTGTATGTAACATCCTCCCGAAATAACGCATTTATAACCACTGTAATATTCTTCGCAAGTTGTTTGTTTGTTGTAGAAATGGTTGGCTTCGTCACAGGTGGTCGGATAATAACACTGGGCGGCAACACTTATATCACATAATTTTCCGTAATTGGCTGTCGTGCATTGTTCTTCTTCCGTGTAATAATTGAGATCGTTGTTACAACTGTATTCACAGGTGTTGCAGACATATTCTCCAGAATAGTTGCCGCTGGGGGTGGGGGTAACTATGTTGCCTTCTCTTTCCGGACATGTAACGTATTCTTCTTCCGGACAATTCTTGGGAATGTCTTTTACATAGCAGCCATCTAATGATTTGCAATCGTAGCCAAGGTTGTTTTGTGTACATTTTTCTAAACTTTCATAATATCCTGCTGTTTCATCACATCCGGTCGGCATATAACAGGATGATAAATTATCTAAACTGCAGGTGCGGCCGTAATTGTTGCCGGTACATAGTATTTCGCTACTGTAATATTTATTGGTTACATCACATTCATAGGAACAGGTGTAGCATTTGTTGTTACCACTGTAATTACCAGTTTCCGTATATTCGGTCGTGTTTCCGGTTTTGCTGGGGCATTGTCCTCCGATGTACTCATTTTCAGGACATGGTTGCGC
Organism: uncultured Alphaproteobacteria bacterium; assembly: GCA_949282205.1. GTDB lineage: Bacteria > Pseudomonadota > Alphaproteobacteria > RF32 > CAG-239 > CAG-267. The sequence continues at coordinate 47,143 of CASDOS010000053.1, read as the reverse complement.
ATCAGTTTTTATAAAACATCCCGATTCCGCGTCATTTTCACAGATGAATCCGATGTTCTCATCTTTGCAGATGGCTGACGTTGCGTAATAACCTTCTTCGCTTAAACAGGTGTAACTGCAACGATAACATGCTTCGTCTCCCGCATAACTGCCTGAGGGGATTTCTTCCAGCTTGTTATGCGGACGGTTGGCACATTCCCCTTTGATGTACTCGTTTTGCGGACAGGTGCGAGCTTGACCTTTGACATAACATTGACTTTGCTCATCTTTTTGACAGAAATAGCCGGCATTCGCTTGTTCACAGTCATTGTTGGTGTCATAGTAATTATTTAAGGTGTCGCATCCGGATACCAGATAACAACCTATTTCACTATCGTTATAGCAGGCTTTGCCGGGATTGTATGAACTGCATTCGGAAGCACTGTTATAATATCCTTCTGCTGTTTTACAGGTGTAAATACAGTTGTAACAGGGATCTTCACCCGTTTTGTCGCCACTCTCGACTTCGGTTACCGTGGTTCCTGTTTTTTCCGGACATTTGCCTGTTGTGTATTGTCCGTTCGGACATTCTTTCGGACTGCCTTTTATGTAACATTCTTCATGATATGTACAAGAATAACCCGGAAATGCTTTTTCACATTCGGTTATGCTGGTGTACCAACCCATGTCTATGCGGCATCCTGTTACCATGTAACATTGTGAACTGTTGTCAATTGCACAAGAACGTCCGGTGTTTTCTGCTTCGCAGACTTCTTTTTCACCGTAATATCCTTCCGTGCTCTTGCAGGTGTATTTACAAGCATAGCATTTTTCTTCTCCGGTATAGTTGCCGCTTTCGACTTCTTCAATATCGTTTCCAACGCGCTCTTGGCATTTTCCTTCCGTGTATTCTCCCATCGGACATTTTTTTATGTCGCCTTTTGTATAACATCCGGCTTCTAAAACGCACTCATAGCCTTTGAACGTGCTGGTGCATGATGCATAAGATGCATAGAAACCTCGCTCGTTGTCACAACCGGTTGGCGTGTAGCAATTTGAACTGCTGCTGTAATCGCAGTAATGTGATGGATTGGCTATATTACATTCTTCTTTTTCGGTGTAGTGTTTTTGCTCCGCATCGCAACTATATGCACAGGTGTTGCAATATTCTTCACCGGATTTGTTATCGGTGGGAGTGGCGGTTACTTTGTTGCCCTCTTTGGGCGGACAGGTTACATATTCTCCGCTCGGACATTGCTTTTCCGCACCTTTAATGTAGCAGCCGTTTTGGGTTTTGCAGGTATAGCCTTCATAATAGTTTTCACATGTGCTTTGCTCGTCATAAAAGTTTTGGGATTCGTCGCACTTCGAGGGTTTGTAGCATCCTGAAACCGCATCCGATACACAGATGTATTCCGGTTGGGCTATGTTACATGCTCCTTCGCTTTCGTAATAACGATTTGCGGTGTCACACTCATAGGCGCAAGTGTTACATTCTTCATCTCCAGAGAAATTTCCGGTAGGTGTCGGAATGGCGCGGTTGCCCTCAATGCTTGGACACGTTGTGTATTGATCAACAGGGCAGGATAATGGTTTACCTTTGGTGTAACATCCATTGCTGCCTTGACATTCGTAACCTCTGTAATTTGCAGTGCATGCATCCAAATCTTCAAAGTATCCGTCTTCCGCATTGCAGCTGGCGGTTATGTAACATCCTGATGCCGAATCTGATATACAGGTAAATTCCGGATAGGCTTGTTGACAGGTTTCTTCTGTTTGAAAGTACCCTTCTTCCTTGTTGCAACTGTATTCGCAGGTGTAACATTTTTCTGTACCACTCATGGAACCGCTTGCGACTTCTTTGATTACGTTTCCGTCTTTTTCGGGACAGTTGCCGGTTGTGTATTGGCCAAATGGACAGTCTTTCGGCTCGTCTTTGACGTAACAGTCGTTTTGGAGCGTGCAGCCGTATCCCTCATTGTTGGTTTCGCAGTCGTCTTTTGAATCATAATGTCCTTTATCGGAATCACAACCGGTGGGGATGTAACAACCTGACGTGTCATCAAGTGAACATACTTTTGTGGGATGGGCGCCGGTACATTCTAAATTGTCTTTATAGTAGTTGTTCTTTGTATCGCAGGTATATTGGCAGGTGTAACAGGGCGCATCTCCGGCAAAATTGTCTGTCGCGATTTCGTTAACCGTGTTACCGGTTTTTCCAGGACACATACCACTCGTGTATTCGTCCGCAGGGCATGATTTGGGGCTACTTTTAGTAAAACAGGTGCCGGTGTTACTGCAATTCCATCCAGGAAAGGCGGTTGAACATAATTCATTACTTTCATACCAGCCGGTGCTTACATTACAATTTCCGGGGATGTTACAGCCTGATAACACATCTAATTCGCAGAGGTTTCCGGGGTGAACTTTTAGGCACGCACTTTGACTGTCATAGTAATTATTGTTGCTGTCACATCCATAAGAACAACTATAACACGGAAGTTCGCCGGCATAGTTTCCGGTTGCGCTTGGGGTTGGTATCTTGCCGTCTTTTTCCGGACATTCTGTATATTCATCAAGCGGACACTTTTTAGCGTCGCTCTTTATGTAACAATTATTTTCGGTTTTACTGCAATTGTAACCACGATTTGCTATTTCGCATGAATTGGTGTCGTCATAATAATTATTGCTTGTGTCACATGAATATGTACAGGTATAGCATTGTTTTTCTCCCGAAAAATCTGATGTCGGTGTCGGGGAAACCGTATGTTCCGCTTTTTCCGGACATTCGGTGTATTGTTCTTCGGGGCACGCTTTGGCTTCACCTTTTTGGTAACAACCGTTGCTCTGAATTGCGCAGTTATAGCCCTTATTGGCTGTTTCACAATTCTCTTTTTCATCGTAATAACCTGAGGACGTACTACATTTGGTCGGGATGTAACATGATGTTTGGGAATCCAGTTCACATTCTAAACCGGTGTTCGCGCCAAGACAACTTGCTTTATCATCATAGTGTTTTTGCGCCGTGTCGCATTTGTCTTTTATGTAACATGCAGATTCTCCGTCTAGTTTACACAAATGTCCCGTATTGGCGGTGGTGCAATTTTCGTTGTTGTCATAATATCCTTTGTCGGTGTTACAACCGCTGACACGATAACAGGAAGATGTTTCATCTAATGCGCACATCTTTCCGATGTTGGCTTGTTCGCATGAGTTGCTGTTATCGTAATATTTTTCTGAGGCTATGCATGCGTATACACAGCTAAAACATTGATTTTCCCCACTCATGTTGCCTGTCGGTGTTTGGGATACAGTATTGCCGGTCTTTTCCGGACATTTGCCTTCTAAAAATTCTTCTTCCGGACAGGCTTTGGGGGCGTCTTTGATGTAGCATTTCTCTTGGAGTTTACAAGTGTAGCCCTTGTTTGCATCTTCACAATCATCTTGCTCCTCATAGTAACCGCCGGCATTGTTACATCCGGACGGAATATAACAACCCGATTCTTGATTTAAATTACAAAATTGTTCGGGGTTGGCTTGTTCACAGCTGTTACGTTCCGTATAATATTTTTCTGCTTCATTACATTTATATGCACAGGTATAGCATTGTTTTGCGCCCGAAAAATTATCCGACGGGGTGGGGATAACCGTGTTGCCGGTCTTTTCCGGACATTCGGTATATTCTTGTTCCGGTTCGCTCGGACAGGGCTTTTCGCCTCCCTTTACATAACATCCATAAGAAACTGTGCAACTATATCCGGTGTAATAATTTTCACAACTTGTTTGCTCCGTGTAATAATGTTCGGTTTCGTTGCAGGCTCCTTGTATATAACACGAAGAAATCGGATCTTTAGTGCAGAGGTGCCCCGTACTTGCCGCTAAACACGCGTCTTCTTCTTCATAGTATCCTCCGACGGTGTTGCAACCGGACGGAATATAACATTGCGTATTAGAGTCTTGGGTACATATTTTGCCGGTATTTGAGGTTTCGCATGTGTCGATGTTGTCATAGTACTTTTCTGCCGCATTACATTTATAACTGCAGGTATAGCACTTTTCACTTCCTGACATATTGCCGGATTGATTTTCTATGACGGTTGTGCCGGTTTTTTTAGGACATTGACCCTTCAGATATTCGCCGATTGGACAATCTTTGGCGGTGCCTTTGGTGTAACATCCGTCTCCGGCTGATGTACAATTATATCCGGTTTCTTTTTGTTCGCACGCACTTACTGAATCATAATAGCCCAGCAATGTGTTGCAACCGCTTGGTTTGTAACATTGCGCATCGTTATCAAAACTGCATATCTTACCGTAGTTCGCACCGGTACAGCTTTGATTATCCTTGTAATATTTTAGTTGATTGTTGCAGGTGTATTCGCATATGCCGCAACTGACGGTTCCGGCATAATTACCGCTTTCTTTTTTGACAACCGTGTTGCCTTTTCGTGGCGTACAGGTGGTGGATTCTCCTTCCGGACAAGTTTTCGCTGTGCCGCGTGAATAGCAACCGTTGCTTTCAATAATATTATAGCCGGGAAATTGTGAGCTTATTTCTTCTTGTGTATCATAATACCCTTGCGCATTGTCGCAACCGGTTACTTTATAACAGCCCGAAGCGCCGTCTAATGCACAGGTCTTATTGGTGTTGGCAATTATACATTCGGTGTTTTTGTCGTAATATTTTTTTGAATTGTCGCATCCTGATACTTTGTAACACCCAGATGGTTGTACAGCCGCGCAGGTGTTACCTATGTGGATGGTCGTGCATTGACTTTGACTGTCGTAATAGCCTTGTGTGGTGTCGCATTGATATGAACAACGATAGCAACGTTTGTCGCCGGAGTAATTCGGGGTGGCGATTTGTGAGGAGTTTTGACCTTCTATCTCCGGACAGTTGCCGCTGGTGAATTGATTATTCGGGCAATCTTTTTCGCTTCCTTTGGTATAGCAACCGTTTTGGAATAATGGATTGTATCCGGGATATTTTGAAGAAAATTCTTCTTCATTGTCATAATAACCTTGGGAGTTGTCACAACCACCGGCTTTGTAACAGCCTGACGCTTCATTTAAACTGCAAAATTTTCCGGGATTTGAGGTTTCGCAATTGCTTGAGCTCGGATAATAACCTTGCGCCGTGTTACAACTGTATGCGCAGGTGTAGCATTTGTCATTGCCACTCATCTCGCCGCTTTCGATATATTCTATCTTGTTGCCGATAACTGCTGGACACTTGCCGTTGGTGTATTGATTCTCAGGACATGGAATTGGAGCATATGTACAACGGTAACATTTATTGGGACCCGACAAATTTCCTGATTCGGTTTGAGTTAACTTAAATCCTTCTCTTTCTTCGCAACTTAACGCTTCTCCGCTTGGGCAGGGGAGTGCAATATCCATGATGTAGCAACCGTTTTCGTGTTTTTTACAACTGTAGCCGGGGTAGGTGTTCATGCAGCTGCTTTGATCTTGGTGAAACCCTGATGATACGTCACATGTGTATTGGCATATATAGCATTGTTCATTACCAGACATTGAACTGGACGGAACTTCGCTTAAACTGGTGCCACTTAAATTCGGACAGCCGCCTTTTAAGTATTGTCCCGTGGGGCAATCATCGGGTACGCAGATGTTGTCAGCCGATTTTTTCCAAAATTCTTGGCAGCTGTCCAGCTTATATTTATCTTCACAGACCGAACAGTTGCCGTGTTCGGGACATTCTGTCAGCGGGTAGAGGCTTACATTGCAGCCGGGACCTGATGCTTTACCGCCGCCGCCGCTCAGCGCTAATGCGCCGCCTCCTGCGGCTGCCGCTCCGATGACTAATAAACTCGCGTCTATTCCCCCGAATTCTTTGATGATTTTGCGACATTGTAAATCAGAATTGTCGTGACAGGGAACGCGGATTGAAGCTCCGAATTGTAGCAATAGTTTATAAGCGGAATAGTCTTTATGTTGCTGTGCAATGCAGAGCGCGGTGTTTTGCGTGGTGTAATCTTTGATGTTGATGTAGCGTTTGAATTCTTCTAAGCGGGTGACGTTGGCGTTTTTTGCCCAAAGGTATAAATGATACGGAGTCAGCCTGGTCGCTGCCGATACTGTGTTTATATTTATTATCATTACCACGGAAATTGTGCTTAATACGTTTCCGAGGCGTCTTATTAAACGTTTCAATAATAGTCTCCGCTTATACACCTTTGGTATTACTTTATATGGTAATGTTTAATAATCGGTAAAAAATAAACGAAAATTTTATATTGAGTCTAATATTGAGTCTATAAATGTGAGAAAAAGAGTCTTTTCAGTGACTTAAATGGTGTATTATTTTTTCTTTTGCGACTCGGTTAAATACGCTTGGACTTTGTTGCAATCGGAAAAGCAATATTTTGTCTATCTTGAAAACTTCGTATCTGATTGTTTTTAAAAGGGAAATTAAAACTTTTTTTATAAAATTTGGTTAAAATGTGCGTAAATTTATTTTTGAGAGGATTAAATCATGGATTTGTTTAAAACAGTGGAAACTTTAGTTAAATTTAAAACCGAAACCGGCTCGGCTGAGGAAATTGATAAATGTTTGGCGTATATTGCTTCTTGTTTTGACGGAACGGATGCAGTAGTGCAAATTGAACGTTTTAAAGACGCCAGTCCGGTGATTTTTATTCGCAATAATCATGATATGATGCAAGATGCTTTAGTCTTGGGACATATTGATGTGGTCAGAGCTGATGATAAAATGTTTGTGCCTTATATTGACGACGGTAAAATGTTTGGGCGCGGTACGCTTGATATGAAATCGTTTGCCGCGGTTGCCATTCATTCTATGCTTTATGTCTTGCAAAATAAACTTCCCGTTAAGTTCGGAATTATTCTTTCTACCGATGAAGAAAAAGGTAGTAAAAGTACACACGCTTTTATGCAGCGTTTTCCTCAGTTAAACGTTAAAGTTGTTTTAGATAACGATGTCGGCGGTGATATTACTAAAATTATCAATAAATGTAAAAATCCCGTGTTTGTTAAGTTAATTGCCGAGGGGAAACAAGCTCACGGGTCGACACCTTGGGAAGGAATTGATGCTAATGAGCTATTAATGCGTTCATTGGCTAATTTACGCCAGTTCTTTCCTTATTATGATTTGAAAAACGGGGAACCAAAAAATACTTGGGTTGATACTATGCACGCGGCTCTTATTAAAGGTGGGGAGGTTTCTAATATTATTGCAGGTTATGCCGAGGCTCTGTTGGATGTTCGTTTGACGGAAACTTCTACTCTTGAACAATTGGAAATGAAACTTCAAAATGCTTGCGTCGAGGGGGTTACATATAAAATCGTTTCTTCTTCTACACCGGTGGTTATGAGTGAGACAAATCCACTTATTCTCGAATATAAAAAATTAGCCGAGAAAATTTTGGGGACTTCAATTGAATTTCAGCAAATCGGCGGGGCTACAGATGCACGGTTGTTTGCTGAAAAAGGAGCTACGGTGATTATGCATTCCGGTACAGGAGAAGGTATGCATGCCGATGGTGAATATGTGGTGATGAAATCTGTTGAAGATTTGGCTGAAATTCAAATCGAATATTTAAAATCGCTTGCTCATGACTAATTTATGGATGAAACCTAATTTTCCGCCTTTATCTTCAATGAATGCGGAAAGCCTTGAAGATGGAGAGCTCTCGTCGGTTTGTGCACAAGGGCTTTCCTTTGAGGAGCTTTCTTTTCAAAAAACGGAATTTTCAACCGTGAAATTTTCCGGTTGTAAATTCAAAAATTGCGATTTTTATCGAGCTTCGTTTGTTAAGGTATTGATTGAAAATTGTTCTTTTGCAAATTGCCGTTTTGAGGGAAGCTATTGGGCGGAGATCTTTGCCGAAGATTGTAAATTAACCGGTTGCGATTTTGCTGAAGCGGTTTTTAAAGAGTTTATGTGGCGGGAAGTCTGCGCGCAATATACTAATTTTGACAGTGCCGTGTTTCGTGACGTGTTTTTTCATAAAACCAAATTAATCAATTCGGAATTGACGAACTGTAAAATTCAAGGGCTTAAATTGGTTGAAGCCGATTTATCCGGTACAAACTGCTTTAAGTCTTATTTCTCTAAAACGGATTTGACCGATACACAAATTGACGGAATTGTTCTTTCTCGTGATTTTGCCGAACTCAAAGGGGCTACTATTTCTCCGCAACAAGCCGGCGGACTTATTCAACTTTTGGGAATTAAGGTGAAATCTGATTAAATGTCTGTGGAATTTTAGCATCTTTTCTTAAAAGAAAACCTCCGCTTTTAACGGAGGTTTTTGTATGATTTTAAGAGAATTTTTTATTCGCTTTCTTCTTCGTCGGTTTGCGCTTTGCCTTCTATCACATAGCCTCCGTTAAACCATATGCCTAAATCAATATCGGCGCAACGCTTGGAACAAAATGGACGATATTGTACACTATCGGTTAATTTGCCGCATATCGGACATTTATGTACTTTTACCACTTTGGCGTTGGTTTGTTTTTGGGCGGAACTTTCGGGGTTGGTGGTTTCCATTGTGCTATAGCTCCACACGACCAGTGCCGCCGCATGTCGGACATTCTTCCGAAAATTGCTCCAATAAAGTCGGACGGCGGCGACGACGGAGTATCTCAACATTTCCCGCTTTACTTAATCCTAATACATGTGCGCCTAACGCATCTCCTGCCAATTCTTCATCCAGAATATCCATGATGCCGCGCATAAAACGATATTCGCTGGAACCGGCAAAGTCGATGATGATTTTTCCGGATAAATTACGCAAGATAATTTGACGGGCTATTTCTTTCGCAGCTTCTTTGTTGAGATTGTCCATATCTCCTCTGCCAACGTTGCCGGCGCTGTCGACATCTATTGCAACCATAGCTCTGGTTTCTTCTATGTGTACTTCTCCGCCACATGGTAATTTTACGGTCTTTTGCAGGGCTTCTTGGAGCATATCCTGTATGCCATATTCTTCGCTTGGTTCCGCTTTGTATATGATTTCTCCGTCAAACACTGCTTTCACTTTTTCTTCTAACGTATGGTCGTTGATGATCAGGCTGGTTAAGCTCTCTTGATAGCGGCGGATAAGTTCAAATAATGGATTTTCTTTTGCATATAATAAAGCCGGTGCTGTTGCAGAACGCGCTTTTATGCGGATGGTTTCATACACATCTCGCAATTTGCTCATTTCTTCCAATACATCATTTATGTCGGCTTCCGCTGCCGCCGTTCTTATAACCCAACCTTCTTGTTGTTGAATGACGTTTTTCATTACGGCTTCTTGTAAATCTTTGATTCTTTCTTCGTCACTAATCTTGGTTGATACGTCAACATATGATCCAAACGGACGATATACAAGATATGTACCGGCTATTTGGACGGCGCGAACCAACTTGGCGCCTTTGTCGCCGTGCGCTTCTTTGGATACTTGCACGACAACGCATTGACCTTCCGTCATATTGACTTCCAGTAAACCTTTCTCTTGTGCATTCATAAAGGCTTCTTTATTGTCGCCGATGTTTACCATAAAGCCGTATTTGTTTTCGGTTAAATTTACTTTTTTGATAATCCTGCCTAAATAAACGTTGCCTTCTCCGGCTTCGCTTTCGTTGAAAACTTCAAATTCTCGCAATGCCCCATTGTCCAGTATTGCTAAGCATGCGTCAATTCCTGATTTTTCGTAAACTATCGTATCTGCTTTTATCATTAGTTTTGCTCCTTTTTAAAGGTTGCTTGGTTATTTTCTATTTAATTCCTGCTCCATCCAACATGTTTTTCGTTTCATATAGAGGCAGCCCGATGACACTTGTGTAGGAACCGACTATTCTTTTTACAAAACCAGATAACATTCCTTCTATCTTATAGCCGGCAACACCATGCCATTCGTCTGATTTTATATAATCGCTTATCTCGGTTGCGGTCAAATGTTTCATCATGATTTTGGTGGTTATCGTGCGCTGACTCGTGTGGCCGTCTTTTGTTTTTAAACACACCGAGGTTATTACCCGATGTGTCCTGCCCGATAACAGACGCATTACAGCGGTTTGTTCCTCATCACTTTGTGATTTTTGAATGATTTTTTGACCGACGACAATCACCGTATCCGCGCTTAAGATATTTTCGTTGGGTGAAATTGTCGATACGGCTTCAGCCTTCGCGCGTGCTATCCGCCGTATATAGGGTAACGGCTTTTCTTGCGGAAACGGGGTTTCGTCAATGTCGGCCGCATGTATCTCTTTGGGCTCGTATCCGATGTTTTGAAGTAGGGACAGTCGTTGCGCCGAGCCTGATGCTAATATAAAATCTTTTTTGGACATTTATATTTGTTTAGGCCTCGTCATCATAAGTTTTTTCCATCCGCTCATGGCGTTCTTGCGCTTCTACGCATAAGGTGGCTATCGGACGCGCCATTAATCTGTCTATCCCGATTTCTTCGCCCGTTTCTTCGCAATAGCCATAGGTGCCGTCTTCTATTCTTTCTAACGCTTCATCTATTTTTATTATTAATTTGCGTGCTCTGTCTTTTGTGCGCAAATCAAGTGATTTGTCTGTTTCCAGCGATGCTCTGTCTATGTCATCGGGTTGATTTAATCCACCTTGACGTAATTCTTCCAATGTGCCGCTTGATTGATTTAATAAATCTTTCTTCCATGACAGCAACTTTTGACGGAAATATTCAAGCTGCATGTCGTTCATGTAGTCTTCTTTTTTGTTAGGGACATAGTCCGGTGGCAATGTTACTGTGTTTACCATGCTTTTCTCCTTTTGTTTTCTAACTGATACTCCCAATTAAATTTTATGATAAAATAACAATACTTTTGCTAACTGCAAGTAAAAAATCCGATTAATCAACTATCTCCGCTTATTTTTGGAAGGTTAGCTGAATATCCAAGTTATGCTGTTGTTTTCTTCATCGTCGCACGCTTTCATTATTTGATCCATCGTCGGACGTATACCTATCGCAACGCTGCCGTTTGATCTTATCTCATATCGGGTTTGAAATGATGTCGTGTCATAAAAAGAATGTTCATAAAACCATGCGGTCTTGTTGTTGACTATTAAAGTATCCATATCCGAACCGTCTCCGTAAAATTGTCCTTGGGAGAGTAATTCTACACATCCTTGACGGTAGATGTTTTCAAAGGTAATGTAAAATAGGTATTTCTCGTTGGTACCGTTGCCGACCGGGCCAAATAGTATTCTGCCGCTTAAGGCGTGGTGTAAATCTCTCATATCAAGCGGTACGGCTTTATCTTCTTGCATCTTGGTCATGTCTAAACTGGTGTAGTCTTCATCCGCTGCCGTGTAATTGATTATCGCTTTTTTTAAATCGACTATTTGTTGAGTGATACGGCCGGTTTTATAACGGGTTATAACGCTGCCCGCATAGGAAGCTAAAATCGCACCCAGTACACCTAGTATGCCTATATAAAGGATGGTTTCTATCATCGTATAGCCTTTTTCGTTGTTTTGCCGCATGACGCTTCCTTTCTTAATATGCTTTTGTTTGATAAATCTCATATTTCTCTATACTTTATATTTTAATATGTTAAAAATATGCTTAAATTTACGGATATTTTTCTTTGGGTGAGTGTTATGGTGAAAAAAATTGTAATTATTTGCGGTTTTTTGGCGTTCTTTGGGGCGGCTTTGATGGCGCTTTTTAAAATGAAGGGAATTGATAAGCCGGTTTTGGAACACGAAATGGTGGTTGAGGAGGTTCAAAATATCGGCGACTCCGTTCATTCTTATTCTATTGCTGAGTTAACGGTGGGATGTCAGTCTGATGATAAAATCTTCTGTGCTATTGAGCAAACTGTTAAATGTACAATGAAACCCGATTTTGCCGGTTGCCATAAAGATTTTGTTCCGGGATTCGTAATCGGTAAAACCGATGAAACTCCTCGACCGACGCAAATCTCTTTTGAAATTGTAAAAATTAAACCTATTCCCGAATCTAATGATATTTCTGTTTATACTAAATCCGATTGTGATGCTGTTTGGTTTGGACTTTGTAAGGGGACGGTTATTTATTCTTTGACGCAAAAGGGTAATCGTTGGGCGGTTACTAATATTTATGCGTTGGAATAATCGAATTTTGTCAATTTATCGGCGGCGGTTGCATAACTGTATGTAATCGCCTTTTTTTATATATTACCTGCTGTCTGTTACTTCGAAAGTGCTCGATGATTATTTGCTGTTGACAAAAAAATGAAATTGGTGTATTAACTATCTGATTTGTTATTTTTATCGATTTTTTTGTATTACTATAAAATTTTTTTATTATGGATAAATTTCAGTTGGGCAACGGTATGTCCGTTGTGTTTGCCGGATATTCTGAGGAGTATTCGGTGTGTCTGATGGTTAATGTCGGACATATTAATGAGCCTCGAAAGGGTATTGCGGCTCTGTTTGAAAAAATTTTGTTGTTGCAGGTTAAAGGTATTATCCCTGTTTTTGCCGGTACAGCTACTATTTATACCGCCGGTAACGAGGATTTGGACGAGGCGTTGGCTACCGCTGCGCAAATCTTTAATCCGGATCTTATTTCCGACGAAATCCTCGAACAGGCTAAGTTGGCTATCCTTAAACAGACACAAGAGGCTACTGCTTTGGTTATGCGGCAGATGAAATTACTCTATAAACATACTGCTTTCGGTAGTGACGGATTGATGATGCCTAATGATTATTTGGCAGTTGTTGATTCCTATTCTGCTGATGATGTCAGACATTTTATGCAGACATATTACTCGGCGGCTAATGTTAATTTGGTGATTTCCGGTCCCCGTATTCCGTTGGCCGACTTAAAAGATGCCGTGAACCTCTATTTTAAACAGATACCAACCGGTGTGGCGCAGCCAAACTTTTCGCGAAATATTTATACCGGTGGGTTTACGCGTATGGCTGTTGCCGGTAATACAATGACACGTTTGATGTTTGGATGGGATGTCAGTCGGCTGACTTTGGCTGATTCTGCTACGATGAACGTTTTAATGTCAATGTTTTGGAAACAGGTGGAACAAGCCTTTGCTCAGGCGGGTATTGATGCTCAAGTCGAATTTAAAATCGCAGGTTATTACGGTGCTCGTACTATTCGTTTGCTGGTGGTTACTGATTTTGAACCTCAAACTCTGGCCGATATTGCTTTGGAGGTCATTAATCGTATCTGCGATGAAAAAGTTTCCGAGGATGTTATCGCACAGGCTCGCAATACCGCTGTTGATGAAAAATTGGATAAATATGAAAGATCCGATGATACGGCATTGGAAAAAGTTTGGCAGATGATGGGACGGGGAAATATGTGTAATCCGCGAAGTTGTATTGAAGAAATTAAAGATGTCGATGAAGATGCCGTACAGGTATTGGCTCAACGTGTTTTTCGGGGAAGTAAACCTACGGTTGTCCTGATTGCTGATGTGGATATGCCGTTTTATTCTATGGATGAAATTTGCGAGAAATTAAAAACGCAGATTTGATTTTGTACTGTTTTAGAGGGTGAAGATTTTTTTCTTCATCCTCTTTTTTATGCTTTCGGATTTGCTTGTGTTTTGATGAAACATGAGTTATCCTCTTAAGGATTTTGTATGTTGCGGAGGTTAAATTGAAAGAAATTCATTTGGTCGAAATTCTATCCGATAATGAATTTGTTGTTGATATGATGTATGCTCGAAAAGAAAATATGTTGAGAACCCCTGTTTATCAGATGGTGGGCTTGGGAAACAGATGTTTTGTGCACCATGATTTAGCGGATTGCTTGGGGCGCCTAAAACCTCTTTTGCGACAACGAAAACTTAAACTTAAAATTTGTGATGCTTATCGTCCGGTCGAGGCTTTTTATTTGATGAAGAAAATTATTCCGGTGGATGGATTTTTTGCTCTTTCTCCCGAACGTTCTCAGCATTGTCATGCATCCGCTATTGATGCTATATTGCTTGATGAAAACGGAATTGAATTGGAATTCCCTTGTCATGTTGATGCTTATGAGGAAAGGTTTGCTTTACAAGTAGCTAAAAAGCAATGGAATGACTTTTTTCAACATTTGGAAAAAGCTAAGTATGATTGGAACGAATCCGGTTTTGATGAACAAATTGCCAATAGGAAATTATTGCGTTGCTTGATGGAAACTGTCGGTTTGAGAGCTTTAGAGCATGAGTGGTGGCATTTTAATTTGCCTGATAAAGATAAATATCCGTTGATTTGGGGACATTTTGAAAAAAATGGTGAAACGCGTTTTTTTATTCATGATTAGCGTCCCTTTTTTCGTTTTATTGAAACAAAACCCCGTTGCAGTATAAAACTGCAACGGGGGGATTTCTCTTGCTTTTTCCCTTCTACCGCTCTGTTTCAAGGCCTATTGTTGCTGCCAGAGCCCGCTTGATTTCGGATAAGGGATATTTGTTAAAATCAATGGCAGCAACGTCTACTCCGAGTTGAGTCAGAACTTCTTTCTTCTGACGTCTTCCGCCGTTGATCAAATCGTCATACATTTGTTGACGTGTTGCGTAATCCGCATGGGATAAATTGTTTTTTGCCGTCCGTAAACTTTCTTCTATGTAGGCATTCAGACGATTTGACAGTGTTGTTTCCAACTCGTCAAGTGCCAGTAAATTGACATCGACATCGTGGTACTCCACTTGCAATGTGTCCAGTACTTCTTTGCGAAAGGCTCGTCCTTTGCGCAAATTGGTGAATAATTCGCGTGCTTTCGCTAAGGGCATACTTTCAGCTTTTTTAATTGCTCTTTCGTACGACTCTTTGAACTTCATCAACTTACCTTTTTCCGGGCCGATACGCAATACATTCACATAAGCTATACCGAGTTTTCGACCTAGACCGCCGCATTTGCGCGCATAATCGTACTTTTCCTCTTTATCATACGCGTCACTTTGTGCTTTGCGGACGGCTGCTTCACTTATTACCGCGTCATGAATCTCTTTTAAGGGATTGTTTTCCGTGATAAATATGCAGTCTTGTGCAGGTACGTTGCGTTTCCAGTATCCGTTGTAGTAGTTCTTGACAGAAAAGGTATTATTTGAATTGTCAACCCATTCTAATGTTCTGCTATTGGGGCGAAAATTCATAAATTCCCGTTTTCTGTCATAAAATTCTTCTTTGCTGATTTCTCGCAAGGAATAGGTGTTCAATCTTTCGGTGCGATTAAATACATAAAAGAAATAATAACCTCCAACGCGGAAAATCTCTTTATCCGCAATGTTGCTGTTGCCTATCGTTCGACAAGAGAACCGAACGGTTTCATCAATCTTAATTGTAAAACTGATGAATAGTTTTTCGTTTGTTTCCATAAAATAAATATAATATAATTTAACATAATTCTTTTTTTCGCGTTCGTACTATAACATACAAAATAGACAAAAATCAAGCAAAATTTTTTTTAATCCGTATGAATCGAGAAAAATGTGGGGCTTTTTTATTTTGTAGCGAACTTGAAGGCGGTTTTTTGTTGTCGGAATATAGGTTTCTTCAGAGGTAAAAAGTATATTTTTAGGTTTTGCTTTTGTGTATACCGGTTATAGTTTGGCTTTCAGATAATTTTTTAGTTCGTTATCTTCTATTTCTTCGGCGTAACGCAGAGCTTGGCGCAGATATTTTTCTGCTCCGGTTTTATCCCCTTCTTGTAAGCAGATTTCGGCTAAATTGTTGTAATCTATCGCGGCTCCTTTTAGGCGGTTCTTACTGTTTTCTAAATCCAGGGCTTGCTTAAACAGGGTGCGCGCCATGCGCAGATTGTTTTGGCGCATCTCAATTAAACCAAGTAGCGAATAGGCGTTTGCTGGGTAAAAGGTTGTGTAATTTGAGGTTTTGTTGCGGACTAAAGCGGTCAGTATTTCGGTGCTTTTTTGTAAATTGTCGGTGGCATAGTAAATTTCTGCTTTTAGGTATAAACTTTCAAAAATACCCGCTTGATGGCGGTTGTCATTGTGGCGAATCAGGGCTTGTTCCGTGTAGCGAAGGGCTGTGTCATATTTTTTTGCATGAAAGGTTATTCGCGCCAACATTTCATAAGCGAAGGCTCGCGCTTCTTTGGTGGCGGTGGATTTGGTGGAAATGACGCTTTGAAAGAACTTTTGCGCTTGTGGATGTTTGGCTTGCAAATAGAGGGATAAGCCGTGCCAATTCTTGATGGCGGTTATGGTTTGGGATAATTGATGTTCTTGACAGAGTTCTTCTGCTTGGGTAAAATATTCTTCTGATGTGTGATAATTTTCTCGACTTATTTCCAATAGCCCTTGATATGCGACGGCTTCGGCTTGTTTGCTCGCCAGTTCCATTGATTTATAGAGATTTTCCGCTTCTTGGAACATTGTGTATGCCACGTCGAATACACCGCTGATGCGATAGGTCTGACCTAGGGCTAAATAACACTCCGCTTCTTCATACGAATAGCCGTTTTTTTGATAAATTTTTAAGGCTTTTGATAATTTTTTTGATGCGTCGTACATATTGGTTTGATACAATTCATTGAGTGCGGTTAAACGCAAATAATCTGCCCGTAATGCCGAAGCAGCCCAAAACGGCAGATGTATATTATTTAAGGTGTTGGCAAATTCAATGCGCTTGTTTTGTGTTAAACAGGTGTCTGCGTAGAGTAGCAATAATCGCCAATTTTGCGGGGTTTGCTTAATCGCCTTTTGGAGCTCTTTTTCGCCTTTCTTTAGTGAAGTGCTTAGGGTTATGTATATCTTTGCTTCTTTGGTGACGCGACGATGAAAAAATTTGTAAGTGCCGATTTGTTTGATATAGTGTGAATTATAGAAAAAATACCGCTCTTTGTTTTTGAGCTTTTGTAAACTTTTTTGGGCTTCTGTTTTTAAAAAGCAGAGCAGGCGAAAACGGATATGAAAGTATAAAAAAATCATACTTCCAATTCCAAGTGATGTAAAAATTATGTCGCTAATTCCTAAATCTTCCAAAATCTTTACTCTATGTTAGTTTTTTTTTTTTAAGATACATCCATAAATTAGGGACGTCGGTTTTTTATAGTATTAGAGGATATTTTTTAAAATGGCTATCACGAAATTAAATTCTGAGCAACTTTATCGTAAATGCGATCCGGCTAAATTTGAGTTTAATACAACGGCGGATTTGGAAGAAAGACTTTCTGCTTTGGGGCAAGATAGAGCCATCAGCGCGGTTGAGCTTGGAATTAATATTAAATCTAAAGGGTATAATTTGTTTTGCTTGGGACCTGAAGGTACCGGTAAAACCAGTTTGGTCAAACGTATTCTTGAAAAAGAAGGTAAAAAACGCGCTACCCCAGATGATTGGGTTTATGTTTATAATTTTGAAGAACCGCATAAACCGATTGCCATTAACTTTCCCGCCGGCGAAGCAAACGGTTTTGCTAAGGAAATGGAAGAGTTTGCCGATAAAGTCGAACATGAACTTCCTGAAGTTGTTAAAAATGAAATGTATGATGAACAACTTGCCATTATTCGCGAAAAATATCAGGAAAAAAGAAATGACTATGTGAAAGTTCTGCAAAAAAAAGCTAAAGGTAAAAAAGTTTCTCTCTTGCATATGCCGATGGGCGTGGTTGTCGCTCCGATGAAAAATGGCGAAATTATCAGTCCCGATGTTTTTGATACCCTTTCCGATGAGGAAAAAAATGAAATTATGGCGGATTTGAATGCTATGCAAGAGGAAATTGCTCAGCATCAGGAAGACGCTCCGGCTTGGGAAGAAAAACAATCAGAGGAAATTAAAAAACTTCAGGAAAGATTGGTTAAAGACGCTATTAAAAAACCTCTTAGCGAAATTAAACAGAAATATCGCGGGAATAAAAAAGTGGCGGAATATCTAAAATCCGTGCAACTTTATATCTTGGATAATATTACCAGCTTTGTGCCGGATTATAATCAGGATAGCAAGCCGCAAACCGAAGAAGAACCAATGCTCGGATTGCTTAATCAACTCAAAAGTCAACAAGAGGAAGATAAGTATAGCAAATTTAAAGTTAATGTCGTTGTTAAAAATGTTCCTGATAGCGGAGCCCCGATTGTGTTGCTTGATCACCCAACTCAGGGTAATTTGGTCGGGAAAATTGAACGTTTACAACAGTTCGGTGCGTTAATTACCGATTTTACTTTGATTAAAAGCGGAGCCCTCCATAAAGCTAACGGCGGTTTTTTACTGATTGATGCTCGTAAACTTTTATTACAGCCATATTCTTGGGAATCGCTTAAACGTGCACTTGCTTCCAAGGAAATTAAAATTGAAGCGCCGAGTGAGGATACAAGTTTCTCAACGATTTCTCTCGATCCACAGCCCATTCCTTTGGATGTTAAAGTCGTTATGACAGGCGACGCCGATTTGTATGACCTTTTAAGTGAACGTGATTCCGATTTTTGCGATTATTTTAAAGTTGAAGCCGATTTTGGTATGGTGATTGACAGAACCGATGAAAATGAAATTGAATATGCAAAACTTATCGGCTCTTTGACAAAGAAGAAAAATTTGCGCTCGCTTAATAAGCAAGCTGTTGCCAGAGTGATTGAATATTCATCTCGTTTGGCGGATGATACCGAGAAATTGACCGCACACGTTTCTTCTATCGGCGATTTGCTTAAAGAAGCTGATTATTGGGCGCGTAAATCCAAAGCATCGCAAATTGGTAAAAATCATATCGAACAAGCTATCAAATCGCAAATCTATCGTGCGGACAGAGTGAACGAAGCGATGCTTGAGCAAATTGATAAAGGTACGATTTTGCTTGACGTTAAAGGCGAAAGAGTGGGGCAAATTAACGGTTTGGTTGTCTATAACTTTACACGCAATTCCTTTGGTAAACCGACGCGTATTACAACTCAGGTGCGTATGGGACGCGGGGAATTTATTAATATCGAACGTGAAGTTGCCATGAGCGGGCCTATTCACTCTAAGGGTGTCTTGATTTTGCAAGCGCTGATTTCTAATCGTTTTGCTAAACATTCGCCGCTATCTCTTTCCGCTTCCATTGTTTTTGAGCAATCTTACGGCGGTGTCGATGGTGACTCGGCTTCTTCTACGGAGTATTATTGTATGCTCTCGGCTATTGCCGATTTGCCGATTAAACAATCTCTTGCTGTTACCGGTTCTATTAATCAATTTGGCGAAATTCAACCTATCGGCGGTGTGAACGAAAAAATTGAAGGCTTTTTTGAAGTCTGTAAATATAACGGTTTGACCGGTGAACAAGGTGTTATTATTCCGCGGACTAATGTCGCTAATTTGATGCTGCGTGAAGATGTTCTTGATGCGGTTGATAACGGATTGTTCTCTATCTATGCGATTGATACGGTCGATGACGGTATTGAGCTTTTGACCGGAATTCCTGCGGGTAAAGCCGATAAACGCGGTAAATTCCCCAAAGGTACCGTAAACTATAAAGTGCAGCAGAGTCTGGAGGAATATTATAAAGATTATGTCAAATATGCCAAAGAAACTCATGGCGCTATTTGATGAAACTCTTAAACTTAAGTTTAATCTTTGTAGCTAACGTCTTGATTTAACTCTATACCCTTTGCTAATCCTGATGGAGGGTGTTTTTTTGCTTTACAAATCTAATCAATGGCGCTATCCTTTCTGAACTTATTTATTTTTAGGTGTTTTATTTTTTTAATTTCATTATTATGCGTGATTCAGAAATTATGGCATTCGTTCGCGACGCCGATGTTAGCACTATCAGTGCAGAGAAAGAACTTGCTTTTGTTGAAGCATTGTGTGATTTAAACAATCTGGCTAATGCTCGGAATTTTCTTCGACTTTATATGGAGAAAACTTCGCAGTTCTATCTCAAGTGTCTGGAGTTTATGCTCTCGCATAACTCAACGTTGTTTACTTATGCTCTTGCAATGAGCAGAAGCGGATGGCACAGACGTTATAAAAATAAAAAGTATCTTGTTCGGGGCTCTGACGATGATGTTTTAATGTTGCAGAAGGATTTGTTGGATGAAAAACTGAATATCAGAATTTTGTTCACATATGCTGTCAGTTATAACATTCAATTGATGCCAGAGGTCTTGGAGGTGGTTAAACATCGCGCGGAAAAAGAAGCGTGCGATAATGGTATTTCTCTTCAGGAACAAATGATGCAAAAATGTGTTTCTTACGCTTCCATCTATAATCATCAGGTTAATAAACTTGATAAGATGCGGAAGAAAGGCGCATAATTTACTTTGAATTTTATCCCCTTTTTGCGTTGGCAAATAGGGGATATTTTTTTTGTGCTTTTTCGGGGAAAGTGCAGATATAAAAAAAGTGCCGGTTTTATCCGGCACTTTGTTGAGCAGTCTTTGTTCTTATCTGTTTTATAATGCAATCTTTATGTTTGGCTTTTTGACTTTGCTGTATAATATTTCAAACGGCAGAAGCACTTTAATGGTTCCGATATATGTTTCCGGATTAAATCCGCTACTCACTGTTACACATTTGAAAATTATCTTGGATAGCTTTGCGTTGTTTTTTATTGAATTCCACCATTTCATCGATAAGATGATTTACACTACTTTTTATTTCTTTCTGATCCGAAATGAATTCGCTTTCAGGAATGCCCAGAAAGTTTACTTTTTGACTGCTCTTAAATAATTTAGAAAAAAACTGTTTCATAATTGTAAGGTTTTAGGTTGGTCATAAAAATATTTAACCGGTTTTTTTTTAGATGCATTTGTCAGTTTTGTCAAACCTTTTGTGTAAATGGTTTCTTGCAGCCTAAAATGGGGAAAAGTTGATTTTAATTGACGCTTAAAGAAAAATGACGTACCTTGCTTGCAACTTCGATTTTATGAAAGGGATAACTATGGAACCAAGAATTGTTGATGTTAACGGTGTGAAACTTGCCAATAATCTACCTTTCGTCTTACTTTGCGGACCTTGTCAGATTGAAAGCAGACAACACGCTATTGATATTGCCGGAGCTATGGTCGAGATTACTAAAGAACTCAATATTCCATACATCTTTAAGGCCTCTTTTGATAAGGCTAACCGTACTTCTATTCACGGTGCGCGCGGTGTCGGTTTGGAAGAAGGAATGCGCACGTTTGACGAAATTAAAAAGCTCTACAATAATTTGCCAATCGTTACCGACGTGCATGAACATGAACAATGCGCGATTGTGGCTCAACATGTTGATATGCTCCAAATTCCGGCTTTCTTATGCCGTCAGACTGATTTGGTTGTGGCTGCCGCTCAGACCGGTAAAGTGGTTAATATCAAAAAAGGACAGTTCTTAGCGCCTTGGGAAGCAAAAAATTTGGTGGTTAAATGCGACGAATCGGGTAACCACAACGTTTGCTTGACCGAACGCGGAACGAGTTTCGGTTATAATACACTCGTTACTGATATGCGCGGATTGCCTCGTATGGCGCAAGATACCGGTTGTCCGATTATCTTTGATGCAACACACTCCGTACAGCAACCGGGCGGTATGGGTGGTTCTTCCGGTGGACAACGCGAGTTTGCTCCGGTTCTTGCCAGAGCCGCTGTAGCCGTCGGGGTGGCTGCCGTATTTATCGAAACTCACGAGAATCCGGATAAGGCGCTTTCCGATGGTCCGAACACTATCGCGCTTAAAGATATGAAAGGCGTGTTGGAAGTGTTGAAACAGTTTGATGAAGTGCGCAAACGCTTGGATATCTTTTAAGCAGTTCAAGTGATTTGATTATCATTAAGCTCGAGCGGGTAAAACTTTTTATGCTTGTTGTTAAATGAGAGAGAGCTTTTATCCGCTCGGGCTTTTTGTTTGGAAAAATTGCGCTCTAATAAAGCTCGTATCTTTGCACATCTTGGAGATGCGGTTGTTGACAATCAATGCAGAAAGTTTATAGTATTGGCTATGTTTGATTAGATTTGTGCTTCAAAAAATGATAATTAAAGATGAAGGATATGTGCTAAGTGCACGAAAATACAGCGAAAAAGCCTTGATTGTGACGTTGTTGACACGGTGTAAAGGGAAAATTACCGCGTTTGTCGCTGACGGAACTTCTAAAAAAAACAGGGGATTGTTTCAGTCGGGAAATAAAATCTTTTTTGAAGCGTCGGCTCGTTTGGAAGAAAATATGCGGCGGCTCTTTCGCTTGGAATTGTTGGAGCCGAATGCCGTTTTGATGATGTCTGATTTT
Organism: uncultured Alphaproteobacteria bacterium; assembly: GCA_949282205.1. Lineage (GTDB taxonomy): Bacteria > Pseudomonadota > Alphaproteobacteria > RF32 > CAG-239 > CAG-267. Next base: position 25,048 of record CASDOS010000053.1, on the reverse strand, counting down.
AAACGCCTTGAGTTGATGATGTCATTATTGCCGATGTTTAAATCCTTATTGAACGAAAATGAAGAAGTACCGCTACTCTATGATGTCGCTGGGCGATTTTTTACCGCTCGTGACCTTAAAGATATGTTGGTGCAATATGCCTTTTTTGAGTTTTATGCCTTGGAATATTTAGGGGTGGGGCTGTCGCTTGATTGTTGCGCGGTAACCGGACAAACCGAGGGACTTTATTATGTTTCTCCTCGTACGGGAAAGGCTGTTTGTCGGGAGGTCGGCGAACCTTATCGCGATAAGTTGTTCTTATATCCGCATTTTGTTGTGGATAACAACTATCAACCGACTTATGCTGAAATTTTTAATGTGTTAAAGATGACTGAGTTTTTCTTAAAAGAAAACTTTTTTAAGTTTCATCATTTGACGATGCCGGCTTCGCGGGCAGATATTTGGCGCTATTTTGATAATGAAGATACCGTTAATGAAAACTCGCAAGCAGAAGCGGTGATGGTTAGTCTTGAAACAAAGCAGAGGGAAGATGCGGAGAAACATTTTTACGGCGTGGCGGTCTGATGACTGAGAGCGTGGTGGCTGATGGTTGCGAGAGTGGTGGCTGACGATTGCGAGAGTGGTGGCTGACGATTGCGAGAGTGGCGGCTGACGATTGCGAGAGTGGCGGCTGACGATTGCGAGCGTGGCGGCTGATGGTTGCGAGCGTGGTGGCTGACGATTGCGAGCGTGGCGGCTGACGATTGCGAGCGTGGTGGCTGACGATTGCGAGCGTGGTGGCTGACGATTGCGAGAGTGGCGGCTGACGATTGCGAGCGTGGTGGCTGACGATTGCGAGCGTGGTGGCTGACGATTGCGAGCGTGGCGGCTGATGTTTTGGCGGTAAGGCGCTTTAGATTGTGAGTTGCTAGACTTGAACGGGCGTCGATATTGTGAATTGATATGTTGCCTGAGGGCAGGGATAACTGAGGGTGTTATGGAAGAAGATGAAGTTGTAGAAGAAAGAATTCATGACGTTAAATTAAAAGAAGAATTAAGCAAAAGATATCTTTCTTATGCGATGTCGACAATTGTGGCGCGTTCGTTGCCTGATGTGCGTGACGGACTTAAACCGGTGCATCGGCGCTTATTGTATGCGATGCGGCAGTTGAAACTTGACCCGAAATCCGGCTTTAAAAAATGCGCGAGAGTGGTCGGTGACGTTATCGGTAAATACCACCCACACGGTGATAGTGCCGTTTATGGTGCTATGGTGCGTTTGGCGCAGGATTTTTCCGTGCGTTATCCTTTGGTGGACGGGCAAGGTAACTTTGGTAATATTGACGGGGACGGTGCCGCCGCCATGCGTTATACCGAAGCGCGCTTAACCGAATTTGCCATCGCTCTTATGGAGGGCTTAAACGAAAACGCCGTTGACTTTATGGATACATACGACGGAGAAGAACAAGAGCCTGTCGTTATGCCGGCAGCCGTACCAAACCTTTTATGTAACGGTTCTGCCGGTATTGCCGTCGGTATGGCAACCAATATCCCCCCGCATAACTTAGGCGAAGTGGCGGACGCTCTGCTTTATTTGATTAAAAATCCCGAATGCGAAATTACGGATTTGGTTAAATATGTTAAAGGTCCGGATTTCCCGACCGGTGGTTTAATTATTGCCGATCAAAAGGCGATTGTTGATGCTTATACGCATGGTAAAGGTTATTTCCGTATTCGCGCGAAATGGGAAAAGGAAGATCTGGGTAAAGGACAATATCAAATTGTGGTTACGGAAATTCCGTATCAAGTTATTAAATCTAAATTGATTGAAAAAATCGCACAACTTTTGGAAGATAAAAAATTGCCGCTCTTGGCTGATGTTCGTGACGAATCCGCTCATGACGTACGCATTGTCTTGGAACCAAAGAATCGGACTGTTGATGCAAACCTCTTAATGGAGCATCTCTTTAAACAGACAGAGCTTGAAGTGCGGTTCGCAATGAATATGAACGTGCTTTCTTCCGACGGTGTGCCGAGAGTGATGAGCCTTAAGGAAGTGCTTAAAGAATATCTTAATCACAGACATAAAGTGCTTGTTCGTAAATCGCAATATCGTTTGGATAAGATTATGGCGAGGTTGGAAATTCTTTCCGGCTATTTGGTTGCTTATCTGAATTTGGACGAGGTTATTCGTATTATCCGTGAGGAAGAAGACGCGAAAACCGCGTTGATGGCAAAATTCGCACTGACCGATAATCAGGCCGAGGCTATCCTTAATATGAAATTGCGCAACTTGCGTAAATTGGAAGAAGAGGAAATTCGCGGGGAATTTGACGAACTGACCGAAGAGAAAAATGAACTCGAAAAATTGCTTGGCAGTGAAGAATTGCGTTTTGCTAAATTGGCGGAAGAAATCAATGTGATGAAAGATAAATTTGGCAAAAAAACACCGCTTGGTCGTCGTCGCAGTCAATTTGCCGATATGCCTGATGATGTTGATGTGCCGATTGAGGTTATGGTTGAAAAAGAGCCGATTACCGTTATTCTTTCGCAAAAAGGTTGGATTAGAAGTATGAAGGGGTATGTGCCGCTTAATGATGACTTCAAATTCAAGGAAGATGATGCGTTGCAATTGGCTATTCATGCCTATACAACCGATAAAATCATTTTGTTTGATACATCGGGCAAATTCTTTAATATTAATGCTAGCGAGATTCCGTCCGGACGTGGGTTCGGGCAACCAGTGCGCTTGATGATTGATTTGGGCGGTACGGATAATGTTTGCGCTATGTTTGTTTTTGAAAAAGGGGCAAAATATGTGGTTGCTTCTGATTACGGACACGGCTTTGTGATTGATGAAAGCCACATTATCGCGCAAACGCGTAACGGACGTAAAATCCTTAATTTGGCAGAGGGTGAAACGGCGGCGTTCTGTAAGAAAATTACCGGCGATATGGTGGCAATTGTTGGTGAAAACCGCAAACTGCTTATCTTTAAGTTGGAAGAAATTCCAACCATGGCGCGCGGGCGCGGTGTTGGTTTGCAAAAGTATCAGGCGGGTTGCAAGATGTCGGATATTCAAATCTTTAAGGAAGAAGAGGGCTTTTGCTATAATCGTTCCGGCGGGGTGGCTAATGAAAAAGAGTTGCTGACATGGCTTGGGCATCGGGCGCAGGTCGGACGTTTGGTCCCGTTTGGATTCCCTAAATCCAATAAGTTCTTTAAGGAGTAAAAGACTTAGATGCGTCGGAATGGGGCTTGCGGTGAGTTCTTTGAGGCGTAATGATTTAGGTGAGATAGAAGGGATTTATCGGGCGTGGTCTTGGTGGTGCGAATGTTATAAGTGCGGCTTTTATGCCGCACTTTTTTAGTGGTCAATGTAAAAAGAAATACGACATTCTTTTAGCTCGTTTTTGTTGCACTGTTCGCATGCGTTTAATATATCGGTATATGTCATATTTTGTAGACAGGTTACGTTTTTGCTGCACATTCTTTTTCCGAATAAATAATTATGATTGTTTAGTTTATTTTCATCGTTGATGGTTACGATGCCGACGCGTAAGATATTTTCTTGATAGGGAATGATAGCGTTTTTGAAAAATGATAAACATAATTCTGTGCGGGTTGATTTGGCTAGATTATTTAGGTAGTAAGAGATAAAGATTGTGTTGTGGTAATCAAGGTTTATGGGATAATGAAATACGGATATTGATATTTTAGAGTGTGTACTGTCATATATATATTTAGAATCGTTAGTCCAATTTGGAGGAAGCATTTGTGCTTGTTTTAAGATATTAGATAGGTTAAGGCTTATGTTATTACTTGTTTTCTTTTTTTGGGAGGCGAAAATGTCTTTGTTAAGTAATAGGTTGTTCATTACGAATGTAAATTCTTCACTTAGTTTATTTATTTTATACATTCGTACGGCTTTGTTGTAGCCGAAAATGCCACCCACCGATAAAATGCCCACTATCGCTAAAACCCCTAACATCTCTAACATTGAACGTCCGGCTTGGTTCGTTTTTCTTTGTTTCATCGTCAACCTCCAAAATGATATATAAAAAAAAGCCGCCGGATTAAGGCGACTGGAAGTTAGAAACTACTCAAACGAAATAGCGCGACATATTAGCCAAACAGACCATATATCACTAGTATATATATGAATCTTATTTTTAAATAGCCTATTTTGCCGCCTTCCAGTCATCGACCAGAAAGCATGCAAAATTTTCGTCCAGCATCTAGACGCGTTTGATGTGAGGTTTCTACGCCCCAGACAGGTTGCCCTAATCCGCTTTGTATGTTAGCGGAAAAAATTTGATTGTAAAGTGGAAATGATAATTTTAGTTTTTTTCTTTTATATTCTTCTGTTTGCTGTGGGACTTGACTCTTTGCGCTTTTTCTTCTATTCCTAATATGTTTGTGATGTTATTTAAAGAGGTTTGTGATGGTCGAAATTACAAAACAAGATGTTATGGCAATGAAAGAAGCTATTCAGATGTCGGCGGCTTCTCTTGCTTGTGCAGATGTACCGATGGGCGGACCGTTCGGCGCGGTGATTTATAAAGGTGGAAAAAAAATTGCCGAAGGGTTTAATCATGTTTTAGCTAATAACGATCCGTCCGCACATGGTGAAGTTTATACTATTCGTTTGGCTTGTCAGGCGCTGGGAACTTGGGATTTAAGCGGTTGTTCGCTCTATACAAGTTGTGAGCCGTGCCCGATGTGTTTGATGACGGCCAAGTGGGCGAATATTCAAAATATTTATTTTGCAGCAACTCGTGAAGATGCGGCGCGTATCGGTTTTAAAGATGATGATTTATACCAAATGCTTAAAGACGGCGTTTACGCGACACCGATTGCGGAATGTCGTGACGAAGCGGTTAATGTGATGACAAAGTGGCATGAGAAATTTGCGCAAAAAGGGCAATATTAATCTATAGTATTGTGATGGATTAAGTTAAGCAGCGTATAGGCTTATGTGAAGTTTTGTTTTTCAAGAAACTCCGACTTGACAGTAGGGCTTTTTTTGATATTCTTGCTGTAATTGAATTTTATTTTTGAGGGTATGAAAAATGCAGAAAATTACTTTTCAGGGGGCGCTCGGCGCTTATTCGCATATCGCTTGTACCGAACTTTTTCCGGGGGCGGATTATATTCCTTGCGATACGTTTGAACAGGCTATGGAATTGGTAAGTAACGGTGAGGCCGATTTTGCCGTTATTCCGGTTGAAAATTCTAATGCCGGACGGGTTTCCGATGTGCATTTTTTGTTGCCTAAAACCGGATTAACCATTGTCGGAGAACACTTTTTACGCGTGGAACATCAGCTTTTGGCTCTTCCGGGGGCGAAACTTGAGGATATTGAAGCGGCAGCTTCTCATCCGCAGGCGTTGGCGCAATGTTCCGAATTCTTAAAACAACATTCCATTAAGGCGCTTTCTCGTATCGATACCGCTAAATCTTGCGAACGTATTGTTGAAATGCAAGATAAAACCAGAGCCGCTATCGCTTCTAAATTGGCGGCTAATATCTATGGTTTGCAAATTTTGGCGCCGAATATCGAAAATGAAAAAAATAATACAACCCGCTTTTTGGTGATGAGCAAAAATAAATCTATGCCGAAAGATGATGGTTCTAAATTTATTACCTCGCTTGTCTTTCATGTGAAAAATATTCCGGCGGCACTCTATAAAGCATTGGGCGGGTTTGCTACAACCGGTGTTAACTTAACCAAAATCGAAAGTTATGTTATTGGCGGGAACTTTGTGTCCGCACAGTTCTATATCGAAATTGAGGCGCATCCCGAATCTCGTGAGTTTAAGTTGGCTTTCGAGGAACTTAAATTTTATTCCGAGAGTATTCATTTCTTGGGTACATATAAAGCTAACCCCAGACGCTATTTGTAATATGATTTGAGATGCTGGTAAGGTCGCTCTTTTGGGGCGGCCTTTTTTTTATGTGATAAAATTCTTGGTTTGGCGCGAGAGTCTTTTGGGCTTGAAATCTTTTGGTTTTTGTGATATTTTGGCAACGGTTATTCGATTATTATGTTTTACTTAAAAAAATAATTAGTATGAAAAAGTTTTGGTTATTATTGACGGTTTTGCTCATAACCTCGTGCAGTCGCATTGTTTCGACCGATTATGAGCTGATTGACAGCGGTGTGATTGAAACGGTTGATTATGATGCGGTTTCAGTCAGTATTGTCAGCGATAAGGATAGTGTGTGTCGGAGTTGGTTTCCGAAAAAGGCGTTTGATGGTTTGTCGTTGCTTGGGTTGGGATATACCGATAGTTTGAAAGTCGGTGACAAGTGTTTTGTTTATGATAAAGGTGATGAACCGCTTATCTCTAAAGTGTCTATTCAAGATGCGAAAGCTATAAATGAGGCCTTGTGTCGGCATTATTGGAATGAATTGTTGAGCCTTCAACGACTGATTATCCTTGTTGTTTTGGCTTTTGTGGTAATGGCTTTGGTGTTGTTTACCCCCGATAATTATGGTTATACATTAATCAGGGTGATGTTGCTCTTTGCGGCTACTGCATTTGCCGTGCTTGGGATGGCACCTAATCGAAAACTCGAAAAAGTCGGCGATGGTGTTCTTACCGAAATCAGCGGGAAACGCTTTGTGATTGATAATAAAACGGTTTATTATTCTTATCCGAAGGATGTTTTTAAAAAAGAGGCGCTTTCTGTCGGTGAAAAGGTGCAAATTTATCGTTATGGCCGTTCTTCTTCAGGTGTGAGAGAAAATATCTTTATCAGCAAATGTGTTTTTGATGATGTTACACTCGCTAAAGATCAAATTTATCCTGAAGTTCTTGTGAAAACGTGGGGACTTTATTGGGCGATGCTGTTGGTTGTCGGCTTTTTATTGGCGTTGTTTCGTATTTTTTATCGACGGCGCAAAAATTCCGAAAATGAGGCATAGTTCTTTATAAAAAGTATGGCAGATACTCGTTGGTGAGTGTCTGCCCTTTTTTTATGCTCTTATGGGAAGGTATATCTTAAATGAGGTCAGGTCGTTTTCCGAGGTGATTATTAAATTGCCTTTGTGGCGTTTGATGATTTGTGAGGCTATGGATAAACCCAGTCCCGTTCCTTTGATGTTTTGATTCTTGTGCTCTTGCAGGCGATAAAATCGTTCGGTCAGGCGGCTTAAATCCTCTGGGTTTATCGTAACTCCGCTGTTGCTTATGCTTACCTCAATCGCTTCTCCCTCCGCAACTTCATAATAGCGGTTTTTCGGTATGCTCGGAACTTTGGCGGTAATAATCGATACGACGCTGTCGGGGGAGGCGTATTTGACGGCATTGTCCATCAAATTTTGCAGAACTTGCGTGATTTGATGTTCATCGGCTACAATTTGGGGCAGACGGGCAAAACGGGTACTTAATTCCAGTTGATGCTCTTTCAGTTTGATTTCTAATGCGCTCTTGATTTCGCGGATGAGCCCGTTGATGCTTATCTTATCTTCCGGAGGCGTGTTAATGCTTAATTCTATTTTGGACAGAGAGAGCAGATTTTCTATCAATGCCGACATATAACTGGTTTGTTCGTGCATGATGTGCAGAAATTTTTCACGCGCTTTTTCATCGTCTTTGGCAGTCGTTTGCAGTGTTTCTATAAAACCGGAGATGATGGATAAGGGCGTTCTCAACTCGTGGCTGGCATTGGCTACAAAGTCTTGCTGCATCTGCTCTAATTTTAATACCTTGTGTAAATCATAAAACGATATGACGGCAACAATATCCCCTTTCGCAAACCAAGGAATCGTACTGATGCGAATATAAAATTTCGGTTTCTCTTTTTTGTTGCTTAAACATAAATTCAATTCTTCTTGTTTGCTCTCATTGTTTAAAACTTTGCCGAGTACCGTGTTAAATTTAGAATCAGTGATGAAATTTTTGATGGATTTGCCGTTTAAATCGGTTTCAAATAAACGTCTGGCGGCAAGGTTGGCGCCGATGATGCTGTATGTTTGATTTATCATTATTAAGGGGTCGGGTAATGTGTCCAATACGGCGGCATCCGATAAAGTTCGGTTTTCTAATGTGCCGGTTTTGGCTACCCAAAATTTATGCATCGAATTAATTGCCGCAGTTAAATCTCTCGTTTCTTTTTCGGTTAAGTTGTTTAGTTCTTTTTCTTCGTTGTTACCCGAGGATAAACTTAAAATGTATTTCTTGATTTGTTGGAGTTCGGTCGATATCGGCATTAAAAATACGGTATTAAAAAATAAAATGCAGATATATGATAAGGCGGCTAACGGTGTTGATAAAATATCGCACAAACCTAATATTAAAAAAATCAGTCCCGCGGGAATCGATAAAATAATTACACGCAGCGCAAAGCCGGAGTTCTTGTCTACACCTAAAAATTCATCGTCTTGATTTAGCATTTGTATATCTCTAAAATTATCGTGGACTAACTGTGCTTGTTGTATTATAATTCGCCCCAAGTTTAGAATTCGTTAATCTTGTAATTTTTGATTTGTTTTTTTTGAAAGAGTTGGTACTGTGGTTGAGGCGTGTGTAAAAAAACAAAGTGACGGTGTTGTCGCGGTAACAGAGAAAAATATTTTGGAAGTCAGTGAAAATTGCGCTTGTAAAGAGGAAAGTCGCGCTAAAATGCAAAAAAACGGTATGGCTTCGTTTGAAGATACCGATGTGCAGGCTATGACGCCGGCTATGGCTCAATATATCGAAATTAAAAGAGAGCATCCAGAGTATCTCCTGTTTTATCGTATGGGCGATTTTTATGAGCTGTTTTTTGAAGACGCGGTTACGGTTTCGGGGGCTCTTGGTTTGACGCTGACCAGTCGGAGTAAATCCTCGAGCGGTAAAGAAATCCCTATGTGCGGCGTGCCGTTTCATGCGTATGAAATTTATCTCGCGCGCTTAATCAAACTTGGTTATAAAGTCGCTATTTGCGAACAAACCGAAGATCCGAAAGAAGCTAAAAAACGTGGTTATAAAGCGATTGTGAAACGTGAAGTCGTTCGCCTTGTTACGCCGGGGACTTTGACCGAAGATACACTGCTTGATGCTAAACGTGATAATTTTATCGCCTGCGCTTATGTCCGTACAACCGATATCGGTATCGCGTGGCTTGATATTTCGACCGGTGCTTTTTTCTTGCAAACCTTAAAAATCGGTGAGGTGCCGGCGCATACCGTGCTTTCTACCGCTTTGGCCAGACTGGATCCGGTCGAACTACTTATTTCTGATAAATTGCTCGAATTACCCGATTTCTTCTCTCTATTTGCCGAATATCGTGAAAGACTTTCGGTGTGGCCTAAGGCGCGTTTTAATTATGATAGCGCCGTGAACGCATTACTTAAGGCTTATCAGGTTCAGACATTGGACGCTTTCGGCGATTTTTCTAAGGCGGAAACCGTGGCCGCGGGTATCTTGTTCGAATATGTCGAAAATACTCAGAAAGGTAAATTGCCGCGTATTGAAACTCCTCGTCATATTCACGAAACCGAAATTATGGAAATTGATGCCGCAACGCGGAAAAGTCTGGAATTGCTTTATCCCGCTACCGCAGGAGGCGTCAGTTTGCTTCGTGTTTTGGACAGAACCGTTACCGGTGTCGGGGGGCGCTTGTTGGCGGAACGTTTGGCTTCGCCTTCCCTTAATATTAAAGAAATTAATGATAGACTTGATGCGGTTTCCTTTTTTGCGGATAATCCGGAAGTGCGTTTTGCTTTACGCGAGGCTCTCAGACATTGTTTGGATATGAAAAGAGCATTGCAACGTCTGAGTTTGGGACGCGGAGGACCTAAGGATTTGTTTGATTTGGCAAAGACGCTTAGAATTGTTCCGAAAGTTAAAGAGATTATTCTTAATTTCCAAAATTATCAACACGATACGGTTTATACTCTTCCGCCTCAGGCTTTGTTTCAATTGGCAAACAGCTTCTTTGACCATTCTTCGCTTTGGGATGCCATTGATAATATGTTGCTGGATAATCGTGATGATTTGCCTGTGTTGCCCAGAAACGGAAACTTTATTAAAGAAGGAGCTTATCCCCCTCTTGATCATTTACGTCATATTCGCAGTGATAGTGAGGCACAATGTGAGCAACTTCGTGAACTATATGCTCAGGAAACTGGGGTTTCCGTGCTTAAAGTCAAAAATAATTCGGTTATCGGTTATTATGTGGAGGTGCCGGCTAAGTTTGCCGATAAACTCTTGGAAAATAAAAAGTTTATTCATCGACAGTCGGTCTTAAACGCCGTGCGCTTTACTACCGACGAACTTTGCCGTTTGGAGAGCGAAGTCTTATCTGCCGATGAAAAAGCGTTGGCGGTGGAATTGCAACTTTTTGAAGAGTTGACGCAACGCGCTTTGGTGCAGGCCGATATGATTGCTCTCTCCGCAGAAATTATGGCTAAATTTGATGTTGATGCCGCATTGGCAGAGTTGGCGGCTGATTATAACTATGTGCGGCCAATCTTGAACGATAGCTTGGATTTTGAAGTGGTTGACGGAAGACATCCGGTGGTTGAAGCCGCTCTTAAACGTGAAAATGCAACGAGTTTTGTCGGTAATGATTGTGTGCTTAAACATGATGATGACCGTATTTGGCTCTTGACTGGTCCGAATATGGCCGGTAAATCTACGTTCTTGCGGCAAAACGCTCTTATTGCCATTATGGCGCAGATGGGCTCGTTCGTTCCGGCGAAAAGCGCAGTTATCGGTGTGGTCAATAAAGTGTTCTCGCGGGTGGGGGCTAGTGATGATTTAGCGCGCGGGCGCTCTACCTTTATGGTTGAAATGGTCGAGACTGCCGCTATTCTTAATCGGGCTGATGAACGCTCCTTTGTTATTTTAGATGAAATCGGACGCGGTACGGCTACTTTTGACGGGCTTTCTATCGCGTGGGCGGTGGTTGAACAATTGGCGGAAGTTAATCGTTGTCGGACTATTTTTGCAACGCATTATCACGAACTTACTAAACTTCATAATAAACTTAAAGGCTTAAGTCTGCATTGTATGAAAATTAAAGAGTTTAACGGCGATGTCGTCTTTATGCACGAAGTGATTGAAGGCGCGGCAGACCGTTCTTACGGTATTCATGTGGCCAGACTTGCAGGGCTTCCTGCTTTAACCGTCAAACGGGCAGAACAAGTTTTGAAATTGTTGGAGGAGGAAAAACAACATAAAGTTTTGACTGCCGTTGAAGATGATTTGCCGCTTTTTGAAGTGCTTAAAGAAAAAGAGAAACCAGTGCCGGAAAATCCTGCCGTCTTGGAACTTATGGCGCTTGATGTCGATAGTTTGTCACCGCGTGAGGCTCTCGATAAACTCTACGAACTTAAAGCTAAGGTGCTGTCTTAATCTTATATTTTGAAGCTATTTCAACTCTTCTTTTACGATGTCGGTGGTCAAAATTTGTGGTAAAATTTTAGGTCTGCTCTTTCCTTGCGGATAATAAACATATAACGGAATACTGTTGCGATTATAGCTCTTGAGTGCTTCGCCAATTGTTGCATCTTTATTCGTCCAATCGGCTTTATATAATTTAATACCTTTCTGTTTGGTCAGCTCCTTGAAGGTTTCGGTTGACAGTGTGCTCTTATCGTTAAGCAAACAAACAAGGCACCATTTGGCGGTAAAGTTTATGAACACTGGTTGATTGTTTTTTAGAGCGGTTTCTACTTTATTCGGTTCGTAAGGTTCCCATGCGATTTCCGCTTTATCCTGCGTTGGTGCGATTTGATTGGCGATAATCCAACCTAACCAGAAACAAGTCAGTAATATCGGTAGAGCTAAAATACGCTTTAAGGTTATCATCCAATAGCCCGGTTTGGGTATATATTTTAAGAAAAAGCGGGGGAATAACTCTATCATTGTATAGGGAAGAGCGTAACCGATACTTAGAGCTAAAAAGATACTGAAATATATCAGGGCCGGTTTGGTTATCGCATACCCTAATGCCGCTCCCATAAAAGGTCCGGTGCAAGGACATGCAATTATAACGGCGAAAAATCCGGTCAGGAAACTTTGTTTGCCCGCGATTTTGCTTAAAGTGTCGGCAAATGTATCCGGTAAGGGGAGCTTGTCTATCAGGTTTAAGAAAATGATGAAAAACAGCAACAATAAGATAATGTTAAAAACGGGGGATTGCAGTTGAAAGCCCCAGCCCAGCTCATTGCCGATTTCTCTTAAATAAAATAAAATTCCGGCTAACACCAAAAAGGAGCAAACGACACCGCTTAAATATGATAATGCCGAAAAAATGTTGGCGTGTTGCTTATTTTGTATCAGATAAAGGGCTTTAAGACTTAATATCGGCAAAACGCAGGGCATCAAATTTAATATCAATCCGGCGATAAATGCGGTTAATATATAATACCATAATCCTTGATTTTCGGAAGGTGCTGAGTGTGTGGGCGTATTTGTTGCGGCAGAGATTTTTTGAGGTTTTGGGGTGAGGGCGACGGATAGAGTTTCAACTGTGTTCGGTTCTATATAATAAGCGTGTCCGGGGCAGAGTATTATCCCTTTAAAATCCGGCGGAAGTTCTTGGTCAGAGAAATCTACCTCTATTTGATTATGAGCGGCTATGGTTGTTTCGGGAAGTTCCGATAATGCATCTTTTTTGGGGTGACGGCTTACAAATTCCGCTTCTCCGCAATCTTCAAAAATTTTATCTTGTAATTCTATTTCCAGATGTTTTTCTCTTAATTTGGCTTTGGAGCTTAATCTTAACGGAAAAGTGTTTTCGGCTTGCATCATTATATTTAAATAGGTCGGGTTTTCTTCGGCTTTAGCGCCTATCGGCAACGCAAAATTTAAATGTATTTCTTCCGGAAAACAAGACTCTCGGCAGGCTGTATAGGATAGTACGGCTCTGAACGGTAAACGCGATAGATTTTCTATATCTTTTAGCTCAAAAGTGCTGCGAAAATAAATCTTTTTGGTGTATATATATGAGGTGATGATGTCTTCGTATACGGATTTTGACGGGGAAGAATGAACCGAAGATATTTCCGTGTAGTGAGGAGATTCAAAAAAGGATAAAGTTGTCGGCTCTCCGATATCTCCGGGATTGTCCCAATATAAATGCCATCCTTGCTCTATATCGGCTTCGGCGACGATGGTTATCTTGGGGGTAGTGACGGATAATGTCTTATATTCCGGCGTGATGCGCAGATTTACCAATTTCGTCTTTTGGCTGAAACTGATGGCTTGGGCGGAGTTTATTATCCCCAGAAATAAAAAGGTTAATGTGACTGTGATAATCCTTTTTAACATATTTCTTCTTTCTTTAGGTTCTTTTTTTTTTACATAATCATTTTGTTTGCTCTTCCAAGTCATTGAATCTCTTTTAAGGTGAATTTTTGAATGTTTATGCTTTGGCTGACAATGGAACGGAAGTTATTGTTGATGAATTCAAGATTTATGTCTGGCGAGGTGAGGCTTTCTTTGGGAATGATTATTTTTATTGTTTGCGGACCGGACTTTTTTTCTAATTCTATTTCATCAAGTTCTTCTTGATTTAACTTGATGGTTAAACGTGGTGATGTCGAAAGCATCGCGACAAAAGTTAATTCCATTTCCAAGTCTTTGTTCGGAAGTCTTTCCAACCTTAAACCGAGACCGTTGATGAATACTTTTTCTAATACGGTGTCTGTGTATTCTACATATGTTTTTATGTTGTTGTTGTTTATTTCCGTGCCAAATTGATAAGGAATAAAGCGTGGAGCTGTCGTTTTGCTGAAATCTTGGTATACTTTTGATTTTTGGCGAACGGCTGTGGCTAAATTATAGTCTTGGTGAGTTATTAATGAGGGGATGGTTGAGAATATGGAGCGACCTAAACCAAAACTTTTTTCCGGTAAATTTATGCCTAGTATTTCTAGATAACTGGGGGCTAAGTCTAAAGTTGTGTATGCCTTTTCGGGGTTAATCTTAAGCTCTTGAGGCGTGTTTAAAAAGACATTAAATATGCTGCGTTTGTATTCTTTGTCTGAATGGACTTTTAGTGGCTTAAACATTGGATGATCCCCTAGAATAACAATGCTGGTATTTTTCCAGTAGGGCGTTTGCTTAAATTCATTGATAAAATCTGTGACAACTTTGTCTGAGCATAAAATGTTATCGCGGACATCTCCAAACAGTTGGGGACAATTATAGGGCAAAACCGTTCCGGGAACATGGGTGTCTACGGTGAACATCGTGAATAAAAACGGTTCGTGAATCTGTTCGGTTTGAAATAAATTTAAAATGTGACTGAATAACAGTTTGTCACTTAAACCTCCATATGAACTTTTATTCTTTTTTATTGCATCTTTGGATAAATTTTGAGTTAATTTAAAACTATCTATGACGTTTTTGTAGCCGTGGGAGAGATAAAATAAATCCGTGTAGGCAAAATTATGATCCGCACTTTTGGCAAACCATGTTTCGTATCCGTTATTATTTAATATGTCGGATATACAAGTGAGATTTTTGAGATGATTGTGTATTGTGGCTAATTTGGTAGAGGGGGTTATGTAGGGAATACCACATAATCCCGAAACTAATGCTGCTTTAGTATAGTTTGTACCGTACAAAATGTTGTAATTATCAAAGTGAGGGTTGCTTTTTGTTAATTCGGTTAGCTTGGGGAGAAGATTTTTTTCATATAGCTCTTTATCTTGGAAATTTGCTTCCACGCTCTCTAAATAAATTAGCATTAAATTGCGTTTGTGTTTAGGGAAATCTTTAGCAGTTATTTGGGGTACTTGATAATATTTTTCGTATAAATCCGTGTTGCTATTTTTGTAATAATAGTAAGGTATGATGCGGAGATGCCAGATGAATATTAAAACGAATATCCCTGATAGCTTGAGCATGTTACGATTGCTCAAAATACTTATCAGAATTAAGTATAAAATTGTACTGCCGAGTATGTAGTATTTTATTTCCGGACTGAAGGTTAGAAGGTCAATATTTGAGGTGTTAAGATTGGCGTTGGCGATGATTTGTTCGTATTCAAAATCCGGCCAAATGCTTCTTGCACAGAGAATTATTGTCGCTAAACTCTGGGTTGTCAGCATTATCATTGCATATAGCGATGTTTTAAATAAACTCGGAAAATTGCTCTTTTTGGCGGGCGCGGAAAATAATTTCTTTTTCACTGGTTTAATAATCCTTTTATTTTTTTGATGATTTCTTCAAACATCTCGTATGTCAATACACCGGTGTTAATGTTGTAACGTGAGGTGTGATAACTGTCGATGAGGGTTAATTTTTGACGGGTGGGAAGAGTATATATCTCGCCATGTTTGAATTTGGCGTATGATTGTTTTAAACCTAAGGCTTGTAATACATTTTTATGCGAAATCGTGCCTAAACATAAAATGATTTTTAAATTGGACATTGCGCCAATCTCGTTGATTAAAAATTGACGACAGGTCTTTTCTTCTTCCGTGGTGGGCTTGTTCTCCGGAGGAACACAACGAACCGCATTGGTGATGCGTACGTTTATCAACTCATAACCGTCATCTTTGCGTTTTTGATAAGTACCTTTTGCGAATCCGTATTGCTTTAGTATCGGATATAAAACATCTCCGGCGTAGTCGTTCGTAAACGGACGATTGGTTTGATTGGCGCCGTTTAATCCGGGCGCCAGACCTACTATCAATATTTCTGCTGATAAATCCCCGAACGGAGTTACTGAACCGTTATGATAATGCGGATATTTTTCTTGGTTCTTTATTCTGAATTCGCATAGTCGCGGACATAAATCACATTCTTTTTTCGGGGGGGTGAATTTCATTCTCTATTTCCTTTTTAGCTTACCTTTGCTGTTGTTTTAATGCTTTTATGTAAAAAAAACGTAAAAAATTTTATTTGTCCTCTTTAAATGGTAAATTTCTAGCATATATCTCTCGGTGAGAAGTATTATAAATCTTATAGTACTTTAGGACTAAAGTTAATTTTAGTTTGTTATGGAGTTTTTTAATATGAAAAAAATTTGTTTATTAGCTGCGGCCGTATCGGTATTTGCATTAAATGCTCAAGCGGCTGATTGGAGTATGGGTGATCATTCTTTCAGACCTTATGTCGGGGCTGATTATGTTTATTCTCATACGAAACAAGGCGGTATTGCTTCGGCTGCCAAAAGAGATTATAATTCTTGGATGGTTAATATGGGTACCGATATTGGTAAATATACCAGTGTTGAAGCATTCTTTCAACAGGCACCGCAACGTAAAGCACATAACGCCGGCGATGAAATTAAATCCGAATTCTATGCTTACGGTTTAGATTTGTATGGTCGTATGCCGATTATGTGTTCCGATTTTAATGCGTTGGCTTCTATCGGACTTGCTAATTACAATACAAAGTACAAATTTAACGGGACAAGTCAGGATAAACAACGTATCGGTTATCGCGCCGGTGTCGGTATGTCTTATAATTTGACAGAAAATGTTTCTTTTCGTGTTATGGGACGTTATAGCTATGTCGGGATGAAAAATCTTGATAATCTTATGGAAGTTACCGCAGGTCTTCGCTATACTTTCTAAAGATATAACATTTTGTGTTTGGGCGACAGCGAAAGAGGCTTTTGTTATGGCTCTTGTTGAGGAGAAACACTGCCGCTCATTCACGAATTTGCTTTTTTGAAACCCTTTTGTCGCCCTTAGCGGCGACTTTTTTGTATAAAAAAACTTGCTAATTTAAAAATACGGTATATAAATGTTTTGGTTTTGTAAAACAAGCTAATGATTTGATTGTAATGGAAAGTATGATGAAATTGGCTAGCGCTTTCTTCGCGGGAGTGGCTTGGGCTATCATAAGTTTGCCGGCCTATGCGGATGTTACTTTGGCCGTTATTGCTCCTAAAGCCGGTGAATATGCTCAGGCAGGCGCCGAATTGTTTAACGGAGCTCGGTTGGCTTTGCAGGAAATTAATGATAACGGTGGTCTTAACGGCGAACGTTTGGATATGCTTACAATTGATGATAGATGTGATGATAGGTTGGCTGTTTCTACGGCGGAAATGTTGACGTTGCTTAAATCTAAAAAAATCGGTCTGGTGGTCGGACCGTATTGCTCTAATCGTTTTGATGAAATTGCAGATATTTATGATAAAGCTAAAATCTTTCAAATCGTGCCGACTACCGTTGCATATAATGCGGCTAATTTGGATAAAAAAGGACAAATCTTGCTCTTGGGTACTAAGGCGCAAATGAGTGGCGATTTCTTTAAATTTTATAATCGGAATTTTGCCGGTCTTAAAGTCGGTTTTGTTTATAATGATAAACCCGAAAAAGGTTATGCCGATGTGGCTAAATCTCTTTATGACGAATTTCGACGCTATGGTAAAAGCGAATTGCTTAAATTTTATTTCTTAAATCGTGAACAGGGGGGAGTTTATGATTTGGCTCGCTCTTTGAAAGATGATGATATTCAAATTGTTGTGGTGTTGGGTGAGGAAGATGAAACCGTCAATTTTATTGATGCGGCAAAAGAGGTTAATTCTCATTTGATTGTTTTTACCAATAAAAGTTTGCTTAATCCGAATGCTCTTGAAAAAATGGGGAAAGCCGCAGAGGGGATTTATGTTATGGCTCTTCCCGGACTTAAAGACAGCTTGATGTTTACCGAAAATCTGGTTAATTTGCGTCTGCTCGGTATTGAACCGCAGGGGTTGGAAGTGTATAGTTATGTTGCCGTGAAACTTTGGGGCGATTTGGCTAAACAAGTTAAAGGTTTTGATTATGATAAGTTGGCTAAAGCGGCTAATAGCGTTCAGGCTCAGGAAAAATGGAGCGAGTTTTTGATGCACAGCGGACGTACTAAATCAGCTAAGTATATTATTGAAATGTATCAAAAAGGAGAGTTTAAACAGGTCTATTAATGCAGAATTGTAAACAAAGTGTAAAAAAAAACTAAAAATGTTTGCAGTCTAAATTTTGATGTTTATACTCTATCTAATAGTTAATTTTTTTTGTAAAGGTAAAAATAAAATGGCAGGAAGCATTAATAAAGTTATTTTGGTTGGTAACTTGGGACAAGATCCGCGTGTCAGCAATACCCAAAGCGGCGCGAAAGTTGTTTCTTTCAGCTTGGCGACTACCGATAGTTGGCGTGATAAAACCAGCGGCGAACGTAAAGATCGTACTGAATGGCATCGGGTTGTGATTTTTAATTCCGGTTTGGCCGATACGGCAGAAAGATTCTTGCGCAAAGGTTCCAAGGTTTATTTGGAAGGGCAACTCCAAACCAGGGAGTGGGATGATCAAAACGGGCAAAAACGTTATACAACCGAGGTGGTTTTGCAAAACTTTAACAGCGCGTTGGTTATGCTCGACGGACGTGGCGGTGATGGTGCTCCTGCAGGCGCGGGCGATATTTATGATTCTTCTGCCGCTTCCGGTTGGGATAGTACTCCGGCCGCAGGTGCTGATGTTATGGATGATGATGTGCCATTCTAAGGTATCCAAAGTTTGTAAAAGCGACAGTTTGTTTGGCTGTCGCTTTTTTTATGGCTTCTTGGGAAAATGCAATTTATCGGGAGTTTCGGTTGCGGCGGCTACGCAGTATCTTCGTTTCTTTGCTCATAAATTCGTAACGGTTGTTTTGGGCGCGCTCTATAATCTGCTTCATTCGCGGCATCTTAAATATGTCCGGAAGTTCAACCAACTCTTTCTCATTCTTTAGACTGTGTTCCGCCATGATATTTACAACTTCGCGCAACGCTTGGCTGAGTTGGTCGCCTTGTTTGGTGCGGTCGTCATCGTCTTTATCCGAGTAGCTGGCGAAAACGTGTTCTATACCTTCCATGTCTTCCTCCTTTTGTATCTCTACCGGATAGATGTTGTTGACGGCAAAAATTGTTTCATTTGAAGTGGGGCGAAATACCGAAAAGTTCATCATAAACGGACGATTGCCCGCTCTTCTTTCGGTTTCATTGCCGCTGATACCTTCCATAAAACGTTCGTGCTCACGTTTGCGGCGTAAAATATATTCTATTTTCGGGGTGTGGACGCTGGTGGCTTTTTCATCAGACAGCGAACCGAATTTAATTGTGGTGGTTTTGGTGATGCCAATCGGAATTACCGGCGCGACATCTACATTGTGTATTTGCTTTAACAGATATTCTTGAACTTTGTTGCTGTATCCTAGTTGCGTCATGTCTTCTTGCATGAGGCGTTCCAATTGAAAGGCAACGGTACTTCCTTGACAGTGGTTGACAAAAGGTAGCATATTTAAACGTTGAGCGGCTTTGGCTATCGGAATTTTATTGCCGTTTTCGTCGCGTAGTCGCGGGGCTATGGTTTTTTCGTAAATTTCTTTAATATACTGCGGAATGTAACCATAGTCTTCTTCGCGATAACGTAAGAGCGGACTATTTTCATCTCCTTGATTATAATGATTAAGCAAGGCTAAGCGGTCGGTTACGGATTTGCGTCCGGTGGTGTTGTATTCAGCAGAAAAAACCGCTATCCTTTTGTTTTTCAGCATTTCAATTATCATTTTGGCAAAGCCGTTGGCTTTTTTGGAATTGTCCGTGTTTGATCCCGATAACGTTATTATACAGGGCATATCCGGCGGAATTATATCCACATATTTCCAGCCTAAGAGATTGGCTTTACTCTTTTTGATGCGTTGACCTATTTTTGCGTGCGAGTTATCTGTCATTTCTTTTCTCCATTAATTCATCTTAACAGAATCCGCTCTATTTTACAAGCATAAATCTGCTTCTGATAGGCAAAATGTGTTTTTTCTTGGATGTGTAGACGTTGACGGATAAAAATAAAAGGGACAGATATCTTATCTGACCCTTGCCGTATATGGTACGCCCGAGGCGATTCGAACGCCTGACCCACAGCTTAGAAGGCTGTTGCTCTATCCTGCTGAGCTACGGGCGTATGAACATTTTCTTTACATAGATGATTTGTTTTGATTTGTAAAGAGTTTTTTTATGAAAAATCAAAAAATATTTTAGCGAAAAATTGCAGAAATGTAACTCGTATACACTAAAAAGCAAATTAACGTTCGTGCAACTTGTTCTTGAAATAGTTGAGTTGCTGTTGATTTAATTGCGTGGTCTTTGTTTGGGCGTCTTTCTGAACAGATGCGCTGTTTTCATTGGTGTTGCTTTGGTTTGGCTTTTTGCTGAAATCCGTAAAGCTATTTAGAACAAAGGTCTTTCCATCTTCTTTCCCTATTGTCACAAAGTTACTGTTCGGTAGATGGGTTTCTATTATGCCGTCACTGTATTTAATGCTACCGCCCTCCCTCAGCATGATGTTTTTTAGTTCTTGGTCGGCATCGGCATCTCGATATATTATCTTGATGAATGCCTCTTCCAACATCGCTTGTTTTTCTTCATCCGTGTGAGCGCCTTTTTTTTCTAAATGCTTGTTTACGGCTAAAAGGGTTTCTTTTGATGGAGTTTGTTGGGGGGTGATGTCGTAGTTGTTTATTATTTTTTGAGCTTCGTCGTTGCTCATGGTATCTAATAAATCGCGGCAGTGGTTTAAATCAACGTAGGTGTTGTTGCCAATGTATGCATTAGACAGCATGCGTTGGGAGGTCTTTTCGTAGCGTTTGTCCGGATCTTCTTTTGAGGTGCGTAGTTGGGTGGCAAATGATTTCCATTCGCTGGCCGCTTCTTCTCCCGCTGTTGCATGTTGTTCTTCATACATGGGCTTTATCTCTTTGTGCCAGTATTCCGATGCGGTTTGCACAACATTGCGGACACTTTGTTTATCGTTGGCATCAAAGCCGTTTTTTTCAATGGTTTCGCGAAGATGGGGACATACATCTAACATGCTTTCCAGTGGCTTTACTTCGCCGTCAATTTCAAGGTTTTTTACACCTTGTTTTTTTAGTATGGTATAATGTTGGGCTATGGCTAAGTATTCTACGGCTTTTGCGGTGGTTTCGGTTAAACGGTTTTTTTTGATAGCATTTTTCGGCGTATCGCCCAGCATTCCCATTCCGTCGTAGGTGTTGTGTTTTTTATGGAGATTTTCGTGGAAAACGACAGTTAATTGCCGAATGGTGTTGTTAATTTTCTGTTCCGCTTTTTCCGGTGTGAGACTTTTTTGCGATGTGTTATCTTTTATGTATTGAGCGGTTTCTTTTGAAACTGTAAAACGATGGACGACAATTTTATCTTCTTCTGTGGCATAGTTTCCTAATTCTACACCGTTTTTAAGGTCTTCTTTAGTTAATTCTATGTTTTTGATTGTTATATCTTCTCGTTTGAGTATGTCTTTGGGTTTTTCCGGTACGTCGGCAATTTTTGAGTGCTCAGTGTCCGGATTTATTATCCATGAACCGTCCCAATCTCCAATGTTACACGATTGCGGGGAATGTTTGGCTGTTGATACGGGGGCGCGGAGTTGCGCTTCTAGCTGTTGACTTTCTTTTTCGCTTTCTGCAAAATCTTTTATGTAGCTTTCTGCGGTGACGGTGTTGTTTAATTGAGCGGATACTTCCATTAAGTCTTGTTTTAACAAGGCTTGTTCTTCAGCGCGTCTTGCTGCTTCATCTGGTGGAGGTGTTGCTTCAATAAACATAATTCTTACTCCATATTTTCTCTCTTTCTTTATAGAATACCAGAAAATGTTTCTTTCGTCAATGAATATTCTTCAAATTGCGATTCGGATGCGCGCTTTAAAACATATTTAAATTAAAAAATGTTTAAAATAATGGTTGACTTCGTAAAAAAAACGAGCTAAGTTTGGGCAACTTATCTGAGGGCGCAGTTTGTGCCCTTGGTCTGTTTTGTCTTAAAAGTCTGGTCTCTGTGGCTTTAATGAATTAAAAATCAAATCCATGGTTATCTCGCTTTCAAGGCAAGTCGTTTTAATAATTTTAATTTTTTTAAGGAAATTGTGATGCCTACAATTAATCAGTTAATTCGTAAATCACGAACACCGAAAGAGAAGAGAAACAAAGTCCCGGCTTTGGATGCTTGTCCACAAAAAAGAGGTGTTTGTACTAGGGTTTATACAACTACCCCTAAAAAACCAAACTCCGCTTTGCGTAAAGTGGCTCGTGTGCGTCTAACCAATGGCTCTGAAGTAATCAGCTATATCCCTGGTGAAGGTCATAATCTTCAAGAACACTCAGTGGTGCTGATTAGAGGAGGCCGTGTGAAAGACTTGCCTGGTGTTCGTTATCATATTATTCGTGGTACCTTGGATACTCAAGGAATTGCTAAACGTCGTCAACGTCGTTCTTTATACGGCGCTAAGAGACCTAAATAGGAGAATGCCAGATGTCACGTCGTCATAGTGCTGTAAAAAGAGTTGTGCTTCCTGATGCGAAATATAATGATCAGGTAGTCGCTAAATTTATTAATAATGTTATGGAACAAGGTAAAAAAGCTGTTGCAGAAAAAATCGTTTATTCGGCTTTTGATATTATGGCTCAAAAGTCTAAACAAGATGCTCTGACCGTGTTCCACGAAGCTATTGAAAATGTTAAACCGGTTTTGGAAGTTCGTTCTCGTCGTGTCGGCGGTGCTACTTACCAAGTTCCTTGCGAAGTAAGAGCTGATCGTCGTCAGGCTTTGGCTATCCGTTGGATTATCGCCGCTGCTAAGAAACGTTCTGAAACAACCATGACCGATAAACTTGCTAACGAATTGCTTGATGCTTTCGCTAATCGCGGTGCTGCCGTTAAAAAACGTGAAGATACTCACAAAATGGCTGAAGCTAATAAAGCATTCTCTCATTACAAGTTCTAATTTTTTAGGGAACATAAGACAATGGCTCGTACACATTCTTTGCAAATGTATAGAAACATCGGTATCATGGCTCATATTGATGCCGGTAAAACCACTACAACAGAACGTATCTTGTACTACACGGGTGTAAACCATAAAATCGGTGAAACTCACGATGGTGCCGCTACGATGGACTGGATGGAACAAGAACAAGAACGCGGTATTACTATTACTTCCGCTGCTACAACTTGTTACTGGAAAGGTCATCGTATTAACATTATCGATACTCCGGGACACGTTGACTTCACTGTTGAAGTTGAACGTTCTTTGCGCGTATTGGATGGTGCTATTACCGTGTTCGACTCTGTTGCTGGTGTTGAACCTCAGTCTGAAACAGTTTGGCGCCAAGCTGATAAATATAATGTTCCGAGAATCTGCTTCTGCAACAAGATGGACAGAATCGGTGCTAACTTCTATCGCTGCTTGGATATGATTGTTGACCGTTTGGGCGCAAGACCTTTGGCTTTGCAATTGCCAATCGGTGCTGAAGCTGAATTTCAGGGTGTGATTGATTTGATTAACATGAAAGCTATCGTTTATACCGGCGATACTGCTGACGCTCCAATTAATGTTACAGATATTCCTGCTGAATTCAAAGATAAGGCTGAAGAATATCATGCAAAATTAGTTGAAACTGCCGTTGAAATGGATGACCAAGCAATGGAAGACTATTTCGAAGGTAAAGAAATCTCTGTCGATACTCTGAAAAAATGTATTCGTAAAGGTACATTGAGCATGTCTTTTGTTCCGGTTTTGTGCGGAACAGCTTTCAAAAACAAAGGTGTACAACCTTTGTTGGATGCCGTTGTTGATTATTTGCCTTCTCCGCTTGATTTGCCAGATGTAGAAGGTGTTAAACCGGGTACTGAAGAAGTTATTACTCGTAAAGCCGATGATAATCAACCTTTGGCAGCTTTGGCTTTCAAAATTATGAACGACCCGTTCGTTGGTTCGCTTACCTTTACTCGTATCTATTCAGGTACAATCAATGCAGGCTCTTATATCTATAACTCCGTTAAAGATAAAAAAGAAAGAATCGGTCGTATGCTTTTAATGCATGCTAATAAGCGTGATGATATAAAAGAAGCATATGCTGGTGATATTATTGCTTTGGCAGGTCTTAAAGATACAACAACTGGTGATACTTTGTGTGATTCAAGCAATCCAATTGTTTTGGAAAACATGGTATTCCCTGATCCAGTTATTGAGTTGGCTGTTGAACCAAAAACTAAAGCCGATGTTGAAAAAATGGGCTTGGCTCTTTCTCGTTTGGCTATGGAAGATCCTTCATTCAAAGTTTCTTCTGATCCAGACTCTGGTCAAACCATTATTAAAGGTATGGGTGAATTGCACTTGGATATTATCGTAGATCGTTTGCGTCGTGAATTTAAAGTTGATGCTAACGTTGGTAATCCTCAAGTTGCTTATCGTGAAACAATTACAAAATCTTGCGATATTGAATATACTCACAAGAAACAATCCGGTGGTGCAGGTCAGTTCGCTAAAGTTAAAATTAAATTTGAACCTATGGAAGGGTATACCGGTTTTGAATTTAATAACACAGTTGTCGGCGGTAACGTTCCGAAGGAATATATCCCAGGTGTTGAAAAAGGTCTACGCTCCGCTATGGATGCCGGTGTTTTAGCCGGATATCCGGTTACCGGTGTTAAATGTACACTGTATGATGGTGCATACCACGAAGTTGACTCTAACGTTATGTGCTTTGAAATTGCCGCTCGTGCTGCTTTCAGAGAAGGTATGCGTCAGGCTGCAGCTGTTTTGCTTGAACCGATTATGAAGGTTGAAGTTGTTACTCCGGAAGAATATATGGGCGATATTATCGGTGACTTAAACTCAAGACGTGGTTTGGTTAACGGTATGGATCAACGTGGTAATGCCCGCGTGGTTGATGCTCATGTGCCTTTGGCTAATATGTTCGGTTATGTAAATACTTTGCGTTCTTTATCTCAAGGACGTGCTCAATTTACAATGCTCTTTGATCATTATGCCGAGGTTCCGAGAGAAATTGCTGAAACTATTAAAGCTAAATGTGCTTAGTTTTTAATTGGAGTGCTGTTTGTTTTTTCAAGCGGCACTCCATAGCGGATTTTTCTTGTTGGGAAGATTTATCCGTTTTTTGAAAATCTTTTTGTTTATATTTTAGGAGAAGATTAAGATGGCAAAAGAGAAGTTTGAACGCAGTAAGCCACACTGCAATATTGGTACTATCGGTCACGTTGACCATGGTAAAACAACATTGACCGCCGCTATTACAAAAGTATTGGCAGAAAAGGGAGATGCTGAATTCGTTGATTAT
>CASDOS010000052.1 GCA_949282205.1 uncultured Alphaproteobacteria bacterium | reverse complement strand
TTGGTGCGAATGAAGAAGTAATTAAAAATTATGTAAAGTATCAAGGACAAAGGGATTTAGGTCAACTCCGTTTGGAGTTGTAAAGAAAGGCACCTTAATGGTGCCTTTCCAAGAACCCCGGGTTTACCCGGGGATATCTATATATCTTGACAAATACTAGAGATATTTTTATAAGACCAATACAAAATTATCATTATAACCCATTATTAAATTTTATTTTTATGAAACTACCAAAATCATTTGCATTAAATTTGCTAGACAGCAAAATGCGCCATTTTTTTACGAAAGAGAGTAATAAATGGAATGAAAAAGGTCCGTGGCGATTTCCGTCGGTATGCTATACTTTGGAGCATAAGTTAGCATTTCTGGAAAGAGAGCACTATCTGACCGGGCATTATTCACTTAGAGGTATTTTTCATGATTGGGAAAAGCCTTTTTTGTATTTAACACCTTGGATAAAGGATGAAAAGAAGATACAAGAAATGCACCGTAAATTTAGTCCTCATCATGTCGGATGCGAAAAAACTTCCAAAGCTGAGCATCTGATAGAAATGTACATTGATTGGGATTGTGCGGCAATAACCAAGCCGGATAAACCATTAAATGCGTTTGAAACGTTGTTGCACTGGTATCCTGAATCCATTACAGTAATGCTCCCGGTTTGTTTAGCGATGGATGTAACATCTGTTAAACCGGAAATTTACATTCATCCATGGCACGATTTAAACAAGAAACCGGAGTATAATGAATATATGTACAGACAAGTACAACATACATTAGAAACACTAGTCAGTCATATACCGTCAAATGAAAACCAACTCAGGTTAATGTTTAATCAGGTACAGGGGAGGAATATAATGTATTGCCATCCGACAGAAATATTTTTTCTGATTTTGCAACAACAACAGAAAAATCTGGGATTCGAAATTAATCTTTCAGACATAAAAAAGAAACTGGAAGAAGAGGTCGCCAAGTTTCGAGTTAAAAAAAGTTTTACGCAGTGTGCGCGGACAAAGCCGATACATGATTACCAAAAAATTCAAAAAAACGCATTTGCTGTATAGCATAATAGGAAATTTTAAAAACACGCTTTTATAATAAAGCGTGTTTTTTTGTTGCGAGTCAAAAAAAATTAAAATAAGAACAAAACCGAAGGAGCAAAAAATGAATATAGGTTTTGATATAGACGGTGTACTAACGGATTTTGAAACATTTGTGGCAACGTATGGATGTAAATTCTTAAAAACCACCATAAAAAATATAAAGATTTCCCAAATTAACGATGATGATATTTCGGAAATGTTTAATTGCGATATAGAAACAGAAAATAGCTTTTGGAACGAATACATAGAGTTATATTGCACGGAATATCCATCAAGGTTAGGGCTCTCCGATGTAATATCAGAATTAAAAAAAGCGCATAAAATCATCATTATCACCAATCGTTCAGCATCAATGGTACCAATGGAGAGAATGACGTCATGGGTAAAAGGCTGGCTTGAAAAAGAAAAAATTCCATATGATAAAATTGTATTTAATCATGGCAGTAAATTACAGGCCTGCTTAGATAATAAGATAGACGTAATGATAGAGGATTCTCCCAAACATATCAAAGAGTTATCGGAGCATATAAATTGTATATGTTTCGATTCTCACTACAATTCAGAATGTGAGGGAAAAAATATCCGCCGCTGTTATTCTTCATATGATTTATATGAGCATATCAAAGAGATAGAATTAACCGGAGCAGTTTCCGCATTTAGCGCAACCGTTGCATAAAATTTTATAACCACAGGTTTGACAGCGCTCAGCAAAAAATTTCACATACAGATTATTGTGATTAAATAAATCAGCTTGCTCCAAAGGTTGTAATTTAAAATCAGAAGGTTTGCCTAAAAATTGCAATCCGGATTTATAAGCCATAACACTCTGTAGTTGTTTACTGGGCAAATGGTAAGTTCTCCCATCTTTAATAAAGTTCGTTCCTGTTTCCATAAAACAAAAAGTAATATTATCCTCGACACATTCATCATATAAATTTTTGACCCATTGATAATTAAGAGGACGCGACCCATCATAATTTTCTCCTCCGGCAATAACTTGCTCAATTTGTTGAGAGGATAAATATTTTTTGATACTAACGGGAGCAATAAAAGGAGCGACAACAATACCTTTATGTTTAAAAGGAAGTTGCAAGAGGATAGGGATACGTTCATCAGCACGAATTTGATTTTCACAAGTTACATTGAGGAAAACATTTTCCCATCCATCCCCCCAATCAGGAGGTAAAACAAGAGCAATTCTCTCAGGACGTTTGGTTATAAGAATAAAAACAACATCCGGTCTTTTTTTTATAATTTTCCAAACATCTTTACGCCACCCATCTGCTTCTTCTAAAAAGAAATCAGAAGTCATACAAACACGGATATGTTCACCACTTTTAATTTTGTAAGAGCCATCTTTATTTTTGCTTAAAGGGTAATAAAAGTTATTTTTTACTTTATAAATATTTTGCCCATTTCCACCACGTTGTTTATCAAGAAAATACATATAGCAGTGTTGACAACCTTCGCTTTTTTTAATACACCCATGCCATGGGTTCCAAATATCGTGCATAACAATTAACCCTTTTTCAATAGAAAGCAGTATATAAAAAAGTAGTTTAAAAGCAAGAGGAAAGCATAATGGAAGATGAAGTTAAACAATATCACCAAAGAAGAAGAGCTTTTGTTATTATTCCACAAGTGGGCATAATTGTGGCACAAAAGGGAAGTATAATGTCTCATGAAGAAATTTTGCAATCATTGGGTATGCCGCAAGAAAAAGTGAATGAGGCTATAAAAAATAATCCTCGCGGATATTTTATGGATAACACTTTAGTACTGTATCAAGGTGGTGATATTAAGGAAGGGGAGTGCTGGGAATTAAAAGTCGAAAATTACAAAGCAGTTGCAGAAAATTTTGCAGATATGAAAAAACTTTTTAACCTAAATCAAGATACCCTAATATATTTGGGCGTAAGACAAGGAAAGCTTGGAGAAGTTTGGGAAAAAATACACCAAGTACCGATAACATTTTTTGAAAAATAAAAGAGAATTAAGATGCATAAAATGAATGTTCGCCAACCTTATTTTAATATGATGAAGGCTGGAACAAAATTGATTGAGTTAAGGCTATATGATGAAAAAAGGCAAAAAATCAAAATTGGCGATAAAATAGAGTTTAGTTGTTTAGAAGATGTGGAAGACAAGATAGAAGTAGAAGTAATAGGAGTTCATCGAGCAACAGACTTTAAGGAGTTATGCAGCAAGATTGATATAAAGAAAGCCGGATTTTCTGGAACAGCGGAAGAAGTTCAGCACATAATGGAAGAGTTCTATCCAACAACAGAGCAACAGAAATATGGTGTTTTGGGTATAGAAATAAAAAGGATATAAAAAAAACAGTCAAAAGACTGCTTTTTAAGTAAAGATAACATAACTTATTCAAGAGCTTCCACCTCAATAATATTCTGATACATAGATAGAAACCCACTACGAACACCAAAAGTTTTGATACGATAATATTTACCTTTTTTCATCATACCATAAACATCTGAACTGTTAAATCTGCCGAAGATGAGAGAGTCTTCAATTTTAAAAGTTCCTTCATTGGTATAAATAAGGTACTGACCGTCAACGCGTTCTTTTCCGGTAACTTTAACGATAAAAGTATTTTTACGGTTACTGCTTTGGGGAGCATCAAGAGCTTTATTATCTGTAGAATAAACTCCAATAATATTTCGGTAAGTTGATAAAAAAGGAATTCGCAGACCAAAAACTTTGAATTTATAGGTTACCCCTTCCGCTAACATCCCATAAACGTCTGAACTGTTAAATTGCCCAAAGATTAAAGAATCTTCAATTTTAAAAACTTCTTTATCTGTATAAATCAGATAATAGGAATATTTACTGGGCTCTTCTCCATATTCAGGATCCCCTTCATCATAATCAACAATATGTTCCTTACCGGTAACAGTTGCCGTTATTAAACCATCCTCACCACATTCCGCAGTTTGTCCGCCGCAAGAAGAAAAAGACACACCGCTCCAAAGAGTAAAAACGAAACAAATAATTTTTCCATTCATAATTCTTAATTTTAAATAATAATAAATTTTCGATCAGAATAGCCGAAATTTCATTTAATGTCAATGCGAATGAGCCGAAAAAGGATAGATAGAAATATTACAGCAAGCAAAAAAAAAGACCACCGAAGTGGTCTTTCAAACTAATGGCGGGAGCGACGGGGCTCGAACCCGCGACCCCATGCGTGACAGGCATGTATTCTAACCAACTGAACTACGCCCCCATCAGAACAAAAACACTTATATCCAACAAAAAAGATAAATGCAAGTATTTTTTTTAATTTTTTTGATTATTTTTCTTTCAACAGAGCCTCTTTAAGAAGAGAGGGAATATAGATTCCTCTAAATATCGGATTTTTCTTAATATAATCATCCCAAGAACAATGAGAGGCAAAAGAAGCATTCTGTCGATATTCTTTGACAATCCATAATTTCAGATTAGCTTTAAGAATAACACATCCACCCAAAGTCATCTTCTCACAATTTTTCTGTTCTAATTGTTGAATAAGAGAAAGTATAGATTCTGCTTCAGGAGAATAAGATAATTCACCGATATTTTTAATGAGAGAACCTAAAATATAAAATTTAAGTTCAGGATGCCAACTGAGAAATTCAGTGAAATCAAACGAAAAACCTGATTTTCCCCATTGATGAATTTTAGTCTGAATAATATGCCGAGCAGTATCTTCAATAAAAGATTTTGTATTCTGTAAATTTCGCACGACATAAGCAATTTTTTCAGGTGTGATACCCGTTTCTTTTTCTAAAAGTGGTAAAAATTTTCTCATTTTCACGCGCAAGAAATCGGAACATTGATTCGATTCATCCTCAACCCATTGCAGATGATGCGCAATCAAGAAATCTTTAAATAGACGAGGATGTACATTTAAAAAAGGACGCAAAAGAGAGATACCGTCACGAACAGAAATTTCACTCATCGCCGCAAGTCCGTAAATACCGGTTCCACGCTGTAAACGCATCAAGAAAGTTTCCGCTTGATCAAACAGATGATGAGCTAAAACCAGATGATAGATAGAATGTTCATGGCACCAATTAAACAAAAGATTATACCGAGCCTCGCGAGCTTTTTCCTCAATACCTGAAACAGGTTTTTCTCCTCCCCAATATAAAATATGGTGCTCAATCCCATATTTTTTCATCACATCTGCGACAAACAGAGCTTCTTGATTAGAAGTAGGGCGCAAACCATGGTCAACAGTAAGCGCAACAATCGGAAGTTTAGGAAACAAATCGTGAAAAATCAAAACGGCAGCTAAAGAATCAGCTCCGCCTGAAACAGCAAAAGCTAAAGGCGTTCTTTCAAGATTGTATTTTATGACAAAATCTTTAACTATTTGCACCCCAATGCCTCAGCTTCTTTTTTAGCTTTAGAAGAAATATCGGTAGAGATATTTTCAAAAACAACGGGTAAATTTACAAAAGCTGTACATGCTTCATCTTTTTTGCCGAGAGCTTTCATCGACATTCCCAATTTCAGCAAACAATCAGGTCCTTTTGTCCCTTGAGGATACTTACTATAACCATCTTTGAATGCAACAGCGGCTTTGGCAAAATTTTGTTGTTTATAATAGACTTCGCCCAACCAATATTGAGCATTACCGGCAAGAGCGTCGCTAGAGTAAGCCGTTAAAAACTGAGAAAATTTTGTTTCCGCATCAGAGAGTTTGTTATTTTTTAAATCAGTTAAAGCGTTTTCATATAGCTCTTTGGCAGGAACAGTTGCGACCGCTTTAACATTTTGAGTTTTAGGGGTAGCTGTTTTTGCTGTTTTTTTCTGATTAGAAACCTTAGGAGCAGGAGCGGAAGTAACCTGTTTTTTAAATTGTTCAAATCTCAAGTCAATATCTTTGTCAAATGTTTCCATTTTCTTTTCGATATTTTTCAATCTAAATTCGATATTTTCAACTTTACCATTCATATCACGAATCATCTGGTCATATTCGCCTAATCTTACTTGAAAATTAGATACAGATTCTTTAGGCGCGGTGGAATCATTTTTGTCGCGATATAATTGCCGCTGAATAACAACAATATCATCTTTTATCTGATTAATTTGATCTTGAATATACTGTTCTTCCGCGTAAGCATTAATGGAACAACAAAAACATAAAGCTCCCAACAAATAAATTTTTTTCATTCTACCCTCAATATAAAAAAACAAAGCTAAATAGAATAATAGGCTAAATATTTTATAACTCAACAAAAAAAACGCATTCTTGCGAATACGTTTTTTTTATAGAAAGTCAAATTAAATTATTTACTTAATTCGACAACAGTTACGCCACGACGGCTCTTAGCATATGCTTCTTCTGTATCGCCAGGGAAAGCATATTCTTTACCGTAAGAAACAGTAGCAATTCTCTTAGCGCAAATACCTTGAGATACTAAATACTGTTTTACAGCGTCTGCACGGCGTTCACCCAAAGCAAGGTTGTATTCAGCAGTACCTCTTTTATCGCAGTAACCTTGAATAACAACATTTACTTTAGGATTCTTCTTCAACCATGCGATTTGAGAATCCAAAGCTGCAACAGCTTCGGAAGACAAAGCAGAGCTATCAAAAGCGAAATAAACTGTTGTGTCAGCATTTTCAGCAAATTCACGAGCAAGTTTAGATTGACAATCGCTACCACCAAACCAACTACTTGTTGTAGAACAGCCTGATAATAAAACAACTGCGCAAAGCAAGCTTAAAAGTTTTTTCATTTATTTTCTCCATATGGTTAAAAAAACTTGGTTGTTTATTGAGTGACCCCATAATCAACTAGACATACATAACTTAAGTAACAAAAGTAAATATTTCAATAACAAACTATACTATTTGTGTATAAACTTACGATTAAAATAAGATGAAACAGCAAACTTTAGTCTTTAGCGGTATAACTTTTGTAGACATTTAATCTCTGAGTATCCAAATCATAATTGGGCTGAACATTAAGAAGAGGCGCCACTTTAGAGATAATGTTTGCACCGGTAGGCACGGCATTCCAACCGGAAGTGGTAAAGCCCCAAGTTTCCTTAGAACCCTTAGGTGTATCAAGAACAACAATAAGAGCATATTTCGGGTCTGAAACAGGGAATGCCGCAACAAATGAGGTAATATTTTTGCCTTTAACATATTTACCATTTTCGAGTTTATTAGCGGTTCCTGTTTTACCTGCAACCTCGTATCCGTCAATATTTGCATTTTTTGCCGAACCATAAATAACCACATCTCTTAAAAGTTTCCGCATATCTTTTGAAGTTTGAGTAGAAATAACACGTTTACTTTTGCGGTTAGATTCAAGCGTTAAAGTCGGCGGCGTATAAATTCCGCCGTTAAGAATAGCAGAGAAAGCTGTAATAATATGAATAGGGGTAACGGAAATACCATAACCGTAAGCGGTGGTAGCAACGGTATCGTCTTGCCAATAATTTTCGCTACGATGCAGAGGGCGTCCTTTCTCATAGATTTCGAGATTTTCAATTTTATCGAACAAGCCAAGATTTTTTAAGAATTTAATTTGCAGATTTTTTCCGACTTTAAGAGCCATAAGAGCGGAAGCAATATTAGAGGAGTGAATAAGCGTTTCCCCAACAGTCAACCATTTTGCCGGAACACGATAGTCAGTAATTAAATGTCTTCCCATTTTTAAGGGTTTTGTAGCATCAAAACTATCGGTAATTTTAATTTTTCCGCTATCTAGTCCAAGAGCCGTATTAAACACTTTAAAAACGGAACCAGGTTCATAAACGCCAAGAGTGGCAAAATTAAATTTGATATTCTTATCTTTAAAATCGCGTTTATTTAAATCATAATCCGGCACGGAAGACAAAGCGATAATTTCCGAAGTATTGATATCCATTAAAACCGCGGTAGCGCGTTCGGCACTAAATTTTTTCTTAGCGTGGATCAATTCTTCTCTGACGACATATTGAACACCTAAATCAATAGTAAGGCGCAAATCTTTAGTAGAAGAGCTAAGTCGATCGTTAAGAGATTTTTCCAAACCGGCGATACCGTTATTATCAATATCAGTATTTCCCAACACATGCGCTAAGAGTTCCTTTTGCGGATAAACACGGATTTCGCTGGGTTGAAATTCTAATTCCGGAAAACCGAGAGCATTAACTTTAGCCTGTTGCTGAGGAGATATATTGCGTTTCAAATACACAAAACTGGAACGTCTGGTAAGTTTGATTAAGAAATCCTCATAAGCAATATCGGGAAAAATTTCAGAAAGTTTTTTTGCGATTAATTTGGCATTACTGACTTTTTTGGGATTTGTAAAAAGATTAACCGTAGGGAGGTTCGTTGCAATAATAACCCCGTTTCTATCGGTAATGTTAGCTCTGTGCACAGGAAAAACTAGGCCTGATTTGGGTTTGTAATATGAAACGGCTTCACGATTAATTTGAATTCCATCGACCAAACAAACATTAAATAGACGAATAACGATAACCAAATAGATAAATAAAAAAAGTCCGATAATAACAAAAATACGATTACGACAAACATTGACGGTTTCATCTTCGGTTTCCCACCCGAAAGAACCGGAAGAAAAGTAAATTTCTTGTCCGGGGGTATAAAGATAATTATTTTTTCTTTTTGATAAGCTGACTTTCAACACAATATTACCATTATTAACGTTCAGAATTAGCGAGTAAGCGCAATCCTCTGTTGTTTTTAGCAAACATTGTAGGATTCTCGAATATCTCACCCTCTAATGGTAAAGCAGAATAGTTAATAATTTGTTCAGGTTTGATAAAATCTAAAGAAATATATTTTCCGGCTAAAACTTTAAGCCGCTCGGGATTATTTAATTCACTCCAATCTGCTTCTAAAATATGAATATCACGAATATCATTTTCAATATCCCGATTAATCTGAGCCAATTCTTTTTCCAGATTCTGCACATCATTAGTCAGAACAAAGTAATAAGAACCGATAACAATAGTAAATAAAAACCACAAAATAGAGATAGCTGTTTTTACATTACTCATGGGATTGTTCCTTTCTTTTAATGGCATATCTGAGTTTAGCGGAGCGTGCGCGAGGGTTTACGGTGCATTCTTCCTCGGTAGGTAAAATAACCTTAGAGGCAAAACTAAAAGGTTTAGAAGATTCGCTTGATATAGAAAGAGTGTCAATTTTATAGCGAGATACATGAATTTTCTTATCAGAATTTTCCGTAAAAAAGGATTTGACGATTCTATCCTCAAGGGAGTGAAAATCAACAACAACAACACGTCCTTCAGGGAGAGTGATGTTAAGAGCGCCCATAAGACCATCTTTAAGTTGTTGCAATTCATCATTAACAGCAATACGAATAGCTTGAAAAGTTCTGGTAGCCGGATCAATCTGCTCTCTTTTTTTAGGCAAAACAGAATAAATAATCTGAGCTAATTCTGTTGTTGTTTCAATAGGTTTCTGAGTACGATATAAAACAATCGCATGAGCAATTTGGCGAGATTTTCTTTCTTCACCATATTTATAGATTAAATCAGCCAATTCATGTTCGTTCATAGAATTGATAATATCTCTGGCAGATAATCCGGCTTGAGACATTCTCATATCAAGAAGAGCTTCTTTAGAAAAAGAGAAACCTCTTTCGGGATTATCTAATTGCATAGAAGAAACGCCGATATCAAAAACAACACCGTTAACGAGAGATTGTATAAGATTATCAATTTGACTAAAAGTTCCACTGACAAATGTAAAACGTTCACCATAAACAGACTTTAATTCTTCAGCTCTCTTCAAAACGAAAGGATCTCTGTCAATAGCAATAACACGACAGTTGGCACTTTTTAAGATAGCCTCTGTATAGCCGCCATTTCCAAAAGTTGCGTCAACATATATTTCCCCGTCACGAGGATTTAAGGCTTTTAACACTTCATTGAGCATAACCGGAATGTGCTTTGAGGATACCATTATTTATTCTCCTCTTTAAGCGTTGGGCGATTAAGTTTAACTTTTTCTCTTAATCTAGCCTCTTCGGCTTCCCAGTTAGCTTCGCTCCAAATTTGGAATTTACGTCCTTTTCCGACGAAAACGGCAGTATCGGTGATTTCTGCGTGTTTTAAAAGTTTTTCGGTAAGCATGATGCGTCCGGTACTATCAAAAGAAAAACGTTTTGCATCACCAAAGATAAGATTGGTTAAATCATCTTGTGTTTCGGAAAAGAAATCTGTGCTGTTTTCAATATCAGTGGCAAGTTTTTCTAATAAATCCTCAGTACATCCTTCAATACAAGGAGCGGTTAAACTTCTGTAACAAACAATTTCCGTTGAGAGTTCTTTAACGATTGCGCGATAATCTGCCGGTAAGGAAACGCGACCTTTGGCGTCTACTTTATTGGCAACTGTATCTAAAAATAAAAAACTTTTGCGCATGGTTAGAATCTTTCGTGTACACATTACCTATGGTATAACATGGTATTTTATGGGAATCAATGGAAATTTTTAGATTTTTATCAAAAAATTAACTTTTTTTATGCCAAACAGCAAAGCAGCTCGATTCTAAAGAACCGAGCTGTGGATAAAGCTGTTGATAAATTAAAGAAATATAAGGTTTATCTAAAAGTAAAATTGAAATAACACTGAGAAGCCTCAAAACAAAGAATGCACTCGGAAATTATTTGTTGAATAGATAAGGAAGATAAACAAGTTTTATTTTTCCCGCAAAAATTATTTCCCCAATATTGATTAGACTTATCATTGATAATAAGGTAAACTTTATACAAAACATCGGCGTAGGGTTGAAGAATGTTTGTCCAGAGTTTCTGACAAAATAAAACATCATCTTTTGAAGTTGAAGATTGGGAAGCCTTTTTTAAGCGATATTCTATATTGATTGAGGAAGGAACATAAAGAAAAATTTCTCGTCTTCTCTATCATAGAAGGTAGCGCTTTTTACTTTCCAACTATCTGGAACAATACCTAAATAGGCTAACTGTTGTCCAATATGGTATTCGTGTGCTTTGAAGATAAGTTCTTTGTTTTGTAAAATCCCGTTAATAAAAAATGCATAGTCTTCAATAGCTTGATTTGTTTTATACTGCCTCATGGTCAGAGAAAAGGCTTTGAGACCGCCGACAGATAGAACACCCACGACGGCTAAAACCCCAATCATTTCTAACATGGATTTTCCTTGTTGCATGCGTAATTTCATATAAACCTCCAGTTATAAAAAAAATAAAAGCCGCTTAAAAAGCGACTGGAAGTTGGAAACTACACAAAGATAGTGCGACATATTGACTAAAAATAAGCGTATTTTGCCGCCTTCCAGTCATACCGGACTTTCAGGCACGCAAAATTTCGTCTTTACGCAGACGCTTTGTGAGAGGTTTCCACACCCCAAATTGAAACATTCAATTCAAAACAAGAATAGCAAAGCAAAAACATAAAGTAAAGCTCAATTTTTATACAAAAAAACACCGACTCGAAAGAATCGGTGTTTTAAATCCTTTTAAGAAAGGAATTAAATCATAGCCATACCGCCATTAACGTGTAGGGTTTGACCTGTAATATATTGAGCTTCGTCAGAAGCTAAGAAAGCAACGGCGTTAGCAATATCTTGAGCCTCACCGAGTTTTCCTTCTGGAATTTTGCTTAATAACTGCGCTTTAACATCATCAGGCAAAACATCTGTCATTGGAGTTCTGATAAATCCGGGAGCAATAGAGTTGACTGTAATACCGCGAGAGCCGACTTCTTGAGCCAAACATTTATTCATCGCAATCATACCGGCTTTAGAAGCAGAATAGTTTGCTTGACCGGCATTGCCCATAACACCGACAACGGAAGCGATACCGATAATACGACCATATCTTCTCTTCATCATACCGCGGATAGCTGCTTTAGCCAATTTAAAACCGGCAGAAAGATTAACGTCTAAAACCAATTGCCAATCTTCATCACTCATACGCATAAAGAGGTTATCACGAGTAAGCCCCGCGTTGTTTACTAAAATATCAATACGCCCCATTTTCTCTTCAACATTTTTAACCAAATTATGAACATCGTCAGAATTTGTTAAGTTAGCAACAAAACATTCAACGCGAGAGCCTAATTCAGCTTTTAATTTTTCCATTGGTTCAGCGCGCATATCGGTTAAAGCAAGAGTTGCCCCTTGAGCATGCAAAGTACGAGCAATTTTATCACCAAGACCACCTGCGGCACCAGTAATTAAAGCAATTTTACCATCTAAATTAAACATATCAAATGTCCTTTCAGCAGAGAGTTATAAATTTTTTGCGAGTTCTTCAATTTCTTGAACGGAACAAACGGAAACAGAGTTAATATTTTTCAAACTCCGCTTAGCAAGACCGGAGAGAACCTTCCCTGCACCGATTTCAACAAGATCAGTAACGCCGTCAGCATCAAAGAAAGCCAATGTTTCTCTCCATCTAACCGTACCGGTAACTTGTTCAATTAAATTTTTAATAATTTCTTTTTTCTCGGTTTCCGGTGTTGCCAACACATTAGCGACAATTGGAATCTGAGCATTTTCAGCTTGAACTTCCATAAAAGCTCTGGCCATAGTTTCTGCGGCAGGTTGCATAAGAGGGCTATGGAAAGGCGCGGATACCGGCAATTTCAGGCAACGTTTTGCCCCAAATTCGGAAGCAATTTCGACAGCTTTTTCAATAGCTTGAATGTGTCCGGATAAAACAACTTGTCCGTCTGAATTATCGTTAGCGGCAACGCAAAAATATTTTTCATCATTACAAGCATCAACTAAAGCACCGACATCTTTATAAGAAAGTCCCAAAACGGCAGCCATACCGCCAACACCGACAGGAACAGCCTGTTGCATAGCATCTCCGCGAATACGCAATAATCTGGCAGTATCGGAAAGCGAAAAAACGCCTGCGGCACAAGCAGCGGAATATTCCCCCAAAGAATGGCCGGCAACATAAGCAGCTTTATCTTTAAGACTAATACCGAAATCATTTTCCAAAACTTTAACAATAGCCATAGAAACAGCCATTAAGGCCGGCTGCGTATTAGTAGTCAACGTCAATTCGGAATCCGGTCCATCAATCATAACTTTATATAAATCTTGCCCGAGAGCCTGATTGACTTCATCAAAAACATCTTTGGCAGAAGAAAAGTTTTCTGCCAATTCTTTTCCCATACCGACAAATTGAGAACCTTGTCCGGGAAAAACAAAAGCATATTTCATATAAGTTCATCTCCAAATACAATTTTCTGCCAATAAGCTAAAGGACTACACCTGAAAGTCAAGTTTAAATCCTAAACGTGTGCATAGCTTATTCTGTAAAAATAAGAATATCTGCCTAAAGAACACAAATATTAATATTTTATTAAAAAATAGCCATTAATCTTGAAACAAGAAAGGTGTTATCTGAGGAATGAGGAAAAGATGGCCAGAAGAACAAAAAACAAAGAAAACAAAATAGATGTAAAAAATATATGTAAAAAAATCATAGGAGTACTATCAGGAGCACTATTGATAGTATTGTGCATCAGTTTAGCACTGAGTATGGTTGGCTACAATCCGTCGGATGAATCGTTTAATGTGTCAAATTCGGAGAAAATAAGTAATTTTATGGGAAAATTTGGCTCATACAGCGCAGATTTCATTGTAAACAGCTATGGTTTAGCGATATACATTTTCCTAATACCAATAATGGTTTGGGGATATTTATTGATAAGGCAGCAGAAGATTTTAGAAGTAAAAATCAGGATATTTGCAATATTACTGGGTATAATTTCTCTTTCTGGGGTATTTTATCAGACCATGGCCACTTCATTGGAAAAGATAAATTTATTGGGAAAATTCAGTCACCTATTACCCCAAGCACTGATAAAGATGTTTAGCAGTTGGAAATTAGAAGGATATGAGGAAGCGTTAACTTTAAGTCTGCTGTCTATTATTGCATTAATGTCATTTAATTTAGCGGCGGGTATAAATTTCAAACATTGGGTAAATGGTATCAAAAGAATATCCGAGATAATTTGTATGCTAAGCAAAGGAACATATGCTTTTGTAAATAGATTGATACATCCTCGGTCATTATTCGAAAAGGTTGAAAAAGATACAAACAAAATAGTAGACACCCCAAAAGTGAAAGAGAGAAAAGAGCCGACATTAACATCCCAAATGGATACGGAAAAAGCGGCAGGGAAAGAAATAAAGAAATTGGAAAAGAAACCGGAAAAAGCAAAATCAGCCGAAGTAATATCCTTTACAAATAAAAAAATAGAAAAGAATAATGGGTATCAATATCCGGACATAAATTTATTGAAAAAGCCAAAAGAGAAATTAGGTTTAAGCGTTACAGAAAAAGAACTCAACGAAACAGCCCGTGCATTAGAAGGCGTATTAGAGGAATTCGGTGTGCATGGCGAGATTGTAAAAATACGTCCCGGACCTGTTGTAACTTTATTTGAGTTAGAACCGGCACCTGGTACAAAAACATCTCGAGTTATTAGTTTGGCGGATGACATAGCGCGTTCAATGTCTGCGGTATCTGTGCGTATTGCGGTAGTGCCGGGATCAAATACGATAGGTATAGAGATTCCGAACAGCAAAAGAGAGATAGTCTGGTTAAGAGATTTATTGGAAGACAGTAACTTTATCGACAGTAAGAATGCATTGAATGTTGTGCTGGGAAAAGACATTGGCGGCAAAAACATTTATGCCGATTTAGCCAAAATGCCGCACCTACTGGTTGCGGGAACAACCGGATCAGGTAAATCCGTAGGGGTTAATTCGATGATATTATCGTTATTATACAGGATGACGCCGGAAGAATGTAAATTTATTCTAATAGATCCGAAGATGTTGGAATTTTCGATGTATAACGGTATACCGCATTTATTAACACCGGTTATTACCGATCCAGCCAAAGCGGTGATAGGATTAAAATGGGCGGTACGAGAAATGGAAGAAAGATATCGAGCCATGGCCTGTTTATCGGTTCGCAACATTAACGGATATAATTTAAAGTTAAAAGAATTGCGAGAAAAAGGAGAACAACCGATGCGCACGATACAAGTCGGTTTTGATCCGGAAACAGGAAAGCCGAAATATGAGCAACAGATATTAGATACAAAACCTTTGCCGTATATAGTGATTGTTGTTGATGAAATGGCGGATTTAATGTTGGTTGCCGGTAAAGAAGTGGAAGCTGCGATTCAACGTTTGGCGCAAATGGCGCGAGCAGCCGGTATTCACTTAATTATGTCCACACAACGTCCATCGGTAGACGTTATTACGGGAACGATTAAATCCAACTTTCCGACGCGTATCAGTTTCCAAGTAACATCAAAAATTGACAGCCGTACGATTTTAGGAGAACAAGGCGCCGAGCAACTATTAGGTAAAGGAGATATGTTATATATGCCGGCAGGATTGCGTCCGCAACGAATACATGCTGGTTTTGTGGAAGACGCCGAAGTTGAGGCGGTTGTAGAATTTTTAAAATCTCAAAGTCAACCGGAATACGTTGAAGGAATAACGGAAGGCGAATTAGAAATGAAAGGAAAAGATGCCGGTTCATTATTTGATAAAACGGCAATGGGCGCCTCAGGAAACAGCAAGGATGATTTATACGAACAAGCCGTTTCAATTGTTCGCAACGATAAAAAAGCCTCGACCAGTTATATACAACGCCGTTTAGGGATAGGGTACAATAAAGCGGCTTCGATTATTGAGCGAATGGAAGCAGAGGGAGTGGTATCTCCGGCGGATCATGTCGGCAGAAGAGAAGTGATATAGGATACTTTCATAATAAAAAATAAGCAGTCAAATAAATAGATTGCTTATTTTTTTAGTTAATTAAGCGCGCCATGCTTTCATAACTTTATCAATACTGTTATTAACAATAGTAATTTCCTGATGTAGCTTTTTATTTTCATAAATTTTCAGAGCGGATTGATAATAGTCGATAGCTTCGGCAAAAGCCTTTTTATCGCGTCCGTTTTTACCGATATTGTAATAAACATTGGCAATATTTTCTTGAATTTTAGCCCACATAACAGGGTAAAGTTCTTTCCGGTAAACTTGTTGCTTATTTTTATAACTGCGAATAGCCAATCTGGAAATATCATCACTTTTAGAAAATAATCCCAACAATGACAAATAAAATCCCAAATATCCTTCAATTTTAGACCACAACTCGGGAAAAGTTATTTGCGTATAGGTTTTTTCGGCTTCTCTTAAGAAGAAAACAGCATCGCGCAATGCTTGAACATCATTAGTAAATTTCCAATATTGAAAATAGAGCTGGGATAATTTGAAAGAGATTTGCGAAAAATCATAAGGATAGTTATAGTGGTCAAGATATTTTTGAGCAGTACGATAATTAGTAATAGCCTCTTTAAATAAGAGCCAATACCCCCCCAAATCTTGTTTTAAGGCAACTTCATAAAGTTGAGCTAAATTTTTATAGATACACCCGATATGGACATTTTGCATAATTTGCTTTTGGTTAGCCAAAGCATTAAGAAAGAGTTCTTTGGTCATATTAAAAGTTTTCTGTGAAAGTTCTTGCTGTGAAAAGCTAAGATAAATTAACCCGACGGTATTCATGATATAAGGGGAAAACATAAAATTACGGCTATCAGAAGGTCCTTCAGAAGATAAAGCATTAATAACATTTTTCAATAATTTTTGTTTCAAATGCCTTAAATCAATTCTTTGTTCACTAATTGACGCCGCAATAATTCCGGTAATCAAATTAGCTAATATTTCAGGAAAGAAATTAATATGTTCAAAATATTCTGCAGGAACAAACAAACTGTCTAAAACGGAACACGAAACATTATCCCAATCGGAATAAGCATTAGCCGTTTGAAAATTCAAACGGATATTTTCGTTTTCCTGATACCCCCAAACAATAACATCCGCATTAAGTTTCTGTAAAATGGTATTACCGGCATCAATTAAATCAAAAAAATTACGTCCCTGAAGATTAAGGAAATTTTTATCAAACGGTTCATCAAAGAGTCGCACATTAAAGCTAGGATTTTTTTGCAATAATTTGGTCATTGCCTGAGCAAAACCATAATTTCCATACTCCACGAAATCAACCACAACAACTTTAAGCGTTTCAACTTTAGGTAAAACACGTTTATTATCTGTATTTTTTCCGAAAAGAACTTTAATAAAATTAACCATCGGCTTCACCTGAAATCAGTCAGTTAAAGTTTTCTTCTTATGCGGTTTACGTTTTTTTGTTGTTTTGGTTTTAACATCAAGTTTATCTGTAACATTTTCATCAACAGGTTCTGTCTGAGAATGATTTTTATTTTTTGCTAAAACCCCTTTGACCACATTTTTACCCCATTTTGAAAAAGATAACAACTCTTCCGGTTTAGTATCCCCAGATAAGATAGAGAGTAACCAAAGATTAAAAGCCACAGAAAAGACCGGTAAAGCCAAACGTTCATAAGCAGCAATTTGAAAAATAGCTAAAAGTATATTAACCAATAAAATTTTAGCAATACTAAAAGCAACAGTTTTTTCGGAAGCACCAAGTTCTAATAACCGATAATAAAAAGTGTTCATAAACCAATATTCACGAGGTTGATTTAATATAAAGCGATTGTAGAGCACGCATCCTAATTCTGTAAACAAATACGCTGCTGCAATAAACATTGAAGCATCGGAAAATTCCACGGAAGCGTCAATCATAAAGCAAGCAAGAATAAACCCTAACGCAGAAAAAGCTCCGTTACTCATCATAATTTTTTCAGGCGGCCAACTAAGGAAAGTAAAAGCAAGCATAATTCCCATATAAGCCAGAGCTATTGAGCCTAAAATTTGAGGAAGTACACCGAAATATGTTAAAATAAAAGCCGTGAGCAAAACAACAACAAATTGCGAAGCGGCAATTCCTCCGGAACCATTAAGATACCCCAATCCTTTAGAAACAAGAAGAATGAGTAAAGCAACAATAAATTTATCTTGTAAAGGAGTAAAATAATCAGGAAAGAGTACAAAAGTATCAGGTTGCATAAAAGCAATACAAAGAGCAAGCAAATAAGTCATCAAATTAGCTACCCAAGCGATATCAAGCAAGTAGCAAAGATAAATAAGAGCTGAAAAAATGACCGGTACCGCGAAGCTCCAAACAGTATAGGTTTTAACCGTATCAAAACCGGCAGGCTGAAAATAAGAAACGCATACGGAAGTAATAAGAAAGATAATAAATAAATACCAGAAAGGATCAAGTTTAAATTCATATTCCTCAGGAAAAATATCGGTTTGGATTCGTGTCAAGACAAACGTAGACAAAGTAAAGCAAATCAATAAAAAAACAATACCTAAAACAAAAACATCACTCATGGCAACACCTTTAACAAGATTAAGTTACAAGGATTATAACAGCTGTTTATTAAATTTTCCTTTGCAAATGAGCAATAAAAAATCCATCAGCACCGGATAAATCAGGCCGATCATTTACGATAAAAGATTGCGGTAAAATACGAAGATAGCCCTCGTTAGTGCGCATATTATCAGTTCCGGGAATAGACAAAGGCAGAATAGCAAAATCCGGGTGAGAATTAAGAAAGTCATTAATTTGTTTCTCTCCCTCAGATTTAGCTAAAGAGCAAGTGGCATAAATAATTTGCCCATTAGACGTTAGTAAAGAAATAGCATGGTTAAGAATATCTTTTTGAAATTTGGTCTGTTGAAGAACATCCTGACATGTTTTGGTATGAATAATTTCCGGATGTCGTCTG
Source organism: uncultured Alphaproteobacteria bacterium (assembly GCA_949282205.1). GTDB lineage: Bacteria > Pseudomonadota > Alphaproteobacteria > RF32 > CAG-239 > CAG-267. Next base: position 13,400 of record CASDOS010000052.1, on the reverse strand, counting down.
AAAGTACCGATAGCGGAACAAGGTGCATCAATTAAGACAATATCGAATTTTCGGGAAGATGAAAATTCGAGAGCATCAGAACAAACAACAGTAAGATTTTCTGTTAAGTTTAATCTTTCCATGTTTATTTTAAGAGTTTCGAGTCGTTCCTCCGAAATATCAACAGCTGTAACCAGAGCCCCTTTATCAAGAAGCTGAGCCGTTTTACCACCTGGTGCGGCACATAAATCCAGAACATATTTATCCTTTAAGTTTGTTAAAGAATTAACGGCAAGAGCAGCAGCGGCATCTTGTACCCACCAGATTCCATCGTTATAGAAAGGCAGTTCAGACACTTTAGTACGAGCCGGAAGTCGTATAGAGCCGGAAGGCAAAACAACTCCGTCGTTAAAAGGATTTATCGCAGATTTTTTAAGAGTAATATCCAAAGCCGGTTCAACGGCAACAAAGCGTTCCATTTGCAAAATTTCATTTTTAGTATAATCGGACTTTAATATTTTCAAAAATTCAGGGCTAAAGTAAGAATTGTTATGGATTAAAAGCAAATCCGATTTCTGTCGAAGAATATTTCTCAAAACCGCATTAACAAAACTCGCTCCGAATTTATCGGTATATTTTTTTGCAATATCAACATAAGAATTAATAACAGCATAATCAGGAGTATCTAAGAACAACAATTCGGTAACAGCGAGATAAAAAACATAATTCAGGACATTCTGTTTTTCAGGAATTTTCTTTTTAATAAAACGCGGTAAGACGGTCTGTTTAATAAAAGTAAGTTGCCGAAAAGTTGTTAAAAAAAGCATATTAAAAAAACTTTTTTGAATATCGGGAATAGTATCTTTAAAAAAACTCAAAGGAATATTGGCATTTAAAATTTTTTGTAAAATTTCCACATATTCAGTTCGTTCATTTCTCATAAAAAATCCTTTAAATATAGAACATTATACGCAAGCGTTAAACTTTTATTAAAAAATAATGCCCTAAATTTAGTGTATATTTTCACAGAAGTAAAGGATAAAAGAAAATGACGAGCCGACGATTACTATTATCGTTATTAATGGGAACTGCCCTCTGTGCGACACCTGCGCAAGCAATAGATGTATTTAATGTATATACGCACAACGCCCCTGAAGGATGTTTGGATAAAGATTTAAGCATAGATAAAAAAGTATCATTGATAGATTTAATAAAAATAGGTATATGTAATAATCCGGAATTAAGAGTAAATTACATGAGTTTAAAAGGTTCGGAAGCTAATTTAGGAGCAGCAAAATCAGAATATTTTCCAAGCATAGATTTAAGCGGAAACATTGGGAAGAATAGCCAAAAACTGCAAGGAGATAACAGTTTTGAAAATAGTCCGTATGGTGTAAATGTCGGGTTATCGTTACTATTATATGATTTTGGCGGAAGAACGGCTCGAGTAGATAGTTTCAAATCGTATTTGGCGGAAGCGGGATTTAATTATAATAGCGCATTGCAAGATTTAATCTTATCAATAAATACGGCATATTTTAAGCTATTGGGCGCCAAAGAGGATTTAAAAAGTGCCAAAGCCAATGAAGCGATGTATAAAAAATCATATGATGAAGCCAGTCGAAAATATGAAGTAGGCATGGCGGCACTAAATGATAAACTGCAGACACAAACCAGTTATGAACAATCAAAATTAAAAGTCATAGAAATGGAAAATGCGGTAAAGCAGTATGAGGGAGATTTGGCAACCATTTTGAATTTACCGCCGCAAACATCATTTAAGTTAAGTGTTCCGCCGACAGACAGAGATTTAACGGCATTGGGAAAACAAGACACTTTGGATAAAATGATAGAAATAGCCTCGCGCGAAAGAGATGAAGTCAAGGCGCAAGAGATGTTAGTAAATGCTGCAAATTCATCTTTGCAAGAATTAAGGGCATCACGTTATGGATCATTTAATTTATCGGCACAAAGCGGGTACAACAATAATTGGAAACCGGAAAGAAGCTATGAGAGAGATAATTCCATAAGCATCAATTACAGTATCCCTTTATTCAGTGGTTTTGAAACAAGTTATAAAATATCCGCGGCGAAATACCAACGCGAACAAGAAAGATATGCGTTAGACAAGATAAAAAATGATATAAAGAATGAGGTTTGGGGGGCATATCATGATTACCAAACCTCAATTAAATCATATGAAGTCAGTAAAGAGGTACTAAAGAGTGCGGAAGAAAATGAAAGAGTAGCCTTTACCTCATATGAAATAGGAAAGACCGACATTATAAATTTATTAACGGCAGAGTCCCAACTGGCAGATGCAAGAGATTCTTTAGTAAACGCATTTTACACAGTATTGATAAATAAGGCGACTTTATACAGAGCGATAGGGAGATTTTAATGATAAATAAGAAATTAGGACTAGTTTTAATCTTAGTTTTAGCCGGAGGATATTATTTTTATTCGGGAGCTAAAAAAGAAGAATTAAAAGCAGAAAATTTTGAAATAAGCCGAGTAAAAAGAGGAACTCTAACCTATGAGGTAACAGCCACCGGAACTATAAATCCAATAAATACGGTAACGGTAGGTACACAAGTTTCAGGAATTGTGGAAACCGTATTGGCGGATTACAATGATGATGTCAAAAAAGGGCAAGTTTTAGCCCTGTTGGATTCATCGACTTTAAAAGAAACGATGGATAAATCTCTGGCCAGTTATGAATTAGCGCAAGCAAAAGAAAGAAAAGCCAAATTAAATTATGATCGTATTAAGAAGTTATTTCAGGACAAACTAACGTCATCCGCATCATTGGAAGACGCGGAAATAGAATACAAAGAGGCATCAGCAAATGTATTAAGCGCAAAGGCAGATTATAATATAGCCAAAAAGAATTATGAATATGCCACAATAACATCACCGGTATCCGGTACGGTAATATCCAAAGAAATAGAACAAGGTCAAACCGTGGCGGCCAGTTTTGAAACACCGACATTATTTGAAGTAGCGGAAGACCTATCAAAAATGCAAATAGAAGCCAGCGTATCAGAAGCAGATATAGGATATATCAAATCGGATATGCCTGTAACATTTACGGTAGACGCATATCCGAATGACACATTTAGCGGAACAATCCGTCAAGTCAGATTATCGCCGACCGAAGATGAAAATGTTGTGATGTACACAGTGATTATTGAGATAGACAACTCAAGTCGAAAGTTATTACCCGGAATGACCGCATCGGTTACGGTAAAAGCCGATGAAGCAAAAGATGTGTTAATGATATCGGCCATGGCTTTGCAATATAAACCATCTGCTGCAATAAAGGAAAAAATAGAAGTCAAGAAGATAGATAACATCGGAGAAAATCAAGATGTAGTCTTTTTGTTTGAAAATGGAAAAATTATTCCGAAAGTTGTCACCAAAGGGCTGTCAGATATGACGAATATAGAGATAAAAGACGGTCTAAAAGAGGGCGATCAAGTGATTGTAGAGGCATTATTTGAGCAAAGGCGGAAATAATGGCAGAAAAAACAGTAATAGACGTTCAACACGTATGTAAAACATATTTTATGGAAGGTGGCACGAGTCAATCCGTATTGAAAGATATTAACTTTCAAATTAAATCAGGAGAGTTCGTGGCTATTATGGGACCATCCGGCTCAGGAAAATCAACTTTGATGAACATATTAGGGTGCTTAGATAAGCCCACTAGTGGCAAGTACATTCTTGAAGGATATGATATTGCTTCAAAAGATGATAAAGAGTTGGCCGTCATCAGAGGAAAGACAATAGGTTTTGTTTTCCAAAACTTTAATTTGATGATGAAAAGGACAATTGCGGATAATGTATCATTGCCATTGATATATCAAAAAGTAGGGGAAACAGAAAGATATAATCGAGCGGTGGAAATGTTGAAAAAAGTTAATCTAATCGGCTATCAAGACCGCCCGCCGTCACAAATTTCCGGAGGTATGCAGCAAAGAGTAGCCATAGCCCGAGCCTTAATAAATAATCCGGCGATAATATTTGCGGATGAGCCGACCGGAAACTTGGATAGCAAGACTTCTGATGAAATTATGGAGTTATTTACGTTTTTGAACAAGCAAGGAATAACGATAGTACTGGTGACGCATGAGGACGATGTGGCAGACTATGCAACGCGTATGATAAAGATAAGCGATGGACATAAAGTGTATGATGGTCTGCGCAAAGAATACAGCAAGGAAAAGGAAATAAAATGCTGACAGCGATAATAAAAGAAGCATGGATATCAATAGCATCATACAAGCTGAGAACATTTTTAACCATGCTGGGTATCATGATAGGTGTAGCAGCAGTAGTGATGATGGTATCGGCAGGACAAGCCGTACAAAATCGCATTACGGATACTTTTGCCTCAATGGGAAGTAATTTGATATTGATTGGTCCGGCAGAATTAGTAACCGGTGGTGTAAGAGGGGGAAGAGGTTTACCAAGCGTAACGGTTGCAGATGTCGCTGCATTAAAAACTCTAAAGGACGTAGAAACAACTTCATATCTGATGAATGCAGCGGTTCAAGCCGTCTATGGTTCCAGAAACTATGGTGTAAGCGTAAAAGGTACTAATCCTGATTATTTAGCGGTGAACAACTGGGAAATAGAAGATGGTATTATGTTTACCGAAAAAGATGTCCGTGCGGCTAAGCCTTATGCGGTAATAGGGCAAACAGTTGTTGATGAGTTGTTTGGTTTACAAAACCCGATAGGCAAAACAATACGTTTGAAGGGCAAACCATTTACTGTGATAGGAACTTTGCGTGAAAAAGGCGATGGCCTAATGGGAGATGACCAAGACAATATTATCTTGATGCCTTCAACAACGGTGCGCCAAAGATTAGCAGGATCTCCGCGCCCGCAATATACCGGAATGGCGTTTGTTAAAGCAACGTCGGAAGATAAGATGGAGTTGGTCGCCAAGCGTGTGGAATATATGCTACGAACCAGACACCGTTTGAAAGATGGTGTCAAAAACGACTTTACTGTAAGATTGATGACGGAAATGGTAGAAAAAGTCCGCAGTGTGGGCTTTGTGCTGTCGGCATTATTGGCAGCGATTGCTTCCATTTCTTTGATTGTTGGCAGTATCGGCATTATGAACATGATGCTCGTATCGGTAACCGAGCGCACGAGAGAAATAGGTACCAGAAAGGCACTGGGCGCGCCAAACAGTTGGATAATGATGCAATTTTTGGCTGAATCGGTGTTAATTTCGTTTATTGGCAGCTTTGTCGGTATGGTGTTTGGAATAGCCTTTTCGCAATTAGGCGGACATTTGTTCGGCTATGAAGTACCGATTTCCATTTGGTCTGTTATCGTATCGGTAACGGTTGCGGTGGTAGTAGGTATTGTTTCGGGACTAATGCCAGCCTTAAAAGCGATGCGCTTAAACCCGATAGATGCGTTAAGGTATCAATAAACAAAAAATAGCCAAATTTTTGCTTGCCAGAGTCTCGATTCTATGGTATAATCAGATAGTTTTTAAACAAAAGAGGACGAGAAATGCCGATAGATACAGAAACATTAGCCAAAATAGAAGCCAACAAAAGACAATGGCGCGAAGGTATAGCGCAAGAAAAAGACATTGAAACAGCAGAGCGTCAAGAAAGTTTTCGAGCACTTAAAGAAGGTATCATCAAAAAGTTTGTCGCCAACGAGCTGGATTTGGAAGACCGCCAAGAGCAAAGCATACTAAAGCTGGTAGATAAAGATAGCGCGGAAGATGCTTCTTTAAGCCATGGTTATTTCCACGCGTGTACGGCGTTTGGAAAAACCTACTTGATGATGGCAATGGCAGAAGGCTATCGAGCGGAAGCGCCACATAAAAAGATTATCATCTTAGAAGAAAATACCAAAGTCTTAGAGCAAGTTAAGCAAGATTTTATAGATAAGACCGGCTTTTCTGCTTCGGAGATTGGGGCTTTTTACGGCAAAGAAAAAACAGCCGATACGCCGATAGTTGTCGGTACTTATGCCTCTATGGAAAAAATGATAAATGCGGTCGGCAAAGAAAATATCGGATTGGTATTATGCGATGAAGCGCATCATATTTTATCAGAAAACCGCCGTCGCGTAGCGCAAGTATTTAACAGTTCCTGCCTTTATGGCTTTACCGCCACTCCGGAATATGACAAAGATAAAAATTGCGCGGATGTGTTTGGCAAAGTAATCGATTCGGTAACCTTGCGAGAAGGAGTGGAAAAAGGTTTGCTTTGCAGTTTCAAAAATGGTCTGTTCGTTTCAAAAATTCCGGTAGATTTAACGGATGCAATAAATAACAGTGGTGATTATGACGGAGAAAAACTTGCAAAAATCCTTAAACAGTCACACTTGCATGGCATAAGAGAAGAATTGGCGGATTATTACTTAACCTCTTCAGACCCTGTTATCGGGCAAATCAAGGGCAAACCCACAATAATCAACGTTCCGAGCCAACATGAAGCAGATGTACTGGCAACAGTGTTTAATCACAAAGCGGGTTATAATATAGCGCAAGCCTATCATACCAACAGCGGAGAAAGTCCGTTGCAAGAATTTAATTCCGGCAAGTTTCCGGTCTTGATACAAGTCAATCGTGTCGCTGAAGGATATTCAAACAAAAAGGTAGAAGTCTGCATCAACTACCCGACAGCGAGCAAGGTCAAAGCTGCGCAAAGAGGGGGCAGAGCTCTTCGTCAAGATAAGAAAAATCCGGATAAAGTAGCGTTGATAATGGATATAGCGTTTAAGAGAAGCAACAACAAAAGCACGTTGGAAGAAATTCGTGAAAACGGGCAAGTTCTGTTTATGGATATAGCTGAAGACGTCGCCATTATATCTTCCAATATGCGTCCAAAAATAGCAGAGATAAACAAAAGCCGTCACAAAAATACGAACCAAGATAAGGACGAGGTTGACACAACGCATCTGCTTGATGTTGTGGTGGATGTGGAAGATTTATATGAGATGAACTTTACCAAACTTATTCATGAAGAAGAAAATACGCCACAGCGCAATAAGTTAGATACCGATTTGGCTAATACTGTATTTCAAAAACAATGGATTTTGAAAAAAAATGGTAAATCATTAAGCGAGGATGAAAAAAGCGATTTATGGAAACAAATTCAAACGAAGCTGAAATTATTTACCTATGTTAAATCAGGTTCCAATCAAATATATGTGATAAGCAAAGAAAAGCAAAATGCTTTCAAACAATATTTGCAAGAGCAAGGTTATGATGTAACCACACCTGATGAAAAAGTAAAAATCGTCATCCAACGCAAAAAGTTGGATACCGATTTAATAAGTAGTGTATTTCAAAAACAATGGATTTTGAAAAAAAATGGTAACTCATTAAGCGAGGATGAAAAAAGCAATTTATGGAAACAAATTCAAACGAAGCTGAAATTATTTACCTATGTTCAATCAGGAACACAACAAGTATATGTGATAAGCCAAGAAAAACAACAAGCATTCAAACAATATTTGCAAGAGCAAGGTTATGATGTAACCACACCTGATGAAAAAGTAAAAATCGTCATCCAACGCAAAAAGTTAGACACCGATTTAATAAGTAGTGTATTTCAAAGCCAATGGATTTTGAAAAAAAATGGTAAATCATTAAGCGAGGATGAAAAAAGCAACTTATGGAAACAAATTATCCAAGCAAATCTGGAATTATTTACCTATGTTCAAGCAGGAACACAGCAAGTATATGTGATAAGTAAAGAACAACAAAATGCTTTCAAGCAATATTTGCAAGAGCAAGGCTATGATGTAATCCCTCCTGATGAAAAATATCAAAGCATTGAACGCGATAAATTGGATACCGATTTAATAAGTACTGTATTTCAAAGCCAATGGATTTTGAAAAAAAATGGTAAATCTTTAGATAAAAAAGAAAAAAGCAACTTATGGGAACAAATTACTCAGACAGAGCTGAAATTATTTACCTATGTTCAATCAGGACAACACCAAGCATATGTGATAAGCAAAGAACAACAAAATGCTTTCAAACAATATCTGCAAGAGCAAGGTTATGACGTAACCACACCGTATGATAAATTGCATGAGGTGCAAGAACGAGCCGCTCAGTCCCAAACACCGGAAGAGCGGAAAAAATATCTGGCGAAAGCCAAAAAGATATTTGAATCCCTCAATCCGAAAATAGCCAAAGATAAAACATGTGAAATATGTTTGAACAAAATCTCTCAATCTCGCGAATAAGGATAAAGTTAAGGGAATAGGAATTCTGTTTTTGATGATTTAATCAAGCTCTAAAACAAAAAAGCCTCCATGAAGAGGCTTTTTTATTTATCCGCAATAAAGAGAGATTATGCTTTCTTCCCGTTAAGACGCAAATAAGCCTTTTCTCTGCCGATAAGCGGCAACAAAGTTTTTAATTCCGGTCCATTTGCCTGAGCGGTGAGAGCCATACGAATAGGGTGGAATAAATCCTTACCTTTTCTGCCGGTTGCTTCTTTAAGTTTATTCATCCAATTATTGAAAGTGGCATCATCAAAATCGCCTTCCGGAAGCATTTGCGCAGCTTGAGCCGTAAAGTCAGCATCTTCCATAATCGGTTCAATCTCTTTGTTGCAAATATTATCCCACAACAAAACATCTTTTGCGACTTCAAGGTTTCCTTTAACATCGTTCCAGAAAGTTTCGCTTACACCAAAATTATCTTTAAGTGCGCTATAAGGCATATTGTGAACGAGTTTAGTATTAAATTTCTTCAACTCTTCTTCATCAAATTTCGGCTGAGCGTGTCCGATTTTGCTAAAATCAAGAGTTTGAGCCAAATCATCTAAAGAATAAAACGGTTCAATCGCTTCAGAAGTGCCGAGCTTTGCCAAGAATGAGCAAATAGACATAGCTTCAATGCCGTCTTCACGCAATTCACGCACACCAAGACTGCCGAGTCGTTTAGAGAGTTTTCCCTCTTTACCGGTCAAAAGTGGCAAGTGTGCAAATGTCGGAACAGTTCCGCCGATAGCCTTAAACATCTGAATTTGTGCCGCTGTATTGGTAACGTGATCTTCACCTCTTACAATGTGTGTAATTTTGAAATCCACATCATCAATAACAGAAGGCAAGTGGTATAAATAGCTACCGTCTTCACGAATGATAATCGGGTCAGAAAGTTTACTTGCTTCATAGCGGCAAGTTCCTCTGACAACATCATCCCAAGCGATTTCTTCATCAATCAACTTAAAGCGATAGTGCGGCTTACGTCCTTCTGCTTGAAAGCGAGCAATATCAGCTTCTGTATAAGACAAAGCCTGTCTGTCGTAAATCGGCGGTAATCCTCTGGAGAGCAATCTTTTGCGTTTAAATTCCAATTCTTCCGGTGTGTCATAACATGCATAAATTCGCCCTTCTTGTTTTAATTTTTCAACAACTTCGTCATAGCGCGCAAAACGAGCGGACTGTCTTGCCTCTTCATCCCAAGAGATACCCAACCAAGTCAATGCATCTCTGATACCGTCTTCATATTCTTTTTTAGAGCGAAGTTTATCCGTATCATCAATTCTCAACAGCAACTTACCGCCCATCTTCTTTGTCCAAAGATAGTTAAACAAGGCGGTTCTGGTATTACCGATATGCATCCAGCCGGTAGGACTTGGTGCAAATCTGACTTTAATATTTGACATTTGTTATTCCCCAATAAAAAATCAATTAGGCAAATAATACTTCGAAATTTTATAATTTCAATCTTAAAATCAAGAAAGCGTATATGAAAAATAATTTTTTACTTGCAATTAGTGCGGATTGAATATAAATAAAGCGATGATGAATATTAATTTTTAGGAGAAACAAAATGCCTTCAGTTGTAAATGGCGATTTGTGCATCAAATGCGGAACATGCGCAGGTGTATGTCCTGTAGAAGCATTTCATATTTGTGATGAACAATATGTCGTAGATCCAGATACTTGCATTGATTGCGGTGTTTGCATTTCTGAATGCCCGCAAAGTGCAATCACATCTGATGATGAAGCAGAAGAAAAATGGGTAAAAGTAAATGCTGAACAAGCAAAGAGCTGCCCAAGCGCATAATCTGTAAGCAGATAGGATAAAAAAGAGGGGCTTAAGAGGGATAAACCTTTTTAAGCCTTTTATTTTAGGAACAGGACTATGGCAGATTTTACCAACGATTATTTATTGGATAAACAAGTAAAGATTTATCAACCGACGGACGGCTACCGCGCCTCAACCGATGCGGTATTTTTATCATCTTTGGTGGATGAACGGAAGTTAAAAAACGGAGCCGAAATTTTAGACGTCGGCTCAGGAACCGGTGCAATCTCGCTTTGCCTAGCTTCAAGAATGAAAGATAAAGAAATAAAGATTAAGGGGCTGGATATCCAAAAAGAGTTGGTGGAATTATCGAACCGAAGTGCAAAAGCAAATAATTTTCAAAATATCTTGTCGTATGAAAATTTTGATATAAGAGAAGACCGAAAAGAAGAACTAAACAGCTATGATATTGTGATAACCAATCCGCCGTATAGCGACCATGATATGCCGTCGCCGAATGAAAGTAAAAAGCTGGCACATAATCATCAAAACTTCGATTTAACGGGATGGTTGATTTTTTGCATAAAAATGCTAAAATCAAAAGGTGAACTGTACCTGATAAACAGAACCGAAGCCATCAATGAAATATTGTCTGCTTTGCATAATCGTGCAGGGGATATAAGGATTTTGCCGCTATATTCGAAATATGGACAAGAAGCCAAAAGAGTGGCGATAATTGCCAAGAGAGGAGCAAAGGGAATAACAAAAATTTTATCTCCATTTTATGTTCATAATGAAGATGGAAGCTATACAGAAAAGGCACAAAGAATTTTACGTCAGGGGAAAAATTTTTTTGACGAGGACGAATGATTAGAATAAAAGATTATGAGATTGCCATAAACGAGGAAAAGAGTCCTTTATCCTGCTATAATCGCCTACATGAATATAAAATAGGTGCAAAAGAGATAACGCCTGAATTTTGCAAAGATATACTGTCCGCCACGGAAAATCCGAAAGTAACACGAGAAATTGTTGATTTAATCAAACGAAAAACAGATGGTGATTTATCTGAATATGCCAAGTATCGTCCTTTATTAATCGGGAGTATTTTAAATCGCAAAGAACAAAAATCCGTTTTAGAAAAAATGCGAGAGTTGATAGATACGGTTAATAAAAAAGCGAGCCGGTTGAATGCGGAAGATTATTTATTGGCGAGACAAGTATATAGCGGATTAGAGCAGCCAATACCAACATATTTTATAAACGCCGATATAGATGAAAGGGACATCAAAAATATTGAAAATTTTTTGCTTGAGAAAAAAGTTTATCAAGAGCAAACGAAGATTCTGCAAGACGCTCAAAAGAAGAGCCCGGAAGGCAAAACTTTCAAGTTAAAGCAAACAAATAATACAGAAAGAGGATATTTAGGTCATCAGAATCTAGAAGATTATTCAATGTTGGAAATTGATGAGATGAACGTTTTAACCATAAACGATTGTCAAAATATCCCTCAAGCCAATAATATAGACAGCTCAAAACTGGAGTTGCTAAATATAGAGCAAACAGACTTAAAAGGGTTGGTGCTAAGATTACCCGAGAGCATAACCAATATTTCTTTCAAAGGTGTAACTCATTTTTCTAAAGATATAGATTTCAGTAACTTGCAGAAATTATGGCGTGTATTGATAGAGCAATCCGATTTGAGTGATACTGAAAATGTATTTTTCCCGCAAGGTGCAGAAATAGGATTGTTTTATATAGATGGAAAAACACAATTACCGCAAAATTTTGATTTATCATCGTTTGCCAATATAGTCTTGTTAGAACTAAATCAGGATAATATCGAAAAAATAAAAATTTTCCCGGAAAAAGTCGGACATTTAAACATTCGCGACTATCATGCACAACAAAAAGTGCTAGATTTAAGCAGTATAAAAGAATGTGAAAAAATAGAATTTCAGAATTCATTGTTGAGTAGGCTGGAAGCGATAAGATTTCCTCAAAATATCCAAGAAATAAGTTTCAAAGATTGTAAAACCATGCCGGAGAAACTAAATTTGAATATAGAAGGCTTAAAACGTGTGGAATTAAGTGGCGAAACCGGTTTGAATGCTCCGTTATATGAGTTAATTTTGCCCCAAGATAAAAATATAGAATTAAAAATTGAGGAACAAAACATAAAACCTAAGATATACTACGGAGCTAAGCCTCTATCTCCGATACAAAAGATGATGAGTAAGATAAAGAATAACTTTTCACGATAAGAAAGCGATATAAAAAAAAGTGCTACGATAATCTATCATAGCACTTTAAAAATAGGTAATAATTACTCACCAAGATTAATACTTAAATCTCCACTGAGAAATCCCATGTTGTCCGCGGCATTTTCAATGGCTTCGGCCTGACGAATTTTAATCCGCTCATTACTTTCAATCCGTTTAAGCTCATTATAGCGAGCATCACGTCTTTCTTCCAGACGTTCAGCCTCAGGCGTATATCCTTGAGCATCTCGCTTAGCTGCTGCAGATATCATACTATCAACGGCTATCGTCATCGGCATGGATTTAAGACGCTGACCAGCAAAAGAAAAATCTTTCGGCGGAGTAACCATGATATAAAAGGATTTTAATTTTTCTCCCGTCATCTCATAACGCTTTCTAACTTCTTGCGTTATTTTCGAGGGATTATTAATGACCTCGTCGAAAGGTAGTTCGTCAATGACTTCTTGGGTCAATGCTTTTAGTGTCATTACATAGGTGGATTCAGTCTCAAATAAATTAAGATCTAATCTCCCCTTAGTGTCTATGGTTAACTCAACGAAGTCCTTATAAACAACAGTTCTATCGTTAAACTGTTCTACACCCCATCTGAAAATGTACGCCATGACAGTAATAAAAAAGCCAAGAGCCAGAATGCATGATAGCGGTTCTTGCAAAGAAGATAAAAATTTTTTCATAATGTAAAAAAATTTAGTTAAACAATAAATATATAAATAATTAATTTGTAAGATAAAATTAGCACGTATTTTTTTTGTCAATATTTTTTTCTAAAAAATGAAAATTAAAACGCTATTGTTTAGAAAAAATGTATAGAAATCTCCTAATTTATTAGAAAATAAATCAGCAAAAAAACTTTCGGTCTACTCTTGTTAATTAGTAAGGCGTGATGTTGTTTAAAGATTTTACCATGTTATTCTATGCGAAATTAGAGTTTAATGAAAACATAAAAAAATCCCCTATCTGAAGATGATCTGTACCCCAGAAAGTGGAGGAAAAAAGGAAATCCCCTTTGAAAAAAATATTCAAAGGGGAATTTTTTTGTTAAACTCACACAAAAGGAGATAAGAATGAGCAAAATAAGATTTAGTAAAGAAGAACAAGCCAGA
>CASDOS010000051.1 GCA_949282205.1 uncultured Alphaproteobacteria bacterium | reverse complement strand
TTATAATAATGAACGTTGTCAGTGGAACTTAAACAAAATGACACCGGCTCAACACCGATGCCATTTGCTTAATCACTCCTCTTGACTTACACCCCTCAGGGGATTTCTTTTTCGTTTCCACTTTTCAGGGTACAGATCATTTTTAGAGGTCTTTATTTTTTTTAGGGGGACATCATTATATTTAGAGTTTTCTGCCCAGACTCTTGATTTCAAATCCAAGTTCTTTGGCTTTTTTGCAGTCAAATGTGTTTCGATAATCCGCTATTTGCGGTTTCGTCAATAACATCTTTATCTTTTCTAAATCCAATTCTTTAAATTCTGCCCAATCTGTCAAAACAGCGAGTGCATCTGCTCCGCCGATAGCTTCATATGCAGAATTACAATAAGTAATCATATTTCCTAAAATTGCCTTAGTGTTCGGCATGGCTTGAGGATCATATAAGCGAATATTTACGTCATGCGCTAACATGATTTCAATGATTTGCAAAGCAGGTGATTCACGACAATCGTCCGTGCCGCCTTTGAAAGCACTGCCTAATACGGCAATGGTGGGATTTTTCTTGTCGGAAACCATGTCCAGAATTCGTTTTGCCATATTGATTTTGCGGCGTTCATTGCTTTTAATTGTTGTTTCTATCAAAGATAAATCAACACCATTGAATTTTCCCATATATGCCATTGCGTTTGTGTCTTTTGGGAAGCAAAAGCCACCATATCCCGGTCCTGGTACTAAGAATTTTGCACCAATACGAGAATCTAATCCCATACCTTTAGCTACTTCATAAATATCGGCACCAGATGTCTCGCAGAAGTCAGCCATTTCGTTGATGTATTGAATTTTCATGGCTAAAAAGGCATTTGATGCATATTTTATTGTTTCTGAAGATTGGCGGGAAACGTATAAAATTGTGCATTTATCTTTGAACGGTTCATATAAAGTGCGGATAACATCTTTGGCACGTTCGGAATTCGCTCCGACAATAATCCTGTCCGGATTAAAGAAATCATGGATGGCAAAACCTTCCCGTAAAAATTCAGGCAAGGATATGACGTCAAAATCAGCACTCGGGTTGGTTCTGCGTATGATGTCTTCAACGGCGTTTCCGGTATTAACCGGCACAGTTGATTTTATCGCGATGACTGTGTATCCGCTTAAGTGATGAGCTAATTCTTCCGCCGCAGCTTTAATGTATTTCATATCGGCTTCTTTGGTTATCGGATTGGGCGGAGTGCCTACCGCTAAAATGACTAAATCAGATTCAGGGATGCTTTCTGCAAAGGAGGTCGAAAATGTTACTTTACCATTTGCGGTATTTTTTTGAAATAAATCTTCTAATCCTTCTTCAAAAATGGTAACTTTGCCTGATTTGAGTTGATTAATTTTTTTCTCATCAATATCCAAGCATATCACATCATTACCAAGTTCTGCCAGTCCTACACCAGTGGGAAGTCCAACATAACCTGTTCCGATAACCGTAATTTTCATTATAAATCTCCTAAGTTTTTGATGCGCTTATTCTAGCTTATTGTTTTGTTTTTGCAACTTTTAAAATGCTGGTGTTTATAATATATGGAAGAGAAAATACATATGTTTTTATTTGTTATTGCGATTTTTTTGATGGTTGTTAAAATGAGATATAATTTGTTGGTATAGGAGATTTTTGATGGGAAAATTTAGAACAATTTTGACGGCTTTGTTGTTTTTTGCGACCTCTAATGTTTCTGCGGCAGATATTACGGCGGATAGTCTTAAATTAACAGATGAGCAGAATAAGAAATTGATTGAATTAAAAGATAATCTTCAAGCAGAAGTTCAACCTATTTGGGAAGAAGTTGAAAGCGGACGCAATCGGATTATGGAAATTGAAAAACGTTATTTTGAGGAGTTTTGGAATATCCTAACCGATGAGCAAAAAAAGGAGTTTGCTAAGTTGAATAAGGTGGAGTGATACTCGTGTTTGATAAAAATGTTCTGCATTTGGCTGATGTTTTAGAAAAATGGTCGATTGATGGGTATCCGTGTTTAGATGAGAAAGATTATGCTGACGAAAAAGTTGAGTATGCACGGTTATACCTAGCAGCAAAAGAAGGTGATGAACGAGCCCAAAAAACATTGCAATATTTGGATTCAAAGTTATCTCTTCCTCAGTTGACGGATTTTGATGTTAAGAAACAAATGATTTCGTTGTTGGAAAAATTTGGGCAGGTTACTCCTCATCAGGCGGCACTTTTTAGTCAGTTGGTGCAAGAACAGAAAGTAGTGAGATATATTCCAGAGTTTTGTGATATTTCTTATTTAATGAAAGAAATTGATAACGATACGAAGCAGAAATACCAAATGAAAACAGATGAGGTATTAAATGAGGTGCTTTCTGTTGATGTATATCCAAATAAAAAATTGGCAGAATTGTTGAAAGATAATCCGATTATTTTTTATTATACCGAACAAGATACTACAGATGCTGCGATGGCTAGTATTTTTCAAAATGAAAAACGTAGGCCTGTTATGCTTCTCGATAGAGGTCTTTTGAGGGAGGACAATAAAGAACTATTGGTCGGTATTATGTGTCATGAATTAGGACACTGGCTTGATGATAGTAGTCGGCCGGATAATTTTTACGGAGAAATACGTTTGGCAGAAGAGTGTTTTGCGGATATGGTTGGATACAAGATGGCAAAAAATGCCGGATATGATATGTCTTTTGCGGTAGAAAAAAGGAAAATAATGGCAAAGGAACAAAGAGCGTATTGTAAGGCTGAGAATAAACCGTTGCCGGAGAAAACGATATTTGAGAAAAGGGCTGAACTGCTTGAACAGGCTTTCGGAAACGATGAAACCAGTAAAAGCAATATGGTGGTGATAAACAGGTTATCCGGACTTAAAAAGGAGAGATGAAGTTTTTGATAAAAAAGCCGCAGGTTTTTAAGCCTGCGGCTTTCCCTTTTTTGCGTGTCGGGCGGGTTTACCAGGAGTAGGTTACGCCCATGCGGTAGGCGGTATCCGCGCTGCCCCAGGCGGCGCCGACGTTGAGCAAGATGTTGTCATCAACCCAATGGAAGCCGCCGAGAGCCATTGCCGCTTCGCCCTCATACATACCGGTACCGAATGAAAGCTGGGTGTTGCCGGTGGCGCGGGCGTTCGGAACCAGGGCGGTCAGGGCGGACATAGTCGCCATGCCGGCGTTGAAGTCGTCGCGGAGGTTGTCAATGTCGCCGCTTAACTGGTAATAGCGAGAATCCAAATCATGAATCTGGCTATCCAATCCGGCAACGGCGTCGGTTAAATTGGTGGCACCGGAGACGTAATGCGTATTGGCCAATTTTGAGGTGTTGCCGATGGCCGAGTTTATCGCGGCAATGTTTTGGTTGACCGTATTGCCCGATGATACGCCATTTTGTGCGGTGCCCAAATCTTCTGCCGTGCCGATATTGGAGGCGATTTCGCTGATGGCGGAGGAAATATCCGCGCCGGCTGTGGCGAGATAGTTATTGGAACCGTTGGCGTTGGTATAGTTATCGCGGTTGCCGATAGCGGAATCCAACGAAGTCAGGTGTTCCTCAACGGTGGTACCTTGAGCGAGGTTGCCCTGGTGCTGGTCGCCCAATTTGTCGGCAAGACCGTGGATGGTGCCCAGGGACTGGTCTATGTTGTTGATGGCTTCAACAATCGTTTTCGGCGCATCCTCTGAACCGTTAGAAAGGTTTTTGTTGCCGGTGCCGAGCTGGCTCAAATCGCCGACAGTTGAGTTGACGGCATTTTCCACCCGGTCGCCGATGGTGCTGTCAACCGAGGTTTGAACTTTTTCGTCAAGCCCTTCGTTGGTAACGTATTTTTCATCGGCTTTGGCAAAGATGTCTTCTTCAACCGTTGATAATTGGGAATCGGTATAGTCTTTGCTCTCCTGCAGGCTGTCTGCAATATTGCCTTCAAGTTCGGTCTTTGCGGTGTCTATGTTGCCTTGCAGTTCGGTTTTGGTATCGGAAATCGTGCCGTTTAATTCTTCTTTGGCCGTGTTTACCGCCGTGTCTATTGCACCGCCTTCTTTGGTGATGTCGTTAATCTGGCCGGACAGGTCGGTTTTGGCCTGCTCAAGCTCGGATTTATCGGCTTTGTTGCTTTCCAAATCGCTGATGTTCTCTTCAGCTGTATCAAGACGTCCGGACAGCCCGTCAACTTTTTCGGAAACACCATCAATATTGCCCTGCAAACTCTCTGTGGCTTCGCTGACGGCGGTGTCAATCGCGCCGCCTTCCTGAGTGATGGCGTCTATTTTGCCGGAAAGGCCGTTTGTCGCAGAGGTTATCTGTCCGGAAAGTTCCTCTTTAGCCGCGCTTAATTCCGCGTCGGTGGCGAAAGTTTCGTCCAGGCTGCCTTTGACATTTTCGGTTACGGTTTGCTCCAGTTGCGCCGTCTGGTCTTTGATTTCTTCGCTGACAGCGCTGCTGACCGTATCGCCGAGCTGATTGGTAATCGTTTCCTGCACGGTGCTGTCCAGCTCGTCCTGGGAAACAAATTTGTTGTCAAGCGAGGTGGAAATGTCATTTTTAATGTTGGTTAAATCATCTTTGCTGACATAGCTGTTGGCGGCGTCTTCTTTGCTTAAGAAAGTACTGTCGGCGTCCTCTTTGCTGTAAACATCAGAGGCGTTGGCTTTATCGCCCAGCGAAGTTTCCAAACCGCTTACTTTGTCGCTCAGGTCAGTTACGCTTGAAACGTCGGCCTTGTTGCCAAGTGATGTTTGCAGATTGTCAATCTCCGTTTCGGCCGTATCCAAACGTCCATCCAGTCCGTTTACGCTTTCCTGCAAACCCGTGATATTGGTGTTGGCAGACTGGAGTTCGCCTTTGGTGGCATACAGGCCGTCAGCGTCAGTTTTGTCAAGCAAACCGGAGGTGGCGCTTTCAATCGCGTTGTCAACGTAGCTTTCACTGGCAAGGCCGGAGGTGGCTTCCGTAATGGCGGTGTTCATATCATCTTTGGATACTTTATCGGCAATTTGCGTTTCCAGGGCGCCGGTGGCCGCAGCGATGGCGCCGGTTACTTCTTCATCGGTGGCATAGCCGTCCAGCGATGCGGATATTTCGTCTTTGGCGGTACTTACGGCGTTGTTGACATATTCTTCAGAGGCAAGGCCGCTGGTCGCGTCGGTAACAGCGTCGCTAATGGCGCTGTCAATAGCGCCGCCATCCTGCAAGCCTGAACCAATCGCATCGCTGATGGCGCTTTGCATTTCATCGCTGGAGGCAAGGCCGGAGGTTGCATTTTCAACGACGTTGTTAATGGCCGTATTTAATTCCCCGTCCTGTTGGGTAAGATTTTCTTTTATGGCGGTGTTAACGGTTTCTTTTATTCCGTCGCCGGTTACCAAACCTTCCAGATCACCTTTAGTGGCGTATAAGCCGTCGGCGGTCGCCTGGTCAAGCAAACCGTCGGTAGCGTCGGCGATTGCCTGGTTGATTTTTCCGCCGCTGTTCAAAGAGCTGTTTATGGCACTGTCGGCGCCGGAAGATATGGCTTCATTTATGCTGCCGCTTTCGCCCAGCTCGGTGCTGATTGTGTCATCAATGGCCTCTTTGATAATGCCGCGGTCTCCAACTTCGGCTTCTAACGTATCGTATGTAAAATTGTATATAGCGCCGTTGCGCTCTACGGCATTTGTAATTTGCTGGTTGGTGAAATTATAGATTCTGCCGCCGGAGGCAATAGCTGTGTCAAGCGATGTGTCAAATACGGAAGTTGCCGTATTGCGGACAGCGGTTTCAAGCCCGGTGCCGGTGTATGTGGTGCCGGAGGTTATGTTATTTATTTTTGTATCCTGTTCGTCTTGTTCGGCTTCTAATGCGTCAATGTCGTTTTCGGCTGTTTTAACCCGGGTATCAAGCGCGGTAACGGTGGAGTTGTCGGCTTTCAATTTTAAATTTTCTTCTGTGGTGCCAACACGGGTTTCAAGTGCTGTTAAATCGGCATCGTCTGCTTTTGTTTTGAGTGTTGATTCTATTTCGGTTACTTTTCCTTTGACTTCGCTGACACCGGCGCTGGTTGCATTAACGGAATTTTGCATATCTCTCATTTGGTCGGTATTGATTTTGAGTTGATTGGTTAATATGGCAACGTTAGAGGATATAACCTGTCCTTCTTGTTTTGTTGTGAATGAAATCATGGTGTCATTTTCACCGTTCGGCGTGGAGGAAACGTAACCGCTGCCACCTACGATGTTTGTATCTTCTATATTATCTATATCGGCTGCACGGGAAGATGCCGTGCCGATAAATAAGCAGATTGCCGTGCCGGTTAAGAGTATGTATTTATTCATGGTTGTGTCCTTTTTTTTGACGCTAAATCAGTGTGTTGCTCTCTTTGTTCCGGCAAAACAAACGACCGTTAGATTTGCATATTTTATTGTTGCATTTACGTTTTTTTAACGGATTGATTCTATTATAAAAAGCAACAGAGCATATTCCGACAAATCTAACGGTCGTCTGATGTGCCGGTTTTTTGGTAAAAAAAGCCGCAGGTTTTTAAGCCTGCGTTCTTTTTTGATGGTTGAAGTTGATTATTTAACTTCTTCAAAGTCAGCGTCAACAACGTTGTCGTCTTTCTTTGTTTCTGCTTCCGGAGCGCCTTGTTCTGCGCCTTGGGCTCCGGCGGCACCAGCAGCAGCTCCTTGAGCTTTGTACATAGCTTCACCTAGTTTTAATGAAGCCTGCATTAAAGCGTCTGATTTTTCTTTAATTGCAGCAACATCTTCACTTTCCATTACGCCTTTTAATGCGGTAATAGCTGATTCAATCGCTTCTTTATCGGCAGAAGAAATCTTGTCTGAATTTTCTTTTAAGGTCTTTTCCGTGGTGTGAATTAATCCTTCAGCTTGGTTTTTAGCTTCAATCAATTCTTTCTTCTTCTTATCAGCTTCAGCATTGGCTTCGGCGTCTTTTACCATCTTTTCAATATCGGCATCAGATAATCCACCGGATGCTTGAATGCGAATGGCTTGTTCTTTATTGGTCGCTTTATCTTTTGCAGAAACATTTACAATACCGTTGGCGTCAATATCAAATGTTACTTCAATTTGCGGCATACCACGCGGTGACGGAGGAATTCCTACCAGGTCAAATTGTCCGAGTAATTTGTTATCGGCAGCCATTTCACGTTCACCTTGGAATACTCGAATTGTAACGGCGGTTTGACCATCTTCTGCGGTTGAAAATACTTGGGATTTGCGTGTCGGAATGGTTGTGTTTCTATCAATCAAGCGTGTAAATACGCCACCTAAGGTTTCAATACCTAAAGACAACGGTGTTACATCCAACAACAATACGTCTTTGACATCTCCCATTAATACACCGCCTTGAATTGATGCTCCAACGGCAACAACTTCATCAGGGTTAACGCCTTTGTGCGGTTCTTTTCCAAAGATTTCTTTTACTTTTTCTTGTACTTTCGGCATACGAGTCATACCACCAACCAAGATAACTTCGCTGATGTCAGACGGTTTAATTCCCGCATCGGCCATGGCTTTTTTACAAGGTTCAACTGTTCTTTCAATCAAATCTTCAACGATTGATTCCAATTTCGCACGCGTTAATTTCATATTTAAGTGCTTCGGAATCGGTGTGCCGGTACTCATGTCTGCTGTGATAAACGGTAAATTAATTTCGGTTTGAGTTGTTGATGATAATTCAATTTTAGCCTTTTCTGCGGCTTCTTTCAAACGTTGTAATGCCAAACGGTCTGATTTCAAATCAATGTTGTTTTCTTTCTTGAATTCATCGGCCAAATAATTTACTAAGCGTTGGTCGAAGTCTTCACCGCCTAAGAATGTATCACCGTTTGTCGATTTAACTTCAAATACGCCATCACCGATTTCCAAAATTGAAATATC
This sequence comes from uncultured Alphaproteobacteria bacterium, assembly GCA_949282205.1. Taxonomy (GTDB): domain Bacteria; phylum Pseudomonadota; class Alphaproteobacteria; order RF32; family CAG-239; genus CAG-267. The sequence continues at coordinate 41,990 of CASDOS010000051.1, read as the reverse complement.
AAACGTACCGCCACCGAGGTCATAAACGGCAATCGTACCCGAGGTTTTTTTATCCATACCATAAGCCAATGCAGCGGCGGTCGGTTCGTTGATGATACGCAATACATCAAGTCCGGCAATCTTACCGGCGTCTTTTGTTGCTTGACGTTGAGAGTCATTAAAGTATGCCGGTACAGTAATAACGGCTTTTTCTATCTTTTCGCCAAGATAGCTTTCTGCATATTCTTTAATCTTTTGCAAAACAATGGCAGAAATTTGTGATGGAGCGTATTTTTTGCCCTTAACTTCTACCCAAGCGTCACCATTGTCGCCTTCAATAATCTTGAACGGAACAAGTTGCTTGTCTTTTGCAACTTCCGGAGAATCATAACGACGACCAATCAAACGCTTAATCGCGAACAGAGTGTTCTCCGGATTGGTTACTGCTTGACGTTTTGCAGGATAACCTACCAAAGTTTCCGTATCTGTAAAAGCAACCATTGACGGGGTTGTTCTTGCTCCTTCGGAATTCTCCAGTACCTTCGGCTCCCCGCCTTCCATAATCGCAAAGCAGGAGTTGGTTGTACCTAAGTCAATACCTAATACTTTATTGCTCATTTCTTAAATCCTTTAATTACGTTTATAAAATCTTTCTGTTACCTTATATAGGGAGCACTTTTTTCCTAAGCAATAGGGTAAGGCTAAAAAAATGCAAATTTTTTAAAATTTTTAAATGACTTAGATGAAAAGAGCCCGTAATTGCGCTTACTATTCTCTGTTATATGAAAAAATAAAACCCTTTGACAAAATGCTTGACAAAGTAATTTTTGTTTTGTATATCTGTTGCCGACAAATAAAATTATTGTTTCACTAAATTAAATTTAAATTTTTATGAATGAGTTTATGACTTATTTACCGTGGATTGGCATAGCCATTGCGGTAGTGATTGTGTTGTTCATCATCAAATGGATTTTGTCTTTAAGACGTGTGGTAAAACCTTCCGAAGTTCATGTTGTAAGGCGTACGAAATCAACGGATATCTATGGACAGCCTAATGCTGATCTCAGCAAAGATGAAACGGCCGGTAATGTCTATTACAAAATTCCGATTTGGATGCCGATTTGGGGTGTTGAAGTGCAGGTTCTTCCTCTTTCTAACTTCTCGGTTAAACTGGAAGATTATGAGGCGTATGACAAGGATAAGCTTCCGTTTGTGGTGGATGTGACTGCCTTTTTCCGTATTGCTGATTATCGTCAAGCAGCTTCTCGTATTGAAGATCTTGATACTCTTCAAGAGCATTTGACCAATATTGTGCAAAGTGCTGTGCGTTCTATCTTGGCAAATGATAATTTGGATCAAATTATGGTGCAACGTTCTGTTTATGGTGAGAAGTTTACCGATGAGGTAAAAGAAAACCTTAAAGAATGGGGTATTGTACCGGTTAAGAGTATTGAGCTTATGGATGTTCGAGATAAAGGTGGCGAAAAAGTTATCTCCAATGTCATGGAAAAGAAGAAATCTTTTATTGATATGGAATCTCGTAAGGAAGTGGCTAAGAATAATCAGGCTGCGCGTGAAGCTGAGATTGCTGCTGAAAAGGCTATTGCTATTAAGGAACAGGAAAAAGCTGAAGAGGTTGGTAAGCGTACTGCTGATCAAGAAAAAGCTGTCGGTATTGCTCAGGAAAAATCTAAGCAAGAGATTGCAGAGCAAAAGAAACTTACACAGGAAAAAGACATGGATGTTATCCAAGTTAAGACTGTGCGTCAGGCTGAGATTGATAAGCAAGAAGTTGTTATCAAGGCTAATGCCGGCAAAGATAAACAACGTATTGAAGCTGAAGCAGGCGTTATTGTTGCCGGACAACAAAAAGAAGCTCAGAAAATTGAGGCTGAAGCTAAAGTATTGGTGGCTGAACAGAACGAAAAAGCTGCAACCCATGATGCTCAGGCTGCTTATGTAAAGAAAACTAAAGAGGCAGAAGCTACTTTGGTTGCGACTAAAAAAGAAGCAGAAGGTATTGAGGCTAAAGGTGCTGCAGAAGCTACAGCTAAAGAAAAACTTGGTAACGCGGAAGTGGCTCCTCAAATTGAATTGGCTAAGGAAATCGGTAATAACCCGGGTTATCAGAAGTATTTGATTGAAATCAGACAAGTTGATGCTCTCAAAGAAGTCGGTGTTGAACAGGCTAAGAACTTGGGTAATGCAGATATCAAGATTATTGCCAATGCTGGAGGTAATTTGAATGAAGGACTTAGTTCCGTAATGGAACTCTTCTCTGCTAAAGGTGGACAGAGCTTAGGAGCTATGCTTGAAGCATTGGCAGGTTCTGAAGCGGGACAGCAGATTCTTAATAAGGTAATTAAGAAAAAAGATGCTGACGATGCAAACACAGGTAAGACTTCTAAGAAATAGGAGTTAAGTCTAAACTAAAGGAAAGGAGCGATTTTATCGCTCCTTTTTTTGTTTTGATTTTGTATGGATTTTTCCCATCTATATGGTTAAATTGTCGGGTTTCCTTGGTTATCAAAGTAACTCATTAAGCCTTTGCGACATAGTTCTTTATATATCGGGCGAGCTAGTTTTAATTCTTCAATGACTGTTTTCGGTTCACAATTCGGACTGATATTCGCAATCTTAACTTCTCCAGCCTTTATTGTTTTGATGACAGCACTCGGAAGTTGCGACTTCCCGATGCACGAAGATAAATAAACGTAGCAAGCGTCATTGTCTTCAAGGTATTGTATTGCTAATTTTCGCGCATATAAATTTAAGGTTAAATCAGCCTTACTTGGGTCTTTCGTCCACGGAGAACCGCCACCGACAGGGCAGGCAGTGGAGTAGAAATCGCAAGCTAATTTTCTGCCGGTTATACCGCAATCGGCAATCGATGAGTGGCAACGATAGCAACCTGTTCCGTTGATGATTAAATTTTGTGGCTTTTGTTCTAATACATTTATGATAAATGTACTCAAATCCTCAGGCTCAAGCATTGGAATAGCGGCAATAGCGGTTATAATTTTGCCTTGTTCATTTAGGGTTATCTGGGTTTTTATATCTAAGCCTAGATTTTCAGAAGTTTGAGCTTTTTCATAAAGGGCATGATTTAGTTTTTGGGCCAGATAAAGTTCTTGATTTATTAATCCTTGGCTCTTTTCTGCATAGCCCACAAATACGCCTTGATCCCCCCAACCGTTTGCGTCAATGCCTTGACCTATTTCTTCTGATTGAGCACTGATGAGGTTGGTTACTTTTATCTGATTGATGTCAATAGCGTTTGTTTGCCAAATTTGGCTGTATTCTTCATCATAGCCGATTTCACGCAGAGCCTGTTTGGCTATATCGGTTAAATTTCCGATTTTAACTTTACCGCTTACTTCTCCGCCGAAGATGATGTTGTTATTCTTGACCATTACTTCTACGGCGTAACGCACTTTTTTATCTTGCTTGATACATTCATCTAAAAGATAGCTTGAGAGATAATCGGCAATCTTATCAGGGTGTCCAAGGGACACATATTCCGCAGTCCTGTTCATTTTAGTTCTCCTTGTTTAGTCCTATCAGGTGTCGGACAAGTTAGGTTAAATCCACACAAAGCGATATCTTGTTATCACTTTCAGCGTGATTAAAAACCTATTGCGGGTGTTTGTCAAGGGCTTTACGCTTGAAATTTTCCTTTTCTTCTTCCGGAACAACTATACCGCAAGATACTACATATTTTAATGCATCTTCTACACTCATATTTAGTTTTATGACGTCTTCTGCAGGTACGATAATTAAAAAACCGGATGTCGGGTTTGGTGTTGTTGGAACAAAAATACTTAGCATTTTTTTGTTGTGTAGCTTATGGGCCAATTCTCCGGTCGTATCTCCGGCTAAAAAGCCAATTATCCAAATACCTTTGCGTGGGTATTCCAATAATACCGCCTCTTTGAAAGATTTCGATTTTTGAGAGAAAATCGTTTCAAATAATTGCTTTAATAACGAATAAATACTTGAAATTAAAGGCATCTTTGAAACAATGTAATCGCCTAAACGTACGAAGAAACCGCCAATGAAACCGGTGGTGAACATCCCGATGACTATAAGACCGGCAATCAGCATAACTACACCAACTCCCGGGATGTATGGAATTAGTTCATGCGCAACAACTTGCGGCGGAATTAATGCGCGTGTCCATTTATCCATCCAGATAAATAATTCATACGCCATGTAAAAAGTGATGGTTACGGGGGCGGTTACTAAAATACCCGTGAATAAATAGGTCTTTAGTTTGGAAATTACATAGCCGAAAAAGTTCGGCTTATTTTGTTTTTGTTCAATGGTTTTGCGTAGTTTTTTGATTTGAGATTTTTTCATCTTGCCCTCTTAATGTCCGTAATCATAAATTGTAGTGTGGTTCGATTGTTCCAATGATTGAAACGTAAGTTGCCGACAACATCATAACAATCATGGCGTTTGCTTAAAATTTCTTTACCCATTTCCGTATCGGCAATCTTAAAAGCTATGGCTGTTAATCGTTCTTTGGTTATGGTGCTTAATTCGCACTTAATATGTCCGCTACCGATAATGTATGGCTTTTCGAAATATACATTCCGAATTAATATTAATGGTTCCGGATTGCCTGTGCCAAATGGTTTTAGTTTTTCTATTTCTTCACATAAATTGTTATTTGCGGCGGTTAAATTTAGGCTTAAGTCTATATTTAATATCGGATGCGGTTTGGTATTATTCAAACTTTGGGCAATATATTCTCCCGCGAATTGTTCAAATAGGGGAATTTGTTCTTCGGTTAGGGAAAAGCCTGCCGCCATGGTGTGGCCGCCGCCTTTGGTTATGACGCCTTTTTCTTTGGCGGATATAATTAACGCTCCCAAGTCTATGCCGGGAATCGAGCGCGCAGAGCCTTTGACTTCATCTTCTTCAATGCTCATTACAAAAGCCGGTAAATTGTAGCGTTCTTTTAATTTTCCGGCAACAATGCCGATAACCCCTTGATGCCAACCTTTGTTATAGACAAAGGCCATAGGCCAGTTTTGCGGAGTTCCCTCTAATATCTCAATGGATTGTTCTAATACGAAACATTCTATATCTTTGCGCTCTTGATTGAAGGTATTGAGCTCTTCGGCTAATTTTTGCGCTTCTATCGGGTTAATCGAGCATAGCAATCTGCTACCGACACTCGCTTTTCCGACACGACCTCCCGCGTTTATTCTCGGTCCTAATACAAAACCTAAATGATATGCATCCGGTTTTTCATTTATTCCCGATAAATCTGCTAAGGTTCTTAAACCTAAATTTTGACGGTTGGACATTATTTTTAAGCCTTGCGTTACATACGCGCGATTTATCCCTAATAAGGTTACAACATCGCAGACCGTGCCTAAAGCTACTAAATCCAACCATTGCATTAAGTTGGGTTCCGGGTGATCTGCGGTGTAAAAGTTCTTTTCTCTTAATAAACGATTGACCGCAACAATCGTCATAAAAACAACTCCAACAGCTGCCATATAGCCTAAGTCTGGGTGCTCGTCGCTTTGGTCTAAGCGCTTGGGATTGACAACAGCATATACCTTGGGGAGTTTGGTTTCTGCTTCATGGTGGTCTAGAACAATTATTTCAAACTTCTCTGCGCCGCGTTCCAATACTTCAAAAGCTGTTGTTCCGCAGTCTACGGTAATGACTAAGTCCGCGCCGAAATCAGAAAACTCTTGGAAAGCCAAATCGCTCGGACCGTAGCCTTCTTCTCGTTCCGGAATATGAACGGTGGTTTCAATATTGTTGTAAGTTAGAAATAATCTTAATACGGAAGTCGATGTGGCTCCGTCAACATCATAGTCGCCGATAATCCCGATTTTTTCATGCTTTATGATGGCTTCGGCAATACGTTCCGCCGCTTTATCCATGTCTTTCATTATACTCGGGTTGGGCATTGATGTAGAGAGTTTCGGATTTAGAAAATATGGCGCAGTATCGCTATCTATTCCTCGCAATACTAATAATTTACTTAAATTCGGAGATAAACCCAATTTTCGGCACATGAGCTCGGTTTTTCGCTCATCCGTGTCGGCTATCTGCCAAATGTTGCCTCCTATTGAGAGTTCTTGATTTTCTGTTTCTGTCATTTCCTGTCCCTTATGGGGCGAATTTTATGCGAGCTTCTCCTCATTGACAATAAAATTCTTTGATGTGAGGATAATTTTATTTTAGTTGGGGATGCTGGAATTTTTGTATTTGTTTGTTTATCCAGTCTTGGCCTCGTATTTTACCGTCATAGCTTAATGTTATGATAATTATTTCAGGTGAAGCATAAACGCTGTTTGATGACGGCCATGGGCGAGCTTGCTGGTTTAGGTATTTTATTAGGGTAGGGGTTAGGGAAATTTGTTTTTCATCTATATAGCTCCAATATACATCGAAATCTGCGGAAACAAATTCTTGCGGATAATAAAATTGATAGGCTTTTGACGGTAGATGCCACGGAATATATGGAGCACTCAAAGTATAGCCGTCTTTTTTATTTTTATCGGTTTGATGATAAAAACGACTGCGAAAATCGCTCGCGCCGCTTTGTATAAAAGTGTATTTTTCGTTTGGATTAAAGTGAGGCTGTTGTTCTATATTTTTTATAATTCTTTCCATTAATCTCATTTCTGATTGATAACCAAGTTGCCAAACTTTGGCGGCATAGGCTTGGGTTTTGATGTTGGTGAAAATTATGCAAAGGCTGATAATATAGCATAAATTGCGGATGAAATTATTTGGCGCGTATATTAGTGTGCTTATGGCGAACGTATATATGTACATTATACCGAAAAAGTCAATGCGCGGTTCGTATAAAACGTGGGCTGTATTGGGGGTTAAAAATACGGTCAGTACACTTGAAAAGAGTAATCCTAATACCCCAATAATAAAAAAACTTATGCTTGATAGCTTTTTGGGGAGATTTTGCCATAAAGCTATTGTGCTCAGTAAAAATAAACAGAATCCGCAATATTTATATAATTTTCCGATAAAACTGGTGGTTATGAAAAATTGTTTTATCATTACTTGGAGGCAAAAGGATATTTTTGCCGGAAGTTGGCTTATTGTTATTTCTTCTGTATTGTAGGTCGTGTGTTGGAAATCGTAGTGTCTTAAAATTTGCTGGATTATAATAAACAAAATTCCACTGATTGCAATAACGCCTATGTGCCAGATGTATTTGCGGATTATACTTGAGGCTGTTGCCTTTTTTAAGCATAAATCTTTGAGGATTAGCGAGAATAAAAGTACCCCGATAAGGTTAATGACTGGGGGATAACCTCCTAAAGCCAGCGTGAACAGTATTATTGAACTTATGAGTTTAATGGGCTGCTTTTTTTCCAATAGATAATATGCTAATATAACTATGCAACTCCATGATAGACAACTTAAAGTTATAAAGGTAAAATATAACCATGATAATGTATATGGGGCGGTAATGGTTAGGGTGCCAATGAGCAGGTATAATTTATTTTGGGGAGGTATGTCCCATAGGCGGAGGAGTAAAATTGTGCCAAAACAGAAAAAAAATAATCCGGTTAATATTGTTAAAAGTGGCAGAATATGTCCGTTGAATAGAATATTTTGCAATATGAATTGAGAGAATCTGCCTTCAAATAAGCCGCTGTCTATTGGTGTTCCGGTTTTTATCCATTCCCAGTCGTGGTTGCCCCAGATGAAATTGAACAGAAAAGGAAGGTAGGTTATTATACCTATCAAATAAAGCGCCAGCGCGTTATTTATATAAAATGACGAGGGGGATTTTGTGGGAGATGTCTGGTTCACGCGCGCCATTTTTAATCCAATTTTTTTTCTATAATATAAGTTGGGCGGTTTTTGACTTCAACGAAAATACTTGCAACATATTCTCCGATTATACCCATGAATAATATGGTGATACCGCTGAAAAAAGTTATGGCTGACATTAATGAAGCCCAGCCGATAATTGTTGAACCGGTACAGTATCCGTATACGGTCCATATCATTAAAAGGAAACTTAATGTCGATATTACTGCTCCGCTTAGCGTGATTAAATGTAGCGGCATTGCCGAAAAACTGGAAATTCCTCTTAAGGCAAATAAAATCATCTTTCTTAACGGATATTTGGTGCAACCGGCTTCTCTCTTTTGGCGTTCATAATAAACACAGTCGGATTTGAAACCTACCAACGGAACAATGGCGCGTAGAAAGAGATTTTTTTCTTTGAAAGAGGACATTGCTTCTACGGCTCGACGACTTAATAAACGAAAATCGGCGTGATTTGCGACTAGTTCTACTCCCAGTAATTTCATTAATTTATAAAATAATACGGCTGAGCTGCGCTTAAATATACTGTCAGTATCGCGTTTGTTGCGGACGCCATATACAATCTCACAGCCCTCGTGATATTTTTTTATCATCGGCTTGACGGCGTTTATATCATCTTGGAGGTCGGCATCAATGGTGATGTATATTTCGGCATCGGTGTTGTATAATCCGGCAAGCAGGGCTTCTTGATGCCCGAAGTTACGCGATAAACAAATCCCTTTAATGTATGATGCTTTTTTGTGCGCATTTTCAATTATTTGCCACGTCTTATCTTTAGAGCCGTCATTTATAAAGACAATTTCACTATTGGCGGTGATGATGTCTTGCTTTTGCAAATCTGCGTATAGTTTGGACAGCTTCTTTATACTTGAGGGAAGAACTTCTTCTTCATTGTAGCAAGGAATTATTATGGCGAGTTTTACGGCTTTTTTCATAGGTTTCACCCACTGACGTTGTTATAACAATTTGCCTCTTGTATAGCATAAAACCGTAAGTTTTTTATTAACAAGCTGATTTATTCTTTAGGGGCGGAGGGTGCGCAAAATGTTCTTAAACTCATCTAATCCGGTTTGGTTATATACTATAATGATGATGTCTTGATTCATATATACAGAATTGGGATGCGGCCATGGTTTGGCTTTTTTCATAAAGAATTCATAAACTTCCGGCGTGATATCTTCGGGCAATAACGGAAGTTTATGGTTGATGTAGTCGGTGGGGGTATAAAACTCTAACAGATTGCTTCCTTGCCAGATTGCTAAATATGGAATTGTTAATAAGAAAACATCATTGAATTCAAAAGAACCATTATAGTAGTTGGGACGCAACGATAGGTCGCCTACTTGATAAAAACGATATTGGTGATTGGCGTTAAATTGCGGATGATTTTCTATTCTTTCCACTATGTTATTTAAAATTTGAAATTCCGCATCATGTCCTTGTTTCCATATTTTTAATGCCTGATAATCATTTAATATGTTTAAACTAAGCAAAACTGTTAGAATGAAAATACCCAAACTTTGGTAAATTTTGGGCGTTAATGTTAGTAAAATTCCTCCCATCAGCGCATATAAAAAGCCAAAACCGTAAAAATCTACGCGTGAAACGTATTCCGTGTGCGGAACGACAAGAAATGTTGTTAAACCTGTTGTCCAGATTGTGCCCAACCATAAAAGCGTTAAGAAAAGTTTTTTTGGGGTTGGGGTGGGATAAAAAAGTGTTCCGATAATGGAAATAAATGACATAACGGCTAAACTCATTTTATAGCCCCTTTCCATAAATGGAACAGTTATGAAAAATTGTTTAAAAGCTATCAATAAGGTTTGTAGAAATTTGTTAGGGAGATTGGTTAGGCTTTCTGTTTCGAGATTATAGACATTGTTTGGATTTAGTGCGAGCAGGCTTATTTTGAATAAAACGGCGGCGATTATAATATTTAGAATCGTGTATTTGTGGATTTGAAATAATTGCTTTAGACGCTTTTGTTCAAAAACGTAGCTGATGATGAGTTTTCCTCCTAAACACACAAAAAACATATTGATTATAGGAGGATATCCGCCCAGTGTTATATAAAAGCAAAGTATTGCAAAAATACTTAAACTAAATTTGTGAGAACTTTCGTTTATGCGCTCCGATACATATAAACCTAATGCTGACAATAAAGTCCAAAACAGACAACTGAGGGTGATAAATGTAAAGTACATCCATGACAGAGTGTAGGGTTGAGTGGCCGCAAATGAAATAAATAAAACGTAGCCGATTACAGATTTTTTGATGTTCCAGTATTTGGCGAGAATCCATAATCCTACGGTCAAAAAGCCAAAGCCCAATAAATTGTTTAATATGGGGAGAATTTGTCCCGAGGTCAAAAGACGATGAGGGATAAATTGGGTGAATCTTCCTTCAAAAAGTCCTGAGGATAGTAATAATTCTTTTTTGATGAACTCTACATCGTGATTGCCCCACATGAAATTTAGGCTGTGGTATAAAAATGCAAAATTAATAATGCAGAAACTGATTAACCAGATTTTTAAATCGGTCTTGTCGGGGAGAAGATTTATTTTTTTTAAAAATTCTTTCATGTTATCTCCATGATTGCGGGCTTATGTGCAATAACTTAAATTGATTGTTTAAGAGTTCTTTTCCTTCAGGTGTTAAAGAAATTATTGCGTAATCTTTGTCAACGTAGATTGAATATGGGTGCGGCCATGTATTCATTTGTGTAGATAAAAATCTACTCATTTCTGGCGTAATGTCTTTCGGTTGTATGGATGTGCCTTCTTTGACGAAATCTTGGGGCGCGTAAAAATTGTAATACTCAAAGGCAATCCAATGACGTGAGTAGGGGGTGTTTAATGTGTAATAACCATATTTCTCATTCGCTTGTTTTTGATGAAATTTAGAACGTAACGATATTTCTCCGGCTTGGATAACGGTATATAAATTATTGGTTTGGTATTTCGGATGGGATTGAAGGCGATTTATGATGCGCTCTTGTAATTTGTTTTCTGACGTAAAGCCAAAAAGATGTGTCTTGCTGAACCCTAAATTGGCGTTGATGTTGGTTAGTAATAAAATTGATGCACATACGAAACTTATGTTTTTTACGATCTGTGGTTTTTGCTCGTATATAAAAAACAGGCAAAATAAAATCAGAATCGGATAGCTGTAAAAATCCGTTCGAACCATCGAGGTCGGTGGATCAAACGTGGCAAATGCATTGTCAGTGTTGTTTGATGTAAGCCATGCGGAAAATTTTAAACTAATCAATAAAACTAATATTAGTATACTCGTTATACAGAGGTCTTTTGTCGTGTGTTTTTGAGAAGTTTGAAACGCACTCAAAATAAAAGTTATGAAAATTGCTGTTAATATGCTCTTAAAGGTTGTTCCTAAAAAAGGTTGAATTTCTGTGAAACCTAAAATACCGGCTTGAAGGATTGAGGGGATTTTTTGTATCAATTCAAGCGGTGTGGCAGCTTGACTATTGTACATACTCATCATCAGATGTTTTTGTTGTAAGTAATCAAAGGTTATTTTTAGCAGCCCGAACGCTAGTATGAAGTTTATTGCGTAAGGTATTACTTGTTTGCATAGTCTGCGAAAAGTTAATTGTTGAGTTAGATGTAATTGAATTAAACGGCAACATATTGCGGTTACATACATGTTTATGCATCCCGGGTATCCTCCGATAGCGGTAAATAATAGCGCAAATCCGCATAATGACCATGGTACCGAGTGATGTTCAGCGGCTTTTTGCATGGCTATTAAGGATAGAGCAATTACTAATGTCCATGATAATAGACTGAGTGTTATGAAATGAAAATATACAATTTCTGTGATGTGAGGCATACTGACCGCCGTACTGATAAATAAGGCGGATGGTAGTTTGTTTGTCTTGTAGTTGAAATAGTAGCGGCTTAAACAATATAGCGCTATGCTATAAAGCATAAATCCGATAACGAGGTTTAATATGGGGAGAATTTTGCCCATTAGTAAAAGTTTTAATAGTAGATATTGTGAAAAGCGCCCTTCAATTAAACCAGAGGTTAAACGGCTGTCTTGAATGAGCGGTAGCCAGTCGTGATTGCCCCAAATGAAATTGAAAGTTAATGGCGAAAAACTTAAGCATAAAATTAAAAAAGATGTTACCCAAATGTAACTCTCCGATTTGGTTGTATCTATGTTTTGTTGGTGTTTTACCATTAACTATCCAGCTGTTCAAATGTTTCTTTGTTGACAGCTTAATCTCTAAATGTATAATTTATGGTAAATTTCGGAGGGCTTTTTATGCGGTATATTTTGCTACTTTTTTTGTTGCTTTATGCTTTGTGCGGGGAAGCGCATACTTTGAAAATTGCTGATAAAGCGGTTTTTGATGTTGATGTTGCTCAAACTTCTGCGGAATTGCAAAGAGGATTGATGTTTGTTAAAAAATTGCCCGAGAATCGAGGGATGTTTTTTGATTTACGCGCTTATTCCGGGGCAAGTATGTGGATGAAAAATACTTATATTCCTCTGGATATGCTTTTTGTGAATTGCGCGCTTTATATTGTGGATATTTATCCAAATGCAAAACCGCTTTCTTTGAATAAAATTTCGTCTTCATCCGATTTTTGTTATGTGATTGAAGTCTTGGGCGGAAGTGCTCGTAAATATAATCTTTCGGTGGGGGATAAGGTCTTTCTTAATCCTTCGATTTAGTTGAAATCATCTTTCTTGTTCATATATTGGTCTGGTTGTCATTTATTGGAGGTCAATATGAAGAAAATTTTGTTTTTATTAGCGTTGTTGACGCTTTTTGCTGATAATGTTTATGCGAAACATGATTGCGATTGTGAAAAATATTGTGCGAAAAAAGAACATAAAATGATGAAAAATCAAGGTGGTTTTGTCGATGCTGCCGTTAAACCAATGAGCGTGGCCGATGTGCAAAAACTTTCTGATGATGCTTACGCCTCTCTGACCGGTTATATTACGAAAAGGCTTAGCGATGACGAGTATAATTTTACTGACGGGGTGAATAATCTGGTTGTGGAAATCGATGATAAAGTTTGGAGGGGGCAGACAATTACACCTAAAGATAAAGTCTTAATTACCGGTAAAGTGGATAAAGAATTGACTAGTCTTAAGTTTGATGTGAAATCGTTGATGTTGGATAATTAAATTTTATTTTGCTAAAAACGAAAAAGGACATATTTATGTATGTCCTTTTTCGTGCATGCATAGATTAATTGTTTTTTTTAATCTTTATGGCGGAATGTTATGCGCCCTTTGGTTAAATCGTATGGCGTCATCTCTATATCAACTTTATCGCCTACCATTACGCGAATGCGAAATTTACGCATCTTTCCCGCAGTGTGCGCTAAAATTTCTACCCCGTTCTCCAATCTTACTCTAAACATGGCATTCGGGAGTTTTTCTATAACATCTCCCGTGAATTCTAGCAGTTCTTCTTTACTCATTTTATGTCCTTATCAATTCTTTTTTCTGCTATATATACTTTATTATCTTATTTTACAAGTGTTTTTTGGTGTTTGTGTCTGGGGATTGTTATTTCAAAACAAGTACCGATGTTTTCTTGACTGCTTACATTTATTTGTGCATTTAATTTTACAATTAAATCTTTAACGATCGCTAAGCCTAAGCCGGTGCCTTTTTTTTCATCTGTTGATGATATGGAGAAAAATGGTTCAAATATGTGTTTTATTGCTGCTTGGGGAATGCCACAGCCACTGTCTTTTATGCTTATGATTATGTTTTCTTTATTGGTGTTGGTCTTGATTTCTAAATTCCCGCCATTGGGCATCGCATGTATCGCATTTTGGACAAGATTTAAAATTATCATTTTAAAATCCGTTTCGTTACCATAAATCTTTTCTTTGGTGTTGGAGAAGTTCTTCGTTAATACTATTCCCTTACTCTTAATTTCATAATCCAGTAGAGATAGGATGTCGCTTATTTCTGTCGTGATGTTAAATGTGGTATTGACTTGTTCCGTGTTGCGCGAAAGTTTTAATAGGCGTTCGGGAACTTTGATGCAATCTTTAATTTGTCCGGATATCATTTCCAGATATTGTTTTTCTTCGTTGTTATGAGTGTTTGTGTAATACTTTTGCAAAATTCCATCCAATATCAGATTTATTGCTCCGAGGTTGTTTTTCATTTCATGCGCTAATGATGTGGCCAGAAAACCTAAGGATGAAATTTTTTGCTGATGGGAATAGTTGATGTTGTCGCTTAAGTCTCGGATTGATTCTACTATTCCATATTCCCCGTTTAGGTGGATGCGCGCCGAGTTTATGGATAGAGGACGGTTGTTGATATTGTGTATTATTTTTAAGCTGCTTTGTTTTTTTTCTTTTAATTCTTTTAAGGGGCAGATGTATTGCGAGCTATTACATGGACAGTGATTTTCTTTTGAATAAGCTCCGTAACATTTGTCTGAATCGTGCAGATATTGCTTTTTGGTGTATTCCGCATATGCTTTGTTGTATAGTATGATGTTGTAATTCTCATCTATTACGCGAATTGCATCAGGTAATGTGTCGATTAAACTTTGTAAGAAAACTTCTTTCTCTTTGATTTCGTTAATGTTGTTCTCTATGTTGTTTAACATAAAGTTGATGGTTTGCATTAATGTATTAAATTCGTCGGTGTAATGCCCGTTGGTGATTTTTAGTCGTTTGCTAAAATTGCCGTTTGCTACATCAATTGATAGTTCGGTTAGCTTGTCTACCGGCGTGATTACCCAGCGTTTTAATAAAAACCATAAAATGATTAGGGATAATAAGGTTAAAAAGGCACTCACGCCCAGTATGCGCAGGCTTTCTTGTATTGTGGCGTAGCTCTCATTGTAATTTAGAGTCAGTTCTTCGTTCAATTTTTTTTCGCGGCTTAATTCTTCTTTTTTTTGGGAGAGGTCGGCTTCATTTATGGATTGTAATTTTCCCAGTTTTTGGCGAAGCGATATGTTCTCATTCAGTAACCCTATAACATATTGATTTCGTGTGATTAAATTGCTTTGCTCGTTGCGGATTTTTTTCCCGATAGCGTTGTCAAAAAATATTATAAACAAAACTGCACCAAGCACTAGAAAGGCTAAAATGGTTAAGAGGATTTTTTTGCTTAAACTAAAAAACATTATAAAATTTCCTGTTACATGAATTCCGTTAGTTTGTCTGCTTTTAAGTAGGGGTTAAATGCTTTTTCTTCTTCAAGAGTGGACGGTGCGAGGTGACCTTGCTCTCTTTCCAACATCTTTCTTATATAATTCTTTGTTTGCGGGATGTTTGTAAATCCTTCCGGTAGACAGGAACGTGTGTATTCGTGACCGGGGAATATCTCGGTGTTGTTCGGGAGGGATTTTATTTTTTGTAGGCTGTTGAACATTTGTTCGGGGGTTCCTTCAAATAAGCCTCCAACGCATAAATTAAATAAGGTGTCGCCAGTGAATAATCTTTGTTCGTCCGGTAAATAATATAAAATATGCCCCAGAGTATGTCCGGGAGTTTCCAATATTTGCAGCTTTATATCTCGGATATTAAGGATATCTCCGTCTTGAACTGCTATGCTTGCTCCGGGAATTTGGTTAAATTCTTTTTTCGGGACGATTATTTCACAGTTATATTTTTCTTTTATGGCTAAATTCCCTTCAACATGGTCAAAGTGGTGATGGGTGGTTAATATATGGGAGGGGTGTAGATGACGTTTTTCTAATTCTTGTATAATCGGATTGGCTTCAGCTGCATCTATGATAATTGTTTGTGATGTTTTTGGCGTTGTAATTAAATAGGCGTAGTTTGCCATCTTTTTTTCATTGCATAGAATCGGAATTATTTCGTGTGTCATTTTTTTAATCCCCTTTTTAAATGACCTAAATCTATTGCTAATAAATCGTAGTATGCTGTTGTATAGTCCAGTATTCCCGCAAAATTCGGTAGATTGGATGATTGTGACAGTGCGTATGCAATACTCTCTCCGATGACTACTCCGTGACGGTCGGCATAACCTTCTCGGGCTTGCCAAACATGCTCGTAGTTGATGTTGGAGTTGAATGTTAAGGCAAAACTTCGCATGCTCTCCAGTAAACTGTCAAATATCTTAAATCTATATCCATCTTCTTTGTTTTCAAGTGGCTCTAAGCCTTCTGTCGTAAACCAAACTTTTTCTTTATACAAAGAATTTGCTTCTTTGGCTACTCGTGAAAAACCCCAGTTGCTTTCCATGGCGGCCGCGGCAATTAGTATTGACGGCGGAACAGTGTCTATGCGCTTTTTTAAATTGTGAATTTGTGTTTCAATGCGTTGTTTGTCTTTTTGGCGTGTGAAGTAATCATATTTGAGAGCCAGTTTTTCTAATTTCTCATTCTCTTCGGGAGATAAACTTTTGTTTTGTTGATAGCGACGCTCTAATCTTAATAAGGTATTTCGTTCGTTGCTAATCTCTTCATTTACTTTTAGAGCGAGAGGGGCCAACATGCGAATGAATAATTCGTTGCGGTATTTTTGAGATTTGATTTCTTGATAGTCCAGTGGGAGGGTCTTGGGGAAAATTGCCGGATATTCATCATTGTCTAAAGCTCGCGCCCGTTGATATTTGTTTTTTTTATATAGTGTTTCTAATTCGGCTACGGTGGCATTTTCAACATATATAGTATCGCCGAATTCTTGAACTTTCATTTGGGCTGCAGATGGCGTTATTTGGCAAAAGATAAAGAGTATAATTAAAAATATGTTGGTCTTGGTGGTCATTGCAAAATTACCTCTCTTATTTCCGGTAAATAATAGATGAGATTCTTTTCGACTCTTTCTTTTAAGGTGCGTTGTGCGTATGGGCAACCTTGGCATTTTCCGAGGAAATGTACTGTTACCGTTTCATTATTATAGGATACAAGTTCTATATCTCCGCCGTCCTTTTGCAGGAAGGGCGCAATAATGATTTTTAATATTAGCTTTATTTTTTCTTCAATGTTTTCTTGTGATTGAGAGGTGATTGGGGGGGATGTAAAATCATATTCCGCAATTTCCGCCATTGCAAGAGCTTCGATGTCTTCCAGTTCTTTGGGGGTCTTGCTTTGTAGATAAATGAAATTTTTTGTTAAAAGTAAAGTTTCAATAGTGTTACAGCTTATGAGGTTATTTAGTAAATCAATATGTTTTGATGGTAGGGAGTGTTCTTGATTGTAATATATTGCTCCATTTACCGGAAAATGTTGGGGGAAAAATAAAGTTGTTTCCTGTGGACTTAATCTTTTCTGTTCTATTATCATTATTATTTCCGTGCGTAGCTTTCTATATGGTTGTGAATCGTTTTAAGGTGATTTTGCGCTCGTGACAAGTAATATCCTAAATATAGCAAATGATTGGCTTCATAGGTGTCTTGCGGTGAGGCGTTCTTTATTGATAATGGTTCTAATTCTGAGGCGGTTTCTAAAAAACTCATGGCGTTGGTTAAATTTTCATATTGCCCCGTTTCTACGATTATGTCTTGGTAGTCTTTAGAAAGACCTTTCAAAAGATAGTAAACGGTATATACATAGCCTTCTGTTTGGTAAAAAATGTTGTCTGCTTCTAGGTCTAATAATTCTGAGTTATGTTCTGTGACTTGTTGATTAAGTATGTTTAGGCGGCGCTCTAAAAGGTTTTCTATACCGCTTAAAATATAAAGAAGTTCATGACTTCCCGTTGCTTTGTTGTTGTTTTCCGAAGATGCAAAATCAGTTAATTTGGCTAGGGCTTTGCGATATTGTTTGGCAGAACCTGGTGCTAATTTGTCGTCGGCGGTTTGCGAGAATAACCAAATATGCGCCGGATAGTCCAAAAGTTCTCCGGCTTCTTTTAAATTGTCATCCGTGTGATAGCTTGATAAACGCTTTATTATGTATTTTGCGCTGTCTTTTGCACCGATTTGGAAATTGGGTAAATTGTCTAACACTGCGGCAGGAAATATTATCGGTAACGCCGGTGTCCATGGTGTATCATCAATTTGTGATTTTAATACATAGCTTAGTGCTTCGGTTGTGTAACGAGGGGATTTTTGAGTGACAATTATCGGTTTGTCCAGTTTGTTGTTGATTGTTGAACTTACTGTTGCTCCTAGCCCGTAATAAATGATTAGAAATCCTAGTGCTCCGAGGGTGAGTATGCGCCATTTTTCACTGAATACGGCGATATAATTCAGAAGGTTGTTTTTATGCTTGCGTTTATTCTTTTCTTGCGGATTTTTTGATTTTTTATGTATGGCGATGAGGGAGTTTTTTATATATACATAAATGTAAACGCATTTGCCTATTAATCGTTTTATTTGTATTCTTGTTCTGGTCAAAAGCGTTTTTATCATGCTTTTTTTCTCCTCAAAATCAAATTTCGGATAATTGTACTGATATCCAGGATGTTTCTTATTTTAGCGCCTGCTAAAAAAGTTGCAAGTCCTATTATGCCAATAATTCCCAGTTTAAACATCAATAACCATATATTGTGTTCAGGGTATAGGATGTTTAGCAGGTATTGGGTTGCGTAGACAAATATTCCCATGACAGCAGTACATAGAACAATATCCCATATCTTTTTCTTTAATTCGGGAGAAAATGACCAATACTCTCTTTTTTTCAACCCATGGACGTATTGATATAAAGATACAAAAGCAGCAGCAGAGGTGGCGGTGGCTATACCGATGTGACCAAATGGTTTCATCAGTGCTAAGTTTAAAATTAAGTTTGTGATGAAAACAACTAGGCTGTATTTAACAGGTGTTTTCGTATCGCCTCTGGCAAAAAAGTTCGGCATTAGAGCTTTTACCATTACATAACATGGTAATCCTACTGCGTAGGCTTTTAGTGCCAGCGCCGTTTTGTATGTATCCGATGCGGTGAAACGCCCGTGTTCAAATAATAATTCTATTATCGAATCGGCTAAGCAAACGAATAATACAGCGGCAGGTAAAGACATTAGTAATCCGTAAATAATGGCTTTGTCTTGAACGTTGGATGCTTCTTTTGTTTCTCCTGCTTTTAGTTTTTTAGAAAGCAAAGGTAATAAAGCTACGCTGATGGCAGCCCCAATAACCCCTAAAGGTAATTGTTGCAGGCGGTTTGCGTAATACAACCACGATACGGCTCCTCCTGATACTAAAGATACGAGAATCGTATCCACAACCATGTTGATTTGGTAAATTCCCGCTCCGACAACTCCAGGGGCAATTCGTTTGAAAAGAGTACGGATTTCTGTGTCTTTTAATAGGCTTATAATCTGTAAATCCGGTTTTATTCTGACGCTGTCTTTGTTTAGGAAATATTTGAGCCAGATAACTTCAATCATTCCCGTAATTGTGATGCTCCAGGCCATCCCGTAAACAGGCATGTCTAAAAATGCAATAGATGCAAGTCCGGCAATAATCATGCCGATATTTAAAATTATCGGCGCGGCGGCTGGGGCTGCGAAACGTTCGAAAGAATTTAAAATTCCTGCTTGGAAAGAAACTATGGAGATGAATAATAAAAAGGGAAAAGTTATGCGGCATAAATCTATGGTTAAAGCTACTTTTTCGGGATTTTCCATAAAACCGGGGGCGAGAACCTTAACGACTAAAGGCATACACAATTCAAAAATAATCGTGAAAAGAATTAAGAAAAAAGTCAGCAAAGATATGGCTTTGGCTGCAAATTCCACAGATTTATCTCGTCCCGAAGCAACGAGCTTTGATGAAAATAACGGTACAAACGCAGATGTGAAAGCTCCTTCGGCAAAAAGACTCCGAAATAAATTCGGTAACTTAAATGCAACCAAAAATGCGTCCGATACCATTCCGGCTCCCAAAAAACTCGCGATAACCATATCACGCAAAAAACCAGTTATACGGCTAACCATCGTAAAACCACCAAAGGTTGCTATTGATTTGATAAATGACATTTATTTTTATTCCTACTAAAAAAAGTTCGTTTCTTAAGGAGAGTTTAACTTTAAATCTGTTAATAAAGGGCAAATAAAACTCAGGTTATTGAGGGATTTTTGTTTCTGAAATACAAAAGATGAGGGTGTTTTGTGTAAAAACAAATGCTTGTTTTGGTGAAAATGGAGTTGGAAAATGAATAAGGTTCTTGCTACAACTGTTGAAAAACCAGATATATCAATTATTGTTTCTGTTTATAATGAAGAGGATAGTTTGGATATCTTTTTTAAAACTATTCGTCAGACAATGGAGCAAAAAAAAGATTATCTTTATGAAATTGTTTGTGTTGATGATGGTTCAACAGATGATACTTTTCAGCTGCTCCAGAAATATGCTCAAGATGATTTCAGAATTAAAGTCTTAAAATTTTCACGCAACTTCGGTAAAGAATACGGACTTATGGCTGGACTTAAATATTGTGCCGGAAGAGCCGCTGTTCCGATTGATGTGGATTTGCAGGACCCGCCAGAGCTTATTCTTCAGTTTATCGAAAAATGGGAAGATGGCTATGATATGGTTTATGGAATCCGTAATGACCGCGCCAGTGATACTTGGCTTAAACGTTTGACGGCTAAACTCTTTTATAAAACGTATAATCTTATGACGCGTTCGCCTATTCCTTATAATGCCGGTGATTATCGTTTGATTGATCGTAAAATCATTGATACTATTTTGGAACTTCCCGAACGTAATATTTTTATGAAAGGTATTTTCGGATGGACCGGTTTTAAATCTTGCGGAATTAAATATGTGCGGCAAAAAAGAATTGCAGGCGTTAGTAAATGGAATTATTGGAAATTGTGGAATTTTGCTCTTGACGGTATTACCGCTTCAACCACTTTGCCGCTTCGAATCTGGACTTATTTGGGCTCCATGCTTTCATTCTTGGGTTTGCTTTACGCCTTGTATATCATTATTCGAACCATAACGTATGGGGCTGATGTCCCCGGATATGCATCGCTTTTGGTTTTTATTTTGTTGGTGGGCGGTGTGCAGATGATTATTTTAGGTATTCTTGGTGAGTATATCGGCAGAATTTTTATCGAGGTTAAACGTCGACCGCTTTATATTGTGGAAAAAAAGGTAAATCTTAATAATGACAAAGACTAAACTTGCTTCTTATTTTTCGCGGCAAATGATGATAACCATTGCGTTTGGTTTATCTAGCGGGTTGCCGTTGGCGCTGGTGTTCGGAACTCTTTCGCTGTGGCTTAAAGATTACCATATCGCTTATCGTACCATCGGGGCTTTTTCTTTGTTACGCTTGCCGTATTCGTTTAAATGGTTATGGGCACCGTTGGTGGAAACTGTTAAAATTCCTCTTCTTTCCGCTTTGGGAAAACGTAGAAGTTGGGCTATTTTTTCTCAGTCCGGGTTGTTTTTATCTATCTTATGGTTGTCGTTGCTTTCTCCCGATAGTTGTATTTTATGGATGGCTGCAGCGGCTTTTTGTGTCAGTCTGTTTTCTGCTACTCAGGATATTGTTTTGGATGCGTTTCGTGTGGAGCTGTTTCAGCATAATCAAGAAAAGGAAATTGACGGCGCAACAATGTATGTTTTAGGATATCGAATCGGTAGCGTAATTTCCGGAGCCGGAGCTATCGGACTTGCAGCAGTCCTGACTTGGAATGAGGTCTATTTTATCAATGCGTTGATTTTGCTTGTCGGTATGGGGGCCGTGTTGTTGGCGCAAGAACCCGTACACGTTGCCGCTGAAGAGAAAAAAAGAGAAAAAAATATGCTCAAATATGCGGTGATTGAGCCGTTTCGTTTGTTTATGGAAAGACAATATTGGTTGGCGGCTTTGATTGTCGTGTTTTGCTATCGTTTAAGTGATGCTTATTTTGCACCGATGGCGTATCCCTTTTATGACGATTTGGGTTTTACGAAAACTGAAATTGCGTATATTTCTAAATTGTATGGTATGGCGGCAACGATTATCGGCGGATTGTTGGGGGGATATTTCTTAACAAAAGTTGGGCTTTTGAAAGGGCTGTTGATTTTTGCTTTTGTGCAAGGTCTGACTACTGCTCTTTATATCCCGCTTTATTATATTGGGCATGATATATGGTTTTTGATGTTTACGATTTCTCTTGAAAATCTTTCTTCCGGTATGGCAACAACCGCTGTTATCGCTTTTATGTCTGTCTTGTGCCATAAAGGGCATACGGCAACACAATATGCTCTGCTGTCTTCACTTCCGGGGTTTGCTCGTGATATTTTTGCGGCTACGTCTGGTTGGGTTTTGGATCAGACTTCGTGGCCCGTGTTTTTTACGATTAGCGCACTTTTAACTCTCCCCGGGGCGGTCTTTTGTTGGTTCTTATATAGGAAAAAACCGACTTATTTAATTGGTACTTGAGTTTTTGCAGAAAGTAGTGTACTATATTCTCAAATTTTGATTGAGGATGAAATTTTATGGGGCTTTCTGACGATATGGATACCAAGGATTTTAACGGGATTCGTCCCGGGAGTGTGGCAAATCTTTCCGATGATAATGTTGAGGTTAATGAAGAAACAAAAACTGTTTCCGA
Organism: uncultured Alphaproteobacteria bacterium; assembly: GCA_949282205.1. Taxonomy (GTDB): domain Bacteria; phylum Pseudomonadota; class Alphaproteobacteria; order RF32; family CAG-239; genus CAG-267. Next base: position 19,698 of record CASDOS010000051.1, on the reverse strand, counting down.
AACCGTTTCAGATGCCCGAAATGTCGAATTTCAGCCGGTTGTTTCGGTCGTGAAAGAAAAGCCTGTTTCTCCTCGTATGGAAAAATTGCGCGCATATTATGCACAGTTGGGGCAAGTGCGAGAAATGATGGAACAAGAGTTGGAGGCAACTCTTTCCGGTCATGTTGTTGAAGGTGAAGTGGAAGCGAAACTTTATGAGTTTAGCCACTCGTGGCACTCAATCGCAGATGAAATCAGTAAATATGATGACTTGAACGGTCGGCGGAAAAATCTCACTGATGGCGAATATCACGTTGGACAAAATATGGTCGGTATGGATTTTTCCGGACAAAATTTATCACATGCCGATTTTTCTGCGGCTAATTTGCAAGATGCAAATTTTAAAGGTGCGACTTTAGCAGGTACGGACTTTACCGGTGCAGACTTGTCCGGCGCGGATTTGTCCGGAGCGGATTTAAGCGACTCTATTTTTGCCGGGGCTAAATTAAGAGGTACAAACTTTACCGGCGCTAATATGGAAGGCGTTATTCTTCGTGATGCCGATATCGAAGATGCTATCTTAATTGATATCCGTATGGATGAATTGGCGATTGAAGAGTTACAAGCCTTGGTTGAATATTTGGCTGTTTATTATCCGCATAAATTGAATTTGCGTCGCATAAATCTTTCATTACTTGATTTAACTCGAATTGATTTACGCCAGGTTAATTTACGAGGTGTCGATTTTACCGGACTCGATTTTACCGGTGTCAATATTATGGAACTTGATTTGAGTGAGTGTATTATTACTCCTCAACAAATTGCTCAGGCTTTGGGGAGAGTGCCTTCTCCTGATGAATTAAAGAAAATTTTGGCACCGAAAAATCGGAAAAAAGCTAAGCGTTTTTATATCGACTTTACAGAGTTCCTAAGTAATGGGCGTTTTACGGGATGGATTGATTTAACTAAAAATAGTATTAGTACCGATCAATTGGTTAAGGCTTTTTTGAAGGTTAAAAATGTTATTGCTAAAAAACCTGAAGAAAAAGATGATGTTATTTTTGAAAAGGCGAAAGAATTTCATGCGCAGCGCATTGAAGAAGAACGTAAGGCTTATAATGAAGAACAGCGTAAAAATATTGAAGAACGTAAGCAAAAAATGCTTGAAGAACAACAACAGGGGCGCGAAAAAACTACTTCAGATGAAAAATATGTGCCGCTGAATATTAATTTGGGGCGGGGAAGCCGCGAGTAGATTTTTTATTTTAACCGAATTTTAAATTATCGTGAGCCTATAAATAAATATATGCTGTTTTATAGGAGATGTGTTATGTGGCGTAAATTGTTTTTGATGTTATTTTCAGTTAGCGCTCCGTTAAGTGTGCAGGCGGAGGAAATTAAAAAGTTGCCGCAACCCGATAAAAGTTCTGAATTGATGCAGTTGATTGATAATCGCCACTCTTCTCGTGAGTACTCAAATAAAGATATTAGCGAGCAGACTTTAAGTGATTTATTGTGGGCGTCTTTCGGAATTAATAAAAAAGGCACCAGAACAGTGCCGACGGCAATGAACCAACAAAATTTGAAGGTCTTTGTGGTTTATCAGAATTCTATCTGGTCGTATGATGCAGCTGCTAATTCTTTGGTTAAAGTCAGTGATGAAGAAATCAGTACATATATTGCTAAACAGGATTTTGTTAAAAATGCTCCGCTGAATTTGATTTATACCGGTAGTGATAAGGATTATTCTTCTTTTCATGCCGGAGCAGCGGCGCAAAATGTTTATTTGTATGCAACAAGCAAGGGCTTAAATACCATTGTGCGCGCATATATTGATAAAGATGAACTGAAAGATAAATTGCATCTTGATAGAGATGAATTTGTTATTATGAATCAGGTTATCGGTTATCCTGAAAGCTAAGATGTTTTTGACGGGAAGATTTGTTTTGGATAAAAATGAAAAAAAGTTCTTGCATTATCCTAAAAAACGTTATACATATCCCGTCACGGACAGATGACCGAGAGGCCGAAGGTGCACGATTGGAAATCGTGTGTACCCCCAAAGGGTACCGTGGGTTCGAATCCCACTCTGTCCGCCATTTTAATTAAAAAGACGCTGGTTTACAGCGTCTTTTTTCGTATCCGGCGGTATTGCGGGTTTTGCCGGAGGTTGACTTTGCTAAATTGACTATGGTATGCTCGTTTTAAATCAAAAAATGCAAACTTTTCGGTAATTACACACGTTGCTAATTTGGAGGGCGTTATTAAACTGAAGAGGAAAGGTGCTGTTGCGAGTGGTTGATTATTTTGGGTGTTGGGCGGATTTGGTTGTGGTTTTGTGTTGTGTTGTGTTTGTTTGAATACGATAAAATTGTACTTTGAGATCATGTGTTTGAAGTTTTATAGTGTGTAATATAATGGTGGTTACATTAATAGCTTGTGTTTTATTGTTGACTAATTGATTACCTTGTATTAAATTACAAGCAAATTTATTTGTGCGTGTTTGATTACAAGGAATAGTTTGATGGGTGATTTTATATTAAAAAAATTTCCGGAGATATTGGATGATATTTCTACTAAATATGATACAAATATGGCTGAGAAGTATTTGTATAAATATGATGGAATGGTGGAATTTGTATATTCTCCGGAAATATTGACAACTATTCTTTTTTATCAAGAATCTGTTATGTCTTCTAGACTTGAAGGCACTGTTGCAACTATTACGGATATTTTGGATTATAAAGTTGGTAGAGATGTTTCTGAAAGGATAGAAAGAGATGCTAATGAAATTGAAAATTATAAAGATGCTTTAGGATATTGTGTTAAAGAAGCTGAGAGAAATGATTTTGAAGTGTCTAACTCTCTTATAAAAAGTATTCAATATATAATTTTAAATAATTCCAGAGGAGCTGATAAATTAAAAGGAAAATTTAAAGAAAGACAAAATTATATTGGTAATAAATATGATAGAGAAATTACATATACGCCTGTATCGTATTTGCATACTGAAGAATATATGGATAATTTGATGGATTTTATTAATGCTGAAAATCAAATTAATCCTCTGGTAAAAGTGGCTATTATTCATGCTTATTTTGAACTTATTCATCCTTTTGAAGATGGAAATGGACGGGTGGGGAGAATTTTAATCCCAATTTTGTTGAAGAAATATAATCTGTTATCAACACCGTATTTTTATATTAGTTATTTTTTATCTAGAAATAGAAGTTTATATATTTCTTCTTTAGAGGCTATTTCTAAAGAAAATGATTGGAATACTTGGATAGTGTTTTTTATTAATGCTGTTCAGCAACAGACGGAAATTTTGATTAATATGCTTAGACAATTGAAAGCTATAAGAATGCGTGCTGAAAAGAATATTAATGAACTTAAAACGCAATTTTCTATTAATATTTTGAATTTTTTATTTAAACGAATAAAATTTACAACAGTGAAATTTATAGAGGAAACAGGTATTAACGCTAATACAGCTCGTGTTTTGTTAAAACAAATGGAAGAAAAAGGAATTGTTGAAATAGAAGAAAAAGGAAGCGGGCAAGCTCCTTCAATCTATCGTTTTAAGGATTTATATTCCATGGTGGAAGATATTTCAGAGTGAGGCTTTGTGAGGGATGTCTTTGTTATAGTTAATCCCATTTTTTGAAAACGAAGAAAACTGCCAGTAATATTAACGCAAATCCAAGTAGGTAATTCCACTTTAATTCTTCTTTTAATACAGTATTGAAAAAATGCAGAATACAACAATCGTAATGGCTTCTTGCATAATCTTTAATTGCGCGGCGCTGAAATAGTCGTGCCCGATGCGATTGGCAGGAACTTGAAAACAATATTTAAAAAAGGCAATTCCCCAACTGGCCAGAATGACTAGCCATAAAGCCGTTGATTTGAATTTTAAATCCCATACCATGCAAAGGTCATAAAAATGTTTGATAAAGTCAGTAGTATTATCGGATATAGTTGCCTCATTGTATTTGCTCCAATAAGAGAATTTTCTTTTGTTATACTTATCGAGAGTTAATTTTTGGTCAATGTTTTATTTTTTTCTAACATTCGCTACGATGTGAAAACATTTCGGTTAGAGTTTCTTGTTTGGGGCGTTCAAAGAAAAAGTTTTGTTTCCACCCTAATGGACATGAGGTTAAACTAGCATTCTTCTGGTTTAAAATGTCTATGATGCGCAAGACTTCTTCCGGATTACGCCATATTTTATTGTCGTTTATGCTGATGTGGCGTACAATGTGTTTACTATCAATGATGACTGTCGCTCGCATCGCAGTTTGCTTCTTGTTTAGTACCCCATAGCTGTAACTGATTTTTTTATCGGAATCGGAAATGAGGGGGAACATTATGTCGGATATTCCATCCTTTTCGGGGGGAAGTGCTTTCCAAGTGTAATGGGAATCGATGGTATCCGTCGAAATGCCGATTATGGCTGCGTTGCGTTGGTTGAATGCATTTATTTCTTTGTTGAGTGTCAGTAATTCCGAAGGACAGGTGAAACTAAAGTCTTCCGGATAGAAAAATAAAACAATGTTTTTTTCTCGGGTTTCATTATACAAATTGAACTTTTCTTGGAGGGTGTTATCGGATAATATGGCCGGTGCCGTGAAATTTGGAGCTTTTTCTCCAATTTTGGCTATGGAAATTGTTTCTTCCCAAGATATTTCTTCCGTGCTGAAATTATGTGCCATGTTGTTGGGATATGTGCAGCCGCAATTGTCATCATCGGCGCAATCGCATTTGTTTTTGTAATTGTAACGGTATTGGGGGTGATGAAGGTCTGTTTTCATTTCTCTCTCCTTATATAAAAAAAACCGGATATCTCTTCCGGTTTTTTATATAAGCCTTATTGAGGGACTTTTTTAGATATACGAAACTTCTAATACTTCAAAAGTTTTCTTACCGCCAGGAGCCATATATACAACTTCGTCGCCAACTTCTTTGCCAATTAAGGCTTTGGCAAGCGGCGAAGATAAGGATATCTTATTTTCGTTTATATCGGCTTCATAGTCTCCGACGATTTGATAGCAATTTTCTGCATCGGTGTCTACATCAACTACGGAAACTGTTGCACCAAAACGTATGACGTTGCCTCCCATTTCTGTTGGGTCGATTACTTGCGCACGGCTGATTACAGCTTCTAATTCTTGTATCCTGCCTTCAATAAAACCTTGTTTTTCTTTTGCGGCAGAATATTCTGCATTCTCTGATAAATCGCCATGCGAACGTGCCTCGGCGATGGCGGCGATTACATTCGGCCGCTCAACACCTTTTAAGGTTTTGAGTTCTTGCTCTAACCGTAAAAATCCTTTTTTGGTCAGTGGAAATTTATCCATCTTGATTCTCCTAAAAATATTCTCTCCGCCTTTGACGGGCGGATGAGTTTGTTAATCGAAAAGTTTGAAAAAATTTGACTGTCACCTTTATGGTGCCAGCCGTTATTCTTTGCTCTTATGTTTCTTATTTATAGCATTAAATAAATAAAAAATCAAGCGGAATTTTCTGGTGGGTGGATGAAAATGTGGTAATACTTTTGTTCAATCTCTTGTTTTTATTGCAGAAATGCTCGTTTCTTGTATGCCTTCAGAGATTAAAGGGGGCTTTTTAGGTGTTGATTAGTTAAACTTTGTGCTATACAACCGCTTTTGTCGTGCTACACTTTCTTTGTATTATTCATTTAGGAGAATTTTGATGAAAAAAAATTTGTTATTGAGCGCTGTTTTTGCGGCTGCATTGTTTGCGGTTGCTCCGGCTAAGGCTATCGACTCTACCGGTGGTTGCGGTTTGGGCTCTATGGCTTGGAGAGGGCAATCCGGTATTATTCCTCAAGTTTTAGCGATGACTACAAATGGTATTTTTTTGAATACTATCGGCGTTACTTTGGGGACTTCCGGTTGTGATCCTAACGGGCGTGTTACAGGCGGTACGGGTAAATTGGTTTTGGCCGTTATTGAAAATAATATGGAACAGTTTGCTATGGATGCTTCTGCCGGTAAAGGGGAAACTATTGATACAATTGCTGGTTTGCTCGAAGTTGATAGTGCAGAATTGGGGGCTAAAGCTCAACAGAATTTTGCTTATCTCTTTACAGATGAAAATGTTGAAGCTGTTGATTTGACTCTTAAAATTATGGAATTGGCGCAGGCTTAATTCTTGTTTTGCAGGCGCGGAAGGATGATCTTTCGCGCCCTTTTTATATCTTTTATTCGGTTTTTAGTTGGTTCTTTTATAAATGCGTTTGGGTGCTTTTTTCTTATTGGCTGTCGGTATTGTGTTTGGTTCTGCTTTTGAGGGGCGAGCGGATGTTTCCACTGTTGCGCAAGATACGGCAGCTTTTGAGGCGGGGTGGCTAAATCTGTTGCATTATCAAAAAAATGGAAAAGATTATCTGTCTTTTGTGGAGAATGAAGAATTCTTTTTAAGCGAAAATGGTCGAGAGAATCCTAAAAACGAGTTTCTGTCTGCCGTGCGTATTTTTAATCAGCGGGATAATCAAGAAAAATGTATGTTTCCGGCGCGCTTTTTATATTTGCAAAGAAAAGGTTTTGTCAATGGGGCTTTAGATGATTGTCAGGATTATCAGAAGTTTTTGGCTGATGTCCTGCCTAAGGCCGTTACATTGCTGTTTACAAATGCTTATATGAGTAATCCGTCTTCTTTGTTTGGCCATACCTTGTTTCGTATTGATACAAAACGTAAAGGAACGCAACTTTTGGCGCACGGGGCAAATTTTGGGGCGGATACCGGTGATGAAACCGGCGTCCTTTATGCGCTTAAAGGACTTTGGGGAGGATATTACGGAACTTTTGGTATTAAACCTTATTACGACGTGATTAATCTCTATAATAATATTGAGAATCGTGATATTTGGGAATATGAACTTAATCTTTCCGATGATGAATTGGAATTATTTACGGCGCATATGTGGGAAATGCAACGGGTCAAAATCAGATATTATTTTTTGTCACGCAACTGTTCGTATGTCTTGTTATTGATGCTTGATGCCGTAAGGCCGGAATTGCAGATTAGTCAGAAATTTGAAGGCTATACCGTTCCGTTGGCAACGCTTAAAGCGGTTAATGAAGTTCCCGGATTGGTTAAAAATGCCAATTATCGTCCATCACGTCAATCTAAATTGAAATATCGAGCCGAGCAGATGAACTCACGGCAGTATGACACGTTTATTGATATTATTCATGATAACAAAATTGATTTATCTTCTCTTAATGAGGAAGAGCAAGCGGATGTTTTGGAAACAGCGTATCAATATGTGCAGTATAAATATGTGGATGGCGATTTGGAATTAGCCGATTATCGCAAAAAAAGTTTGAAGCTCCTTATGGCGCGGAGTAAAATTGCTAATCAACGGCAATATTTTGATGAGCTGAAGGCGGGAGAAAATCCGGTTGAAGCGCACAAAGCTAAACAAGTTGGGGCGATTTTGGGGTATAGAAACGGTGAGGGGTTTCAGGAAATTGGTTTCAAACCGGTTTATACCTCGTTGCTAGATGATAGTTATGGATTGTTGAAAGGGGCGGAAATCAATTTGTTGGATGGAAAAATCCGCCACTATGATTCTCGGAATAAATGGGAAATAAGTGAGTTTAATCTTTTGAGCATTAAATCGCTGGCCGGAGCGGATGCCATGTTTGCGCCGTTGTCGTATGATATCAAATTCGGGTATCGAGAATTGTTTGATGCTAAGACCGGCGATGACAGCGGGGCGGTTGTGTTAGAAACAGGAGTGGGGCAAAGTTATGCATTAACGAAAAACACTTTGTTATATGCGATGAGTGTGCCTAATGTGGCGTATGGTGGCGGTTTGCATGATAATGGCTATTTAGGTATCGGGTTTAAGGGCGGCGTTTATTATAATTTTGATAAAATACGTCTTAACCTGAATGCTATGCAGAATTTTACAACAAGTGATGCTGCGCGCGGGCAGACTTATCAGGCCGAAGGGGCTTATGGCTTAACGCGCGATGTGATGCTTTATGCCGGATATAAAATGTTTAATTCTGATTATCATGATGATGAAGAATTTAGCCTTGGCGTGAAGGTTAATTTCTAAGATTTTACTCTTTTTTAAGAAAAATTTGTGTATATCTTGAGTAGCAGATTTTATCTGTCAGCACCAGAGGTGGTGCGGGCTTTCATCGGCTCTTTATCTAGTTCGGTGTTAGGGTATAACATCGTTATATTGCATCTGTAATTTACGGATTCAATAGATATATCCCCGACTGTAAAAGGTCGGGGAGCCTTTTTCGTATGTTCAGAAGTTTTTTGACTTTAAAGGTTAAAGGAATCATTTAACTAGATATGATTGATGAACTCTCCGACCGCCTTAATTAGGTGGTTTTTTTTGTTGTTTGGATTTGATTAGGAGAGGCTTATGAGTAAGTCGGATATCGGACGTTCTATGATAGAGATGATTGGTGTGTTAGCTATTGTGGGTGTTTTATCTGTTGGTGGAATCGTTGGCTTTAATAAGGCAATGAGAACTTATCAGATGACAAAGGCGGCAACTGAATACTCAGAATTTATTCGGGATTTAATGCAATTTCGTGAGGCTTTGCAGGAAGCTGCGAGATTAAAAGGACAAAACGGTGTAAATGTTGGATTAACTAGTGTGATATCTGAAATCGGAATTATGCCAAAAAAATGGGTTAATCGTAATGGGTATATTGTTGATAGTACACTGCATACAACAACTGTCACTTCAAATGGATTTAATTTTACAATTAATTATGAACTTAAGAATAAAAATCCTATCGCTTGGAATGGAAATATTGAAGAGTATTGTCGACTGTTGTTTACTTATGTGATTATTCCTTATCAGGATGTACTCAAAACTGTTTGGGTGCATCGGTATGGCGATGGGGAAGGAACAGGTACTACGGGGCGCTTTTATGGTACGAATTATTGCTCAAACAATCGGAAGTGTCTTAGCCGTGCAACGGTTTACGATATACAGCAATTTTGTCAGACTTGTTTGGATTATGAAAATTGTACTTTGGTTTTAGGTTTTGAGTGAAAGTTAAGGTGCTTTTTTAAACTTGCTTTTTTATTTTGACGTTGGTATAAAAAATTAAGAGGCGGTCTATTGTGGGAGCTACCGCCTCTTAATCCTTTTTATTGAAACTATTTGTGTTCGTCAGGGTCTTTTAATATATAACCTCTGCCCCAAACAGTTTCAATATAGTTTTTGCCGCCGGATGCTTTTTCCAGCTTCTTACGCAATTTACAAATGAATACATCGATAATCTTTAATTCAGGCTCATCAATCCCGCCGTATAAATGGTTTAAGAATTGCTCCTTGTTTAATGTTGAACCTTTACGCAAGGATAATAATTCCATTATCCCATATTCTTTTCCGGTTAAATGTAAATCTTTGCCGGCAACGCTTACGGTTTGGGTGTCTAAGTTTACTTCAACCAGGCCGGTTTGGATGACGGAGTTTGAATGTCCTTTGGAACGGCGTACAATCGCTTGAATACGCGCCAATAACTCATTTTTATCAAACGGTTTGGTTAAATAGTCATCAGCACCGTAGCCTAAACCTTTTACTTTTTTATCCGGCTCATATAAACCTGATAAAATTAATACCGGAGTGGTTACTTTGGCATTGCGCAGGCTCTTTAATACTTCATAACCGTTCATTCCCGGTAAATTTAAATCCAATATGATGATGTCGTAATCGTATAATTTGCCGCAATCTAATCCGTCTTCGCCGTCATCTGTTGTGTCTACGACCATGCCTTCTTTTTTGAGGATCGTTTCAACACTTTGAGAAACCGCATAGTCGTCTTCTATTAGTAAAACTCTCATTTTTCCTCTCCGTCTTGTTTATTGTTTGATTTCATCATAATACATAAATTTTATTTGTGAATCTTTGTTTATACCCTGTTAATAATTATTAACAAAATTAAAACACCTATTTAAAATAAATATTTAGGGGATATTATAAAAGGGTTAGTTCTTATTTGGGAGGAAAATATGTTTGAATTGATGAAATTGCCGTTTAAAGATAATGCTCTTGCTCCGGTTATTTCTGCTGAAACCATCAGTTTTCATTACGCAAAGCATCATCAGGCTTATGTCGATAAAGTTAATGAGTTGATTTCGGGTACCGAATTTCAGGATATGTCTTTGGAGGAAATTATTGAGCGTACTTTTGATAAACCTGAATATCAAACGTTATATAATAATGCCGGGCAGGTGTTTAATCATAATGTTTATTGGAATTCAATCGGTTTTGGTGAATGTATCAATGCAGAGTTGGAGGCTAAAATTATAGAGCATTTTGAAACAAAAGATGCATTGCGGCAGAAAATTATTGATGAGGCTGTTAAATTTTTTGGAAGCGGGTGGATTTGGTTGGTGGAAAATTCTACCGGAAAATTGGCGGTCTTGACTACTCGTAATGGCGATACGCCATTGGTCTTAGGGTATAAACCTCTTCTTAATCTTGATGTGTGGGAACATGCATATTATCTGGATTATCAAAATCGTAGAAAGGATTATGTGGAGGCTTTTGTTACTCAATTGCTTAAAATCTAAAAATTGCTTTGTGGGGCGTTTGTAAAAATATTTGCTTGAAAAACAATTTATTATGACTTATAAACGCTCATATGTTATTTGTTTATGGAGATTAATTATGAAAAAAACAGGTCTGTGTTTATTGCTGTTTTTATTGTCCGCTTGTTCCGCTTCTCAAAATGTTTATCCGTATGGATTGACTGAACAAGAATGGAATTCTCTTTCTATTCGTGATCAGACGCGCTTAAGACGTGATTTCTATTTCTATGAAAAAGGTTCTACGGCGTATGTTAATCCCCATTTGGAAGTCGAAGGTAAGGATGCTGTCGTAACAAATACTTATCAGACGCAGAGTAATCGCAGAGAAAATACTGATTATTCGTATTAATCTGTTAATGTTGAGGTCTTTCTGTTAAAAAAAGGTTTCTGTCAGGTATGGAAACCTTTTTGTTGTATAATGTTTGTATTGATAATTAGTTATAATTTTACGGAAATATACGCTTTGTTAATAAAGTTTCTTGTAGAATCGTCTTAAAGCAATTGTTTTTTTATGGTCTATATGATGAAATTTGGCGCCTCTGTTTTTTCGTTTGCGGTTGTTTTGACTGCCCTTTTTGTGTCCGATAGTGCTTATGCTATCGGTGGGCGCTTGTCTCCTTATGATTTTAATAAAATGTACTATTTGGCCAGTAAAGGTAAAGTGGGTATTTTACGAGAGGCTGTTAATCGGGGACTTAATATTGATGCCGTTAATGCTAACGGAGATACGGGACTTTGTATCGCTATTAAACGTAAAGACCATGTCGCCTATAATTCTTTTCGAATGAGCGGAGCCAATCCTCGTCATGGCTGTACTTATGAAATTAGTCAACAATATCGTGAGTTTCTTAAAGACGGTCAAGCCGCTCGGACTGATAAAATTGTCGGAAATGAAGAATCTTTGTATTATAATGAAGAAGAACGTAGTTGGTGGCCGTGGATACTTGGTGGGGCTGCTTTGGGCGGTGGTATTCTAGCGTTTAGTGGCGGTAGTGGCGGTGGCGGCGGTGGCGCTTCGTCAGATGATGATACAATTGCTCCGATTGTTCCTAATGACGGTTTGGCTACTAAAATCACTAATTATAAACAGTTTGTTAATAGCGGAGGATTAGAAAATAATATCGACCGTATTATACAAAATCCTTATGCTTCGGATTATTTAGATAAAATTCAATTGCTACCGAATGTTTTGACTAATTCGGATTCTTTGCTTTCTTATGTTTCAGTTTCCGATGGCGCTTATTTTAATAATCTGTTTGGCGGAACTCTCTCTCTTGGTGATGCAACGGTCGGTGCATCTGTTTATGGAGAGGGATCTAAGGCACTTAATAACGGTTATATCAAAATTGATGCTACAAACGGGGCTATTGGTTTGGTGGCTAGTAATGGGGGGCAGGTTATTAATTCTCCCGAAGGCGATAGCGATGGCGTTAATGGTAAAATCGATATTTCTTTTAAAGGAAATAGCGATAATCATGCCGTTATCGGAATGTATGGTGATACAGCTTCTAAAATAGTTAATTATGGGGATATTACCGGTACTACCGTTGTTGATAATACAGGTTCATCTCAGACGGGAAATATTCCTACAGATGCGGAAGGAACTGTCGGTGATGAAACTTCTGGCGGTACAGATGAAGATGAGGAAGTTTTAGAGAATAATTCCGGTACAATGTTGGGGATGGTTTTGTTTGACCTTTATACTGGTACAAATCTCAGTGGAAGTACTGTTTCTGCCGATAATTATGGTAATATTCAACTTAGTGCAGGGTATAATAGCGCTACTGATGTGGCGGTCAGCCTTATTGGTATGGGAAGTTATATTGATGATAAGTTTTTGGAGGGAAATAGTAATCCGGCGTTGGCTGAACAGATGAAATTGAGTAATTACGGAAATATCAATTTGTCTTATCAGGGAAGTTATCAGTTGGCGGACGATGCATTAAAATTAGGAAAAGGCGGTTTAATCGGTATTCGCGCTGATGCGTCTACAACGGCTCTTAATCAAGGAAATATTAATCTTAATCTGACTTCTACAACGATGGATGCAGGTACAGATGTGGCTGCCGGAATGCTCTCTGTTCACGGGGCGGAATTGATTAATGGAAATGCTCAGGATATTTATACAGGTAGCGGAAATGATACGGGAGGAACTATCCGGATTGTCAATGAAGCTAATTCAGGCGGTGTTTCATATGGTATGCTGGCGGCTAAAGGTGATGGGTCGCAAACCAGAGTGTATGATTGGAAAAATCCGAAATTGTCTAATTATGGCTTAGTGGATATGCAAACCAGTAATGCTTATGCGATGGCTTCTTTTGCCGGTGGTGATGTTGTTAATTATGGAGTTATTAATCTGGGTGTGGAAAAAGGTCAATCTCGTTATAACAATAATTATGGATTGTATGCTGCCGGCGAAGATAAAACTGATGAGGTGCTGTTGCAAAATAAGGGCATTATTAATGTTTATTCCGAAGAGTCTACGGCAATTTATAACGCATTCGCCGGTTCGGTTGAAATGATAAACGATGGTACTATCTATGTTTCTAATAAAGCTACAAATTCTAAGGTTTTTGGCGGTAATTTTTCATCTGCGTATAATAATGGTTCTATTGTTTATAAAGTTGGTAATAGTGATTCTTTTGCTATTCCGGACGGTGCCGCTTCTACTGTCGGAATAAATGTTTCTGCTGATGTGGCTGCTTCAAGCGTGACAGTGTCCGGTGATGATTCTTCTACCAAACAATTATTTGTGAATGACGGAGAAATGGTTATCGGTACTCAATTTGATAAAAATGTTGACTATGGGGGAACTTATGGAACCGCAGCTGTTCAGGTTTCTAAGCAAGGCGCTGCCGTTAATAATCAAAATATTACTCTTGAAATGTTTGATAGAGATTTTTCGCAGTTTAATGTCGGTATGTGGTTGGATTCAACGGCAACTGCAGAGGCTTATGCTAATAATTACGGTAATATTGTTGTTAATGCGACGAATTCAATCGGAATGAGAAATGATTCTAATAGCGGGGCGGCGGCAACTAATTTTGGAAGTATTTATGCTAACGGTTTGTATAGTTATGGAATGGCGGTTACAAATGCTGGTGGAAATATTTTTAACGGTCGCTATGATGCACCGTCGGATAGTGTTAACTCTATTTATGTAACCGGTGACAATTCCGCCGGTATGTATGTTAAAAATGGTACGGCTTATAATTATGGAACGCTTTACTTACAAGCTAATGGTGCAACCGGCTTTATTTTGGATGGTGATAGCGCAAAATTGGCGGTGGAAGGTAATATTTATCATGATTCTCAGTATGATGATATTACTTATTTTTGGGTTAATAATGGTGCCAGTTATGAATTAACTTATCCCGATGGTTTTGAGGTGGAAGATTTTACGGTTGGAAAGGCTACTAATGGCGGCATTTTGTCGTTGTCTAAAGATTCTACCGTGTATGTTAAAGGGGAAGATTCTTATTTAATGATTGGTGCTAATTCCGGTTCACAGTTGAATAATTATGGTACGATTTATGCTACTGCCGGCGCTACGCCGATAATTGTTAACGATAAGGCTTCGGCAACTAATTCCGGTACGATTTATGTGCAAAATGGTAATGGTATTGCAATGAAGGCTTCCGGGACGGAAACGGTTATTCAAAATAATAATGCCGGAACTATTGTTGTTGAGGGTGATGGTTCTCAACATAAACTTGGGTCTGTTACCGTTAATTCCGGTTTCGGAATGTATGCAGATCAGTATTCAACGGCTAATAATTATGGACAGATTCAGGTCCTATCCGGTGTGGGTATATATGTGACCGATGAAACGTTGGGGGGGGAAACAAGCGGTTTGAATTCCGGGACAGTTTCTGTTTCAGGGGCTGGTAATATCGGTGTTCTTGTGGCAAATGGAGCTACTTTTACAAATACTGGTCCTGTTACTGTTTCTTGTCCAGATTGTGTGTCCGGAACGGAATTTGCTTATGGTATTTACAATGCAAGTAAAATAGATAACGTTAGTCAAATTGGTAAGATAGATGTTTATCGTAATAGTGTTGGTTTGGTGGGGGGAATAAATGCCGGAGAACTGCATTTATATGAGGAGAATGCGTATGGTGTGAAAGATGGAGAGAATGCGGGAACAATTACACTTTCTGATCAGAATTCCTATGGCGTCTGGAATGGTGTTAATTCTGGTGTAATTGAAGGTAAGGTCGGTATAGGGGGGATAGATCTGGATAATAGTGGAACTATTTCAATTAATAGTGGTACGGGTGTTTATAGAAGCGGTTCAAATTCCGGAAGTATTACAATCGGTTCCGGAAATGGCGCCGTGGTGACAGAAAATGGTTTCTTTACGAATAGCGGCGATATTACGGTTGGTTCGGGTAATGGTGTTTATATTGTGCAGGGTTCGGGAATTAATTCCAGTACGGGAACTATTACTGTTTCCGGTCAAGGTTATGGTGTTAAAATTGATAGTGGCGGTTTTGCTAATAGCGGTACGATAAGATTTAATGGTTTGACCGGGGCTTGTTCCAATGGCGGTAGTCTTGGCGGTGAATGTATTGATATGAACTCAGAAGCGACGACGACTTCTAATGGGCTGATTTATGTTGGGGAAAATGGTTCATTTATTAATTCCGGTACAGTTGAGATGGTCGGAAATGATATTAATTTTGATGAAATGAAAGCTGATGAATCCGGTTCTTATGTTATTGCTAAAGGCGGAACTTATTCGGCAGATAGCTTTAAAGGGAATGTTATTGCCGGTAGTGATATTGTTATGGGAGGATTTGAGGATACTTATGTTAATGAAAATTCATTTGTCGGTAAAAATGATGGACTTAATGTAACTTCCGGTTCGTATATGTTTGATGCAACGACTAAAACTGAAAATGATGTTACCGATGTCGAACTCAATCGTAAAGAATTTGAAGAAATTATGGATGATAAAGAATTGGCGGATTTCTTTGAAACAAATTATGGTTTGCAAAATAATGAAAAATTGTTTGACGCTATCAAAGGCGCCGGTAATAAAGATGATTTTGATGAAACTGTCGAAATTGAAAGCGGTAAAAAATTCTACGCTAATCTTCCGAGGGAAAATATGGCTGTCTTGCGTGGCTTAAATGAACAGGAACAAAATCGAATTTTAGAAGATGGTTTGGACGGTTCTTATTTTGGTATGGACTTTTATCGGACAGGTAAAGATGCTCGGGACGGGTTGAGCGGTTATGCTGATAATGTGTATAGTCCTTATATCGGTTTTGGTGAGAAATTAAATCATAATTGGCGCTTGGGGGCGACCTTGAGAGCTGCTTATGCTGATGCAGATTATGATGAGGCTTCTTCTTCAAGAGATAATAAAATTCTAATGGCCTTTTTACCAATTTTATATCAAAATAACGGTTTTCAGTTTTTGACGATGCCAAGTATCGGTGCAGGATATGGTACTTATAAACGTCATGCTATTTCCGGAACTTATGAGGCTGATACTTGGGATTTCTATTATGGATTATATAATCATGCCGAATATAGTATTGATTTGAAGGTGGCAGAGTTGGTTACTGAGGCTGAGCTTAATTTGCAAGGAAGTTCTATGAGCGAAGCTGAGGAAGATGATGGTTTTAATTTGGAGGCTAATGATTCTTTATCCTTGGAAGCTGGGGTGGGCTTGAAACTGCGCAAACGTATTCAATTGGCTAAAGATCGTTCATTGATGTTAGCAATCGGTACAAAATATTATCATGAATTCTTAAATCCATATAAAGATTTGAGAGTGGGAATGAATGGTTCTCCGGTTGATTATCCTGTTGATGCTTATGATGAAGATGAAAATCGCTTGAAAACAACTGCGGAAGCTATTTATAAAGATGGTGATATTGCGGTTGCTGCGCAAATTTCTCATAATGCCGAAAAAGAAAGCAGTGTTGAAGGCGGTGTGGGAGTTCGTTATAGTTTTTAGTGTTTGGTATTGAAATGCGTTTTTGTTTATGTTATACTTTCTTGTGTAGAGAATTTGGGGAGAGCTAAGATGTCTGAAAAAGTAAAAAATCATGTAGATGAACATGGTAATTTAATTAAAATAGATGAGCAAAATAAATATCTGGAACAGCCAATGAGGTTTGTTGATGAATATGGTAATCGGATTAGATTTGATTTGCAGAGTCAACAATGGGCGATAGGTGAACCGGGGATAAATTCCGGTGGGAAATTTGATGGATATACTGTTTATCCTATTAATAATGGGCCAGATGTTGATGTGCATGATGATGCAAGTGCTCGGAAAAGAGATAAAATATATGACGATCTATATACCGCAGCTCAGAAATACTTTAATGAACATCCTGAAGAGAGACCTAAAGATGGTTATGGTCGGGAAAATTCGTATGTAACTTCATATGTGAATATTCAAGCCTATAAAGAGATGAAAAAAAGAGATGCGGAAGGTAAAGCCAGTGCTTTGGAAAAAGCCTATGTTTATCAACACGAACATCCTCATCAGACAATGAACTTTAGTTGGGATCAACTTATGGGGAAGACGCCTTTGGATGCTCCTGAAGAAGTTATTCGTGATGAAATTAATAGAGATGAATTAACCGACGTTATGAAAAAACAAGAAGAAGAATATAAACGAAGTGTTGAACGCGGTACAAACTCTATTAAAAACAGAGTGGCTGAGGCTCAAAGTTTACGCTACGATATTCATACTCGGAATCGTGAAGTTCCTCAGGCAGATGAGGTGTTGCGTAAGCAGCAAACTCAAGATCAGACGATGAATTTGGACGAGGTTAACGCGCTTATACATCATGTTGTAAAAGAAAAACTCCGGTAAATTTGTTGGGTAATTTATAGATTACTAAAAAAGCTGCTTGTGTTTGCAAGCAGCTTTTGGGGGTGAAAAGTCAGTCTTTGCTTAATTCGTATAAGGTAATGGCGGCTGCTGTTGATACATTTAAACTCTCAACATTGGATGAAATCGGTAATTTAATCGAGGAATCGCAGTTTTCTTGAACTAAGCGACGCATTCCTTTGCCTTCTGAGCCCATAACAATCGCAATTTTTCCGTCTTTGTTGATTTTATCTATGGTCGTATCGGCATAACCGTCCATCCCCATTACCCAGAAACCGTTTTCTTTTAAAGTTTCAATGGCTCGGCTTAAGTTGGTTACTCGCGCAATCGGGACAAATTCTATTGTGCCGGCGGCGGCTTTATCCATCGCTCCGGATTCAAGCGGCGAATTCTTATCTTGGACGACTAAACCTAATGTATCAAATGCTGCACATGAACGGATAATGGCACCAATATTTTGCGGGTCGGTCACTTGGTCTAAAATGAGAATGCAACAGCGTTTTTTGTCTTTCGCCATTTCAATTAAATCGGCGATGTCATAGCTTGCTAAACGAGCGCAATATAACGCAAATCCTTGATGAACAGCATCCTCGGGGAGTATTTTATTAAAATCTTTTTTATCTATGATTGAGAAAGGTAATGAAGGGGAAATTGCTTCAATTTCGGATTTGTTTTCTGCTGTGATTAACAGTTTTTGTATTCTTCTTTTCGGATTTTTTAATGCGCTTAATACGGCGTGACGTCCGTAAATAATTAATTGTTGGTTTTTGTTATCCTGCGTGGTGGTATTTTGTTTATGGAATTTTTTCATCTTATATGACCTTTCGTAAAATTCCGTTGTGTTTTTTTAATAGCAGTTCTGCTTCTTCTCTACTGCATTGCTTTTTATACATTATACAAGCGGTTTTGACGTTATTGTTTGCTTTTATACGATATTCTTCGGCTTTGGCAATAGAAATTTTGCATATGCTTGAAATAATACGATTGCTACGGTCTATTAATTTGTTACATGTCGGCGTGACATCTATCATAAAATTTCCGTAGGTCTTGCCGATTTTTATCATGGCGGTGGTCGAGAGCATGTTTAATATCATTTTTTGTGCCGTGCCAGCTTTCATACGACTTGAGCCGGTGATGACTTCCGCTCCGACGGCGGCGGTGATACATATATTGCTGTATTCTTTTAATTTTGCTTCGGGATTGCAGGTTATACCGATTGTTTGACATCCTCGCTTTTGTGCTTCTTGCAGAATTGTTAAAACGTATGCAGGGTTGCCGCTGGCGGATATTCCGATAACAACATCTTGTGATGTGGGATTGAATGCATTTAAATCATTTAGAGCAAATTTTTTGTTATCTTCAGCGTGTTCCGCCGAATGTCTTAATGCGCTGTCCCCTCCGGCAATGTATCCTTGGATGATATGTGGGGGTAGTGAGTAAGTCGGTAGCAATTCCGATGCATCCAGTACTCCTAATCTGCCACTCGTTCCGGCTCCGAAATAGGCGACTCTTCCGCCTTGTCGGATGCTGTTGACAATGCAATCTACCGCTTGGGTTATTGCTTCTTTGGCTTGGGCTACGGCGCGGACAACTTTTCTGTCTTCTTTGTTGATGCAGTCAATTATCTCTGCCGTCGTCATTAAATCTATGTCGCGCGTACGGGGATTACTACACTCCGTTAATATATTTTTTTGCATGGTATCTTCCTATTTTTACTTAATAAATCCAGACTATCAACAAAACTTTAAGATTTAATGAAAAAAATTATTGACTTTATTGTAAAAATACGTTCTTATTCTCGTTGTTAGGTTAAAAGACCTTGTTCTTTTTCCCTCGCAAAGCGATTTTAGCGGAGGGGTGGCAGAGCGGTCAAATGCAACGGACTGTAAATCCGTCGACTTTCGTCTACGATGGTTCGAATCCATCCCCCTCCACCAGTTAATTTCGTTTTTACTATAGGTTTTTGTTTCAGGTTTTTTGGTTTGAGCGGGTGTAGCTCAATGGTAGAGCAGAAGCCTTCCAAGCTTATGACGAGGGTTCGATTCCCTTCACCCGCTCCATTCAATTTCCTTTAATAAATAGCCTCGTCATAACACAGTATTTTAGGGTATAGATTCATGGCAAAAGAGAAGTTTGAACGCAGTAAGCCACACTGCAATATTGGTACTATCGGTCACGTTGACCATGGTAAAACAACATTGACCGCCGCTATTACAAAAGTATTGGCAGAAAAGGGAGATGCTGAATTCGTTGATTAT
>CASDOS010000050.1 GCA_949282205.1 uncultured Alphaproteobacteria bacterium | reverse complement strand
TGGCTTGTTCTTCTTTACTAAATCTTATTTTGCTCATTCTTATCTCCTTTTGTGTGAGTTTAACAAAAAAATTCCCCTTTGAATATTTTTTTCAAAGGGGATTTCCTTTTTTCCTCCACTTTCTGGGGTACAGATCATAAGAGTGGGGTTCAAAAACGCTAAACTAAAAAACTAGCAAGCTTTTTTGCAGCAACAACCCTCTTTAGCAGCATCAACAGCCTTAGGTTGTCCTTTTTGTTTAACAGCAGCCTGAGCCGCAGCCAAACGAGCAACCGGTACACGGAACGGAGAACAAGAAACATAATCCAAACCTACCGAATTAAAGAATTCAATAGAAGCAGGATCACCACCGTGTTCACCGCAAACACCCAAGTGCAAATCAGGATTTGTCATACGACCATGAACAGCTGCACGACGAACCAATTTACCAACACCTTCAACGTCAATAGAAGCAAAAGGATCTGCAACATACACACCCTTAGCTCTATATTCATCCAAGATAGCCCCGGTATCATCACGGCTCATACCCAAAGTTGTTTGAGTAAGGTCATTTGTACCAAAACCGAAGAAACCTGCGGATTCTGCAATTTCTTCAGCCATCAAAGCTGCACGAGGCAATTCAATCATTGTACCTACAAGGTAGTCAATTTTTTTACCTTTAGCTGCAAATACTTTTTGAGCTGTTTCATCAATAACATTTTTAACAATATCCAATTCTTTCTTAGAACCCGTCAAAGGAACTTCAATTTCTGGAGTAACTTTAATACCTTTTTCTTGGCATTCCAAAGCTGCTTCTAAGATAGCTGTAGCTTGCATTTCTGCAATTTCAGGATATGTAACAGCCAAACGGCAACCACGGTGACCTAACATCGGGTTTTGTTCATGCAATTTTTCAGAACGAGTTTTAACTTGTTCCAAAGTCATACCCATTTTATCAGCCAATTCTTTCATTTCAGCGTCTGTATGTGGCAAGAATTCATGCAACGGCGGATCTAACAAACGAACAGTAACAGGCAGACCATCCATAATTGTAAACAAGTCAATAAAGTCTTGTTTTTGATATGGCAATAACCGAGCCAAGGCTTTGCGACGACCTTCTTCGTTATCAGACAAAATCATAGCACGCATATCAGCAATACGATTAGCATCAAAGAACATATGTTCAGTACGAGCCAAACCGATACCTTCCGCACCAAAATCACGAGCTTGCTTAGCATCTTTTGGAGTTTCAGCATTAGCGCGAACTTTCATAGTTTTGATTTCGTCAACCCAAGTCATCAACTTACCGAAATTACCGGTCATTTCAACTTGAACGGTTGGGATTTTACCTTCAATAATTTGACCCTTACCACCGTCTAAAGAAAGCCAATCACCTTCTTTAACAACGACACCGGATTTTGTTGACATTGTTTTAGCTTTATAATCAATAACAATATCTGTAGAACCGGAAACGCAAGGAGTACCCATACCACGAGCAACAACGGCAGCGTGAGAAGTCATACCGCCGCGAGCAGTAATTACGCCCTGAGAAGCGTGCATACCGCCAATATCTTCAGGAGAAGTTTCGTTACGAATAAGGATAACTTTTTCACCGCGAGAAGCCCATGCTTCAGCATCTTCTGCATTAAATACGGCACGACCTACGGCAGCACCGGGAGAAGCAGGAAGTCCTGTTGCAATAACATTTTTCTTCGCTTTAGGATCAAGCATTGGGTGCAATAATTGATCTAATTGATCAGCACCGACGCGCATGATAGCTTCTTCTTTAGAAAGCATACCTTCTTCATACATTTCAACAGCCATACGAACAGCTGCGGCAGCAGTTCTCTTACCATTACGGCATTGCAACATCCAGAGTTTACCATGTTGAATAGTAAATTCCATATCTTGCATATCTTTATAGTGAGCTTCAAGTTTATTACGAACATCAACTAACTCTTTATAAAGGTTAGGCCATTTCTCTTCCAAAGAAGTACCATCACCTTTAGAAGCCATCGGTTGCGGAGTACGAATACCTGCCACAACGTCTTCACCTTGAGCATTTACAAGATATTCACCATAGTAAACATTTTCACCAGTAGCAGGGTCACGAGAGAAGCAAACACCTGTAGCACAATCATCACCAGCATTACCAAACACCATGGTTTGAACGTTAACAGCTGTACCCCAGTCACCAGGGATATTATTTAACTTACGATAGGTAATAGCACGATCAACCATCCAAGAGCCGAACACAGCACCGATACCTGCCCATAATTGTTCCCAAGGATCTTGCGGAACAACTTTACCAATTTTCTGACCAATTTCTTTATATTCTTTAACTAATTCTTTAAGGTCATCTGCGGTTAAATCTGTATCAGATTTATAACCTTTAGCTTTTTTCATATTTTCCAAAGCTTCTTCATACAAATCCAAATCAGCACCTAAAACCACATCAGAGAACATTTGTAAGAAACGGCGATAAGAGTCATAAGCAAATCTTTCGCTACCGGAAGCCTTAGCCAAAGCCTTAACAGTTTCATCACTTAAGCCAAGGTTCAAAACAGTATCCATCATACCCGGCATAGAAACTCTAGCACCGGAACGAACAGAGAACAACAACGGATTATCAGCATCAGCAAACTTTTTGCCCATAATACTTTCAACATGAGCAACACCTGCTTTAACTTGTTCTTTCAAATCAGCAGGATAAGTCTTGTTGTTATTGTAATAATAAGTACAAACTTCAGTTGTAACAGTAAATCCCGGAGGAACAGGCAAACCGACCTTATTCATTTCGGCCAAGTTAGCACCTTTACCGCCGAGGAGGTTACGCATGCTGGCATCGCCTTCGGCTTTGCCATCACCAAATGTATAAACCCATTTACTCATGGTTATTCAGCTCCTATCAGCTTATTAGTTAAAAACAACCGTACGAAACTCCATTAAAAAGTTCCCACGGCAGAACGATTAATTCTTCAAAGAAGTTATACTACTAAAAAAGAATATTCAAGCAAAAACTTACTGTTTCACCTTGTTTTGGCAAACAATTATTTACGATATATTAAACTTTATTTTTTAAAAATAGGGACGGAATATTGACAAATATTCTGAGGTTTGAAAGCCTCCTGATTAGCGTCTATATGTAAAGACGAAACTTTTACATGCCTTCGGTCTAGGACTGGAAGGCGGTAAAATAAGCCTACGCGGTGAATATACCGCACTATACTAATCATAGCTTTCAACTTCCAGTCATCTTTTCCAAGATGACTTTTTCTTTAACATTTTAGAAAAAAGGAAGTTTGATATGAAAAACATATTACTGATAGCCGGTATATTCACTTTACTCACCGGTAACTCATTTGCATCAAATTGGTCTATTCCGACACAGTCAATTCAACAACAATATAAAACAACAAATAAATCTCCTAAATACACATTAGGAATAGATATTGGACAATCTTGGATAAACTTCGACAAAGATGAAGACTATTCCTATAAAGAGATAGCCGCAGATAAATATAACACTATTAACATAAACTTTGGCTCAAGGTTCACACCCAAAATAGGATTAGAAGCATTTTTACAAAAATCGAGTAATGAAAGTAAAAAAACAGCCTATCACCCAGACTCAATAGAAACAAACATAGAGTATTTAGCTTTAGGAGGAGATTTATTACTTTACCAACCCATAAATAAAGACGTCGAAATTCTTGCAGCTTTAGGCTTAGCCTACTATGATTTTGATATAACAGGAAAAGCAAGCCATTTTGACCAATACTACGAAGATAATGATAGCGCAGAGTCGTTAGGAATGAGAACGGGGTTAGGATTGCAATTTAACATCAATTCTAATTGGGCTGTAAGAATTATGGGACGCTATACAACTCTACTAAACCACAAACAAGATTACATCAAAAATATAAGCGAATTATCATTAGGTATCAGATATCTTTTTTAGCTCCTATGTAGCTATCTCATTATTTATGAGATAGCTACAATTTCAAAACAGCACTATGTCTATACCCAGTTTTCTCAAACCGATATGAATAAAACAATTTTTCACCACAAGCCGTACAATACGAACAAACATCAATTTGTTCAACTCCACACTCCAACAGCTGTTGTTTATTTATATCTTTAAGTCCCACAAAATATTTACCATTCTCCTGATAAAACCCACAAGAATGATTAAAAACAGTATCTAATAACTGTTCATAAACATCTTTTCCGACTTCATAACATTTAGAACAAATAGCCGGACCGATAACCGCTTTAATTTCCTGAGGTTGTACCCTATAATCATTTACAAATTTCTCAACAGCAACTTTAATTATTTTTTGTACTGTACCTCTCCATCCGGCATGAATAATTCCCCCGATTCCCCCACCATAAACAATAATCGGAACACAATCACCAAAATTCAAAAAAGCCGCCTGCCCTTGATGAATAAATAAGCCATCCGTTTTAGGATAAAACAACTTTCCATCTTCAACAATTTCAACATGAGCGCTATGTACCGGTTGATTAGTTGCCATTTTTTGCCCTAAATAATTCTCGACAATTGCTTTATTATCAGACATATCCATTTCTTTAGAAAAAATACAAATATCGCGAGTAGTAAAAAAATGCTCAATTCCAACCAATAAATCAGATTTTAAGACTTTACGCCCCTCAATAGTTGAAAAATAAAACATTACTGAGCAACCTCTTCTTTTTTCTCATCTGAAAGCCATAAAGAATCTTTAATATTCTTTTCCAAAAAATCTCTATGCAATGCTATTTGCTCTTCAGTTAATATAAAATTTCTCGGTTCTCTATAAACACGTTGTATTTCTTTTGTTTCAA
Source organism: uncultured Alphaproteobacteria bacterium (assembly GCA_949282205.1). GTDB lineage: Bacteria > Pseudomonadota > Alphaproteobacteria > RF32 > CAG-239 > CAG-267. The sequence goes on along the minus strand of CASDOS010000050.1, from coordinate 133,572 downwards.
TATGCTGTTCTTTTTTAGAAGATAGAGCAGCATCTAATTCCATAGAAGGCTCTGCTCCCCCTAATAATTCAAGATAAACTTCCGCCAGAAGCTGAGCATCAAGTAACGCTCCATGAAAAGTTCTTGCTGAATTATCGATTCCAAAACGTTTACAAAGCACATCCAAATTATTGCGTTGCCCCGGAAATTTATTTTTAGCTATTTCCAAAGTATCAACAACTCTATCCCAACCATACCCTTCAAAACCAAGATGACGAAGCTCAAAATTAATAAACTTCATATCAAACGTAGCGTTATGAGCGACCAAAATTCCATCATCACCGACAAAATCAATAAAATCCTGAGCAACTGCAGCAAAATTAGGAAAATCTTTTAAATATTCGGTTGTTAAACCATGCACTTTAACAACTTCATCAGGAACTTCTCTTTCCGGATTTATATATTGATGATAAGTTCTACCGGTAGGAACATGATTAATAAGTTCAACAGCGCCTATTTCAACAAGTTTATCACCCGTTTCCGGATCAAATCCGGTTGTTTCCGTATCAAAAACAATTTCACGAATAGCTTGCATTTCAAAAAACTCCCAACATCTGCACAATATTTCTTCTCAACTTATTTATATCTTCACCTGTATCTATAACCATATCAGCACGACAAATCTTGTCACATCTAGGCATTTGTAAAGCATTAATTCTAATAAATTCCTCTTCAGAAATTTTATCTCGTTTCATAACACGTTCTTTTTGAGCATCATATTCCACATCAGCAACAATAACATAATCAAAAAATTTATCCCATCCCAACTCAAACAACAGTGGCGCTTCAAAAAAAACAATTCCGTCATTACGTCGATAACGAATAATTTGCCGCAATTTTTTCGTTAAAAAAGGATGAATTAAATTTTCCAGAATTTTCAATTTTTGAGGATTCTGAAAAACAACAGAGCGCAACATTTTTTTATTAAAAACACCATTTACAAAAACCTGCGGAAAATATTTCTGAATTTCAGATAAAAAATCCTTTTTAAAATATAAAATCTTCACCCATTTATCCGCATCATAAACCAAATAACCAAGTTTTCTTAAGACATTAGCAACCGTTGTCTTACCACATCCGATAGAACCCGTAATAGCAACAAAAATCATTTCATCCTCAAATTTTATTTTTATGCACAAAAAGAAGCAATACTGTGCATAACTAAACTGTTTAAAAAACAATTAACAAATAATCACCATTAAGCCAAAAAATAAACCCAAGTTATAAACATTTTTTAGGCACTTATCATCCCCTGTGAAATATGTTGATAAGTAACATTTACCCACAAGAATACTTATTTAATCAAAAAATTGATTTTAAAACAAATTTTTGGAGTCCTACACAACCTTTTAAACAGCCTCAAAAAAATCTGCAAAAAACTGTTTACAAAAAAGTTATCAACACAATTAACAAGGATAAACAAATAACAAAAAAATTATTTAAAAATAAATGTTTGGCAAATTTTCCTGTTTATAACTTTCCGACATCACCTAAAACTAAAACCCTTTTGAAAGAAAAAACAAAACTTTTCAAAAAACATTTTAAATTGACATCTTAAAAAAAACTCTTATAAAGAAACTAACATTAAATTCTTAAAAAATTCTTACCAAATAGGTTTAATCCATGCATTTAAAAGATTTAAAGGATAAATCTCCCAAACAACTCTTAAGTCAAGCGGAAGAGTTGGGAGTAGAAGACGCATCATCCATGCGTGTTCAAGACTTAATTTTTGCGATTATGAAAAAAGTTGCCGAAGACGATCACATACTTTATGGCGACGGTGTTATAGAAGTCATGCAAGACGGTTTTGGTTTTTTACGTTCATCAAAATCAAATTATCTTGCATCAGCAGACGACATATATGTATCCCCTCAACAAGTTAAACGCTATGGATTGAGAACCGGAGATACAGTTGAAGGTGAGATTAGAGCGCCAAAAGAAAATGAAAGATATTTCGCTCTAACAAAAATAAATACAATAAACTACGATGATCCGGAAAAATCTAAACTGCGCATAAATTTTGATAATTTAACACCACTATACCCGACGGAAAAACTAAATTTTGATATAATTTGCGGAGAAAAGGATTATACAACACGAGTTATTGATTTAATATCACCGCAAGGAAAAGGACAACGAGGATTAATCGTCGCTCCGCCAAGAACCGGTAAAACGGTAATGTTACAGAATATAGCACACGCGATTGCGGTAAATCATCCGGAAATTTACTTAATAGTTTTATTAATAGACGAACGCCCCGAAGAAGTTACCGATATGACACGTTCAGTTAAAGGAGAAGTTATATCTTCGACTTTTGATGAACCAGCAGTCCGTCACGTTCAAGTTGCTGAAATGGTTATAGAGAAAGCAAAACGTTTGGTTGAAACTAAAAAAGATGTTGTTATTTTGTTGGATTCTATAACACGTTTGGGTAGAGCATATAATACGGTTTTACCATCATCAGGGAAAGTTTTGACAGGTGGTGTGGATGCGAATGCCCTACAACGCCCGAAAAGATTATTAGGAGCAGCTCGAAATGTTGAAGAAGGCGGTTCTTTAACAATAATAGCAACCGCTTTGATAGACACGGGTTCAAGAATGGATGAAGTTATTTTTGAAGAATTCAAAGGAACAGGTAACTCTGAAATCATCTTGGATAGAAAATTAACGGATAAGCGATTATTCCCGACAATTGATATAACGCGTTCAGGCACAAGAAAAGAAGAATTGCTTGTTGATAAAGCAACTTTAACAAAAATGTGGGTATTGCGCCGTGTTTTAATGCAAATGGGAATGACTGACGGAATGGAATTTTTACTTGATAAATTGCGTCAATCAAAAGATAACCGCGATTTCTTTGATAATATGAACAGCTAATTTTTCAAAGCAAAGAATTTCCTTAATAAGGAAGATTTTGCAACAACTAAAGCGCCAAATATCGGAAACAAGAATTTAATAAAAGTAATCAAGATTTTTATTAAAATAACAGTATTGGTTGTATTAGGCGTTTTGAAATATTCATTCCACGGCATAATATTAACATCGATGCTATGAAAACACAGCATAACAATCGTATATCTTCCTAAAAAAGCCATAATTTTTGCAGATTTAACATTATGTTCTAACCATTGGCAATAGAGTAAGACCAAATAGCAAGCAGCTAGAGCAACAATAACATCACTAACTAAAGAAACCGCAAAATTTTGCACAATTAGAAATTGACTACCATAACTTAACCCAATACCCCAAATACACAATAAGGGTAAAATTCGCGACACATGGATAGATTTATTGAAAACATCGTGAATTTTAGATTGATATCCCAAATAGAAAAAAAGCAAGGATGTCAGAGCTGATTGAATACTAAGCGGAAGCCATATAAAAAAGCTCGATACATATCCAACCGTAAAACATAATAAGATTCCCACAAAAGGATGTTTAGTTTTTAAAAAGTAATTAAGTAAAATAAAATCCCAAAAAAGAGCCAAACAAAACCAAATCGGTCCGACAATTTCGATATGCTGTCCTAAAATGTCATCAATATAACCGCTTCCATATAAATAGCCGATAAAATAATCCATAACCCCCATTAGTGTATTTTTAGCCGAATATCCATCGAGAAAGTTTTGACAGATATAAATAAAAATAACAGCAAACATGACACTCAAATAAGGAATAAGAAGCTGTCTAGCTTTAATTTTCAAAAGAGAAAAAGTTTTTTCATAAGGTTTAAAAAAATATCCGCTGATAAGGAAAAAAAGAGGAATATGAAAAGTAAAAACAAATCGATTAATATCCGGCACACCAAAATGTCCCAAAATAACCATCATCATGGCAATAAATTTAGCAATATCAAAGAAAGCAATACGAACCGAATTCATTTCATCTCCTTTCAGAAACAAAATAAAATCAGAAACATTAAAATTCGAATAATTTTATATAGAGAAATAAATTTTTATTGCGTAAAATACAAAATAAGCTACTTATAAGAAAAAAAAAGAAAAGGAGTAAAAATGTCTTCATCAACAATATATGCTTTATCGACAGTTTATGGAAAGTCTGGTGTTGCCGTAATAAGAATTTCAGGAGAAGAAGTTCTGAATATTATATCACAAATGACAAATATAAATATTGCAACGATTAAACAACGCCATGCTTATTTTACCGATATAAAGAAAAAGAACACACAAGAACTTTTAGATAAAGCATTGGTTATATACTTTAAGGCACCCTCCTCGTTTACAGGCGAAGACATTGCCGAAATACAATGTCACGGTTCAAAAGCTGTACTGTCAAGTATTTTGAATGCGCTAAGTGAATTTGATAATGTTCGGTTAGCTGAGCCTGGAGAATTTTCAAAACGCTCGTTTTATAATCAAAAAATGGACTTAACGGAAGCTGAAGGTCTTGCAGATTTAATTGATGCCGAAACGTCTATGCAACAAAAATATGCGTTGCAGCAAATGGAAGGTAACTTAAGAAATTTATATACGTCATGGCGCGAAGAATTAGTAAAAGTTTTAACATATCTTGAAGCATTTATTGATTTTCCGGAAGAAGACATACCAGAAAATTTAAGTGAAGATATTTTAAACACTGTATTTAAAGTGAGAAAGGATATAGCAAAGCATTTACAAAAAAACAATGTGAATGAGCGTTTAAGGAATGGCTTTCGTATAGTAATTGCCGGTGAAACGAATGCTGGAAAATCTAGTTTAATAAATGCATTGGTTAAAAGAAACGCTGTTATTGTATCAGATATAGCCGGCACGACGCGTGATGCGATAGATATAAATCTTGATATGGGCGGATATCCAGTAATAATAACTGATACAGCAGGAATAAGAGAAACAGAGAATCCTATTGAAAGGCAAGGAATAGAAATAGCTAAAGAAAAAATATCCGAAGCCGATATAGTAATTGCATTATATGATGCTTCTACAAATAAAAACAGTGAATTTAAAGCTCTAAAAGATTTTCACGGAAAGGTATTTTATGTAGCAAACAAAATCGATAAAGTTTCACAAGAGAATCAAAATAACATAGATGCAAAGAAGCATATAAAAATATCTGCAAAATACAATCAAGGAATTGATTTTCTGACAACAGCTATTATTGAAACCATAAAAGATAATTTTTCTTTATCTTCAAATTGCTTAATAACAAGAATAAGATATAGAGATGCTCTTGAAGAATGTTTAAAAAATCTTGAGATTTTTAATTTAGATAAAGAAATAGAACTTGCCGCAGAGGACATCAGGCTAGCCTGCAGAGCTATTGGAAAAATAACAGGAAGTGTTGAAGTCAATGAAATACTAAACAATATATTTGGGAATTTTTGTATAGGAAAATAACGGTGTATTTAAATGTTTTTGTGCAGGTTAGTAAGTTTAAAGTACTTTGCAATTTTGCATTTATTTTCATTACTAAAAGCTAAGAAATCAATAATATCAGCAAAATCATTATCCGGACTTGTTGCTAAAATATAATCTAAAATATCACAATATTTATAAAAATTATTATGATTTAATTTAACATTGTCTGTATTAATAGATTTAAGAATATTAATAATACTAAAGAGCAATCTTTTTCTTTCAAAACAAAAAAAAGCATCATTAAACCACAATTCGATTAAGATCTGTAATTCTTTATTTTTTACATTTATAAAATCACTTTTATGAAATAGCGAAAGCAAAACGTCTATAAAATGTTTTCGAATAAAGCGATAACCGAAGATTTGTTTTTTCTGATTAAAATAGAGTAGATATTCGCATAACTGAAGGCTGAATAATTTATTATGTTCAGATTTTTTGGCAAATGATGCTAATACTTCAAAAAAATAATAATAATCTTCTTTTACAATATTTTGTTTTGCAAGAAGGCTAACTAATATATTTTGCAATTCATCAGTAGATAAATTATGATACAAATACTTCTCATCAATATATTTTTGCAGATCTGATTTATATTTTCTAAGACAAGAGAAAGAAAAATAATCTTTTTGCGATAACAGATAGTTTATAGAATTTATCAACTTCCAGTAAATATAAATTGATTTAGATGTTATTTCTAAAATTTTTTTAGATAATATTATAAAAGAAGATAAATCAATTTCTTTTTCAACAACAGCATACAATAATCTATCAATCCAGCATAAAAAAGTTGCTTCATTTTCTCTTTTTTCGGGAATATAAGAGTAAATAATCATTTTATTCAGAATAGCATATTTTAAATTAGTATAAGCAGAAGACAAGTCAGTATTATCAATATTTTTTATTTTTAACAAGAAATTATCTGTTATTCTAAGGATTAAAAAATCAAAACTCAATTTATTTGTTTCATGTGAAACATAATGTAAATAAGTTGCTAATTTAAAATATGTATCAACTGATATTGTTTTATTTAGTTTTTTTGCCGGCAAAAAAGAAAGTTTTACCATTTCAAACAAACAGCGATTATGAAATATAGATAAATTTTCGACACAACGTATAAAATCATCAACAATTTTATTAATAGCATTAAAAGACAAATCATGAGCATTAATCCGCTCAATATTTTCGGTTAAAGAATATTCATAAGCATTATCAAAATATTTTTTTAAAATAAGAGTATCTAATTGATTAAAAAAATTTTTATTGCAAGAATTAGTAAGTATACATTTAACAAGAGAATATTTTTTTATCATTAAAGATTCTTGATTTATAATCATAATGCACCTATTAAGAATTGATTTATGTAATAAAATAAACCAAAAGTTTTATATGTCAATTATTTATATAAAATAAAACAAAAAAATATTAGTAAATATAACACTTGAAAAAAAAGACAATTGCATTAAAATTTCCGCAAATTTTGAGAAAATAAGGATTTAAAATGAACAAATATGATGTACTAGTTATAGGTGGAGGTCATGCAGGATGTGAAGCATGCGCCGCAGCGGCAAGAATAGGTGCTAAAACAGCTTTAATAACGCACAAAATTTCAACTATAGGAGAAATGTCTTGCAATCCTGCTATTGGAGGGTTGGGTAAAGGACATTTAGTTCGCGAAATAGATGCGTTAGATGGTGTAATGGGGCGCGTAATAGATAAAGCCGGTATACAATTCCGCTTATTAAATTCTTCAAAAGGACCTGCTGTACGAGGTCCGAGAGCTCAAGCAGATAGGGAGCTATATAAAAAATTTATGCAAGAGGCTTTAAGAGAACAAAAAAACTTAGATATAATAGAAGGAAACGTAGAGCATCTGATTATAGAAAATGGAGTTATAAAAGGAATAAAACTTGATAATGAAAAATGTTTTTATGCAAAATCTGTTGTATTAACAACAGGCACTTTTCTAAATGGAATAATGTTTACCGGACATCAAGCATCAGTTGGAGGGCGTGTAAATGATGTAAGTTGTAAGGGAATAACAGCGTATTTAAAGTCGGCGGGGTTAAAAGTTGGACGTCTAAAAACGGGTACGCCGGCCAGATTAGATGGAAATACGATTAATTGGAAAATATTGGATACCCAAGAAGGGGACAAATATCCAACACCTTTTTCTTTCTTAACAGAGCATCTTGATCAACCGCAGATTAAATGTTATATAACAGCAACCAATGAAAAAACACATCAAATTATACGAAATAATTTTTCAAAATGTGCATTATTTTCAGGTTTAATAACGGGGATTGGACCAAGATATTGTCCTAGCATTGAGGATAAACTTGTAAAATTTGCAGATAGGGCGAGTCATCAGATATTTTTAGAGCCTGAAGGATATAATACAAACATTGTCTATCCTAATGGTATTTCAACATCTTTACCTACAGATGTTCAAGAAGAATTTATCCATACAATAAAAGGATTGGAAGACGTTAAAATAACCAGATATGCATATGCGATAGAATATGATTACGTTGATCCTTTTGAATTGAATCATTGTCTTAAAGTTAAGAAAGTTGATGGTTTATATTTAGCTGGACAAATTAATGGAACAACGGGATATGAAGAAGCTGGTGCTCAAGGGATTGTTGCTGGAATAAACGCTGCTTTATATGCTTTAGAGAGAAATGAAGAATTTATTATAGATAGAAGTGAAGGATACATTGGTGTAATGATTGACGATTTAATAACAAAAGGTGTTGATGAGCCTTATCGTATGTTTACATCACGATCGGAATATCGCCTCTATTTAAGAGCGGATAATGCTGATTTGCGTTTAACGGAAAAAGGGTATAATATTGGTTGTGTTGGTGAGAATAGATACAGTGTATTTAAACAGAAAAAGGCAGAATTAGAAAGATTTATGAAATATGCAAAAGAACAATATATACAATCAAAAGATATCGACAGCTATAAGTTACCAATAAAGAAAGAAGGAGGAAAGAAAACAATTTTTAATTTATTAGGTTGCGACGATGATTCACGTGAAACAATTAATGCATTGTTTCCAGAGTTCAAGAGTGTTTCAAAAGATGTTTATGAACAAATATGTATAGAGGCAAAATATGCTGGATATATGAAACGTCAAAATAGTGATATTGAACTATTCAAAAAAGATGAAGGAATAAAAATAAAGAAAGATATAGATTATACAAAAATCGGAGGTTTATCACGGGAGATGGTTAGTAAACTTGATAAGGTTCGACCGGAAACAATTGGGGAGGCATCTCGAATATCTGGTGTGACTCCTGCAGCGATTATGGCGATTTTGGGATATATGAAAAACAATTAAGGTTAAGTGAGTAAAAATAATGCGACTATGTAAGTTGTGCAAGATTATGATTTTAAATAAAAAACAATGTATTTAAATGCGAAAATTTTCAAAAGAAATAAATCTGCCACAAAAAATAAATTGGAAAAATGCTGCGAAGGAAAGTGTTTGTGAAAATTGAATTAGGTATATAGGTACATAAGGATAAAAAATTTCGCAAAGCAAGAGAGCTTTATTTAATCTTAAAAGAACTAAAAAATATTGGTAAAAATTAGAAAACGAAAACACAGAATAAACATTATATGTTTATAAGTCAATTTTTTAATACACAAAGCCAAAATCGTAAAATAGTATAATCTGTATGATTGACGTAGTTAAAACATACAATGTTTCACATGAAACATATAAAAAATTAAAAAGCTATGAGGCTCTGGTTTTAGAGTGGAATAGCAAATTTAATTTAATAAGTAAATCGACGGAAACTGCTATTTGGGAAAGACATATAGTCGATTCTATTCAGTTAATAAAACATATAACAGCAAAGGATAAAATATTATTAGATCTAGGGTCCGGAGCAGGATTTCCCGGTATCGTTTTGGCTATTGCTAGCCAAGAGTTATATCCTGAATTGAGAATAAACTTAGTTGAAAGCATTGGTAAAAAAGTAACTTTCTTGCAAACAGTAAATGAAGAATTGCAATTAAAAATGAATATACATCAAACAAGAATAGAAAATTTAGATATTAAAAAAGTTGATATTATTACATCAAGAGCGTTAGCGTCATTGCCAAAACTTCTAGAATATGCAAAACCTTTTTGTAAAAAAGAAACAAAATTAATTTTACCTAAGGGGGAAAGCTGGTCATTAGAAAATATGGAAGCTCAAAAAAGTTGGTTATATAAATATGAAGTTTATAACAGTGATACCAGCGATGTTGGAAAAATTTTACGCATAAGCGATTTAAGGAGAAAATTGTAATGGTAAAAATTATATCTATTGCCAATCGTAAAGGTGGCGTTGGTAAGACGACGACCGCGGTAAATATTGCTACAGCTATGGCCGCAATAGGAAAGCGTGTGCTTATTCTAGATATGGATCCACAGGGCAACGCAACAACATCACTAGGTATCAATAAAAATAAGTGTTTATTCTCAACATATGATTTGATGATAAACAACTGCAAAGCAGAAGATGCAATTGTTAAAACAGATATCAAAAAATTTGATATATTGCCTTCTGCACCTGCATTGGCAGCTGCAGAAATTGAACTAATAGACGTGAATAAAAGAGAGTATGTATTAAAGAATGCATTAAATGTGTTAAGCGGAAAATACGATTATATATTAATAGATTGTCCTCCTTCATTGAATCTCATAACGATAAACGCATTAGTATCATCCGATTCTGTCATAGTTCCGCTTCAAAGTGAATTTCTGGCACTTGAAGGGTTAACTGATTTGATAAAGAATATAAATATAATTAAAAAGAATTTTAATTCCAAACTTGATTTGCAAGGAATAGTTTTAACGATGTTTGATAAAAGAAACAATCTCAGCCAAATGGTTGAAACTGACGTACGCAAATATTTCGGAAGTAAAGTATACAAAACGGTCATACCAAGAAGTGTTCGAATTTCTGAAGCGCCATCCCATGGTCAACCTGTATTGATTTATGACTTTAAAAGTAACGGAGCGAAGGCTTATTTAAATTTAGCAAAAGAAGTTTTAAAGAGAGAAAAGGAGATATAGATATGTCTATAAATAAGAAGCACGGACTAGGAAGGGGATTAGAAGCCCTTTTAGGAGAAGATGATTTAAGTTTTAATCTGGACAGCATAAATACGGGAGAAGTATCAGAATCGGGAATAAAAACAATAAAAGTTAATGATTTAGAACCAAGTAAATATCAACCACGCAAAGAATTCAATCAAGACGCTCTAGATGCTCTCGTTAATTCTATTAAAGAAAAGGGTGTATTACAACCATTGCTTGTCAGAAAAAATGGCGATAAATATGAAATAATAGCCGGAGAACGTCGTTGGAGAGCATCTAAGTTAGCAGGATTAAATGAGGTTCCTGTTATTGAGAAAGAATTAGACAATCAAGAAGTTCTCGAAGTTGCATTAATTGAAAATTTATTACGCGAAAATTTGACAGCAATAGAAGAGGCGGAAGGTTTTAATCGTTTAATTAATGAATTTTCACATACACATGAAGCGTTATCGCAAATTATAGGTAAATCACGAAGCTATATAACAAATACATTAAGATTATTGAGTTTGCCAACATCGATTCAAGAAATGATAAAAAATAATAGCTTAAGCGCCGGACATGCAAGAGCATTAATAGGTTTAGATAATGCTGAAGAAATAGCTCAAAAAATTATAGATAAAGGCTTAACGGTTCGCCAAACAGAAGAGCTTGTAAATAAGATAAAAAATAATGCTCTGACACAAATAAGTAAAAGTATAAAAAAAGATCCGAGTTTAAAAGAATTGGAGAAAGATTTATCCAAAAATATCGGTATGAAAGTAAAAATCAATGCCGGAGAAAATGATAGAGGAAAGGTTACCATTGAATATAAAAATCCTTCCGAACTAAATCAAATATTAGAAATTTTTGAGAAAAATAAAAATAGTTAAATTTTCAAAAACATTTTCTGTTATTGATACACTTTTGATTAATTATAAAAATATTATAAAATAAAAATGGCTAAGGGGTAATATTCAAGCCATTTTTTTATAAAGCAGAATAAAGCGGATTTTTTTAACGCTGATAAGAAAAGTACATTTTTGCGGATGATGTATTAAAAAAAACAAAATCCCCTTTTATAAGGCTAAAAAATAAGGTTTTTAATAAAATGTTGTTTTAACGTTGTTTTTTTTTATTAAGATGTTGTTTGAAACAATGTATTTAAAATATCGCTTTATATTTTTCAATTAAATCCTCTTTACTTGAAATACATCCTCCCTCGAACCAATCTTTTTTTAATCCGTCTAAATATAGTCCGATAAGTTTTGTATCAGCACCTAAATCTATAAGATCTTTTCCAGATAACGGAAAAGAAGGAGTGTTGGTTTTATACAGCGTATTTAAAATGGATTTTACAAAATCGATATTACTATTATCTAAATTTAAGCACACCCACTTATCGATACAAATTTCTTTTCCGTACTTAAATAGCGTCTGACGAATGGAAACAGTGTCTTTAAATGATTTTAAGGTTATATGTGCCTTGCATAATTCAACTAAATGTTCTTTTTGTTCTTTAGTTAAACGAAAAATATCTGCTAATCTGCCGGCTCTTTTAACATCAGGCTCAAACATAACATAAATTCTTCTGATTATACTTTTGGAAATACCCAGATGGACAATTAAAGAATCTAATAAACCAAGATTGCCAATATTTTTTGGCGGAGCAATTAAAAAATCAAGAATATTATTATCAAAAATGAGTTTTAAGGCAGTAACAGCATGTGGAGCCATGATAATTTTAAACAATTCCTCCTTAATTTTTTCTAAAGAAACTTTATGCAATAACTCTTTATTTTTAATGCAAGCCTTTAACGATTTAGGATCAACATGTTTACCAAACATAGCACAAAATCTAAAAAATCGCATAATACGAATATAATCAGTTTCAATAGTTTCCTGAGGAGAACCTATAAATTTTATATTTCCCTGTTCAAGGTCTTTTATTCCATTGTAATAATCAAAAACATTACCTTTATTGTCGGCATAAACCGCATTTATAGTTAAATCGCGATGAGCAGCATCATTTTTCCATTCGTCTTTACTATTTTCTTCTTCAGAGGCCAGAGAAGTAACTTTAAAAAAACTATTATTAATAATAACCCCCGTTGTAAAGAATTGGATTCCGATAGGTACGCACTTTATTCCTTCATCAATGCACATATCAGAAAATTCAGCAGGTGACATATCAGTAACCAAATCGATATCAGAGCGTTCAATTCCGGCAATAGCATCTCTGACCGCGCCACCAACAAAGCGAAGTACTCCCCCATGTTTTTCAACAAGTTCAAACAATTTTAAGATATCCGTATTAGTAATTAATTTTGCAGGATTGATATATTCGGGATGAAACATCTTATGACCTTTAGATTTATCATTTTATGAAACTTGTTAATTGTTTATTATAAATATCTTAATTATAGTATAACAAAGTTGTTTTTTTAGGAAATAATATCATGAAAAAGTATGTAATTTTATTTATATCAATAATACTATCAGCATCAGCACAAGCAAGCAATGTTCCGACAGAGTTAGGAGAATATGGAGATTGGACAGCATATTCTTATAAAGAGGGAAAGAACTTGGTATGTTACATGGCTTCGACGCCCAAAAAGGATGAAGGGAATTATAAAAAAAGAGGCGATATTTATGCTGTAGTAACGCATAGACCGGCAGATAAAAGTTATAATGTTGTTAATTTCGTAGCCGGATATGATTATAAAAAAGGATCAAATGTTGTTGTAAAAATAGGAACGACTGCTTTCAATAATTTATTTACCAACGGAGATAACGCTTGGGCACCGGATACCTCGACAGATAAAAAGTTGGTAGAAGCCATGAAAAGGGGACAAAGAATGATAGTAGAAGGCACGTCATCAAGAGGAACAAAGACAAAAGATACATATTCCCTAGCAGGATTCAGTAATGCGTACAAAGCAATTAGTGCAAAGTGTAAATAAATGACAGATAAAACAGAATTAACAAACTTAAGCAAAGAAGAGCTATACAAAGAAATAGAAAAATTAGGCGAAAAGAAGTTTCGCGCCAAACAATTATGGCAATGGATATATTTTCGGGGCGTAACAGATTTCAATGAAATGAGCAATTTATCATTAAATTTGCGCAATATTTTACAAGAAAAATATACAATAACGCGTCCAACGATAGTTGCAGAGCAAATATCCGTTGACAAGACACATAAATGGTTATTGGAATTCAAAGATAAAGAACGTGTTGAAATGGTTTATATACCGGAGAAGGACAGGGGGGCTGTGTGTATATCAACCCAAGTCGGATGCGCGATGGGATGCAGATTCTGTCATACCGGAAGTCAGAAGTTTACAAGAAATTTAACGGTGGGTGAAATTGTCGGTCAATTTATGGTTGCAAGAGATGCCTACGGGGAATGGCCGAGTCCGACAGATGAAACGCGTTATCTGTCAAATATTGTGGTAATGGGAATGGGTGAGCCTCTAAATAATTTAGATAATGTTGTAAAAGCATTAAATATAATTACAGACTGTGAAGGTATAGGTATTTCAAGACGACGCGTCACCATGTCGACATCAGGGATTGCTCCAAAAATTGTAGAAGCCATGCAAAAAACGGGGGTTCGTTTAGCGATATCACTTCATGCTCCAAATAATCAAATTCGCTCGCAGATAATGCCTATAAATGATAAATTTCGCATAGAGGAGGTTATGAAAGCCTGTGCAGAATATCAGAAAGGGGATCATAGCCGATATATAACGTTCGAGTATTTGCTGTTGAAAGATATAAACGATAAACCGGAGCATGCGCAAGAATTAATATCCTTACTAAAAAAATACAAAATAAGAGCATTATTTAATTTAATACCATTTAATCCATGGCCGGGATGCGGATTTGCTCCCAGCGAGCGAAAAAATGTAGAAAATTTTTCTCAAATGCTGGAAAAAGCAGGATTCGCAGCCCCAATAAGAGTTGCCCGCGGACAAGATATATTGGCGGCATGTGGGCAATTAAAATCTAAAAAAATTCAAGAACAAAAGCATTAAAGGCGACAAGAACCTTCAATTTGATGATCTAAACGATCTTCATGGATTCCATAAGGATCTTGATGAATAATAACCTGACACCCAGGAAATTCTTTCATAATTTGATGCTCAACCGCATCAGCAAATTCATGAGCTTCAAATAAAGAAATTTTACCATCAATTTCTAAATGAAGTTCAAAGCAATAAATATCCCCTAAGCTACGAGTTCTTAAATCATGCATACCATGAATTCCTGGGCTAGTAGCTACAATATCATGAATTTTCTGCCGAATTTCGGGAGAAAGTTCTTTATCGGTAATTTGTTCAATAGCTTCAGCTGCAAGCTCATAAGCATTATAAAGAAGATAAATTGATATAAATAAGGCAGCAATAACATCAAAGTAAACAAATCCCCAAAAATGCACCAAAACTAAAGAAACCACCACAGCCGAATTCGTTAAAAAATCCACGGTATAATGAGCACGATCGGCCTTAATGGCAAGAGAGTTAGTTTTATTAGCGACATACGTTTGAAACAAGACCAAAATCACGGTAGCAAAGATGCTAAAAAGCATAATAAAAATACCAACATCTGTTTTTTCAATAACAACGGGCGAGATAAGTCTTTTGATACCGTCGACAATAACAAATACGCCAGAAGCTCCTACGAAAATGGCCTGCAAAAAAGCACTTAATGCCTCTGTTTTTCCATAGCCGTATCGATGACTTTTTGAAGCGGGTTTTGTAGAAAAATAAACAGCAATAAAAGACACCATTGAAGCGAATAAGTCAGTAACGCTGTCAGCTAAAGAAGAAAATATGGCCAAAGAGTCTGTTTTTAAAAAAGCAAAAAATTTGAGACAAATAAGCATAACCGCCAAAGAAACACCGGCAACAGCTGCAGATTTCTTCAAAAAATTATCATTTTGATTCGATAGCATTTTTTATATCTTTCCAAGTTTCTTTAGATATTTGCAAAAATTTTCCGCGTACATACTTTTCAAAAAAGACCAAATGTTTGCCACTCGGTTGAGTTAAGAAAACATACTCCACAAAATATTTATCATCGGAAGATTTATAAAAAACAATATCTAAAAGATTATTATACTCAGCTTTAATTTGTACGGAAGCTAATTTGACGGCTTCAACTTTTTCACCGATGTTCGAGTAATATGAGTTTAAAAGTGTTTTAGCAAAATTCATAATAGGCTTATCATCGGAAACACCATTAAAACTAATAAGTCTTCCGAAACGTAAATTCCATAAGCTGTTATAAGTCCAATTATTTACATTTAAGGATAGGTCATAAAAATCAGCTTCAACAAGCCAAACTTGAAATTTATTTTGCAGACGAATAAACGCAGATTTAGAACCTCTGCCTAAATCCAAATCATACCAACCGATATCAAAGTCAGCAATATCTTGTCCCCCCTTATCCGTTAGATTAACAGAAATCATCGGAGATGCTTTATTTTCCAACGGAGAAAAGCCAAAATATTTCATATCGGCAACTTTATCAGATTTTTTCTCATAATAAGTCATATTACTAACCGTAACAAGAAAATGTCTGATTCTCTCCTGATAAACAGGTAATTCAGGATACTCTTTAAGAGTCCAAATACCATTAATTTTTTCAAAAGTTAAAGAAGAATCCGCATTTTGGAGTTTTATAACATCAATATCATTAAGTTTCTGATTAAAATTTTTGAAAACAGAAACATCTTCATATTCAGAGATATTATTTTTATTTTCGAGATATACACTAAATAGAGCACAAGCCACAATAAGGGAAACAGCAAGAGTCAATTTCAATAAATTTTTATCAAAATAAAAAATATCTTTAAATTTATGCAAA
Source organism: uncultured Alphaproteobacteria bacterium (assembly GCA_949282205.1). Classification (GTDB taxonomy): domain Bacteria; phylum Pseudomonadota; class Alphaproteobacteria; order RF32; family CAG-239; genus CAG-267. The sequence goes on along the minus strand of CASDOS010000050.1, from coordinate 117,210 downwards.
TTATCCTTTCTTTTATAGATATTGAAGAAAATAACAATTAAGACAATCAATAAAGCAATAAAGTAAATATTAAAAAACTTAACTTTAATATCCAAAAGAGAGATATCTTGATTTGCATTAAGTTTCAATAAACTTAAATCTTGCCGTAAATTATTAATTTCAGAACGAATATTTCCGATAACGGCCAATTCGTCCGAAGTAAAAGTATCTCTTTCTTCAAAATTCTTTTTAGCGACAACTTCAGCCAATCCTTGTTTAGCTGCATTTATAGCATCAAAAATATCGATTTCTTTTAGTTTATAGCGATATAGATTCATTTTGCGCATATTATCGACTAAAGATAATGGACGGCGTCTAGCCGTTTTTCCTCGCAAACTGATTAAATCATCATTATCTGTTAAATAATCCAAGGCGTTAAGAATAAAATTAGCACTATCGAATAAAGGAATATGATAAGTTGTGTCTAAAAATCTAGATTCGCGAGCCCAAAAATTATCATATATAAAATCAGTATCACCCACGGCGATAATATCAAAAGGTTTCTTCGGGTCATTACTCAGAAATTCGGCAGCAATAACGATAACGGAATTTCCAGGAGAATACTGCGCTAAAACTTCCCGAGGGCTTTTGCCTTTTTTAGCCAATAAAACATTCATTAGCGCGGAATTTTTGCTGGTTTTAATTAAAGGGAAGTACAAAACATCGGCACCTTCTTTAGGCATAACCATAGAGGCAGAAGAAAATAAGATACTATTTAATTTAAAGGTAGTACGGTGATTAGGATTAAAATCATCCGGAGTAACTTTAAATTGCAACAAATCTTGCGTAAAGGAAGGATTTGTTTTATAATTAACGGTTTCATCAACCATAATAGAATTATCAAAATCAGCGGCAACCCCTAAATCATAAAATTGAATTCCCCAATAATCGGCAAGCGAACCCAAATCGGAAGAATGGAATTGTCCCCCCATAGGAGAATAAAGGCGTGAAGCATCATCAGCAACATCCATAAGGAGTAAGACCTTATTTTGTTGTTTAATTTTTTCAATAATATCATCAGTAAGAGCATAAGGATGTACGAGCATAAACACATCAAATTTTTGATTAAAGTCCTCTGGGGAAGATATAAACGTAACATCATAAAAATCTTCGATATATTTAATGATTTCCCATTTATTCATAAGAACGTTATCTTGTCGAATATTTCCCCGAAGAGGAAGAGTACTTAAAATTCCCAAGGATTTCTTTTTATGCTGCATTTTATAAATATTAGTCGTTAAATCCTGCTCTAAAAAAGGTAACCGTTCTATGGAGAAGAACGGAATAACCGTTTTATTCATAAGCGTATCGGAGAAACTAATACCAAAAAGAGCATTTTGATTAATATCGATAAGGGGAATAGGTTGCAAACCTTCAGCTAAAGCTCTATCTTCAGTTTTATCCAGAAAAGATGGCATATATATTTTATAATCAAATTTTCCATTAGAATAAGTTTTATATTGTTTTAAGATTAATTTAATCTGGTCAAATATCTGTCTTATTTCGGGATTACGCTGTCCAAGAATAGGGGAATAATAAAGTTTTGCCGTAATAGGACGGTCTAGTTTCCGCAAAATATCTTTAGTATTTTTAGTTAAACTTAAATATTTATCTTCGGTAAAATCATAGCTAAGTTGTCTAAAAATATTATTGGCAATAACATTAACACCAAAAAAGCCAATAAATAAAAGGATAAGGACCAAAGAACCATGTTTTAAGCTGGAAGAAGAAATCAATCCGGAAGCTCCCTTAGTTTTTAAGCTAATAACAGCGATAGTAATTAAGTTAAAGAAAACAATTAAAGAAGCAAAAAAGATTAAATCCCTCAACTCAACCAAACCACGACTGAGAGAAGCGAAATGAGTTAAGAAGCTAAAAGAAACAATAGTATCAACAATGACATCATTAAAAAGTTCCCTCGCCCAAAATAGAACATAATCAAACCCGCTCCAAAAAAAGAGAAGATTAACAAAAACCGCTAAAACCAAAGCAATAACAGGACTTTTGGTTAAAGCTGACATTGTTTGAGAAATAGCAAGCATTGCACCGGCAAGAATAAAACAACCGATATAACTGATAAAAATAACGGTATTATCAGGATTTCCCAAAAGATTAACCGTAATCCAAAAAGGAAAAGTCAACAAAATTGCAAAAACAGCAAAAAGCCAAGAAGCTAAAAATTTACCCCAAACTAAATCAGTAACAGAAACCGGAACAGTTAATATTTGCACAATACTTTTAGAGCGAAATTCTTCAGCCCAAGAGCGCATGGCGATACCCGGAATAAAAAGAAGATAAACCCAAGGTTGATAATCAAACAATCCCCAAAGAATAGCATTTCCGTCAGCAAAAAAATGCCCAAAATAAATAGCGCAAGAACCGCTTAGAAGCAAAAAGCTGACAAGATAAACATAAGCCAGCGGGGATAAGAAATATCGGATTAATTCGTAGCGTATAATGGTTTTAATACTATTCATCAGTCATCCTCCGAATGTGTAAGCGTCTGAAAAGCGTCAGCAAGGTTATCTTTTTTTGCAATCTTCAAAATAGACTTAATATCTCCGTCAGCAACAATTTTACCTTTATCAATCAAAATAACTCGCGAAGCAACGGTTTCAGTCTCATCAAGAAGATGAGTGGAAATCAAAATAGTTTTATCTTTACTCATATCTTTAATTAAGTGTCTCATATGTTCTTTTTGATTAGGATCCAGTCCGTCGGTAGGTTCATCCAAAAGAAGGATGGGTGGATTTCCGATAATACTTTGAGCAAAGCCGACACGTCTTAAATATCCTTTGGAAAGAGTTTCGATTTTTTTATGTAAAACATCTGTAATTTTAGCTAAATTAATGATGCGAAGAAACTCATCGTCATATATTTTTTTTATCTGAGCCTTTGAAAATTGTTCTGTTTCAGTAAGATTAAGTTTAAGTTCAATCATATATTTTAAGAACAGATCAACAGACATATCGGTATACATAGGAGCGCCCTCAGGTAAAAAGCCAATATCTTTTTTAGTTGCAATACTATCTGTTTCGACATTTTTTTCATTAACCCAAATATTTCCGGAAGAGGGAGCTAAAAAACCTGAAATCATATTCATTAATGTCGATTTACCTGCGCCGTTAGGTCCCAAAAGAGCGATAACTTCACCGTGAAATGTCTGAAAAGAAACATTATCGACAGCAATTGTTTCACCATATTGTTTATAAACATTTTCCAAAGTTATGGAATTAATCAAACACTTAGATTTTTTAGTTTGCTTCATAAATTTCACCTCCGGGCATAGGTTGAGCAACACCGGTAGTAGACGGAAACGTTATAGGTAAGGAGTATATAGTTCTGGCGCTTAAAAAAGCACTAATTTCCGCATTAACGGTATCAACAGGAATATCAACTTCTTTACAGACAACAACGTCAATATTGGGAAGGCGCTGTCTGATAAAACGGATCAATGTAGGATTCGCGGCTCCTTTACCACAAATAACAACGCGTTGAGGTAATTCAGGAAGATAAAGACAAATAGAATAACAAATAGCCTCAGCAACAAAAGCAGTAGCCGTAGCGGCGCCGTCTTCCAAAGAAAGTCCTTCAAGATGTTCTGCTTTATCTGCAAAAATACCGGTATAAGCTGCTTTAGGAGGAAATTTCGCAAAAAAATTATGATGCATAAGCGAATTTACGATTTTCTCATGTACTTTACCTAAGATAGCCAATCGTCCGTTATAATCATTATCCATATTGGCATGTTTAGCCGTCCAATCATTAATAAAATTATCTCCCGGTCCACAATCAAAGCCAACGAATTCTCCAAAAGAACCAATCCAAGTAATGCTGGATTTACCGCTGATATTAACATAAGCAACTGGTTTTACCTCATCTACGGCAACAGCATTAAAATAACTGGAAGAAATAGGTGTTCCTTGTCCCCCGCTACAAATATCGGCGTTTCTGAAGTGAGTAACAACCTTAGTTTGGGTTTTAGCGGCAATATATCGTCCGTTTCCTAACTGATAAGTATAAGGGATATTGGGATTATGAACGATGGTTAATCCATCAATTCCAATAAGGTCAACAGTATCATCACAATCTTTTTTGAAATCATTAATAAGTTGGATATAGAAATCAGAAACTTCAGTATCAACAGTTTTGAGTTTTTCTTCATTTTCAGGTGAATTTTTCTGTAAACCATAAACAGATTTAATAAGATCTTTTAAGTAATCGGAATACGGTACGACATAGGCTTTTTTACGCTCAATAATATCAATACCGTCAGTTTTAATGAGAGCAAGTTCAACACCACCAAACGTTGATGTCCCCATTAAACCCAAACAATTTAACCCCCGAATAAGCATAAGAAAAACCTTTTAATGTAATTGCAATATCAATTTATTATGCTAATATGACTTAAAATTTAGTAATAAGGAAGAAAAAATGACAAGTTTTAAATCAGAATTTTTGAATATAATGCATGAAAGAGGTTTTTACAATCAATGTACAAACGAAGAAGGGTTTGACGAGTATTTAGCGGATTGTGAAAAAAGAGGCATTCCAGCAGTAGGTTATTTAGGATCAGACCCGACAGGGGATAGTTTGCATGTAGGGCATATTGTTCCATTAATGATGCTCCGTTGGTTTCAAAAATGCGGTCATAAACCACTAACATTAGTCGGAGGAGCAACTGCTCGTATTGGAGATCCGTCCGGGAAAGATAAATTACGTCCGTTTTTAAGTGAAGAAACTCTGGCGCATAATGTTGAAGGATTAAAAAAATCTTTTATGAAGTTTTTACGGTTCGGAGAAGGCAAAAATGATGCCCTGATGGTAGATAACTATGATTGGTTTAAAAATATAAATTACTTAGAATTTTTAAGAGATATAGGTACTTGCTATTCTGTAAACAGAATGTTGACAATGGATAGTGTAAAGAGTCGTTTGGAACGAGAACAACCAATGTCTTTTCTTGAATTTAATTATATGCTGCTTCAAGGATATGATTTCTGCGTATTATTACAAAAATACGGTTGTCGAGCTCAAATAGCCGGCGCGGATCAATGGGGAAACATTGTATCGGGAACGGAATTAGGAAGGCGCCGTTATGATATGGAATTGTTTGGATTTACCAGTCCGATAATAACAGATTCGGCAGGTAAGAAGATGGGGAAATCTGAAGGTAATGCAGTCTGGATAAATGAAGATAAACTTCCGGCATATAATTATTATCAGTATTTTCGAAATATAGGCGATGCGGAAGTTGGTAAATGTTTACGCATTTTCACCGACTTGCCTATGGAGGAAGTTCGCCGTTTGGAGGTATTACAAGATAAAGAAATAAATGAAGCCAAAAAGATATTAGCTTTTGAGGCCACTAAAATTTGCCGAGGAGAAGCCGAAGCAAAAGCGGCACAAGAAACAGCGATACAAACATTTGAAAAAGGAATTGCCGGTGATGATTTACCAACAGCGACAGGATCAAAAGAGGGAGTTGGTGTTTTAGATGCATTTATGGCATTAGGTTTTGTGGCGAGTAAGGGCGAAGCCCGTCGTTTGATTAAGCAAGCCGGTTTGAAACTAAATGATAAAGTCATAACCGACGAAAACTATATTATTACCGAAACGGATATAGAAAACGGCAATATAAAACTATCACAAGGCAAGAAAAAACACGGACTGCTGATTTTACGGTAAAAGGATGAAAAAAACAAGGCGGTGATGTGCCGCTTTGTTTTTTTTTGTTAATGTCTTATAGAAAGCTCGAAGTTTACTCAGAACTGAATATCAAGGTATTGGAACAACACCGTTCTATACCAACGAGCAAAGTTGAATCTCAAAGTTTGCAACTGATTTAATCTTCTGCTTACAGGGGGATATTTATAATAGACTACTCTGCAGTAATATCAATTAAGCGGTCAAGACTATTAGTTTCTTTTTTATCATATCCGGTTTTTTCGTTTTTCGTTTCAGAAGACTTAGAATTTGTATTTTTTTGAGAATTTTTAATTTCTGGCTTAACCAACAAATCAAACATCTTATCCATCTGTTGTTGATCTAATTCAGAAGGAAGACCTGTTTCTTTACTTTGAGAAGATTTTTCTTCTTTTTTCTTTTCTGTTACATCTTTTTTATCTGTTTTCTTTTCAGTTTTATTCATATCTTCAACAGACTTCATTGTATTTTCGATAAAATCTTCCGGCAGCAATGACTCAATCAAATCGGAACAAGGTTCAGCCATCATGAAATATTGAGATTTTCTCAAAGCTCCGTCTTTATCTTTTATTTCTTCGGGAAGAACAATTTTAACAATTAAAAAGATGAACCCCAAAATAAGTACGGCACGAAGAAACCCGAAGATTAAGCCAAAGAGTCTATCCATAAAGCTCAAGGTACTCGTTCTGATTTTAGCAATAAGATTATCCGTACCAATAATCCAAAAAGCATAAAAAATGGCCATGATTACCAAAAAGATAACAAATTGAGCCATAAGTTTGCTTGCAATAAATTGATTCATCCAAGGCGTTAAAATCGGCGTTAAATAGGTTGTAAGAATAATAAACAAGGCTAAACCGAGTATAGAAAGCACTTCCTTAACAAACCCGCGAATAAAAGCCACCAACATAGAAAGAACAACGCCGATTAAAATAACAACATCAATATTATTTAAGGGTTCCATGATATACTCCTAATTAAATCTGGAAATAAGCCTTTGGACATTACCAATTTCATGATAAGTCATACCGGTAATTAATTTTTGTTTTTTATCTTTAGCAAAAGAATTTGGGATAATAGCATTAGAAAAACCTAATTTTTGAGCTTCTTTAAGCCGAAGAGTAGGTTGACTGACCGCTCTGATTTCGCCGGATAGCCCAATTTCACCAAATACAACCATATCAGCGGGAAGAGGTTTATTTGTCATAGAAGAAATGACGGCCATAGCGACAGCCAAATCGGCAGCAGGTTCAGTAATTTTCAATCCTCCTGCAATATTTAAATAAACATCATGAGTACTAAAGTTCATACCACACCGAGCTTCTAAGACAGCTAAAATCATTGCAAGTCTATTAGAGTCCCATCCAACAACAGCTCTTTTTGCACCAGTATATCCACTATTGCCAACCAAGGCTTGTATTTCAACCAAGAGCGGACGAGAACCTTCGATTCCCGCAAAAACGCAAGAGCCGGAAACGCAACCTTGTCTTTCAGCCAAAAAGAGTGCGGAAGGATTTTCCACCTCAATTAAGCCATTATCTTGCATTTCAAAAACACCGATCTCGTCAGTTGCGCCGTATCTGTTTTTAACCGCGCGTAAAATGCGGAAATGGTGTCCTCTGTCACCTTCAAAATAGAGCACTGTATCGACCATATGCTCCAAAACACGAGGTCCCGCGATAGAGCCTTGTTTTGTAACATGTCCAACCAGAAAAAGGATAAATCCTTTTTTCTTGGCAATTTTTATGAGTTCATAAGCCGCTGCTCTAACTTGCGCAACACTACCGGGTGTCGATTCCACATCATCTATGTACATAGTTTGTATAGAATCAATAATAACCAAAGAAGGATTTTCTTTTTCAAGAGTTGCTATAATATCTTTAACACTTGTTGTACTTGCTAATCTGACCGGAGCATCAGCCAATCCCAAGCGCTTTGCACGAATACGCACTTGATCGATAGCCTCTTCACCGGAAATATAAAAGCAACTATTATTTGGGAATTTATTGGCAACCCCCGCACAAATTTGCAAAAGTAATGTAGATTTTCCGATACCGGGATCACCACCGACTAAAATAACTGACCCGGGAACCAATCCTCCGCCGGAAACACGGTTAATTTCAGACAAATTAGTAACAAGCCGTTGATACGTCTGACTTTCGCCATTAAGCGATACAAAATCAATTAGATTACCTTGTTTTTTAGAAGATAAATTAGAAAATTCCGCAGAAGGCTTTTTTTCCTCAACAATTGAATTCCACTCCCCACAAGCATCACATTTTCCCTGCCATTTAGGATAGACGGTGCCACATGATTGGCAAACATAATCAATTGCTGATTTTTTAGCCATATTATTTCTCCACTTTTATCGGCCCCTTAGAAGAACCGTTAATAAACTGTCTGACATAAGGATTAGTCGTTTTATCTAAATCTTTAACTGTACCATACCAAATAATTTTTCCCTGATAAAGCATTGCGATTTTATCGGCAATTTTACGCGCCGATGCCATATCATGGGTAATGGTTAACGTTGTAGCCCCTAAATCTTTGGCAGATTCGATAATTAAATCATTAATAACGTCCGCCATAATAGGGTCAAGACCAGTGGTCGGTTCATCAAAAAAGATGATTTCAGGACGTGTAATAACGGCACGAGCAAGACCGACACGTTTTTGCATACCGCCAGACAATTCGGAAGGATACAAATCAGCAATATCTTCAGTTAAACCAACCTGTCTTAAGACCTTAACAGCGACAATTTTAGCTTCTTTTTTATTAAACCCCCTGTTTTGAATTAAATCAAAAGCGACATTTTCCCAAACGGTTAAACTATCGAATAGCGCTCCTCCCTGAAAAAGCATACCCATTTTACTGTGCATACGATCAATGACATCAGGATTTTCATTAACAATTTCGATATCATCAATTTCAATAGAGCCGCTATCGGGAGTAAGCAAACCTTGGATACACTTAATAAGAACCGACTTACCTGTTCCAGAACCTCCGATAACAACCAAAGATTCGCCCTTATACAAATCAAGATTAACACCATTTAAGACGTTCTTTTTTCCAAAACTTTTATGAAGGTCTCTAATTCTGATTTTTATTTCTTTTTCCATAAAGCACCTCCGTTAGCGAGAGAAAAACATTTCTGTAATAAGGTAGTTAAAGATGAGGATAAGGATTGAAGAAGAAACGACAGCATTTGTTGTAGCGTTTCCGACACCCTGAGCACCACCTTTAGATTTATAACCATGATAGCACCCCATCATAGAAATAATAAAACCAAAAACAGCGGCTTTAACAAGACCAGAAATAATACCGATATACTGTAAATCTTGAAAAGTAGCGGTAATATAATTAGCCGGATTAAATCCCAATTTATAAACACCAACAACATATCCACCAAAAATACCAATAATATCCCCCACCAAAACCAAGAGCGGTAAAACAAGAAGTCCGGCCCAAAGTCTCGGAGCCACCAGATATTTAAAAGGGTTAGTAGAAAGAGTAACTAAGGCATCAATTTGTTCAGTAACTCTCATTGTACCAATTTCAGCAGCCATAGCCGCACCAATTCTTCCGGCAACCATCAGAGCAGAAAGCACCGGAGCCAATTCACGAGTAACAGAAATTAAGACCACGGAAGCAATAACACTTTCGGCTTTAAATCCGGAGAACCCCGAATAAGTCTGCAAAGCAATAACCATACCAGCAAAAAGGGTAGTCAATCCCACAACAGGGAGAGAATAAAACCCGATATCAAGCACCTGTTTAAAGAAGAGTTTAAAATAAAAGGGAGGTACAAAACAATGATAAATAGCTTTAACCACAAAAGCCGTTAAATCTCCCAAAGAATAGAGAAATTTGACCAAAGGTTTTCCCAATGTTCGCAAAAAAGCTTCACCCAAACGTATAATCATTTTAAATTCCTTATAAAACCAATCTAAGACAGTATTAACACAATTAAGAAATAATACCACTTATTTTTGCAATAATTTTATAAGTTGCGGATGATTCAAACGGATAGAGAACTAATTTATCAATAGAAACACCTTGTAAGTCGATTTTTTCAGGATTAGGCAATCTGTCAATATCTGCGAGATTATCAATTAAATCAACACAAAGGCATATTTCTATTTGAGCAAGAAAAGGAAAATGAGCAATACCGACACCGCGGATTTCGAGTTTTCCTTGAATTTCGGGAGGAGCAGCTCCCAAAAGAACATTCTTTTGAACAGACAAATTAACTCTATCATCAGCAACTAAAACAGCATTGTGAGCCATAATAAATCTTAAGGCTAAATCGGATTTTCCGCTTCCGGATTTACCTCTGAATAAAATACCTTTATTTTGAAAAGATATAAGCGTTGCGTGAATATTAGTCATAAGCAATACTTTCTAATCTTTGATATTTTTCTACATCGCAAACGCTAACGGTAAAATATCTGATATTGTCGTTGGTTGCAATTTCAATTTTCCAAACATTTTTAGGCAAAATATAACCAATTTTTTCGGGCCATTCAATAAGATTGACCCCAAGAAAAAAAGATTCCTCAACACCTAATTCGAATGCCTCTTCAGGATATTTAAGACGATACATATCATAGTGATAAATCGGAAATTTTGCGGTATCATAAGATTGAACCAACGTAAAAGTAGGACTGGGAACTTCAGAAGCATCAGTCAAAGATTGTATAAAATATCGAGCGAAAGTACTTTTTCCGACTCCAAGAGTACCAAACAAAGCAAAAACATCACCTTTTCTGGCAATCAAACTAAAACAGTGCGCTAACCGCTTTGTATCAAGTTCATTTCTACATTTAAAAATTCTTTTATATTCATTCATATTATTTAAACCAAGAGCCAAAATCAAAGAAAGAGCTACTTTTTGAAGTTCTTTTAATCGTAAAATCATTTCTGGTACGTTTAATATCACGCCAATCAGCAGGAGAATAAAAAGTACCTTGCCACAAACCGGAAGATTCGCTTTTAGCTTTTACCTCATAAGGAGTATAGATATTCGTTTCTCTTGTATTAGCCAAAGCCCATCCGGAAGCAACAAGAGCGGCTCCAATATCATAATCGCCCCAAATACAAGTAGCCAAATCTTGTCCATTAGGCTCAATTTTAAGCAAATAACAATCAATAACATTATTATCAATCCAACCGCGCAACCAAGAAACAGCCTCTTGTCCGCAATTATAAGAGCTCCCGCTAGCATCAGAACATATTTGATCATTATCAGGAGCATCTACACCATAAAGTCTGACATAGCGTCCACCGATATAAAAGACATTAGCATGAATAACATTGGCGCTACCGCTGATTTTAGGATAGGCAGAAGGATTAAACCCTGTAGAAGATTTTTTCTTTTTTTTCTTTTTCACTTCTTTTTTCGAGCTTTGCACTATTTCTTTGTTATTACTTTTTTGAGTATCATTGACCAATTTGTTTTCTATAACACGAATATTTTCTTGAGAAGGATGATAAGTATTAGAATAAAGAATAAAAGCCAAACCAACAGCAATTAAGGTAACCCAAAAATTATATTTAGGTAGTTGTTGAAGAATAGCAATATGAACCAAAGTAATACCCAAAATAAACAAGCAACAACCTAAAGCCTGCCATGCTTGTTCATCAGTCTGAATAAGTTTTATACTGCAAAAAATCAGAACAAGAGCTATAATTCCGCAAACTATTCTTTTAACCCAAAGCATGGCATCTCCACAAGTCATTTTATATTATATAAAATGCAATTTAATTGTAAAGATTTGGTAAAATCTCTTTATTTTTGGTAGATTTTCTATTTTGTTTATCAATTTTTTTATAAACAGTCAAGAATTCGGCTGTATTGAGGACAACAGGAGCATCTGAATACAAAATTTGATTTAAAACATTTAATTGCGCACTAAAATCAGGATTATGAGCGATTTCAGCAATATCATTAAGATTTTGTATATGTGTACTATTAAATTTATTTGTCGCCCATAGAATTAAATATTTTCGAGCCTCCGCATAGTTTTTTTTGCGAATAGAAGAAATAACTGCGGAGCGATAATTATCATGTTTATTACTGAAAGTGAACAATTTTAAGAAAAGCAACAATAAAATAAGAGCAAGAATAAACCAAACATACATTTTGTACTCAGTAAAATTAAAAGAACGTTGTACAGAAGTATTATTTGAAGAAATATGTTGATTTTTATTTACAACAGAAACACTCTCGGAAGCCTGCTGAGGCACCTCAACAGATTTTTCCTGTTTATCAGGAATATTAGGATTAGCTGCAACAGAAATTGTTTCTGAAGGAATAGCTGTTTTCTGAAATTTTCCGGAATTAACATTAAACCATTCAATTTCTTGTTTAGGAAAAGAGAAGTTTCCGGAAGTTGATGGAATATAAACGATGTTATATTTAGCGGTGGTAACAATTTGTCCGTTATTGAAAGAGGAGGATATTTCTGGTTTTTCGGGATACTGTTTAAACCCCTCAATATTAGGGAATGAGAGATTAGGAAACATTTCATCTTGTAATCCAAAAGCCCGAACAATTACATTTCTGGTCAAAGCCTCACCGGTTTGAAATTTAGTATTAGGTGACCATTTTGCTTCAATAGTTAAATCCGTAAGCGGAAGCCAAGTACCCGTGAATTTATCAGGCACGGGAATAACCTCAACAGGTTTAATTTTAGTTTTCATTCTAACCGGTATTCTCTGTCCGAGAGAGTTCTGAAAATCAATTCCAAAACTTATAAAAGTATCATTAAAATTAGGCAAATTAAAGCTAACATTTTTGATATAAAATCCGTCAAAAACAAATTGAGGAGAATTAATCTTTCCACTTTTTAAAGGAAAAGCCGCAAAAGCATACTTAACGACATTCATCTTTTTGCCGTTAATAAAATCAGTTTTAACAATAGGTTTTGAAGAAATAGGGGTAATACTCCAATTTTTTAATGTATCGTCAGAAATAGAGAGAGAACCATCCTGAAGCCCCAAACTATCATAAAGAGTAACCCAGACGACGGTTTGCTGCTGAATATAAGGATTTACAGGAGAGATAGACTGTTCGATTTGGAAATAAGGAGAGTTAGAATTTTCACGACTATCAGGTACAAAAGCAACATCGGTTACTTCTTTGACATCGACATCAACATAATTTGAACTAACAGAACCCAGGGTAATAGGTTTGATAGTTATTTTACCATGTTTTAATGGTTTTAAGCCGATAGTCCACGATTTAACTTGAGAAAAATTCCCATTCACATAATTAATGCGCTTAGACGCCATATTTGAAACAATTTGAAAATCATTTTGTAAAGCACTCAAATCAGGATTTTCATCACTATCACCGGAATAAGAAATCGTCAAATTAACAGTATCTGCCTCAGTAATAACATTTTTATCCAAACTAACATTAAGTTCATCTGCTTGAGAAGAAAAGGCTAAACAACAAGCAAATAGATAACAAAGTAAAAATTTAAATATTTTCATCACGATACCTATCCTTTGAATATTCTTTTTTAATAAATTCTCGTAAGAGTCCCCCCGTATCATCAGGAATATCTCTGTATTGTTTTTGCATAATAACGGCTTCTTCATCATACTTATCATTTTCATCACCTTTTTGAGCATTGACTAAGTTAACAGTTTGTTCTACCTGTTGATTTTGAGTTCCGTTATTATCATTCCCATCAGTATTATTTGTTTTTTGCTCTTGACCTTCATCTTGATTCGCCTTAGACGGTTGATTTTTATCTTCAGCATTTTGATTTTTTTGAGTATCATCATTTTCGGAAGAAGGATTATTTTGATTATTATTTTCATCAGTAGCGGATTGATTATTTTGAGTATTTTCTTGTTGAGAAGATTTTTCGGAATTATCTTGTTGAGATTGCTCGGAAGAAGAATTTTTCGGTTGAGGTTGATTATTGGTGTTATTATTTTCCTGTTGTTGATTTTCATTATTTGCGGATGAATTAGAAGTGGAATTTTGTTGATTTTGCGTATCTTTTTTATCATTATCCTGGTTAGAATCAGAATTCTGATTTTGTTGTTGATTTTCCCCGCAACTCAAAACAGAGGGATCTGTTTTAGCTTTTTCAAATAAATCATTTAATACAGACAAATTATATTGAGCATCTTGGTGAGATGGATTAAGTTTCAATGCCTGCAAAAAAGTCCTTTTAGCATCTTCATATTTACAAAGTTTAGCCAGAGTAAGACCTTTATTATAAAGAGCCATATCAGAGTTTGTTTTATCAAATTCTTTAAGAGCCTCTTCAAGTTTATCGGCTTTAAACAAGGCTACGCCTTTCCAAACAGGATCTTGAAATTTTTGCGCTGCTTGTTCGTAATTTCCGTTATTAAAATAACGTAAAGCCGTCTGATTATCATTTAAGAAGAAAGCGGCATGTGCGTCAAAAGCAAAAAACAGAGCAAAAACAAACAAAACACCACGTCGAAAGAAAATCAAAGTACAAATTAAAGGAAGAAACAAAAGATAGTACCCATAATCAACAAAGTTGGAGCGTAAATTTTGGCTAAGTTTAATCTGCTCATCATTCATTTTCAAAATATTATCGATTAAGGGCTGAAAATTAGTATCTTTAATAGAAATATAAAAACCATTACCTTTATTGGCCAATAATTGTAATTTTTCATTACCGGAAAAGGATGCATCAACGATATATATTTTATAATTTAGCTGAGCTGCTTTTTGAATTGCGTCTAAAGCCAAATCAAAACGTTGTCCAACGTCAGAAGTAAAAATAATAATATTTCCATGAGCATAACCGGCAGCTTGGAATCTCTCGATAGCCAAATTAATGGCTCTATCGAGTCGATCACCTTGGTCAGGAACAATATTGGTAACGATTTGCGGCAAAAGATTTTTTAATAAATTAACATCATCGGAAATAGGAGAAATAATATAAGGTTCTTCAGAATAAACCTCAATACCGAATTGTCCCTGCGGAAAAGCGTCAGCCAAATCAGAAATAACAAATTTTGCCCTATCGAGTCTTGATGGTGTAATATCATTAAGCGTCATATCTTGCGCTAAACTCAGAAGAAACATATTAGGGTTTTCGACCACAAATGTTGGTATTTCATTTTTTTTCCAAGAAGGTCCCGCCGCTGCAATAATTGCAGAAAAGACGCCTATATAAATAATTTTTTTAAGAGAGAAAAAGGAAAGATGATTTTCTTTTATTAGAAGAAATCTAAGAAGGTTCGGATCACAAATATCCTCCCAAGAAGATGTCATATTTTTAATTTTCATTTTTCGCCAAAGCGAAAGGATAGGGATAAAAAGTAACAAAAGTATCCACGGTCTGATAAAATGGAAATTAGCTAAAAACTCATTCATTTTACGAAGCTCCTGGAAAAGAAAAGAAAGAAGAAAACCATGACAAGAGCCATGATTAGCGGAATATAGAATAAATCCGTTTTATCTTGAACAAAAGTACCTTCGGTTTGTTCCGGTTCAAGAGAATCAATTCGATTATAAATATCCGCTAAAGAATTTAAGTCAGTGGCTCGAAAATAATTTCCTTTCGTTCTTTGCGCTAATAATTTCAGACTTTTCTCATCAAGTTCATTATTTCTCAAACCAAACAAAGAATTAATAAAATTAGCTTCTGCACCAACACCGATAGTATAAACTTTAATTCCTTCCTTTTCAGCCAAGTTAATAGCTTGAGCCATACTCAAAGCGCCATCATTACTTTCTCCGTCAGAAAGAAGAATAATAACTTTATTATCTTTATTTTTTTCGTTTCGCAAATTTTTTAAGGCAAGCCCCAAAGCATCACCAATAGAAGTCGATTGACCAGCCATACCGGCGTCAGTATTTAAAAGAATTTCCTGCACGGAAGTCCTATCAAAAGTGAGCGGAGATTGTAAATAAGCCCTTGTACCAAAAAGAATTAGTCCTATTTTATCATCTGTACGTTTTTGAATAAAAGCGCTGACAACAGCTTTAACGGCAGATAATCTGTCAATTCTTTGATTAGGAGTTGAAAAATCAGGTTGCAGCATAGACGTAGAAATATCAATAACCAACATAATATCACGATTATTAGCATCAAGCCGATACGGTTCACCGACCAATTGCGGACGCGCTATTGCAGTAGTCAATAAAGTCCAGATAAGAAATAAATAAGTGAACTTCAAAAGGGATGCAAAAGATTTATGAGCTAATTTAAATTTAGAAAAAACAGAATCACTCTTAATAGCTTTCAAGTCATTCAAGAAAGGAACTTTTAGGGCATCTCCAAACAATTGTTTTTTAGGCGGAACAACAAAAAAATACAACAAAGGGAGCAAGAGTAATAAAAACAATTTAGGATAGGCAAAAACAATCATAAGTTTCCTCCAATCCAATTTTTACAAAAAGTTTTTAGTTCTAAGGCGTCCTCGGAGGTATATCGGGAATCAGAAAGGCTCATAAAAGGTGCAAAAGACAGAAATTCAGCATTTTGAGGAGAAAGAGGAATTGTTGAATGTTGATTAAGAAAATCAATCCAATCTTTTCCGGAGAGAGCACAAGAACTTCTGTATTTAACAAGACTGATACGCCGCAGTAACTCAGAAATATCCATAGCAGCCTGTATTGGATTATCAACAGAAATAGCATCTAATTTTTTTAAGGAGTAATATTTTCTGCGCGATTTCCAAAAAGCGATAAATAATCTCACGCCAATAATCAAAAGAAATAAGGTAAGTAACAAAACCCACCATCCATAAGCAAGAGGAAAAAAAGAAACACCATCAGGTATTTGAATATCTCTAAATTGTGGCAAATTACCCATTTTTTATTCCTTTAATCCAAAAAACATCCTCTTCATAAATTTATGATAAGATAAACAAAATATCAAGAGAGGGTATCAAGATATTGCTTAATAAGAGGCGCAAAGCGCTGAGAGAGCGCTTGATAAACATCTTTTTTAAAATTGATAATATTAGCCGCGGCAAAATCAAGAGTTTCCCAACAATACGATTTAAACTCGGGGTGTGGTAAATTTAAATTAATTTCACTATCATTTCCGACGAAGAAAAACAAAGAAAAATAAATATCTTGCCCATCATTAAAAATTCCGCAAGTACGAAATTTTTGTTTAATTTCATCAGTAAACTCATAACGAGAAGGGGTATCGTCCGTATAGATAGGAATAACGGAAGATACGCCCGTCTCCTCAAAAAGTTCTCTTTTAGCCGCGGCAAGCGGTGTTTCATTTTCTTCGATTCCCCCTTGTGGAAATTGCCAATTATCATTAGAAGCATCAATACGATTTCCTAAGAGTACCAATCCGGAAGAATTAAAAACAACAGCACCGGCACAGCGTCTAAAATGTTTAGTCATAAAATTCCCCTAATTTTCATCTGATTTGGAATAAAGAGCCAATGCTTTAACCAAATCAAGGGCGCGAACCAGTTGATAGTCAGCTAAATCTTCTTTTGATTTACCTTTTTTCTGTTCGGAATCATTAGAAACATCGCTATCATTTTTAAGGGCATTATTCAAATCAGCCTCACTAATATTCAAAGCATAAGATTCTAATTCCTCAACTTTTGCCGGTTTAACTTCAATATCAGGTTCAATACCTTTAGCTTGAATAGATCGCCCTGAAGGCGTATAGTATCTGGCGGTAGTTAATCTCATAGCGCCATAATCTCTGAGAGGAATAACCGTTTGAACAGAACCTTTACCGAAAGATTTTTCGCCTAAAATAATGGCTCTATGATGATCTTGCAAAGCGCCTGCCAGAATTTCGGAAGCAGAAGCAGAACCTTCATTAATCATAACAACAATAGGTAATCCCTTAGCAACATCACCTTCATTAGCCATAAATTTAACAGTATCGCTTTCATTTCTGGAGCGAGTAGATACAATTTCGCCCTTTTCCAAGAACAAATCAGAAACATCGACAGCCTGGTCTAATAGTCCGCCAGGGTTATTTCTGACGTCAATAACGATTCCCAGCAATTTATTTTTTAATTTCTTTTTAGCATCAGTAATAGCTTTACTAACGGTATCATCAACATCTTCCGTAAAAGAAGAAATTCTGATATAAGCGATTGAATCATCTTTTATTTCACTTTTAACGGATTGAATTTTAATTTCTTGTCGTTTAATAGTCAGTTCAATGGGTTTAGAATTGACACGGCGGATAGACAATTTAACCTTTTCTCCGATTTTACCGCGCATTTTACTGACAGCATCATTAAGCGACATACCGACAACTGTTTCTCCATTAATATGAGTAATATAATCTCCAGCTTTAATTCCGGCTTTAGCAGCGGGTGTATCATCAATTGGTGAAACAACTTTAACAAGTCCGTTATCCATAGTTACTTCAATACCCAAACCTCCGAATTTACCTTTAGTTTGTTCATTCATATAATTAAAACTTTCGGCATCTAAATAGCTTGAATGAGGATCAAGAGAAGTCAACATACCGTTAATAGCCGCCTCAATAAGTTTTTTATCGCTAACTTCCTCAACATAATTTAATTTAGCTCTTTCCATCACTTCGCCAAACAAGTTTAGCAACTCATAAGTATTAGCATCATCATCATTTTTTTTCGCAGCATGGACATCTGCAATGCTTAAGAACAGCCCTGCAAATAAAGCGATAAACAATAATTTATTTTTTTTCATAACCATTCCTATCAAATAAAGTTAGCTAGCAATCCAAGGAGTTGGATTAATGGGATGTCTATCTTTTCTTATTTCGACATAGAGTTTAGCATTAGATGAATCGGGCATTGTTCCGACAGGTTCACCAGCCAGAAGCATCTGTCCCAATTCGCAATCAATAACCCCTAATCCAGCAAGAAGAGACAAATATCCATCACCATGTTCTACAATAATAATATTACCATATCCTTTAAAAGGACCGGAAAAAATAACGGTACCATCATAAAGAGCAATAACTTGCGCATTTGGACGTGTTTTATAGACAATCCCCTTAGATGTAACACCTTTAGAAAGCGGTTGTCCATATTCGGTAATAACATTTCCTCGCACAGGACGAGAAAGAGAGCCCTTAGCCCGAGCAAAACGTCCGCCTTTAACTTTTTGTTTAATTGAAGCGTGTTCTTTTTGAGAAATAGTACGTTGCTGAGCATTTAATTTTTTCATTTCTTCTTGTCTTTTCAGCGCGGCCAAACGTTCGGCTTCTTCCTGTTTTTTACGAGCAAGTTCTTTTTGTTTTTCAAGTTTAAGCAATAAATCCCGCAAATCTTTTGCTTTAGAAGCAAGTTCTTCCGCTTCTTTTTGAGTTTCAGCACCGCGGGTTTCCAAAACTTTTCGCATACCAGCTTTTTTTTGCATAAGCGAGCGCATTTCTTTTTGTTGTTTTTCTAATTTTTGCTGACTATTTTTAGTTTCATTAACAGTATTTTCGACTTGTTTTTTTTGAGTATAAATAGCATCTAAATCTGTTTTAAGTTTTGATGATTTATCATTTAAGAAAGGCACGGTTTCTCTAAGTAAGATTGCGCTTCGAATAACATCAACAGGAGAAAAGGGTTGTAAAATAACCGCCTCAGACGGGTTTAAAGACATATTTTGCAAAGAAGCTAAAGTCTGAACCAAAGATTGATTTTCTTTAGCAAAAGCATCCTCTTTAAGTGTTAAATCCTCTTTTAATGCGGCAAGTTTATTTTCAAGTTCAGAAATTTTATCTTCGTTATTTTGAATTTCCCGAGCAAGGCTAATAACATTTTTATCAATTTTAGAGAGTTCAAGATTAAGTTGCAGAGCTTTTGCCTGCAATTGTCTGGATTCTATGCTTTTCTTTCTAGCCTCTGCCTCAATTTTTTTAACATCTGTTTCGGATACATCTTCAGCGTGGCTTAAATTGCAATTAAAGCAAGTTACTCCCAAGAGAAATAAAACCACACTAAAGACACATATCCGTTTCATATAAATCCTTATTTAATAATCAAAGATTTTCCGGTCATTTCCTGCGGTTGTTCGATTCCCATCAAATCCAGAAGTGTAGGAGATACATCTGCCAATCTGCCATTATTTAAACCTTTAACAGGAGGTTCTGCGTTGTATAAAACAGCCTGAACTTTTCCGACAGTATGAGCGGTATAAGGTTCGCCTGTTTTTTCATCAACCATTTTCTCCACATTACCGTGATCAGCTGTAACAAAGAGTACGCCATTAACATCTTTAATAGCCTTCATAACTTTACCCAAGCAATCATCAACAGCGGCGACAGCTTTAAGAGCAGCCTCCATAATACCGGTATGACCAACCATATCACCGTTGGCAAAGTTACAAATAATGACATCATATTTTTTCTTTTCAATAGCATCAGTAAGAGCCTCTGTAACTTCATAAACACTCATTTCCGGTTTCAAGTCATAAGTAGCAACTTTAGGGCTATTTATAAGGATTCGGTCTTCACCATTAAATTCCTTTTCTTCGCCACCATTAAAGAAGAACGTAACATGAGCATATTTTTCCGTTTCAGCGATTCGCAATTGTGTAAGACCATGATTGGCAATAACTTCTCCAAAGATATTTTTCAAGGTTTCTGGAGCAAAGATTGTTTTCATAAAACGATTATGATCGACGGAATATTCAACCATACCGACAAGTTCAACAAAATTGATTATTTTCTTTCTTTCGAAACCGGAAAATTCTTTATCACCGAGCGCATATAAAATTTCTCTGGCTCTATCCGCTCTAAAGTTAATCATCAAAACAGCGTCACCGTCTTTAGCACCTTGGTAATCACCAATAACAGCCGGAACGACAAATTCATCGGTTACGCCATTATTGTAAGAAGCAACTATAGCCTCTTGAGATGAAGCAAAGCGTTGACCATCGGCTAAAACAATATTATTATAGGCTTTTTCAACTCTATCCCAACGTTTATCACGATCCATAGCATAAAAACGACCGGATATGGTAGCCACTTTAACATCGTTTAAGTTTTTAATATTTTGCTCAAAATCAGCTAAAAAGTCTTTAGCAGACTGAGGAGGTGTATCTCTTCCGTCTAAAAAAGCATGAACCTGAACTGGAATATTATTTTTATGCAATATTTCGCATATGGCTTCGATGTGTTTCTGGTGAGAGTGAACACCACCGGGCGACATCAATCCCATCAAATGACAAACACCTTTGGTTTCTTTTAATTTGTTAATCATTTCAACAAGAGTTGGATTCTTTTCAAGAGAACCGTCTTTAATAGCTAAATCAATTTTGGGCAAATCCTGCATGACAACACGTCCGGCACCTAAATTTGTATGTCCTACTTCGGAGTTTCCCATTTGGCCATCAGGAAGACCGACATCATAACCGGAAGTTTCGATAAAGCAATGAGGGCAAGATTTTAATAAGGAATGCCAATTAGGCGTATGTCCTTGTTCAATAGCATTATCATTTGTAGTATGTTCACGGTATCCCCACCCATCCAAAATTAAAAGCATAACAGGTTTTTGCATTATTTTACTCCATATATTTTTATTGCATTCTACTTAACATATAAGTCAAGTTAAAGCAAAAAGCATTATATTTATCCAGAATTTTTTAGGTTATAAACAATATTAGTCTTGTGAAGACAAAAAGATAGTTTTATATTTAGCACCGAGAGAAAATATTTCCAGGAAAAAACATATGAAAATTTCCCCATTATTTATAGTAAGTATTTTTTTAAGTCCGATAGTCGCAAATGCCGGAGGGTTAGAAACAGATTATTCTTTGTCTTTAAATAATTTTTACGGATATACGGATTATGCAAAGCCATATAATAAGCTGTATAAACAGAACAACATAAATTCATCGTTTAATTTTTACGGACGAGTAACATACGAATTTAACGAGGAGTACGCTACTTCTCTTGTTGGTTATTTAATGGCAGACACGGCAAAAGAAGTTGAGAACTATAATCAAGGAGTATGGGGAGAGGAAGTTTATTTATTAACGGAAACCCCATATGGAGAAATATCAGTCGGTCAAAAAAATAACGTTGCATACGAATTTGCGGTGGGAGCTCCGAATATTGGTTATTATCGCACCAACAATACGGACTTAGTTAATTTTATCACCAACCCGAATTGGTACAAAAAAGGACATGACGCACAGTATAAAACACTAAATTCGACATATATAAACACAGACGGAGTATCGCCAAAAATCAGTTATGTAACTCCATCATGGCAAGGAATAAAATTAGGAGTAACATACGTTCCAAAAACATATAGTCAAACAGGTCTTGTTGCCAAAGATGCGCCGTATAAAGACGATGAAGGCTATATTTTTGGAGCGTATGGAGTATGGGATATATTCGGATATGAGGTTGAAACCTCATTGGGATATGCGGATTTTAAGGATAACGATACGGAATATTCTGCCGGAATGAGCATTTACCGCAAAGGTTGGACATTAGGAGGCTCTTATCGTCGCACGGAAGCGGATACAAAACAATATGGACTAGATAAAGAAAATTTATATGATTCGTATCGAGAAGGAGATGCATATAATATCGGTCTTAGTTATGAAATCGGACCTTTCACGACCGGTATTTCATATTTTGTATCAGAGGCTAAAAAAACAGATAACAAAGATAAAATCATCAGTTTTTCAAACAGCTATCAATACAACAAATACATCACCCTATCATTAACAGCAGCACACTTAAAAGCAGAGGGCTCGGATAAAGAGATAAAAAACAACAGCAAAGGGTATGCCTTTATTTTGGGTTTGGAGATAGCGATATGAAAAAAATAAGCATTTATTCAAAAAACAAAGCGTTTCAGGAAGATTTGAGCGGGCAAATAAAACTGGTGGAGCCGGAAATAGAAATAACCGAAATAGAGGATAAAGAAGCAGAAATAATACTGGTGGATGAAGATAAGGAAATAATAAATTCCATCAGAGAGCAAAACAAAGAAACTCCGATTATTCTTTTTTCATCACATATGGATGTTTTTGACAGTTCGGATATGGTTATAAAAAAGCCGTTTCGTTTAGAAAAATTTTTGCATAGTTTTTATGAGGGAACGCTTTTGCCTAAAATTCGGCGTAAGGAATGTATAAGTTTTAAGGAATACCATCTTTATCCAGCCAAAAAAGAAATAGAAATTCAGACTGATGGAAAAATTATAAAGCTGACGGAAAAAGAAGTAATAATTTTGAAATATTTATATCAAAACGCGCCACAATGTGTGAATAAAGATGATTTACTCGAAAATGTTTGGGGATACTGCGCAGATGTAACAACCCATACCATTGAAACGCATATATATCGTCTACGCCAAAAAGTTGAGCAAGAAGGTGGAAGTCAGCTAATTTTAACGGAAAACAATGGCTATCGCCTGAACATTTAAAAATCAGAGCAATTATTTTGTTAAACCCAGAGGGGTAAACGTAAAGCGTATTTCTTTCCAATCATTATAGCTTGAACCATTTTGTGCGGATAAAACTTTAAACACGCCATGAACTTCTTGCGCGATGTAAATTGCACGCTCAGCACTGTCTGCCAAAGCCTGAAAATATGTATCAGAACGATATCTTGACATATCTTCAATATCAACAGATTGAATAAGTCCTTCTTTAGTTAATTTAACATTGATAACAACCTCAATGTTACGGTCATCTTTTCCTCCGGCAATCGTTTTCCAAGATTCTTGAATTTTAGATTTTACAAAATCAATACCGGAAACAGATAACTCGCTAAAATAAGAACCTTTGCTGTTTCCTCCCTCAATACCGAGATTATTAACCGGCTCGTCTTCGGGAATTTGTGCCGGTGCATCTTCTTCACCGATTTGTTTCTGCAAATCATCAACGGAGTTCATTAAACTCTGCAAAGGATTCGAACTACGCACGGTCGGTTTCTTGTTTTTTGCCGAAGAAGCCGGCGTGTTGCTGTCGTTAGTGTTATTAGCTTTTTTAGGCTGTGCTGGCTTTGGTTTAGGTTTTATTTGCGGTTTTCTCTGAGGAATGGGAGCCGGTTTTTTCTTTTCTTTAAGTGGCTCTTTAGATTCCTTCCTAGGTTCTTCCTGTTTTATTTCCTCTTTAGGAGCTTCTTCAATTAAAGACGGGGACTTGATTTCCGGAGCTTTAATTTCAGGCTCAGGCTTAGGCTCAACAGGTTTAGGCTCAACTTTAGGTTCATTTTTTTTCTGCGTAAAGTTTTCCTCAACAGGCTTTTCTTTACGAGTTGCGGGTTTTCGTTCCGTACCTTTAACTGCCTTTTCAGGGATATTTGTCGTATCTGTAATTTTAATATTTTCCAAATCAACAATAATCGGCGGTTGTTCATCAAAAGTACGTTTATGTGTCAAAAAAGGTATGTCAAAAACACAAAGCAGAACAACTGCAATGTGTAGAGCAACCGATTTATAAACGTAACTTTTTTTCATAACGAAACAGCTTTCTATTTTTTATCCCGACGCGCTTCGGTTTTTAAGCCTACTTTACTAAAACCGGCATCTTTGAGCATAGCCATCAAACCGATAACACTACCGTAAGAAGAAGCCGCATCACCGGAAATAGTGATAGTAACATCTTTATTTTCGCCTTTAATGGCCATAATTTTATCAATAATAGTGTCCGGTTCAATTTTGCTTTGTCCGATATAATAAAAACCGTCTTTATCAACACTGATATTGATAGAAGTGTCTTTACCATTAAGAGTCCCGCCGCCGACTTTAGGTAAATCAAGAGGAATACCCGAAGTCATCAAAGGGGCAGCCACCATAAACACCACTAAAAGCACCATCATAACGTCCATAAGGTTCGTCATATTGATATCAGCATTACGACGGCTAACGCGTTTTTGGATTCTTCCGTTAATAATTGCCATGATTTATTCTCCGGCCATTTCGGCTTTAATAGTGGTGTCGTCAATTTCGCGAGATAGGATACTTGAAAATTCCGCCAAGAAATTCTCAAGTTTTTTAGCATATCTATCGATATCGGAAGTAATCATATTATATGCGATATAAGCAGGAATAGCCGCAATCAAACCAAAAGCGGTGGTAAACAGAGCTTCAGCGATACCCGGAGCGATAGAAGTCAAAGAGTTACTTTGGGTAACAGCAATGGCGTTAAAGCAAGAGATAATCCCCCAAACCGTTCCAAACAAACCAACTAATGGAGCAACCGAACCGGTAGAAGCCAAAAATCCCAAATGGTTATCCAAATCATCTAATTCTTTATCCATAGAAACCATCATAGCTTTTTCGATTCGCTGTTGAAGAGAAACGCCGCGCAAGCCTCTGTCTGTTTTAGACTTCATGATATTCGTTCTGCGCCACTCTTTCATTGCGGCAACGAACATAGCCGACATCGGGTCTTGCGGATTCCCGATAGAGTCGTAGAGCTTATCCAAAGAGCCACCGGACCAAAAGCGTTCTTCAAAATGTTTAGACAAGCGCTTAACTTGTCGTAATGTATTGATTTTTTCAAAAATAATAGCCCACGACCAAACCGAAGCAGCAATCAATCCAATCATAACCGCCTTGGTAATTAAGTCGGAAGACCAAACCATATCCCACATAGAGAGTTGATTAACAACCTCGGTAGCAACCTGTGTATCCATTTTAATCCTCGTTATCTTGACAGTTTTCAATTATTCAAATTAGCCTTAACATATAATTGTAAAAATTTAACTAATCAAACAAAAAAGAGTTGTTTTTAAGGATTAACTCCAAAAAACAACTCTCTCTTTTAGATAAATGTCACCAGCCAAGTAACGAACCAATAGCCGGCAACAATCAGTACACAAATAATTACTAAAAGTGTTACCCATCCGATAAGGGACAATAATCCATTACCGAACAGCTTATGTATTCCTGTCAACCAGTACAAGAGATACAAAGAAAAAAATAACACCTTTCTGACCGATAATCCCCAACCGTGGATGGTATCCACAATAGTCGGAAAGAAATAATCGTCAGAAAAATTTAACTTGGCATCAACATATAGTATCAGCCAAACGCTCAAGAGGGCGCAAATGCCAGCCCAAATGAACGAAAAAATTGACTCTTTCATATATATATAATAATTATAATGTTTCTAGACAAAATTGTACCATATTTTGCGGCGTTTTTCAAGATTTTTAGAACAAAAAAGGAGCGAAAATCGCCCCTTTAAGTAAAAATTATAGAAAATATAGTATAAAGGTTATTGTTGAGCTGTTGGGGTTTCCAAATTGTTATCCCATTTCAATCGCTTAGCGCATTCCGAATTAATTGTATTAACTATACGACACAGGTTGACTTCCATATCCGGTACACCGCCAAATGTGTAGCAAATATTTCCTGATGTTGTAATAGTATGCACCTGAGAGGCGTAAGCGTCGACATTTCTGAAGACAAAAGCAAAAGCCCTATGCGGATAAATTAAACGCATTCCCAAGGTCTTTATATTACGATTAAGTTCAGACTTTAACATAACGTCAAACGTACATTGTGTTTTACCGGAAAAAGTTTGAAAAACCCTAAAACTTCCCGGAACAACCCCTATTTTTAAATCACCTTTAATAGGTTCAAGAGGCGGACGTTTTTGTTGAATTTTATTGATAGCATCGGTTTCTTGTATCTTTTTTGCAGCACTTTCCGCAGCGCTGTCTAAATTTTCGATTCTATCAGGTTCGCGTTCGGTAATATCGTGATCGCTAAACATTTCATTAAAGAGTTCTTCGCTATCATCAACGTTTGAAGACGTATCACTATTGACAACAAAGGGAGCTGTTTCTTGAACGGGTACTTCATCAAGAATTTGTGCAATAGACGAGAACGGAACACATATAGTAAAGAATATCAACAAGCAACAATGACAGAGTTTTCCCATAAAGCTCTTCTCCTTGAAAAAACAAAAGCCGAATTAAATTAATTCGGCTAAAGAATCAGTAAATATTCGTCAAAGTTTTATCGGAAGTTCCCATATTTTCAACAATTTTTCCGATAATCATATCAATATCAGACAACTCGCGGCTTTCTGCAGATTCGCTTTCGGCAGCTTCTTCGGTTGCCGAAATCCGTTTAAATTCGCCGAAATATTCAGGATTCTTAGGGCTGACAAATTGGAAAAGTTCTGTACAACTGCTTTGCTCCGTACTAACGCCAAAACTTCCGACGGTATCCATTGTGCGTGCGATATCACAAGGGGTAACGCTAAATTGTGCATTGGACAGCATTAAGTAGCATTTTTCATTATCCATATAAGAGCGCAAAGAAATTTGCTTATCAGCACCAAAAGCATTAACAGTCACTGAGGTTTGCACTGGCTTAATCGGATCAACTTTAGAAAATAAAGAACGTTGTTTATCAGCTTCTTCAACACCTAAAAGTGTTTCGACATAGCGATCAAATTTAAAACGTTCATCAACCTCGTCATTCCAAGAAAGATTAATGGTAAAAGTTCTAAAGTTTATAGAGGTTCTATTGTATAATGTAATCATATAATTACATCCTTTAACAACCCCTTCCTCTAAAACAGGATCAATATCATGAATTTTAAAAATAACCGCATCGGGACGAGTTGTCGGTTCAGCACTTTTTTTAGCCATAGCATTTTTTGTTTTCGCGGCGTCGTCAGCGGCAAAAGCCTGAGAAGACAACGCAAAAGCAACACCTAAAAGAAACAAGGCTAAAAACTTCATTGATTTTTTCATATCAAACCTCATAAATACTTACTTATTGCTCATATCATAAACAAAAGAATATTTAATTTTTATTAATTAAAACAAAAATACACAAAAAACGCATGGAGTACAAATTTATTCTTCGCAATTCATTTTCTTTTGTAAACGAAGTAAATCGCTCCAAACCTTTGCCTTCTGGGAAGGAGAACGCAAGAGATAAGATGGATGATAAGTAGCTAAAACCTGCGCACTTTTTTGCTCATCAATAACATAATCCAACCATTTCCCTCGTGTTCTGGAAATAGAATCAGGAACATCCAACAAACTCTTAAGAGCAATTCCCCCCAAGAGGAGTAAAAAATCGGGTTTTATCAATTCGATTTGACGCTTTAAGAAAGGTAAGCATATAGCAATTTCTTCATCTGTTGGGGTTCTGTTTCCCGGTGGACGCCAAGGTAAAACATTGGTGATATAGCAATCTGCTCGACTAATATTTATAGCCGCAAGCATTTTATCAAGAAGTTTGCCGCATTTCCCAACAAAAGGTGAGCCGATTCTATCTTCATCAGCCCCTGGAGCTTCACCGATAAGAACAACACGAGCCTGCGGAGAACCGTCGCCAAAGACGGTAGAGGCTGCGGTTTTCTTTAAGTTACAACCATCAAATTGCTGAACTAGTTCTCTTAATTCTGTTAAAGATGATGCCTTAGCACACAATTCACGGGCATTTTTTGCAACATTATCAAAAGCGGCAATTTGTGAACTAATTTTTACAGGCGATGGTGAGATATGATTTTTTTCGAGAACAGGTGTAACAGGTAAAGGTTGTTTCGGTACAGATAAAGAAAATAGTGAATTCTCTGAAGAATTATTTAAGCAAACTTCATCTGCGCAAGTTTCAACAACTCCCGCCCAAATATACCAATCGAGTGTTTCTTTTATATTAATTTGTGTATCCATTGTATCAAGACTATATAATAAGACACTTTTTATTGCAATATAAAGCAATTATTTACACAAATATAATAAATTTAGTTTAAAGTTAAGAGTAAAATGATAGAATAACAAAGCAATCAACAGGAAAAATAAAAGAGATGTTAAAAGCGAGTTACATTATCACCCTTTTGAGCGGAATAGGATTATTTAATTCCTGCACCGGAAATTTTATAAGCAAGCAGGAATACCCGCAAGAAATAGTTTATTTGCAAAAGCGAGAAACAGCATATGGGAATTATTTAGCAGGTCGAGTAGCGCATATTCGTCAAGATTATGATAATGCGGCAAATTACTATATAAAGACCATGGAAAAGGGAATGGTAAATAAAGACATTTTAGGAAAGACCTATATAATTTTAGCTTCACAGGGTAAAATAGAAGAAGCTGCCAAGTATGCCAATATTGCTCGTCAAAATGGCGATAAAAATAATTTTATAGATATTATCAATTCTGTAAAAGCCTTTAAGCACGGAAATTACAAATTTGCACGAGCGGAAATTAACAACATACAAGAAAAGACATATAAAAAACTAATTACTCCGTTATTCAACGCTTGGGGATACGTTGGAGAAAATAATTATAAAGAAGCCGTAAAAGAGTTAGATAAAATCTCAAAAGAAGAAGATATGCAAACCGTATATAGTTTGCATCAAGGTCTGATTGCGGAATATTTTGATAAAGATGCAGAAGCAGAAAAATACTATGATTTTATAATAAACGATAAAGCTAGCGATATGTCTTTCCGAGCCTTACAAATTATATCTAACTTTTATGTAAGAACAGATAAAAAGGAAAAGGCAATAAATTTAATAAACAAATATTATGGAGCCGCGAGCCTGAAAGAAATGTTATCATGTTTAAAGCGGAAAGTAGAGGCCGGCAATACCAAAACACCTAAATTGATTGATACGGCAAATAAAGGCGCGGGAGAAGTATTTTTAGAGATAGCATTATTGTTCAAATCGATTCCGATAGGGTATGATTATGCACAAATCTACATGGCAATATCGGAATACTTTAATCCGGACAATGATATAGCTAAAATTGCAATGGCGGATATTTTTGAGGAACGGCAGTTATTGAAAGAAGCCAATAAATATTATGATGCGATAGAAAAAGGCTCAGAAATGTATTATCCGGCTCAATTGCGCAAAGCAAACAACTTAGCGGCTGAAAAACAATACAAAGAAGCAACAACTGTTTTAAAGAAATTGTTGAGAAATAATCCGAACGATTTTCAAATATTGTTTAATTTGGGTGATATATTGCGTATCAGCGATAATCAAGCAGAAGCAATAAAATATTACAATGAAGCACTACAATCTATTTTTTATGAAAGTGAAAAATATTGGCCGGTATACTATGCATTAGCTGTATCGTATGATAAGAATAACGAATGGGGTAAGGCGGAAGAGAGTTTACAAAAAGCGTTAAAATTAAGTAATCGGCATCCGCAAGTCTTAAATTATTTAGGATATAGTTGGTTAAAATATGATATGAACACGGACAATGCCGCCGCCATGATTTTGGAAGCGTATGAAAAAGACCCCAACGATAGCATCATAATGGATAGTCTGGGGTGGGTATATTTTAAGACGGGAGATTATCAAAATGCAATTGTTTATCTGGAAAAAGCCTCAGAGTTGAATCCTCAAAATGCGATAATAAGTGATCATTTAGGAGATGCTTATTGGTATGGAGGAAGAAAAAATGAAGCCGTATTTCTGTGGAAACAGGCTTTAACACAAAAAGATGATCAAGAAGAGTTAAATGTAAAGCAGGTTAAAAATAAAATAGAAAACGGTTTGAATAAGGCTCAAAATCTTTTAATTAAAGATAAAAGAATACGAGAAACTCTGCATAGTTTAAATAACATAACAGAGTAGTCAGAAAACAAAAAGCTCTCGTTTGAGAGCTTTTTAAGGCTATTTTTGATATTGCAGAATAAGCTGTTTTAACTGGAGAGCCACTTGAGAAACAGTTTCTGCATTTTGTCCCTCAACGCGTAATTTAATAACCGGTTCAGTTCCGGATTTTCTGGCAATTAAAGTGCTAATCTCTCCCAACTGTTTTTTTCCGTCAAACAGGGCTTGTTTAACATCATCATGTTCAACGCTGTCAGCCATATACTGCGCATTAGAAAAACGAATATTTTCAATAATGCAAGGAAAAGGAGTAAATATCGGAAAAATTTCGCTAAGCATCTTTTTATCCTCTAAATAGGCCAAAGCAATAATTATGGCGGTAGCTAATGCATCACCGGTTTTTGCATAGTGAGATAAAACGATATGTCCGACAACTTCTCCGCCGAGAACGGCTGATTTCTCTCTCATTAAATCGATAACGTAACGTTCTCCCACCTTACTTTTAAAATAAAGGAAACCTTGAGAGGTTAAATATTGTCCCAGACCTAAGTTAGACCATTCAGTACTGATAACGGTATTATTGGAAAGAGCGTTGTGTTTTCTTAAATATAGAGCAAGAAAACAAAGCAACTGATCGCCATCAACAACATTTCCTTTATCATCAACAAGAATAATTCTATCTCCGTCACCATCAACGGCAACACCAAAATGAGCATGCGTGTCAATAACGGTTTGAGCCAATTGCTCAGTATGTTGAGAACCGCATTTTTCATTAATATTAATACCGTTAGGTTGGTTGTTAATAGCAATAACACCGGCACCCAAATCTTTAAATGTTTGAGGTAATATATAAGAATAAGCGCCGTTAGCGCAATCTAAAACAACACGCAATCCTTGTAAGGCTTTATAATTTGGTGCGATATTACGCATATCCTCAATATATTGCTCAACAATATCAGTGTTTACAGAAATTGTACCGATAGAAGATGTTTGAGATATTAAAAAATTATTTTCTTCTATGAGTTGCTCAATTTTTTTATAAAAATCATCAGGAAATTTATCGCCGTCGGCGTTTATAAGTTTAATACCATTATCGGAATAGGGATTATGAGAAGCCGTTATCATTAAGGCCATATCAATACCGAGAGAAGGGGTTTTTAGAGTAACCAGAGGAGTAGGAACCACACCAAGAGAGATAACAGAAATACCGCAGGATGTAAAACCGGCACACAAAGCGGCCTCAATCATATCACCGGAAAGACGTGTATCTTTACCGATAGCAACTTTTTTATGCGTCAGACAAACAACAGAGCTTAAAATCTTAGCTAATTTAAAAGCAAATTCTGCAGTCATTGGATAAGTATTTGCCACACCTCTGACGCCATCGGTTCCAAATAGTTTGTTACTCATAAACGGCTCCTTTTATATAAAACTATGTATCCCAAAGAGTAAATCTAAGGGATACATAATTCAAGAAATATTTAAGTTTATTTGCTTATTAATACTACAAAACGTATCTCAAACCAACATAAACTTCTTGGTCGGTAACATTTGTATCACCATTGTAAGCATCTAAATCTCCCATATCATAATAGCGATAACCGATATCAAGATTCCATCTGTTAGTAATTTTGGCGGAAATACCGGCACCTAAAGACCAGGTGAAGTTAGATGCATCAATTTTGTCATATTTTTGCATATAGAGATTATTAATAACCAGTCTATGATCAGACCAACCGATACCTGCATTAATAAAAGGAGTAAACCAAGAATATGGGAAGAAATCATAGTAGACAACAAACATATAAGAGCGAGATTTAAATTTTACATCAGCGATATCAGATAATAATCCACTATTTTTATCTCTCCAAACATATTCCAGTTCGGCTCTAAAATGTTCGTATCTGTAACCGAGAGCTCCACTGGCGATAAATCTCTTTTTATCGACAACATAGTCAGAAATATTTTGACTAACACCACTTCTTTCGTCTTCTATTTCATATTTGGCGTAACCTGCACGTCCGGCTATATAGAAACCGTCACATTCTGCAAATGCAGGAAGTGCTACAAAAGAAATGGCCATTGCCGTAAGTAAACATAAAATATTATTATTAATTTTTATCATAAAAGAAAACTCCGATAAAATAGTCCTAAATCGATTCGTGGACAAAATAACACAAAATTTAAACAAAACAAGTAAAAAATTAACAAAAGGTAAATTTTTTTTTAAATTCATAAGAAAGATGGTTAAAGATATTGATTTTATAATAAAGTGTGGTAAGCCATAAATACGGTGGTCGGATAGCTGCGCTAAGAAAACTTAGTGAGGAAAGTCCGAGCGTCATGGGAACAAGGCACCGGATAACGTCCGGCTAGAGAAATCTAAGGGAAAGTGCCACAGAAAATTACCGCCAAACAAGTTTTGGTAAGGTTGAAAAGGCGAGGTAAGAGCTCACCGCAAAGATAGTAATATCCTTTGGCAAGGTAAACCCTGCCTGACGCAAGACCAAATTAGGAGAGCAGTAAAACTGCTAAAAGGAGTGTTTCCACTCTGCTCCAGAGGTAGGTCGCTTGAACCAAATGGTGACATTTGGTCTAGATGAATAGCTATCACTTAGAATCTTTACTGTGAAGTAAAGCAAATGATAAGAACAGAACTCGGCTTACAGACCACCTAAAAAATTTAAAAGGAGAAAATAATGACCAAACAACAGACATTAAAAAACAGCGTAGAAATAAGGGGAATAGGATTACACTCTGGATGTTCTTCAATAATAACAATAGAGCCGGCACCTGAGAATTATGGGATTCGTTTTAAGAGAACGGATATAGCATCTGCAGAAGAAATACCGGCCCTATATAATAAAGTTATAGATACGCGTAATTGTACATGTCTTGGCACAAATAAGCAGAATATTGTCAGCACCATAGAACACATAATGTCTATTTTTTATATTTTAGGAATAGACAACGCTTTGGTAAAGATTAACAATCCAGAGATACCGATTCTGGACGGAAGCGGACAAGAATTCTTAAAAATTCTGCAAAAAGAAGAATTGAGAGAGCAAGCAGTTTCGCGCAAATTTCTAAAAATAAAAAAAACAATTACTTTTGCCGATGAAAAAGGAGGAAGTGTAACCCTACAGCCCTCAGATAAATTACATATTAGTTTTGACATTGAATTTCCCTCCAAAATAGTGGGTCATCAAAATTTTGATAAAGACATAACACCGGATATTTTTGCAGAGCAGATTGCGCCATGTCGAACATTCTGTGAGAAATATCAAGTTGATTATTTGCAGTCTATAGGGTTAATCAGAGGTGGTTCTTTGGAGAACGCCGTTGTGCTTGATGGGGAAAAGATACTAAATCCCGGAGGATTTCGTATACCGAATGAGTGTGTAAATCACAAAGTTATGGATACAATCGGTGATTTATATACATCTGGATACTATATATTAGCAAAAGTTGTTGCCAATAAAAGCGGACACTATCATAATAACGAAATATTGAAGCAATTGTTTGCATCAAGAGATAATTATGAAATCATATAAGAGAGGGCGAAATGAAAAAGATTCTGTATATTTTACCTATAATGGGACTAATGCTGATGTGCGGATGCGCAACAACGGAAGAACCGATAAAAGATGAAGATAAAAGTGCAGAAACTTTATATAACGAAGCCTATGATTATTTAAATAAAACATCATACCAAAAAGCAGCCGAAACATTTGATAAGGTTGAAATGGAGCATCCTTATTCAAAATGGGCAACAAAGTCAAAATTAATGAGTGCATACGCATACTACAAAGATGAAAAATATGATGACGCGATAGCGGCATTAGATCGCTTTATTAGATTACATCCGGGCAATAAAGATATTGCCTACGCATTTTATTTAAAAGGGGTATGCTATTATGATCAAATTGCGCCGTCAGAAAAAGAGCAATCAGCGACCAAAGAAGCCTATGAAACCTTTTCCCAAGTAATTGTAATGTATCCCGACAGCGAATATGCAGAAGATGCGAAAGCTAAAATGGCATTAATTGAGGACCATCTGGCAGGACATGAGATGAGTGTCGGACGCTATTATTTAGAAAATAAAGAATATATCTCCGCCCTTAATCGTTTTTCAACAGTAACAGATGTTTATCAAACAACCAGCCAGATAGAAGAGGCTCTGTATCGAGAAGTAGAAATATACACATTGCTGGGATTAGATGATGAAGCAACAAAAAAAGAAGCAATTTTACGCCGTAACTATCCTGATAGCAAATGGTCAAAAATGGCGTCAGAATTAATATCTAAGGACTAATAATTAACAATGCTCAAAACCTTATCCATAAGAAATGTTGTATTAATAGACAGTTTAGATATAGATTTCAAAGAAGGTCTAACGGTTTTGAGTGGGGAAACCGGAGCCGGAAAGTCAATACTTCTGGATTCGTTGGGATTACTGTTGGGCAACCGTTCCGAAACAACGCTCGTGCGTACCGGCGCAGATAAATTGTCCGTAACGGGGGTTTTTGAAGTACAGCCGCACAATAAGATATACGAAATAGCTAAAGAATATGATTTAGAAATAGATGGTGACATAATAATCAAAAGGATAATTACGGCAGGAGGAAAAGGAAAAATACTTTTCAATGATCAAATTATAACACTAAAGTTGTTAAAAGAAATAAGCCAAAATTTGATAGAAATACATGGTCAGCATGACAATCAAGGCTTGCTAAATCCGGCAACACATTGCGATATACTTGATAGTTACGGAAGGTATGAAAAAGAAATTGTTGCCGTACAAAAAGCCTTTACAATCTATAAAGCAACGGCAAAGACATTAAAGGAAAAAGAGATAGCTTTAAATAAAGCTAAAGAAGATGAAGAAAATCTAAGACATTGGGTTCAAGAACTGGAAAAACTGTCCCCTCAAAAAGGAGAAGAAGAAAATTTGCGCAATCGTCGGAGTGAATTAATGAATGCGGAAAAAATAATTGAAAAACTAAATGCCGCATATTCATATCTTAATGGAGGGAATTCCGTAATAGAGCAAATATCCAAAGCGCAGAATGCTATATCCCGAGCGAATGAAATAGTAAATGGTAAATATACAGATATTGAACAAAATATTGAAACCGCGCTATATAGCTTAAACGATGCGGTCGAATGCATAGAAGCTAATTCAGCGGATATAAGTTTAAATCAAAGTGAAATTGATGATATAGAAACAAGGCTGTATGCACTACGGAGTGTTGCCAAAAAGCACCAAACAGAAATAGATATGCTACCGGAGAAACTGGAAGAATTATCAGAAGCACTTTATAGTTTACAAAATGGAGAAGAAAGTCTGCAAGAATTAAAAGCCGAAGTAAAGTTATTGCGAGAAAAATACATTGAATCAGCAGGAAGATTAAGTGAAAAAAGGCAGCAAACAGCTCGGAAATTAGATGAAAATATAATGAAAGAGCTACCTCCGTTAAAAATGGAGAAAGCCGTTTTTCGAACAAAAGTATCGCCTAAAGATGAACGCGAATGGTCAGAAAAAGGCTGGGACACAGTATGTTTTGAAGTTTCAACCAATCCTAATACGCCAATGGGAGCATTAAATAAAATAGCATCGGGAGGAGAGTTATCACGTTTTATGCTGGCACTAAAAGTAAATTTAGCGCAAAACTCAAGTCAAGAAACGCTTATTTTTGATGAAATAGATACCGGTATTGGAGGCGCAACAGCAGAAGCGGTGGGAGAACGCTTAGCTCGATTAGGAGAAAAGGTGCAAGTAATGGTCGTAACCCACTCTCCGCAAGTAGCAGCATTCAGTAATGAGCATTTCAAAGTAGAGAAAAATACGGTAGAAAACCAAACAACAACAAGTCTAAAGAAACTAGACTCTACAGGGAAAATAGAAGAAATCGCGCGTATGCTTGCCGGCGAAAAAATAACCAAAGAAGCACGCGCCGCCGCACAAGTTTTAGTAAATAAGGATAAAAATTTAGAACTTTTTTAAGAAGGGCTATTTAGCAAAAGTTGTAATGAGTATATTGAATTTATAATTTCCCCTGTCTTCTTTTAAGGCGAGAGAGTTTATAGCTAACAACGGAAGTGTCCCGCCCAGTTTTAGCCAAACGATCATACATACGTTCAATCTCTTTTTCCAGATAAGCTGTTTCAATATCATTATCAAGAGCATTTTTTTCCTCATCATTACCTAATCCACGAATACTGCAAACTTCGCGAATAATATCAACAACATCTCTACCGGTTTTAAGACGTTGCTGAATAAAATAAGGAAGCTCATAAACTAATTGGCGAGTATTATCATAAACCCCATTAGTATCTTCACACTTATAGTAACGATTTTTCAGCAAGCTAAAAGCAACTTCGAGCTCAAAATCATTATCCACCACAACAAAGGGGACAGGATCGGAAAATCCCTTATTTGAAATAGCTTTTAAGAATTCGAGCAAATGATGAAAAAAGCCACTAATATTATAAAGGATAAAAGGCTTTTTTTGCAAAAGACCATCTTGCATAGCCACGCAATCGTAAGCCAACTCATCCAAAGTTCCGACTCCCCCCGGCGCAAACACAACAAAATCGGCGTTTAACAAGCGGCGCTTTCTCTCCTCCAATGTTTTTGCAAAAATAACGTTAATATGTTTGAGCATAGTATCGTCAGAGTCATAAAGTTTATAATATTCTTCGGTAGTAATTCCCTGAATTGGAAAATCTGGATTTGAAGAATGTTGTTTTTCATTCCATGCATCCATAACACCTTTAGCCACAGCCCCCATAATACCGGCATTAGATAAGCCGAAATCAAGTTTAAACCCCATTTCAACAATTTTTTTACCGAGAGTATAGGCTTCTTTGACATAAACAGGATTATGTCCTCCTCGAGAACCGCCGGCAACAAAAACTCTGATACCGTCTTTTTTATTTTCTTTTAAAAAAGCCGAAAGCAAATCATCATTTTTATGACTATTTTTTTTTGCAACCATAATACACACTCCCGAATCAATTTAATAACTAGGCTAATTCTTCAATATCCCCCAAACTCTGCTTTCTGTAAAATTCCTTAGTAAATTCCTCAAAATTATCTTCAGCTAAGGCTTTACGGATTCCTTGCATAAGACGTTCATAATATCTGATATTATGCCAGCTTAAAAGCATAACGGCTAAAATTTCATTACATTTTTGCAAATGATGGATATAAGCGCGAGAGTAATTTCGACATAAAGGACAATCGCAATTAGCCTCAAGCGGTCTTGGATCCTCCCGATGCCGAGCATTACGAATGTTGATAGGACCATATTCCGTAAAGGCTTGTGCAGTACGTCCCGAGCGTGTAGGCATAACGCAGTCAAACATATCAACCCCACGAAGAACAGCCCCAACAATATCATCAGGTTTACCCACCCCCATCAAATACCGAGGCTTATCATCGGGTAACATTTCCGGAGCATAATCAAGGACTTCAAACATTTTATCTTGTCCCTCACCAACGGCCAAACCACCGATAGCGTAACCATCAAAGCCAATAGATTTTAATTTTTCAGCGGATTCTTGCCGCAAATCATGAAAAATGCTGCCCTGTTGAATACCAAAAATACCATACCCATCTCTATCTTGAAAAGCATCACGGCTTCTTTGCGCCCAACGCATAGAACGTTGCATAGATTTTTTAGCATCCTGATAAGTAGCCGGAAAAGGCGTACACTCATCAAGACTCATTGTAATATTTGAATCAAGTTTATGTTGAATAGAGATGGATTCTTCCGGTGTTAAGAAGAATTGTTTACCATCGATATGGGATTTAAAGGTGACACCTTCTTCGGTCAATTTCCGTAACCCCTTTAAGCTCATGACCTGAAAACCGCCGGAATCTGTCAAAATAGGACGGTGCCAATTCATAAACTGATGTAACCCACCCAATTTTTCGACCAAATCAGCCCCAGGACGAAGCATTAAATGATAAGTATTGCCTAAAATAATTTCAGCCCCTGTCGATTCAACGGATTCGGGCAGCATTGCTTTAACAGTTCCGCAAGTACCAACAGGCATAAAAGCCGGGGTGTTGACAATACCATGTTTTGTATAAAGTTTGCCCAATCGTGATTTATTATATTTTTTTAAGATTTCAAATTTCAAAGCCATAGTTTAATCCTTTGTTATTTTTTTATTCTTTATAAATTTTACTCCATAGAGGAATTTCTTTTCCGATTCCCTGCTGCAATTTATCAGATTCGATAAAAGCCATTTCGCCGTTATCGAACATAACCCGAGACCACTTTTTATCAGAAGAATACCCGGTAAGTCTAACAGTAGTTCCTTGCTCAATAGTTCCATAGACATCAAAACTAATATCTGCGCCGTGCATAGCATTAGTTGTCTGTATAACATGATAGAGTTTTTGTGTGTCATGAACATTAACAGGAATATCAAAAATTCTGGCAACAGCAACATCACTAAAGGCTTTGCGTCCGTCTTTAAAGACAACAATTTCTTTTACACTAACAGAATTTTTTTGAATATCTTCATATTTTTTCAAGTATAATCCACCACAAACAAGCGAAATAAGTAATATTAATAAGCAAGGATAAAGTAACTGAATTCTTTTAAGTTTAGCAAAATTCCATTTTTTGATGTGTAAAGGAGAATAATTGCTTAGTTGTTGAATATAAAGATTGATAAAAGAAAGATCTTCATTATTGGCAAAATCCCTAGCTTGCAAGGCAAAAGTTAACGCCTCCTGATATTTACCGTCACTTTCAAAAGCGAGAGCATTATGAATACAAAGAAAAAGATTTTCTTTTTTATTATTAAGCGCAAAAAAATTATGAAACAGAGCCATAAAATTTAAGAAAAAGGCACTAATTCCCCAAAAGCCATAAAGCCAATTATGTTTTGTAATTTGTTTAACCACATTATTAGCCTCATAAGGATTACAGTAATAAATCTTATCAATTTTCGAGTGAGTGAGAATTTTGCCGGTAATTTCAATAAGATGTAGGGCTCGTAAATTTAGGTCTTCTTGACCATGCATATTTTTCAAAGTACAAAGAGCATTAATATCGGGAAAATTTTGAGAATTATAAATTATAGAAAGCAGTGTATATTTCAATTTTAGCTTAGGATCTTTTAGAACATCATAAGCGACAGAAATTTTCTGAAACATATCAACGGACTTCGGATCAGTATTATGATCTGGGTGCCAAAATTTAGCCAAATCACGATACTTCTGCCTAATTTCATCATCAGAAGAAGAAAAAGAAACATCCAATATTTGATAATATCCCAAACTATCATATTTACTTTTTTTATTCATATAAAATCCCCTGATACAATTTCTTAGCGATATGACAAATATCCAAAGCAGCTTCGGATGTCGGATAGCGAGTTAATAATAATTCTTTATTTCGGATAGCATCACGGATTCTGGTATCAATACGAATACTTCCCAATAATTCCGGACATTTTAAAGCTATTCTGTCAGAAGCCTTACTAAGTTTTTCATAGCTTTTATAACCATCTTCAAAAGAGTTTACTCTATTAATTATTAAATTATAATTAGCATCGATATTTGTGCCGTTAAGAAATTTAATCAGATCAAAGGTTTTAATTAAATCAGCATTATTTTCAGAAGACATAATTAAGATATTATCAGCAATTTGACAAAGGCTCAAATTTTTACTATCCAATTCAGTTCCGATATCAATAATAGTGCAGTCATAATTTTCGGAAAGGATTTGTAAATCTTCAGCAAAAATTTGAACACGCCCTAAAGGTAATTCGGAAAGATAGTTATTACCTTGTTGAGCTGTAAGAATATGAAAATTTTTATTTTTATAAGGAATAGTAAGTTGATTAAGAGTTTTCTTTCCCAAGATATACTCTTCAATAATTTTCGTTTCTTGCAAAATAAGGTAAGAAGTAATATTTGAAAATTTACCATTTCCATCAACTAACAAAACTCTTTTTTTCTCAAGATTAAGAGCGTGAGCCAAACAAAGAGCACACCAAGAAGAACCGATTCTTTCCGCACCGGAAATAACAATAGAGATATTTCGAGAAATAGCATTCGTTAAGAATAAATTTTGATAAATTAAATCAGAATTATCAGTCAATCAATCACCTTCTAAAAAAGATAAAACAAATTTAAGCCAAACAAAACAAATCCGATAAATTATTTTTTAACATAATAACATTATAGTTTAAACAATCAAAGATTCTTTTTAACAATGGGGGAAATATGAAAAAAACATTCTGTATATCCTTAGCAATTTTGATGCTGCTTTGCATAAAAATCGAAGCTGCCGAAAATAATATAAAGAACAATATAATAAGAATGATTGGCTGGGAAGAAAATGGTTACAGTGAACCTCGATACACAAGCATTTCTCACCGATATGACTGGAAAGATCGTTTCGATATAGAATTATTAGCAAATCCGAATATTTTTCCCTGGTCATCTGCGCGTCAAGGCTCTGTTTTTGAAAAGATATTTAGCGATTTAGCTGAAAAAGAGCATATTGTAGTTGTTTTAAAATATCCGATAAGAAATTATGCACAAAGCATAGAACGCTTTGAGAAAAATGATGAAAATATCCAAGGATTATTTGCATTATACTATGAAAACATACCATACTCAAAGAATCAATACATTTATCCGTCGTTTTTTGAAAACAATATACATATTATAACCTCAGCACAAAAGACAATAAGTATAAAAGCTAAGGAAGAATTAAAAAACTATAAAGGAGCATATATTGAGCAAGATTATTTTTCAAGTTTTGTATTAAACGATTTTAAGAATTTGGGAATAGAAAAAGTAAAAGATTTTCCGACAGCATATAAAAAATTATTAACGGGAGAAATAGATTATGTGGTTGCAAGCTATTATCCGAGTCAAATTGAATTATATAAATTGGGGATACACAATTATGTAGCATATAGTAATAAGCCTATCTGGAAAATACCGATGTTCTTCAGAGTAACGCCGGAAGTAGCAAATCATCCGAGAATAACATATTTAAAAAAATATTTAAAAAGCGCATCATATGCAAAAGCCAAAGAAGAAGGCATGGCAGAATTGCTGGAAATGTATAAAGAAAATACCAAAGGTATAGTTCCTCCAACATATATAAATGTAAGTCAGCCGGAAGACAGTGCTTCAGAAAACGGTAACGCATCAACCGAAAAAACAAATTTAACAGCAGACACAGGAACAGTGGAATAATACTTGCAAAAGGAAAAATAGAAATATAACATACACACGAAAGGAGAAAAGGGTAAAATGGTTCTTTTAGTTCATCACAGCATATCACCGCAGTCACGAAAAATCAGATTAATAATGGCTGAGAAAAAAATGCTTTTTGTTTTAAAAGAAGAAGAGCCTTGGAAATTATCACAAGAGATATTAGAGATTAATCCCGGAGGCGATTTACCCATACTTGTTTTTGACGGCAAGGTTGTGTCGGGAAATTATGCGATAACGGAATATTTGGAAGAAAGTAATCCGCAATATAAATTATTACCAGAAGATTTGATATTAAGAGCGGAAGTTCGCCGGATTATGGATTGGTTTGATACAAAATTTTATAATGAAGTGTATAAATACATTGTCGCAGAAAAAATCATTAAACGCTTTCAATTTAAGCAAGCCCCGAATTCAAAAATACTAAAAGCGGGGCTAAACAATCTAAAATTCCACATGGAATATATAGATTACTTAGCAGACAGAAATAACTATTTAGCAGGCAAAGAAATAAGTTTGGCAGATTTAACAGTTGCAGCACATTTATCAATCGTCGACTACCTTGGAGATATTCCGTGGAATGAATATAAAAATGCGAAATTATGGTACGCTAAGATAAAATCACGTCCAAGTTTTAAGGAAATACTAAAAGATAATATTCGAGGTATACCACCATCAAGTAATTATGCAAATTTGGATTTTTAATAATGAAGAAGCTGTATACATTTCTATCAATAATGCTTTTAAGTTCTTGTACCACGACAGAAGGACAAGTAGTTTTTCATTGGGATAGATATAATACGGGAGGGGGAAAGTTTGCACGAGATCACTCTGAATGTATGAGAGAAGCCGAAGCAATGAAATTTTTTCCCAATTTTAAAAGCTGGTTTTACACAGAAGAACAACGCTATGATATTGTTGTAAAATGGCATAAGGAGCATGGAATTTGGGCAAGTTTTGTTCCATATCCGGGAGCGATGCCGATATTGGTAAATTCGGTAAGAGATGACACGGACGCCAGTCCGAGAAAATATCAAAAGTGTATGCTAAGAAAAGGATATGTTGAAAGAACAACCGATATTCCGGGAACGACAAATCTATTTGTTTATAAACCACAAAGTGTCAACCAAGATGCCCCGTTAGATAGTACATATCCATAATTAATTAAAATTATAGCCGCCCCCGACAGCTTTGTAAAAAGCGGTGATATTTTGTAGAATTTCAGCATTATTTGCAATAAGGTTCAGTTGAGCATTTAGTAAATTTTGCTCAGCTGTTGTAACATCTGTAAAAGAAATCAGTCCATTATTATATTTAGTTTGCGATAGTTTTAAGATATTGCGCATTTTAGTTACGGATGATTTATAAGAACGATTTGCCTCATATGTTTGCTTAACCCCGGAAATGGCATTTTTAATTTCTGTCAAAGCAGTGAGTATAACTTCGTTATAATTTAAGATATATTCCTCGTTGATACTTTTTTGCAATTCGACATTATTTGATAATTGCTTCCAATTCCATATAGGAAGAGTAAAACCTGGGGTGTATCCATAAATTTGACTGTTTTTATTAAAAAGAGAATGTCCGCTAGAAGAAATAAAACCAAATGTTGCCGTTAAAGAAATACTGGGATATAAGTTTGTAATAGCCTCATTGACAGCGGCATTTTGTTGTTTTAATGTTGTTTCGGCAGCCAAGATGTCGGGGCGAGAGCGAATAACACTAAGAGGTAACTGATTTAATTTTTTTGTATCAAATAAAAAAGCGGAAGCGACCAAATTTTTCTTACAATCATCAAGATTAACAGGAAAATCATTTGGAGTACGACCTAAAAGAACAGCTAAAGCGTTTTTATAAGTTTCGATCTGATATTTTAAATTAGGAATAGATGTCTTAGTCATCTCAACCGTGTATTCGGCTTGGTTAAGAGTTAAGTCGTCAGCAATTCCTGATTTATATTGGTTAGTGACTGTGTTAAGTATTTGTTTTTGCAGTGACAAATTTTGTTGTGTGATATTTAATTTTTCTTGAGCCTCGCGCAAATTGACGTAGTTTGCAACAATTTCAGCGGTAATGGATACTTTAAGATTATCAAGAGTATATTGTGCATTATGCATAATCTCAAAATACTGCTCAGAAATATATTTACCCTTTCCCCAAATATCAAGTTCCCAAGAAGCGTCTAGCCCAATTTTAAAAGCATTAATATCATAAGCATAATCTTGATTATCACTAGCTTTGCCAAACTCGTATTCACCGGAAGCGTTAATTTGCGGAAGAGTTGTTGTGGAATTGATTAAATAAGAATATCGGGATTGTTGCAGTCTTTGGATTGCCTGTTTTAAATTCAAATTATCAGATAAAGCAGATTGAATCAGTGTATTTAAAACATTGTCTTTAAAAATTTTATACCAATCAGGAGAAATGGTCTCAGAATGGTTGGATAGGTCTAAATTTTTTTTAATTTCATCATCAGACAAAGGAAAGTCGGAAGAGAAATCATTTCCGACCTGACAAGCCTGGAGAAAAAGAAAGAAAAAGAATAAAATAGACTTACGCATGATTATTCTCCTCAAGCGAAGATGAAGAATTTTTCGGATGTTTATGGCGTGAAAAAAATTCTTTAATAGTTTCAAACAAAGCAAAAAGTGAAGGAATAAAGATAATGCCGACTAAAGTAGCTAAAATCATACCAAAGAACACTGTAACACCTATTGAAATTTGCGAGCTTGCCCCGGGACCGGTTGCAATAACCATCGGGAAAACTCCCAAAATAAAAGTTAAAGCAGTCATTAAAACGGCTCTAAATCTTTCACCAGCCCCTTTTTCGGCAGCTTCAAGAATACTGTTTCCTTGTTCGCGGTAATCTTTAGTAAATTCCACAATAAGGATAGCATTTTTGGCTGCCAAACCAATAAGTAAAATAATGCCTAATTGTGCGTAAATACTGAGCGGTAAACTAAATAAGTGTAAACCGATAAAAGCACCTAAAACAGCAAAAACCGTTGAAAACATAACCGAAAAAGCCAACATCCAGCTTTCGTAAAGAGCCACTAAGAATAAATAGCAAAAAATCACGGCAAGAGCAATTAAAGCGCCGACAAGACCGCGAGTTTCGGCTTCTTGAAGAGAAAGAGCGGTCCAATCAATTGCAAAACCGTCAGGCAAAAAATCTTTAGCAAATTGTTCAACAGCATCCATAGCTTGACCGCTGCTAACACCTTCCGCAGCTTGGGCTGTAATAGCGGCAGCCGTATAAAGATTATAACGATAAATGATATTGGGAGCGAGCTCGATAGATATATCGGCAAAACTACCGATTTTAATCAGCTTTCCGGAATTAGTTTTTACATAAAGATTTTTCACATCATCAATTGTTTGTCGATATTTAAAATCAGCTTGCAAAATAACCCGATTAACTTGTCCGCTTAAAGTAATATTATTAATATATGTAGCACCTAAATTAGCTTGAAGAGTACTGTATAAATCAGCAATAG
The DNA here is from genome assembly GCA_949282205.1 of uncultured Alphaproteobacteria bacterium. Taxonomy (GTDB): domain Bacteria; phylum Pseudomonadota; class Alphaproteobacteria; order RF32; family CAG-239; genus CAG-267. Next base: position 72,227 of record CASDOS010000050.1, on the reverse strand, counting down.
ATACATCATATGACTGAAGTTTTGTGCGGTCGATATTTAGGTATAAATGCGGAGTGTCAGCAGTAAACGTGCTAAAAGCATAAGCAAGATTAGGATTCTGATTAAGTTTGTATAGGTATTCATTTAAGGCATTATCTAATTCCAAAGGAGAAGCATTTGTATCAGTTGCAATTAATTCCAAAGAAAGTCCGTTACTTTGCCCAATTCCGGGTACAGATGGTGGTGCAAAAAAATTAAGTTCAGCATTAGGATAAGAGCGAAATTCATTTCTTAAGGTATTGGAAATCCCCTCAATAGAGAGTTGTTTGGTTGTGCGTTCGGACCAATTTTGCAAACCAATAACACCAAGAGCGACGTTTTCTCCGCCACCACCGAGTAAGCTATATCCGGCAACGGTAATAACATATTTAATACCCTCCATACGCTGTATTTTATCAGTCATATCGGCCAAGACGGCATTTGTCTGGTTAATACTGGCGGTAGTATCTAATTGAATATTAGCAAAAATAATACCCTGGTCTTCTTCAGGAATAAACGATGTTGGGGTAATTTTAAAAGCACCGAATATAATAGCAATAACTGCAAGAATAATAAATGAGGTCAATATTAAGTAACGAGAAAAGTACCCGACAACTTTAACATAAAGGTTTTTAAATTTATCAAGAGTTTTGTTAAAAAGTTTAAAGAAAGAGGGCTTATTACTTTCATCTTCATTATTTAGGAATATGGCGCAAAGAGCCGGACTGAGAGTGAGAGCATTAAAAGCAGAAAAAATAACGGCAGTAGCAATGGCGACGGCAAATTGTTGATAAATTTTTCCGGTAATACCCACCATTAAACCCACCGGAACAAAAATAGCCAATAAAACGAATGTTGTTGCAATAATGGCGCTACCGATTTGGGACATAGCTTTAACTGTCGCATCATAGGCGTTTAATTTTTCATTAAGCATAAGATACTGGACGCGTTCAACAACAATAATAGCATCGTCAACCACAAGTCCAATGACTAAAATCATTGCAAACAATGTCAAAATATTAATATCAAATCCCAAGATATAGACGACAATAAATGTTGCAATTAAGGAAACAGGAATGGTAATAAGCGGAATAAGCGTTGTTTTGATTTTCTGTAAAAAAAGATATGTGACAAGAATCACCAAACTAAAGGTAATAAAAAGAGTTTCAATAATTGCAGCAATAGAAGCGCGAACGTAATCAGTAGAGTCATATGCGATTTTTATTTCCATATCCTCAGGGAAAGTCTGCGCCAATTTTTCTATTTCAGCTTGTACATCATTCATTGTTTCCAAGGCGTTAGTGTTTGGGGTTTGATTAAGAGCAATAATCACCGCCGGAGAATTATCATATTTAGAGCTAATGTTATAAGAATCTCTTCCTAACTCAATTTTAGCTACATCTTTAAGATAAGTAACCCCGCCGTTTGGAGAAGTGGCAACAACAATATTCGAAAAATCTTGAACACTATTGAGTAAGCCTTTCGCGGTAAGGGTAAAAACGAGTTTTGAATTTTTAGCGCTGGGAGCAGAACCGATACTTCCGACAGCGGCTTGGACATTTTGAGCTTGGACGGCTTGAATAACATCGGAGCTATTCAGTCCGAGTGCAGTTATTTTATCAATATCGAGCCAAATTCGCATACTGTACTGAGGACCAAAAATCTGAACTTGTCCAATACCATATAAGCGGGAGAGTGGATTTTTGATATTCGTATAAGCATAATTACTAAGATATAAATCATCGTAAGAGTGGTTAGGAGAGCGCAAAACAATAAGTGCCAAAATGTCAGCATTTTCTGTAGATACATCAAGTCCATCTTGAATAACCTCATCGGGAAGTTCGCTATTAACCTGTTGCAAACGATTTTGAACTTTAACCTGAGCAATATCAGGATTTGTTCCTATATCAAAAGTAACAGTAAGATTGTAACTACCGTTATCATCAGAAGTTGAAGACATGTAGAGCATATTTTCGACGCCGTTGATTTGATTTTCAATCGGAACGGCAACTGTATCGGTTAAAACTTGAGCATTAGCACCTAAATAATTAGTTTGAACGGTAACTTGCGGTGGTGTAATATTGGGGAATTGTGAAATAGGCAATATCTTGATAGCCAAACCGCCTAATATCATTAAAATAATGGAAATAACCAAAGCAAAACGAGGTCTGTCTATAAAAAATTTAGAAAACATTGTTTTTACTCCTAATTGATTAATTAACAATGTTAAAATGCAAGGTTGCCCCGCTAGGCATCTTCGGGAGTTTCTCTAAAATAAGTAAATCACCGGCTTGAAAAGTATTTTCGATAATATAATCTGTTCCGGTATCTGCGAGAATATTAATTTTAATTTTCTGAGGCACATTATTTCTGGCAACAATGATAAAATTGCCTTCAGGTAACAATTGCACGAGTTCTTTTTCGACTAAAACAGTGTTTTTAAATTGGTGATTAACTTCAACATTGACATAAGAATTAGGTAAAAGAAGTTGATTATCATTTTGAAAATAAGTATAGATGGCAAGAGAATCTGTACTTTTATTAATCTGATTATCAGTGTATTTAAAAGTTCCGGAATATTCAAAAATAGAGCCATTAGATAATTTTAAGCGAATAGAAGAATTTTGAAATAAGAGAGGATTATTTTCTTTTAAGTCAAGATATTCAGTATCAGTCAGAGAAAAGACAATACGAACCGGTGACATTTGTACAATAGTAAGCAACGCTCCGGAAGAAGGAGAAACATAATCCCCGACACTAAGAGTAAAATTACCGATAACACCGGAAATAGGGGCTTTAATCGTTGTATAATTTAAGTTAACTTCGGCTAAATTTAGGTTAGCCTTAGCATTTTCTAAATTGGCCTTGGATTGGAGAAAATTATTTTTTGCGCTATCGATTTCTGTTTCAGAAAAGGCTTTTTTACCGGATTTCAAAACTCGATTATAATAATTCTGATAGTATTCAAAATTAGCCTCAGCTTGTAGGACGGCGGTTTTAGCAATATTAAGTTTAGCATTATATTCATCAGGATTAATTGTAAGCAACAAATCTCCGCTACGAACAATTTGTCCGGCGCTGACGGCGACATTTTGTAAATATCCACTGACATAAGGAATAATCTGAACCTGATTTATAGCTTCGACAAATCCCACATAAGTTTTTATAATGGAATTGTCTAGAGGTATAATCGGTCTTGCCTTAAGGACGATACTGTCTGATGCGGGTAAAGGTTTGGCCTCTTTAGAATTGCTCGTTTTATAAACATAAAAACCTAATCCGAAAGAAGCCAAACACATAAAAATTAATAAAAAGATGTAAATAAAACGTTCATTACGACTATTCATCTGCCTATCCTTAAAATCTGATTTGCATAATACAATAGATAATAAACAAAGGCAAAGTTTCAAGGTCACTGCATAAGCTCAATAGCCTTAGTAATTTTCTTTATAGAATTTAATTCTATTTGTCGAACTCTCTCCTTAGAGATGTTATAAGTTTTGCTTAAATCATCGAGAGTTATGGTTTTATCATACAAGCGTCGCTTAAACAAAATATCTTTTTCTCTGTTATTCAAGACATACAAGGCTTGATTAAACATTTGCTTTCTGTATTTTGTAATTTCAGCGTGAGCTAAAGTTTCTTCCTGATTTGGCTTGGAATCAGAGATAAAATCCATCCATTCGGTTGTACCGTCAGAATCTCCGTCGACTATGGAATTAAGCGAACCGTCATGTGATTTCAGCCGCATATTCATATCAGTCACATCTTGTACACTGACATCAAGAGATTGAGCAATATCCTGTAATACATTCTGAGAAAGTTCTCTATCATCAATCAAATTCAGTCGATTTTTGATTTTGCGCAGATTAAAAAACAATTTTTTCTGAGCAGCTGTAGTCCCAAGTTTGACTAAGGACCAAGAATTGAGAATATATTTTTGAACAGATGCTTTTATCCACCAAAGGGCATATGTAGAAAATCGGAATCCCTTTTCGGGAGCAAATTTATCAACAGCATACATTAATCCGATATTTCCCTCAGAAATCATCTCACCAATAGGAAGTCCATAGCCTCTATATTTAGCAACAACTTTTACAACCAGTCGCAAGTGAGAAGTAATTAGCTTATAAGCAATAGTTGTATCTTTCGATTTTTTATACTGCAGAGCTAAGTTATATTCTTCGTCAGAGGAAAGGATGGGAAATTTTTTAATTGATTGTAAATAACGAGATAAATTTTCTTCAGGTGAAAAGTCAAGTCCATTTAGAGTAAGTTGTTCTTTCATAATTCTTCTCCTAAAAGTTGACTCAAAGGAGGATATAACTCTAAATTTTTTTCCACAACCTAGATAATAGTTTTATTTGCGGTTAATAAAATTCGAATAAAAGCAAGCATGATATAAACTAAAAAATTACTATTGAGAAACGTCTTTTAATTTTTTAATTAACGTTTGCATATCTTCAGGAAAATCGGTTTGAAAAGCCAAGAACTGTTTAGTTCTGGGATGAATAAAACCTAAGGAAAAGGCATGAAGAGCTTGTCTTGGAAAATTATTAACGTAATTTTTTACATCAAGAGGAAGTTTCACTAATGTTTTTTTTGCTTTTACATAAACATCGTCACCAACAAGATTACAACCGATAGAAGATAAATGAACTCGTATTTGATGTGTACGTCCTGTTTCTAAATTGCATTTAACCAAAGAAACCGCATTATTAAGGTATACTTCAATCGTTTGATAGTGAGTAATCGCGTTTTTTCCCCCGTTTTGAACAATAGCCATTTTTTTTCTATCGTAAGGGCTTCGTGCAATATTTCCGTAGATTGTATCGGAGCGAGGCATAGGAGCACCATAAACAAGAGCATAATAAGTTCTTTCGATAGAATGGTTGTAAAACTGATCAGCGAGATTTCGGTGAGTCAAATCATTTTTAGCCACCACAAGAATTCCGCTGGTATTTCTATCGATTCTATGTACAATACCGGGTCTTGCCACGCCCCCGATTCCCGATAAAGAATCTTTACAATGATAAAGGAGTGCATTAACAAGCGTACCGGAATGGACCCCGGCGGCAGGATGAACAGTCATACCGGCTGGTTTATTGACAACAATTAAATCGTCATCTTCAAAAAGAATATCTAAAGGAATGTTTTCGGGAGAAGGAATAGCCGCTTGAGGTTCCGGTAGATTGATTTGATAAATATCCCCCAATCGAGTTTTGTAGTTTTTATCGACAATAGCTTCATCATCGGCAAAAACACAACCATCTTCAATTAAACGTTGAACTTGAGCCCTTGAGAATTCTGCAATTTGATTTGCAATAAATTTATCAATACGCAGAGCTTTTTGAGTATCATCAACAGGCGAAGTAAAAAAAACTTTATTATTTTCGTCACACATGGAAAAAGCCGTTAAATATATATTCACAAATTTAAGTTTAAGATAAACCATAAAGAGAGATAAAATCAAGGATATAATATGACAAAGCAAAATATACTAAAAAGTATTGTAATTATATTAAGCATGGGAATTGTACTATGCACCTATCTGATATTTGTAAAGATATTAAGTAAAAAAAATCCTCAGATACAACAATCTCAATCAAAAGAAATAAGCATAGATATAGGAAGAAATGTCGAAATAAAACAATTTCAGGTAAAGAATAACAAAATTTACATTTTGATGGAAGCGCCGCAAATTGATAAAATAATTGTAATAGATACAGAAGAAGCGCAAGAAACATTAAATATCAACTTAAATAAGAAAGATAACAAAGATGAGTAATAGTAAAGAAACATTGGATGATTTTCTGACACAGAATTCAGAAAAGAAAGAAGATAAAGTAACCGGAAAATTGGAAGATGAATTTGCAAAATTATTAAATGATTTTATCAACCAAAGCACGGAAGAAGTACCACCACAGAAAAACTCTGCATCAAACCAAACAACAACGGTGGTGGAAAGTGGTTTAGAAAGTTTTGTAACTCCATCAGAAAACAAAATAAATAATTCGCAAATGGAAAGTGGTCTAGAAAGTTTTATTACGTCATCAGAAAATAAAAATGCACCGCAATTGGAAAATAGTTTGGATGGTTTTATAGCTCAATCGGGCGGTGGTCTAGATAGCTTTATCACTCCGCAAGTATCAGGGACAAGCGCAGACGGTATGAATTCGTCCACCTCAACAATACAAGCAGAGGCAGAAAATACAAATATTTCATCGGAATTATCAAGTTTACAAACACTGACAATAGAAAAGAACCAAGTAGCAGAAGAAGAAAAAAGCAAGCTAAAAAATGAGGAAAAGGAACTGGCGCGAGCGGTAACAAATTTTAAAGATGGGGTTATAGCATTAGCAGAGAAGAAAAATTTAAAAGTTCCGGAAACGGATTATAATGAAGATATGCTATATCCTAACTACAAACCGAGTGTTGGGAAAAAGATTGCACAATACTTAATATCGTGTTGGGATGTAATAAACAAGTATGATCCCGAAAATATGAAAAGGTTATCAAAAGATGCCGGAGATGAGGAATATTTAACCTTTGCAGAAAGTTTAAATGATACAGACATGCAATTGGCAATAATTTCATATGTAGAAATTTTAATAAATTTAGAAATCTGTGAAGTAAATTATGAGCAAAAAAGAGAAATTATTCAAAAAAACAGAATAAAAAAAGAATTATATGAAGAATATATGGAATTACAAGAAAGAAGAACTCGCTTTATAAAAAAACTAAAGGAGAAAAATTTTCCGATAAATGCAGAAAAATTAATTGGAAATTACTTCAAAGCGGCACAAAAAGATGCAGAAGGTGCATATAAAGCACTCACAAAGAATCCAGCGATGTTTTCACCGATAGAATTTGATAAAATTCAACCTAAGTTTTTTGGTTTAATAAAAGTCACGCCTGAAGATGGCATAAAAGCAAATCAAAAAATAGGAGAGTTTATAAAAAAATTGAAAGTTTAACAAATTTCTGAGTGTTTAAAGTAGACAAGAAATTGTTTTTATGTTACCATAAATAAAAGTTTAAATGAGGAGAACAGCAATGGTAACCGATTCTCGAGATGATGAGTTAGATAAACAACTAAAAGAAGCCGAAGAATATATGGAAAAAAAAACAGAGGAGAATCTCAATTCTGACGATGATTCCAGCGTCCAACAAGATTCTGCGGCTACAACAGAAGATACGGAAAATCAATCAGATACGGAAAAAAATGGCGGGAATCAGACAGAAACAGAAGAAAATCAAGATGGCAACACACAACAGCAGCAAACAGAAAGGGCACCTGACGGTGTATCAAGAGCATATAATGATGTTGCCGTAGATGAATTTGATACTAAAGCGCCTCAAGATAAGAAAGAAAAAGAGATTAAATCAAAAGGATCCATAACACCTCCCAAAAGGGACAGAGGCGGAACCAAAGGCAAATCTGGCGGCGATAACATTATGGAAGTATTTTGGAATGATTGCATTATGGCCTTTTATGCATGGGGGATAGATGCAATTGTTGATAATACTCTAGATTTCGCGGAGTGGGTATTATTTGCACCATATAAGTCAGGAGGTAAAATTGAAGAAAAAGAAGAAAAAGCCAAAAAAAATATATACATGATAGGGGAAGAATTTTATAAAGAAAGAATAGAGAGATTTTCAAAAGAAAAGGAAAAATTAACAGAACTCAATGAAAATTTAGCCAAAGAAAAAGATGGCATAGCGCCCACATGGACAGCATGGGAAAAAGAGCCAAACTTCTATAAAAAACTATGTCAAATTAATGAAAAAGCACTTGAGGATCCGCAGTCACCGGAAGCTGAGTTTATGCGAAAATATGGTTTAGGTGTCGATAAAGAAATAATAGATGGACGTTTTGCAAAAGAAGAAAAAATATTTACAATAGCAACACGTTTGGCGACGATAGAAGAAGTTATAAGTGAAGAAAAAAATACGATTTCACCTGCCTTTTCGGAGAAAATAGATACTTTTGAAAATAAATTGAAAGGAAGAAACGCAAATTTAGATCAATTCAAGGCAGAGATAGCAGCTCGAGTATTGGATTTGCAAGAAGAGTTAGGCGGAGATAATGCACCAAATACCGAAATTAAGAAGAAGTTGGAAGAAATAAAAACAATAGCGGAAAGCGGCAGCAAAATATCCGGAATTACCAAAGAAGTATCTAAAAAGATAAAAGAAATTAAGAATATAAGTAAAGACGCGATAGATAGTGAAGAGGTAATTAAAACTCATATACAGAAACGCAGTCAGGAACATTATAAACAAATAATGGAGAACATAGATAAAATACACGAAGCCAATAAAGGTCATCCGGATGAAATGAAAGAATGTATAAAACAATATCTAACATCAATAAATAAAGCCGGTAAAGAAGCCAAAGAAGAGACCGATAAAATTATTACAAAAAACATTAGCGACAGAAGCAAACACAAAAAAGCCAAAGAAGCCGTTTCTAAAATAAGTGAGGCGATTAATGGCTTTATGCTTAATGGTGAAAAAATATCAGAAAGAGCTCAGGCAGCCCAAAAAGATGAATTCACATTAACCGAAAAGCAATTTTCTCAAGCTATAAGAGAATACGGATTAAGTCGCTAAGGAGATAGGAATGAAGAAAATAGGTAAAATGGTAAGATTTTTATCTAGCAGTATAATTGTTTTGGTAGGATTAGTATATGTAGGGCAATTCATTTTTAAGGTATTGTGGAAGTTTGATATTTTGAATGTAAAATCATATCAAATAATGTATGAATACTGGGAAAAGGGCGGTGTATTTAATACATTTCGAGATTGCAGTTTAGGATTTAGCCTAATTGCGCTTCCTATAATTTGGTTGGTTTTAAGCAATAAATTATATAAATACGGATTAGGAAAATTTTTCAGCAGACCATTCTCAAAGTTATACAGACGATTAACCCGTCCTAAAAATATGGAAATTGAACATGTATCAATTAAGCATCTTGGAGAAAAAGATAAAAGTCTGGATGAAATAATAAAAGCAAAAATGGAAAAGGACGGAAAAAACACGGGTCGTTCGCATGAAGTTGCCGACTTAAGAAAACAGATTGCTGCAAAAATAGAAGAAAATGAAAAACAATAATGAGTTGTTAACTAATACCGAACTAGAATAAGGAATAAAACCGGAGAAAGACTTGAAACCGCTAATAATAATATTAAAAACGTTACTGGTTGGCTATCTATGGAGTATAGTATTCATAGATGGGATTCGTGTTTTATTGTTAATTAATTGGCATTTTGATATTTTATTATCGGAACACTGGCAGCTATTGGGTTATAAATGGAACAGCGGAGCACCGATAAGTAATTCCGAAATAGGATTTTTTATAATTGTTGTCAGCTCAATACCATTATGGTTAGCTGGCTGGGTTGGGCTATGTCTTATAAAATGGGAAAGATTTGTAAAAAAGGTCGTATTGAGTCCATTATATGCATATAGAAAAATCACGTTAAAAACCAAAGCCCCTGTTGTTGTAAAGAAAAAATCCATTACGGAAGAGCCCCAAGTTGTGAAAAAAACACCAATAATAAAGAAAGCGCCGACAAAGCGTCCGCCACTTCCATCTGCAACACTGTTACAATCTAATGTAAACAACAACTTAAGTGCGGTTAATTCTCGAGCGACATCAGGGTATACGCCTGGTAAAAAAGACGCGGCGGAAGTTCCGACAAATCATGCCCTGTTTAATTTTGATGACGATGATTTTGATTTAGATTTCGATTTTGAGAAAAAGGAAAAGAAAACCGATATAGAGGATAGTATTCCATCAGCTTTAGTAGTAGATAAGCCGGAAACGATAGAAGCGGAAGTAATCAAAGAGGTAGAACCGGAAATTTCATCAAAACCGCATCAAGAAAAGAATCAAAATTCTAATAACAGAAAAGACAATCAAGCTAAAAACAAGACGCAAGATACAAATGCCTCAGCCCCGATAAAAGAATCACACACACCTGTACTTGATGTTATCAACCAAAAAGGATATGATGTAATATCTTCGGCAATAATCAAAAATACGACAATAGATTACATTGCGGTATCTAAAAATCAGTTAATACTGTGCTTAGTAGATAAAGAAATGGGAGATTGGCTTGCCGATGAGGAAAAATTCAATGATGAAGAGCCGCTATGGTTTTCAGAAAGCAGCCATCGCATTTCGCCAGTGAGAAAGATAGATTTAGCAAGAGATATTTTGAAAACGAAGTTAGCCGTAGGTGATATGAATTTTGAGATTATCTCCTATGTAATCATCCAATCAGGAAATATCATTAATGCGGAAGACATGTTTGAGATATGGAGCAATATGAACATTAATGTAACGCGTATCAATAGAGGAAGTCCGAAAGAGATACGTTTATTCTCCAAATCAATAGACACCTGTGAAGATAAAACAGATAAAAACACATTAGAGAAACTTAAAAAACTTATACGCAGTTTGGCTTAATTTTGTTTATTAGAGGTATAAATGGCAAAAGAAAGAGGAAAAGAGTGGGAAGAATATGATAACGCGGTACGGTGGATGACAATAACCTTTGCCATATCCGTCGGTGTAACTATATTTTTCTTATATTTATCACCGATATTTGCATTTTTAATGCAAAATGGGGTATCAAAAAAAAGTATAGAAGTAGCCGGAATGTTTTTAAAGAAATCCTTTAGTGATTTTGGCTTTTTATGGGATTGGTACATGAAGTGGTTCAGAAAAATATACCGCTACAGTGGCGAATTTAAAATAAGCCTATGGCCACCGATTTTGCCATTTTTATCTTTTCCGATAATTTTGATTGTAGGCGGCGTAAAATGCCCATACAAATTCCAATCAAACATTCATGGTTCGGCGCATATTGCGACATTGCGCGACATTGAAAATATGCCTTTGTTGGGATTTGATGGTTTCTGTATGGTTGTCGGAAAATTCCAAGGTAAAATGCTGAAATTGAAAGAAACATTATCAACTTTGTGCTGTGCTCCTCCGGGAACCGGTAAAACGGTTGGAGTGGTTATGCCAACAATATTTAATTCAGAAGGATTAAGTATTATCGTGAACGACCCGAAACCGGAATTATGCTATAAAACATCAGGTGCAAGAAATAAAGTTGGACCAGTTTTTATCATTAACTGGGGTAAAGAAGATAACCCAGCAACAGGGGAATATTACCCAAGTTGGAATCCTCTTTCACCGGGAGCATTGCCAAAACCTGGTCCGGATAGAGATTTGTATGTTGACTCAATGTGTAATACGTTGGTGGAAGATCCAAAAGGTGGTGCAGATCCTCACTGGTCAAAAACCGGACGTAGTGCATTGTGTGGATTTATTCACTTTATCTCATCAAAATGCGAACGAGCTTTGGCCAATGAGCGCTTTATTCAAAAAATATATGAAGGCTCAATGACCGCAGAAGACAAAGCTGAGTTAATGCAATACTATGATGATATGAGCATTGGCGGCTTGCGAGCAAATGCGGCGCGTGCAATCCAAGATTTGCAAAACGGTAATTTGACTATAGAAAATTATTTGCCAATTGGAACATGGAATTTATTACCAGATAAATGGGTAAATCATGAACCATGTATGGCGATGATTTTGGAATGGATTACCTCCTCACAAATTGAGCAAGCAAACGAGATTAAACGTCGTTTGGAAGAAGGCGATCAAATGGCCGCAATGGCAGATCCAATGCGTGATTTGCTTGATGCAGCGGTAGAAGAAGCCAATAACTATGGTTATTCTCGTCGTTGTGTAACAGAGTTGAGTGCATTGAGCGCAATGCCGGATAAAGAGCGTGGCTCAGTTATGTCAACCGGTTTAACGGGTATCGGTATTTTCAAAAACTCTGCTGTTGTTGCGAGAACAAGTTTTTCCGATATTCAATTTAAAGATTTGCGCGGAATGAAAGACCCTGTAACCGGAGAATGGAAACCTATTTCCGTATATCTGTCTGTTAACCAAACCGATGCACAAGCCTTAAACCCGATTAGTGCAACATTTGTGGATCTGATTAGTGCATATTTAATTTCCAATCCGCCAGATTCTGTACACCCGACTGATGGCAAGATGGGACCGTTCCCCGCATTATTTGTGCTTGACGAGTTTCCACAAATGCCTAAACTAAAAGCGGTTATAGATGGACCAGCGGTAGGACGTGGTCAAAAAGTGTCTTATTTACTGATTGGACAAGACTTAGGCCAAATTTCCGGTAAATATGGAAAGGATGACCTAGAAACAGTGATTTCAACCACAGCATGTAAGGTTATCCTGTCACAGAACAATGAACAAACAGCCCAACGTTTCTCCAAAATGATTGGTAACAAAACAGTACAAACAACGTCATACAGCAGACAAGAAGGAAGTTTGGCTAAAGAGTACAATCCGTTTGCTAAAAACGTAAGTTATCAGCTGCAAGGTGTTTCAGCCATAAGTGCGAATGACTTGTTAAGTTTGCCGATGCTAAAACAAGTAGTATTGATGCAAGGCTCTATTGATACACCGATTATGGCAGATTCTCCCCGTTGGTATCTAGATAAAAAGATGAAAGCACAAGCATCAATACCACCTGCTCCAAATGTGCCAGATTGGATTGTGGCTCAAAGAACAGATGAAAATGAAGATATCTTGTCAAAATTAGGCATAGATTATGATCCTAACGCAGAAGAAGAGGAAGGTTTTGAAGAAGACGAAGCGTAAATCTTCCACAACAGAGATAAAGAAATTTTCTCTATTGTCCTCAATCAAGAGCAGTGCGAAATTCGTACTGCTCTATAAGAGGACATTTACTCTCTGGATAATGGTGAACTTTGCTTTTCTGTATGTTTTTTCTTTAATTCCAAACGGTTGGACAAACTCTTTAAGTATTCTGTGGTTAGTTGGCTATTATGTTTATTGGTGCATATTTATTCGCCACATTCAGCAGCATCCCCCATACTTTTCACTAATAAGGATTTTCAATGGCTTAATTCCGGCAAGTAAGATAATGTTTATCAATATTAGTATTTACTTAGTTTTGGTTGTAGCGCCATATATTCCTTTATTTATGGGATTTAGAGATAGATATTTAGAGTTTTTTGAAAACTACATGGAAGTACTGCAAAGTCATGATTCGCTATTAGGAAAAACACTGTTTTATATTCTGATGTTATTGTTATCGCCCTATACGATAAGTCGCCCATATTTAGCATGGTTGTCATCAGTAATCGGGAAAAGTCGCTCAATTTTTGATGCCTACAAAAAGACTCAAGGGAATTATTGGAATTTTGTAGTTTGCGGAGTTTTTATGAGTAGCTTTTGTATGATATCATATGCCATAGATGAAATTTTCAATATACACAGTAAAATCTATATCATTTCCGTTTTAGCGATATTTTACAATGTAATGTTCATTGACATATACAAAGTGTTTTATAAACGCAAACGTACGCCAAAAATAACAACAGACAGTCAGTCTTAAGAAATAATCTTAATAAAATCATCTTCAGAAATTATCTTAACCCCCAGTTCCTGAGCCTTAGATAGTTTAGAACCTGCATTTTCACCGGCAATAACAAAATCGGTATTTGCAGAAACAGAACCTGCAACTTTTGCTCCGAAAGCAAGAGCCTTGCTTTTAGCCTCGTTTCTTGTAAGAGATGTAAGTGTACCGGTAAAGACAACCGTTTTACCGAATATTTCCGAATTAGTATTTTCGATTCCTTCAAAATCTTCAACATGTATGACTTTGAGCAATTCGCGAATAATAAAAATATTGTGTTCCTCATTGAAAAATTCAACAATATCTTTAGCCATAGCCGGACCAACACCATCAATGCTGATAAGTAATTGTAAATCTTTTTGAATCATAGCATTCATAAACGCATCAAAAGAGTGATAATGGCGAGCTATCAGATAAGCTGTAGCGGCACCAACCTGTCGAATACCGAGAGCGTAAATAAATTTTTGTAGACTAATGTTTTTACTTTTTTCAATTGCATCAAATAATTTCTTAACAGATTTGGCCCCCCAACCTTCGCGTTTTTCCAATTCAAGAGAAGGAGCAGAAGAAAATAAATCAGAGGGTTGGTTACGATGCTCCAATGTAAAAATATCAAAAGGCGTTTTAATAATTCCTTCTTTATAGAAATCTTCAATAACTTTATCCCCCAAACCTTCAATATTAAATGCTTCGCGAGAAACAAAATGCTTCAAACGTTCAACAGCCTGTGCCGGACAAGAAAGTCCACCGGTACAACGACGAACTGCTTCGTCTTCTTCACGAATAGCATGTGCGCCACATTCGGGACAAAAATGAGGGAATTGAAACTCCGGTAAATCTTCTGTTCTTTTATCTTTCAAGACAGCAACGACCTGCGGAATAACATCACCGGCACGTTGAATAATCACCATATCGCCGATACGAATATCTTTACGTTTGATTTCATCTTCATTATGAAGAGTTGCGTGAGAAACCAAAACCCCACCGACATTGATTGGCTCTAAATCAGCGACAGGGGTAAGTGCGCCGGTTCTGCCGACTTGAACACGAATATCATTAAGGCGTGTAACAGCCTGTTCGGCAGGAAATTTATGTGCAATGGCCCAACGCGGTGTTCTGGTTAAAAATCCGAGTCTATTTTGTAATTCCAAATCATTAACTTTATAGACAATACCGTCAATATCATAAGGAAGAGAAGAGCGCTGTAACATAAGACTATCAAAACTATCCATTAGCTCTTTATCATTATGGCAAACTTTATTGTAAGGATTTACAGGAAAGCCTAAGGACTCAACATAGTTAAGAAATTCAACTTGGCTCTTCCATCGAATATCGGAAACCTCGCCCCAAGTATAAACAATAAAACTTAAATTACGTTTTTGAGTAATCTTAGCATCCAATTGACGTAATGAACCTGCTGCGGCATTACGAGGATTCGCAAAAGTTTTTTTATGTTCTGCTTCATTTTTAGCATTAAGAGTTAAGAAATCCTCTTTTGACATAAAAACTTCTCCACGAACTTCAAAACGTTCAGGAACATCTTTTTCTAAATATAAAGGAAACCCATTAATAACTTTAAGATTTTCGGTAATATCTTCACCGATTTTACCGTCACCGCGAGTTGAACCTCTGGAAAAAATACCATTAATATATAAAGCAGAAAAAGAAAGACCATCCATTTTAGGTTCAGAAGTAAAAATAATATCATCGCTGTTGTTAAGAAAACGTTTAACACTGAGGATAAAATCTTTCAATTCTTCTTGAGAGAAAATATCAGCAAGTGAAAGCATCGGGACTTTAAGTTCTACTTTTTTAAATTCACTTTTAACTAAAGCCCCGACTCTTTTGGAAGGGCTATCAGGACGAATCAGATTTGGAAACTTAGCTTCTAAGGCATCATTAAGCCGGCGCAATTTATCATATTGAGCATCATCAAGATATGGTTCATCATTTTGATAATAGGCAATATCCGCTTTTTCAATTTCTTTAGCTAAAAATTCTAATTGCTGAGCAGCTTCAATTTCAGTAATATTTTTAATATCGAACATAAAAAATCTCCCAAACGATTCCACATAAATATAGAAAATCTATTGACAGAATGCTATAAAACAATATAGAATACCCCCAAATTGTTTAAGAGGAACAAATAATGCTACAAACAATAGCAACAAAACAGATGAAAATAAAACGTCAGGAATATACTACTCCGCCGTTTGCATGATTCTGTGTTTCAAACTAAACAAAATGGAACAAAATGGCGGGGTTGAGCCCCGCATTTTTTATGGAAAAGAGAAAATGCCTTCAGAATTAAAAAAATACGAAGTTAATGGAACTCATGTATGGGTTGGAAAACTTTATAAAGTAAACAATATAAAGCAAGAAAGACCGATTAATTTTTACATCCGTCCGCTAAATAAGGGAGATTCTGAGCAAATGGGCAAGCTTTCAGAAAGTATATATCATTATCTGAAAAATGGCGAGGAATGCTTCATACATAAACATACAAAAGAATATTTCTATGAAGTTTTTGATAATCCTAAAATCAGGTACATAGGTGTATTTGTCGGAAAAAATTTAGTAGGAATGTCCTATATACGAATTTGTGAAAATAAAAAGGACTTGCAAGAGGAATTACCCAATTGTGAATATAATTTTTATCATCATCGAAGAAATGGGGGGGAAAATAAAGTTGCGTCGATGGGAGGAGATTCTGTTTTACCGTTATATCGAGGCAATGCGCTTAATACAATAATGATAAATTATCGAATTGAACAAGCCCAAAGGCTAGGGTGCACAGATTGCACATCAATTGTAGATAGAAAAAATCGCTGGAATATGGCGCCATATTTTTCATGTAATTTTAACTTATTTTCAACAGCAATAGATCCATCTGACGGAGGAAAAATATCCTTATTACATAAACCAATGGATAAAGAGAGTGTTCTATCGTGTTTTAAGCCAAGAATATCAATACCGTATGAGAGGTTGGAAGTCATAGATTACATGATATCGAAAGGTTTTGTAGGAATAGATTTTGACAAAGAAAAAGGGGCTGTGCTATTCGCGCACACACAATACTACAATCAGCAAAATTATCACGCACACAAAAATTATCAAATAATAGATATAAAAAGAAGATTCGCCAAGGCTCTATAAATGTGAGAATTTGCAAAAAAATAGAAAAATTTTTGTTGCGAAGTATAATAAAATTAACTATTATACAAAGAGTAACATTAATTTTAATTGGAGGCAACCATAGCTACAGAAAATACCAATGCGCCAGTACGCGAGAGTGATGGACCGCGCATAAATCGTGAGATAAAATCAAAAGAAGTACGTTTGATTAATTATGATGGAGAAAATTTAGGAATAGTTCCGATAACGGAAGCATTAAAAATCGCCCAAGAGGTAGGTCTGGATTTGATAGAAATTTCTCCGCAAGTAACACCGCCTGTCTGCAAAGTATTAGATTATGGCAAATACAAATACGAGATGCAGAAGAAGAAAAATGAAGCCAAAAAGAATCAGAAAGTCGTTAATATCAAAGAATTAAAATTACGTCCGATGATTGATACCCACGATTATGAGGTGAAGGTAAAGCAAGCCAAGAAGTTCTTGGAACAAGGAGATAAAGTTAAGTTTACCATGCGCTACAAAGGTCGTGAAATGAGCGCTAACGATATGGGAAAAGAGATACTAAACAGATTGCTTGAAGATTTGGAAGGAGTTGGTAAAGTAGATGCCGCTCCAAAATTAGAAGGAAAGCAAATGTTTATGATTGTATCTCCGGCATAAAGGAACAAATTATAAAAGAAAAGCGGTTTTTGAAAAAAAAGACCGTTTTATTTTTTCGCCATAAAAAAGAGCCGTATTTCTACGGCTCAATAAACAAAGAAAGATAAGATTAAGCGTATTTTTTTGCCATAACAGACAAAGGAACAGGCTTAATTTTATCAGCATGACCGGCAGCTCCGAAAGCGACATAACGGTCAATACAAACTTTCTTCATTTCTTCAATTGCAGGTTTCAAATATTTACGAGGATCAAATTCTTTTGGATTCTCAGCAAATAATCTTCTGATAGCTCCTGTAATAGCCATACGGCAGTCAGTATCAACATTAACTTTGCGAACACCGGATTTAATACCTCGAACAATTTCTTCAACTGGTACGCCGAATGTCTGAGGGATAGCACCGCCATAAGCATTGATTAAATCTTGCAATTCTTGTGGAACAGAAGATGAGCCATGCATAACCATGTGAGTATTTGGTAATTTAGCGTGAATTTTCTCAATAACATCAATAGCCAAGATATCGCCGGTAGGTTTGCGAGTAAATTTATAAGCCCCGTGAGAAGTACCAACAGCAACAGCTAAAGCATCAATATTTGTTTCAGCAACAAATTTTGCAGCTTCATCAGGGTCGGTAACAAGACGTTTCTTATCAATAACGCCTTCAGCGCCATGACCATCTTCCTTGTCGCCCTTACCTGTTTCCAAAGAACCGATAACACCGAGTTCACCTTCAACGGAAGCCCCAACGGCATGAGCTCTGGCGACAACTTCTTTAGTAACGCGAACGTTGTATTCAAAAGAAGAAGGGGTTTTGCCGTCAGCTTCCAAAGAACCATCCATCATAACGGAAGAATAGCCGTTAACCAAAGCAGATTGGCAAATATCAACGGAAGAACCATGGTCTTGGTGCAAGCAGATAGGCAATTCGGGAAACATTTCGATTCCGGCAGCAATCATGTGGCGTATCATCGGGTCGCCTGCAAATTTTCTGGCACCTGTAGAGGTTTGAATAATAACCGGTGCATTAACCTCTTTGGCTGCTTCTAAAACAGCAATAATTTGTTCCATATCATTAACATTAAAAGCCGGAACACCATAGTTGTTTTCGGCGGCGTGATCTAAAATCTGACGCATAGAAACTAAAGGCATTATAATCTCCTTATCATAAATATTAATTCTCACCAAAGACTATATAAATTTGCGCGATATTTGCAAGATATTTTTAACAACAAGACAAGGAAGATATGGTGTGCATAAAAAAAGTCCGCCAAAGCGGACATCAAGCAACAACAAATATTTTTTATTAAGCAACCTCTTTTTGTTTTTTGAAAAGCAAAACATTATTCAAATCTTGTTTAATTTCCTTATCATAACAATTTCCGGCTGCGATAAGATTATACTGATCAAGGATTACCCCACACGAAAGACTTTTCTTAGTAGAGCAGAAACCGCCGGCAATTTTCTTTGCCCCGGCTTTTGCAAAAATATTTCTTTTAGTTTCGTTTTTAATTGTAGCCTTAATCATATTTATTTCCTTTCTTATTATTGACACAATAAATGACAGGAAGTTTTATTTTTGTCAATAATTATTTTTACAAATAAAGTAAAAAAATCTCTCTAACAGAATATATACCACCAGAATATTAAATTAAAGTAAAGAAAAATAGTGTATTTTGTCTAAATGGTGGATAAATAGGGTGAAAAGTGATAAATCTGTACCAAAACTCACAATAAAAGAGGAAAGCAACGCATATAAGGAAAAAGTCAAATAAAAAAGCCTGCAATAATTGCAGACCTTTAAGTGGCGGAGTGTACAGGACTCGAACCTGTGCATCCTTATTCGGGATGACGGATTAGCAATCCGCTGCATTACCGCTCTGCCAACACTCCGTAACTTAAGAACATTTACATTAAGTTTTCCGTAACGTCAACATATTTTTTGCGAAAGTGAGTAATTTATTAGAAATGCACAGATTTCATTTATTTACTGCATTTTAAATAAATTGCTGTATATTATGCGCAGTAAATTTTATGGAGAAAAAATATGAATCAGGAATATGAGTACATAGCAACTTTAAGTCCGGAAGAAAAGCGAATTTTTGTAGAGAGCTTTTGCTGTATGGTATGTTCAGATAAAAAAGTAGCCAAAGAAGAGATAGATTTTTTGAAGAATATCGGAAAGATGTATGAGATTCCGGAATCAGACATTGTAAATATAATGAAGAGTCTGAATAAAGAGCAGATTTTAGCAAAAGTAGGGCAAATAACCGAGCGCAAAAAAGCCTTACAGTTAGTAAAAGAGCTTTGTTATTTAGCCAATTCGGACAGTGGCTTGGATGATGATGAAATTGACTTCATTATTGATATTGCAGAGCGTTTAAATGTTGAGAATGATAAAATCAAACAAATCAATAAATGGGTATTAGATAAATTGGTTTTATTAAAGACCGGCGATATCATTTTAGAAAATGAATAGTAGCCATTTAAAGGATATACAAGGAGTCGCCGATAAAAGGCGGCTCTTTTTGTATGCAATTTTCTTTTGCAAACCCAAATAAAGTATGCTAGAATAAATAAAAGCAAATAAAGAAAGTGCGACTATGACGGAAAATTTGCAAATACAAGAACTATATCGGATAATAAACCGAGCCGTTTCGCATTGCACAAATCATGAAAACAGCGCAGTAAACGCAGAAATTTCCATTTATCAGAACAAAATGGCTCATCAAGTGAGGAATGATAGGCAATTAAGCATTTGGAAAGACGATTCGGAAGTGTATACGGAAACCGCCAAAGCGGTGGATTTTTGTGATTGTCTGGAAGAATATCGCCAGTCGATAGATTTATATGCGAGTAATAAACAAGATTTGAGCGAATATAACTATCGGAAATTATTAAAGGGAATAGAGCATTTCCGCCCGCAAATATATTCAGAAAATATGTATATTCTAAATGCGCTGGAATATAATTGTAAACGACACTTGCCTGAATATCACGATAAAATGCTGTTGGCGGAGTACAATCGCAAAGCCCTGCGTATTCGGGATATGAAACAAGGGTATGACCGCCTGCGCCGCCAAAATCAAAAGGCATCTAAAGATTATGAAAAGGACGCGTTGTATTTTTTTAAAGAAGTGATGAACAACGAGGAACTGAGAAAAATAAAAGGCTGTGCGGAAAAATTGTCGTTGTATGAAAATTGTTTAAACATTGTGGATTGTTTACCTGCTGAAAAATACAATCGCAGTGCTAAATTTAAGCTAAAAAAGAATTTTAATTATGCCATACGCATAACTGCCACCGCTTTGAGTAGAGAAGCAAATAATGCGGAGCAAGCCAAACGATATGAAGATATTTCTAAAAAAGCGGAATATGAAGAAAATCGTTATGCAAAAGCGATGGAACGCGTAAGAGAGTTCTCAGAAAAGCCTCAAAGATATAAAAGTAGAGCTTTATCCATAGAAGCACGAAACAAACGTGCAAAAGAAGAGTGGGATTATCGCTAGAATAAATCAAAAAGATTCGCAGATAAAAAACTGATAAAAAGCCTAAATAGAGCATAAAAAAAAGGGTTCCAAGCAAATGCTTGGGACCCTTATCTTAGTGCAGCACCGCTGTGCTGTATCAGAATGGAATGGCTGAGCCTTCAGCAATCGCCTCTTCGCGATTGAAGAGGATCCAATAATCATACTCAGCAACGAATTTTTCGCTCAGACCGAAGTCTTCGCAAGAAAATTCAGCTGTAATGAATATCGGGTACCGCAGGTACTCCTTGCCATTTTCTACAGCAGAGCGTGAACTCTGCTTATCCTCGGCTTCTTCCCAAGGGCGGTCAATCCAAAGACCTGACTCACCGTCGTAACGGTAAGTTTCGTCCTTATGATGTTTACTCTCATATCCTCTCGGATAGATTGTAAACACCACTGGTTTCAGTTCAATTCTTCCCAACTTCTCGTCGGTGAAAGTACCGGCGAAATTGTTGCAACTTGCGATTGGGTCGAACCCATCCTCCTCGCAAGTTGAGGAGACGTAATTGAAGTGGGCCATTTTTGTTTCACGGACCACTGTCCAACCACCATTTTCGCAAACAGTGGTGTCCATTTCAACATAACTCTGACGAGCCATGTTGTTATGGTTCGTAAATTCTTTCTGATAGGCTTTATAGCCTTTAGAAAAGGCTAAATTAATAGCACGCCACTCAGCGCTCTGAATGTTACTGAAATTATAGGAGCGGGTAGAGTCCTTGCGGACCTCCTCACCCATATACACCGCTGTGTATATGTCCTTAATTTCTATTTCAAAATTTACTACACCGTTTTCCAGTGTAGTTTCATTTTTTTCCAGAGTGGAGTGGCTGTATTCCCACTCTATTTCTTCTTCCTCTTCTTCAGGAAGAATTTCTTCTTCTTGAGGAGGTAAAGCAGCCGACAACTCATTCAGCTCCTCATAAGCACAGGAGCTAAATGATACACTTAACAAAATAACAACGACAAAGAAGAATGTATTTTTCTTCATATGTCTACGCGCGCCTCAAGATGTTTCCACCTGTCTACTCACGCGTTATTTTAAATTTAGCATTTGGCTATTGGGGGTGCTTCAATACTCTTTTTCAATTGGTTAACCTAAGTTACTATTATTCGCTTGCGGTGGGCTGTTGTCGTAATAATGCCTTTTCAATTAAAAAATTTCTATCTGCTACTGATCCGGTACTTCCAAATGCGTTGTTAATACTCTTTTTATTAAGTGAACTACGCCGCACTAAGAGAATTTTTACAATAATAAAAATAAAACTTAGAAAACAGAATAATTCACTTTAGAACTTTAATATACCACATTTTTTGCCCTACGTCAAGCCTTTGTCGATTCTCTTTTTCGATTCGAAGTCAAGGTAATGTATTGAAAATAAACAAAAAGCCCGAAGTTTTGTGCTTCGGGCTTAATCTTGAATAAGATTTTTTAAGCGGATTTAGCTTCGTCTTCAGAGATATAATCATCATCCGAATCATAGCTTTGAACGTGCCAAATCTTTTCGGCATATTCTCTAACCGCGCGGTCACTGGAGAAATAACCGACTCTCGCCACGTTATAGATGGCTTTCTTTGCCCATTCTTCTTTGTTAAGATAAGCTTTTTCAGCCTCTTTCATTGCTTTGTCAAAGGCTTCCAAATCCGCCAAAACAAAGAAGTAGTCGCGGTTAAGCAATTCATCAAAAATCGGCTTAAACAAAGACGGCGCATCTTTTTCACAAAACAGATTAGATGTTAATGTGTTCAAAATACGCTTAATATATTCCGACTCTTCATAAATCTTGCGTGGATTGTAGGTCGGACGCATTTCTTGAATCTCATTTTCACGCAAGCCGAAGAGGAAGAAGTTATCTTCGCCCACAGCTTCACGAATTTCAATATTTGCACCGTCGTAAGTACCAACGGTTAAAGCACCGTTTAAGGCAAATTTCATATTACCCGTACCGGATGCTTCAAAACCTGCGGTGGAAATTTGCAAGCTGACATCAGCCGCCGGAATAAGAATCTCAGCCAAAGAAACTTTATAATCCGGAACAAATACCACTTTAAGCGAGTCGCCGACTTTCGGGTCGTTATTGACCACATTTGCAACATTGTTAATCAATTTGATGATTAACTTAGCAAAGGTATATGATGGAGCGGCTTTACCGGCAAAAATATAAGTTTTCGGGCAAACCGGACGAACATTGTCACGAACGATAGCCAAGTAATCGCCAATAACCTGCAAGATTGCCATAAGTTGACGTTTATATTCGTGGATACGCTTAGCTTGAACCACGAACATACTGCTTGTTGTAACGGCAACATTAGTCTTTTTAAAGATTTCATGGCGCAACAACTCTTTATTGATTTTTTTGATTTTGATAAAGCGTTTAACAAAATCCTCATCATCGGCAAAGTTAGCAATTTGGGTTAATAAATCCAGATTAGAAATCCAATCTTTACCGATTCTGTCAGAAATCAACGTAGACAAGTTTGTATTTGCGTGTAACAACCAACGTCTTGGTGTAATACCGTTTGTTATATTTGTGAATTTCTCGGGCCACAATTCATAAAATTCGGGCACAAGAGAAGTCTTAATCAACTCGGAGTGGATTTTAGCCACACCATTGACAGAGAATGAGCCGACAATAGATAAGTTCGCCATGCGAATAATTTGCGTATCACCATCGCCGGACACGATAGAAACTTTTGCTAATTTTTCGCTGGTTGCTCCGAATTTAGTTTTAGCAAATTCGATAAAACGACGATTAATTTCATAAATAATTTGCAAGTGTCTAGGTAACATATGTTTAAAGTACTTAACCGGCCATGTTTCCAGAGCTTCCGGTAACAAGGTATGGTTTGTGTATGCAAAAACTTTTTTAACAATATTCCAAGCGGTATCCCAATCTTGTCCATAAATATCAAGAAGCAGACGCATCATTTCGACAATAGCCAAAGCAGGGTGTGTATCATTTAGTTGGATACAAACGGAGTCTGGCAATTTTTCAAAATCGTTGCTTTTTTCCAAAAATCTTCTGAAAATATCTTGAATAGCGCAAGAAACAAAGAAATATTGTTGAGATAAACGGAGAGCTTTACCTGATTCGATAGCGTCAGACGGATAAAGCACCTTAGAAATAGCCTCTGTTTTAATTTTATCTTCAACAGCTTCAATATAACCGCCATTATTAAAGATGTCGATATCAAACTCATCATCGGTTTTAGCCGAGAACAAGCGAAGATAATTCACGGATTTCCCGTCGTATCCGACAACCGGAAAATCATAAGGAACGCCATAAAGAGTTTGAGTATTAGCCCAAACATAAGTATCTTTTCCGTTAGCATCTTTATAAGTTTCAACATTACCAAACATAGGAATTGTCACAATTCTATCAGGTCTTGCTAGTTCCCAAGGAGAGAAATCAGAAAACCAATCATCAGCTTGTTCAACCTGCCAACCGTTGTCAAATTTCTGTTTAAATAATCCAAATTGATAATTAATACCATAACCGAAACCAGGATACCCCAAAGATGCCATCGAGTCTAAATAACAAGCGGCAAGACGTCCCAAGCCGCCATTACCCAAAGCCGGGTCATATTCGGTGTCAAAAACTTCTTTTAAAGAAATATCAGGAAATCCGTCAATTTTAATATCTTTTAACAAATCATATAGCCCAAGGTTATGTAGATTATTTTCCAAAGAGCGCCCGATTAGATATTCAATGGACAGATAATAAACTCTTTTAGCGGAGTTTTCGTTATAACGAGCCATTGTTTTATACATTTCATCCATTGCGAATTCTCTGACCGCCAAAGAAATAGCATAAAGGGCCTCTTCTTTTGTAACTTCACAAGCTCTTTTCCCGATGAAATATTTGATATAATGTTCGATAGACTGTTTAAGTCTTGCTTTTCTCATTTCATCGTTCATTTCTAATTTAGCTTTTTTCAATACACAATCTCCTAAATTAAACATACTTTACTATTCACACAAATAAGGTGAAATAGTTTGAATTTTCGTTAATAATATAAGAGTATTTAGAAAAATAAAAATGATGATTGGTATTTTTTTAACAATTTAATGTTAAAAAAGAAACGAAAAATCTGTTGAAGACTGAAAGAAGGAAATTTAGAAATGAAAAAGCTAAGTATTCTTGCGTTGGCTCTTACCGTTTCGACAGCGCTTTCTGCGCAAGCGGACACATTAGAAACGGCATTGGCAAAAGCCTATGAATATAATCCATCACTAAAAGCAGCCCGAGCAGCAACAAGTGCTGTTGATGAGAATGTTGCTATTGCAAAATCAGGATATCGCCCGACATTAAGTATAGATGGAGGATACAGTGATTCCAAAGTAAACACGAATAGAAGCGATCGTCCGATAGATGGATATGAAAGAACATTAGCAGCAACAATTTCTCAACCGATTTTTAGCGGATTTCAAACTGTAAATTCCGTAAGTTCGGCAAAAAGTTCGGTAAAAGCGGCTCAAGCAAGTTTAATGTCAACAGAACAAAATTTATTGCTGAATGCAGCAACGGCATATTTAAATGTTCTTCGCGATGAAGCAATAGTAAAACTACAAAAGAACAATGAAAAGTTATTGAAAAAAGAATTAGAAGAAACAAGAGAACGTTTTAAGGTAGGAGAAGTTACAACCACAGACGTTTCTCAAGCAGAAGCAAGTTATGCATCCGCACAATCACAAAGAATTTCCGCTGAAGGCGATTTAGAGGCCTCCAAAGCTGTATACAAACAAGTTATCGGCGAGGAACCCAAAGAAACAAAAGATCCTAAAGAGATTGAAAAAATGTTTCCGAAGAGCATGGAAGAAGCATTAGAGTATGCAAAGACTCATAACTATGACTTGAATGCGGCAAAACATAACCTGAAAGCCAAAAAATATGATGTAAAGACCAGCCAGGGAGAGTTGCTTCCATCCGTAAACGCTTATGCATCCGCAGGTCGGTTAAAGAGTCAAGATTATACTCAAGACAAAAACCCGACAGATAATTCTGTTGAGTTGGGCGTAAACTTCTCGATTCCGATTTATAATGCAGGTTCAAGTCGTGCCAAGATTCGCCAAAGTAAATATTATCGTTGGCAAGCTCAAGAAGATGTGTTAAACACGCAAGATACATTACATTCGGAAATTACCAGCTACTGGGAATATTTAAGTGCCAATAAAGCGAAGATTAAGTCTGTAAAAGCTCAAATTAAGGCATATCAAGTAGCGTTAAACGGTGTTCGCGAAGAAGAAGCTCTGGGAAACAGAACCGTGCTTGATGTATTGAATCAATACCAATATTTACTCGATTCTGAAGTAGAAGAAGTAACGACGCGCCATGCATATTATGTATCAGGATTACAGCTTCTGCAAGCAATGGGCAAGTTGACGGCAAAAGACTTGAAATTAAATGTTGATTTATATGATGCAAATGCTAAATATGAAGATACATCAGGGAAATGGCTATCAACCAGTATAGATTAAAAAATTAAGGACACCAAATGTCAGAACAAAAAAATATCGATGATGTGACGGAAACTGTACGTCAAAGTGTAATTGATGCGAAAAGCAAAAAATACTGTGTTCGGGATTTTACCGGAGATGTATTTGAGCTAACACCGGAAATGCAAATTAAAGGGTACAGTTTTGATAAAGAGGAAGCATCAGAATTGGCCGGAGTTGCGGAGTGTATTCTTCGAAAATATGCCAAATTACTATGCGTCACGAGATGAAGAAAGAGCAGGTTGAAGAACCTGCTTTTTTCATCTAACTGCAAACACGCGCAATAGTCAGAGCATCAACTGATTTTGCTCCGGATTTTTTCAAGGTTCTCGCACACTCTTTAAGTGTTGCCCCCGTTGTGAAAACATCATCGACTAAGACAATTCTTTTATTTTTAATCATTTCAGGATGAACGACCTCAAAAGCGTTTCGAACATTTTTAAGTCGTTGTTTACCATTACAAGATACTTGAGGAAGAGTATGCCTTATTTTTCTCAGAGCTTTATAATTTGCCGGAATATGAGTAAGTTTTGATAATGCATCACAAAGTACGGCAGATTGGTTATATTTACGTTTTAATAATCGGGAAAAATGTAAAGGAACCGGAATAATCAAATCCACATCTGCATTAAAAATATCTTTTCCTGCAAGAAAGAGCCAATTAGCTAAGAGAGATTTATTTTCAAGATGGTCAAAAAATTTAAAATCCAAAATTAATTTTTTAGAATTTTCATCATAAACAACTGCAGAACGGCACATTCTAAAAGGAAATTTATGAGAAAGACAATCCGGACAAAGCACCGCATGGTCAGCGATAGAATAATCAAAAGGCTTTCCGCACTTTTGACAATAAGGAGGGATAATAAAACTCACATGAGAAAAACATTCGGCACAAAGTCTTCCGTCATCAGCAACCTCTTTCCCGCAAATAAGACACCGCGGAGGTAAAATAAAATTAAAAATAAGTTGCAGCCATCTAATCATAGCTTTAGAAGTTCGCTTTTAAGAGCATTAATATTGTCAACAACAATCATACCTGCCTCTTGCAGGATTCTCTTTTTATCCGCCGCAGAAATGATACCTCTGCAAATAATTTCAGGAGCCAGACCTTTATTATCCGACAAAGGAGTCGGGTCATCCAGAATTAGAGCAATAGTCGGTTTCTTTTTTGTTAATTTAGCATAAAAATCAGCCGCTTCCATTTCATAATTACCGCCAATACCACCGATTAAAACAATAGCTTTAGTTTTTTTATCGCTATTGAATTTTTTAATAATTTCGACGAAACTGGTTCCAATAATAAAATCATCACCTAAACCGACAACAGTCGATTCCCCAAAACCGATTTTATTAATTTCCAAAACAACCTCATAAGTCAAAGTTGAGGAGCGAGAAACAATACCTATATTACCACTTATATGAATGTTGTCTGGAAATATTCCCATATATGCCTCATCAGGAGTAATAATACCAGGAGTATTTGGTCCGATGAGGACAGTTGAAGAATTAAGTAATTCGTGTTTAATTTCCATCATATCACGAACGGGAATACCGGAAGTGATAACAACAACCAATTCGAGTTGAGCTTGTATTGCTTCAAGGATAGCGGATTTAGCATAATTAGCAGGAACAAAGATAATAGAAGCGTTTGCACCTGTTTTTTCTTTTGCTTCTTTAACAGTTCCAAACAATGGTAAACCTAAATAAGAAGTTTCATTTTTATTTGGAGCAACACCGGCAACGATATTGGTGCCGTATTTTAAGGCTCTTTGAATATGAAAGGAAGCCTGAGCACCGGTAATACCCTGCACTAAAATTTTGCTTTTTTTATTAACCAGAACAGACATTACAAATCCTCCGCAATAGCTTCTTTTAAGAGTTGTAAACCATGAGTAGTATCTTCAGCAATTGCCAGCGGAAGACCTGACTTCTTCAAAATATCTGTAGCTTCATCTTTATTAGTACCTTCAAAACGAGCAACAAGAGGAATGTTTAAGCCTAAATCATCAGCCACGGTAATAATTCCGTCAGCAATAAGATTACAACGAGAAAAACCGCCGAGAATATTAATAAAAATACCATCGACACGGGGATTAGTCATAATAAGTTTAATACTTGCCGAAATTTTATCTCTATCGACACCTCCTTTAAGATTTAAGAAACAAGCTGTATTAATACCCATGTCTTTAGCTTGGTTAATAGTATTCAGAGCTAAACCATCGCCATTAACAATAATCCCCAGACCGCTTTCAAGCTCTTTATACTGAAAACCGAATTTAGCGGCAATAAGTTCTCTTTCTTCAATATCCGAATCATCAGACAATTTTCGAACTTCAGGATGTCTGTACAAAGCATTTTCATCAAAAACGATTTTAGCATCTAAGGCCCAAATTTTACCGGATTTAGTAATTCCGATTGGATTAATCTCCAATAAAGTAGCGTCGTATGTATAAAAGAGTTTAAGCATTCTGTTAAGAAAAGTTTTTAACTCAGAAAGTTCAATTTGTATATCCATAAAAGAAACAATCTGTGCAAGCTGCTCAGTTTTGATTTCTTTTTGTAAACCAAGATTAATTTTCAAGATAGTTTCGGGCGATTCGATGGCGAGTTTCACAATATCATCATCATCTTTATCAGAAACGGGAGCAACCAATAAGAAAGTTGACGCAGATACCCAATCAACAACAAGTCCCAAATAAAATTTCCGAATTGTTTTAATATATTCTTCAATATAAACTCGACTAACAAGTCTTCCTTTTGCACCGGTTTGATTTGTAACCAGAAGGTTTTCTAACATTTCGTCGGCATTATCAAAAACTTCATCAAGAGTTTTAGATAGACGGATACCGCCTTTCCGACCAGCGCGTTTATCTGAAAATTTTCCGACATCCCGAGAACCTGCTTGAATTTGCGCTTTAACAACCCAAGGACCAAATTCGGAAACGGTTTCTGCCGCAAGTTTAGCTTCTGTCGGTGTATAAGCAACGAGTCCGGACGGAACATTAATACCAAACTGTTTAAAGATCTTCTTGGCCTGATACTCGTGAATATTCATTCTTTTCCCCTAAAGACTGACGGGCATAAAATTTAATTTTATCAACCATAGCAAGCATACCACTACGTCTATTAGGCGTAATGTGCTCCCGCAATCCCATTCTATCAAAAATTTCTTCAACATCAATATCTAAAATTTCTTGTGCAGATTTATCATTAAATATTTCAAGAACGACAGCAATAATTCCTCGAACAATAATGGCATCGCTATCACCTTGAAAAGAGAGGAGAGAAGAAGAAAAATGAGGAATAATCCAAACTTGCGACTGACAACCGGATATTTTCCATTGTTCAATTTTTTGGGAATCAACAAAATGAGGTAACTGATTTCCAAGCTCAATAAGATATTTATATTTATCTTCCCAGTTATCCAAAAAAGAAAAATCATCGATTAAATCTTCAATATTCATTATCATCCTCAAATCATTTCTAACATCATGCGCGCTTCTTCGCTTAATCGTTCCAAAGACCAAGCCGGTTCCCAAACAACCTCGACTTCAACTTTTCCAACACCTTGAACGCTTGCAGCGGCATCGGCAACTTGTTGTGGCAATACTCCGGCAACTGGACATCCCGGCGCCGTTAAAGACATATCGATATGCAAATCTCCATTATCTTCTTGATTAATTTTATAAATCAATCCCAAATCGTATACATTAATAGGAATTTCAGGGTCACAAACCGTTTTAATAGCTTCAACAATATCAAACATTTTCGCCTTTGGAGCTGATATATCGAGGGTTTCGCCGGCATATGCTTTATAGACAGGTAAATCATCAATACTCATTGCGTTAAGCAACTGAGCTTCATTCTCATCAACTATTTCAGTATTTTCTGTATCAGTCATTACATTTCGTTCGTAAAAAAGTTCTTAGCTTTTTGTAAAGCAACAATAAAATCATCAATATCTTCTTTTGTGGTATAAATTCCTAAAGACGCCCGAGCCAAAGATGAGTAGCCTAATATATTAACCAACGGTTGAGCGCAAAAATGGCCGGTACGAATAGCAACCCCTTCTTTTGCCAAAATAAAGGCTAAATCTTGAGGATGAATTCCATCAATGGCAAAAGAGAAAACTCCCCCTTTTTCTTTAGCTGTCCCAAGAATTTTTAGTCCCTGAATATCAAGTAAATGTTTTGTGGTATAATCAATTAGCTCCGCTTCATATTTTTCTATATCATCAAAATCAAATTGCATGATATATTCCAAAGAAGCAGAGAGTCCGATAGCCTGAACAATAGCCGGAGTTCCAGCCTCAAATCGAGCTGGAGGGAGAGCAAAAGTCGTCTTTTCATAACTAACGTGCTCAATCATATCTCCACCATATTGATAGGGAGGCAATTCTTTAAGCAAGTCATATTTGCCATATAAAACCCCGATACCTGTCGGACCATAAACTTTATGACCAGAAAAGGCCAAAAAATCGCAATCAAATTTTTGTACATCAATTTTTTTATGGACGGCAAATTGGCAAGCATCAATAAGAACTTTCGCACCAATGTTATGAGCCTCTTTACAAATGCGTTCAACAGGGAAGATTGTGCCCAGAACATTAGACATAGCCGTAACGGCGACAATCTTAGTGCGAGAAGATAAAGTGCTGATAAAGTTATCCCAAACGAAATTACCACAATCATCTAAATCAAAATAAACAATCTTTGCGCCTGTTTTAAGAGCAGTCTGCTGCCAAGTAACCAGATTAGCATGATGTTCAGCGCGTGAGAGCAAAATTTCATCTCCTTCATGAAGATTTGCTAAGCCGTAAGTAGCGGCAACAAGATTTATTCCCTCTGTGGCACTTCTGGTGAAAATAATAGAATCAGGAGATTCCGAATTGATAAATTTTGCGGCAACATGTCTTGCTTTTTCATAATTTTCCGTAGCGATTTCTGAGAGCCAATAACTTCCGCGATGAACATTTGCATACTCTTCCAAATAAGCCTTTTCAAGGCGTTTAAGTAAAACATACGGTTTCTGCGCAGACGCAGCCGTATCCATATAGATATTTTTTTTTCCTTCAATTAAACGATTTAAGATAGGAAAATCTTTTCTGACAATATGAGCATCAAACATTTTACACCTCAAAAAATTAGAGATAAGATAAATCCTATCTCTAATTTTTTCAACTTTAAAACAAACGAATAATGAAATTATTCAAGAATCATAGCCGTTAATTCAGCTTCAGAAGCAACTTGACCATCAACCATACAAGTTCCTTTGAATACAAAAATATTTCTGCGAGCCTTGATTTTTTCAACGTGCATTCTCAACTGATCGCCAGGTTTAACTTGCTTTCTGAATTTAACTCCGTCAATAGCCATAAAGAGAACATTACGTTTAGATTCTGCATAGTTTTCATTTTGAGAAATAACGACTGCTCCAGCTGTTTGCGCCATAGCCTCAATTTGAAGAACCCCTGGCATAACTGGATTACCCGGGAAATGCCCTTGGAAAAATTCTTCGTTCATTGTAACGTTCTTTATACCAACACCTTTCTCACCGGGAACTTCAACTTCCAAGCGATCAACCAACAAGAAAGGATAACGGTGTGGAAGCATCTTCATAATTTCTTCGATTTGATAAACTTTTACATTTTCTGACATAACAAGTCTCCTAATTTATTTTTTGCTATTTTTCTGTAAAAATGCGACTTGGCGCATAAAATCTTTAAAAGGAACTGTCGGCGTCCCCATAACAATTGCTCCCGGTTCGATATCACGCATAACACCGGATTGCGCACCGACCTGAGCCCCGCTACCAACGTTTAAGTGGTCGGCAAAACCGGTTTGACCGCCACAAACAACATAATCACCAAAGGTACAACTACCTGCGATACCGGTTTGTGCGACAAGAATACAGCATTTACCGATTTTATCATTATGAGCAATTTGAACAAGATTATCAACTCGGCAACCATCACCGATAATCGTATCATCTAAAGCACCTCTATCAACACAGGTGTTTGCACCAATTTCCACATCATTTCCGATAATAACACGACCGATTTGCGGGATACGTTTATGCTGTCCGTTAACAACCGAAAAACCAAAGCCGTCTTGACCGATTCTCGCTCCCGTATAGATATAGCAATCATTGCCCATCAAGCAATAAGCGATACTGGCGTTATTTCCGATTCGACAGTTGTTTCCGATTTTACAACCGCTTGAAATAACAGCATTAGGTTCAATAATACAATTATCACCGATAACAACATCGTCCTCAATAACAACGCCTGCGGCGATGGAGCAATTTTTACCGATTTTAGCAGTTTTAGCAATAGTTGCATTAGGAGAGATTTGCGGGACAGGTTTATTTTCGGAATAGAAATTGCTAACTAAATGGATAAAAGAAAGTTTAGGATTAGAGCAAGTCAAAACAATGACACCATCGGGAATAAAACGAGCCAATTCTTCTGTTGTGATACAGGCTTTTGCTTTTATATGAGTTGCTTTATCTTTATTTTTTTTATCATAAAAAAAGCAAATATCTTGACTTCCGGCGGATTCGATAGAGCAGACATTTTCTATCTGCTCTTTTTCTTTACCTTCAGTAATCAAAACAGCATCGGCAATAGCTGCAATTTCTTTAATTGTCTTAGCGCCGTTATGTTTATAAAATACAGTATCAACCATATTAAAAATCCTTTTCGAATTACAAACTTGTACCAAAGTTCAAACGGAATACTTCTGTTTCATCATAATCCTGTTTAACAATCGGGAAACCGAAGTCGATATCAATTTTACCCATTGGCGAAGTCCACTCGAAACCAAAACCGATAGCAACACGAGGGCTAGAGGAGTAATCAACATCGCTTGTATCAATATTATCAGGTTTACCCGTTGTACCAATATCAACGAATGTACGACCACGAATACCAAGTTCATCCAATCCTAACGGGAAAGCTAACTCAGCGCCACCGTATAACATCCAGTTGCCGCCCAAAGCGTCTTTTGTGCTTTTATCACGAGCACTGATACCGCCGGTTTCAAATCCGCGCATCGTATTACCGCCCAAGAAATATCTTTGTGCCAAACGAACATCTTCCCCGCCGTATCCTGCGATATAACCACCATTGATAAAGAATTTAAAGGTGTAGTAATCATTAAGTGTATAGAATTTATATGCTTTGGCATCAAATTTCAAATACTTATCATCGCCACCTAAACCTGAAACATCGTTACCAAATGATAAGTAGTAACCTTCACGCGGTTTAAGGATATTATCACGTTTGTCGTAAACAATAGTTTGTCCGATAACAGAGTCAATAGCATCTCCTTCCTCATCTTGAATATATTTAGAGGCGCTACTAACATTTTTAATTTTATCTTGTTTTAAGGTATAACGAACAAATTGGCTCAAATCATCAGTATAGTTCCAACCAAATCTAATTCTACCACCCATTGTATCCATATCATAGTTACTTTCATCTTGATAATCTTCTGTTTGGTAGAATAAATCAGTACCTGCGCTCAAACGTCTATCTAAAAAGTACGGTTCGGTAAAGCTGAAACTATAGTCGGTAGAACGTTGAGAAACACCGGCGTTTAAGCTAACCTGTTGACCTTTTCCAAGGAAGTTGTTTTCGGTAATACCGGCACGGATCAAGGCTCCGTTTACCGTAGAGTAACCAACACCAACATTAAAGTACCCCGTAGATTTTTCCTCAACATTTACATTGATATCAGCTTTATCATAATCAACACGTTGAGAATCAATATCAACTTTGCTAAAGTAGTTCAAACGTTCAACATTTCTTCTTGATTCTCTGATTTTTGCAACGTTAAAGACGTTTCCTTCAGAAATACGGAATTCACGTCTGATAACCTCATCAAGAGTTCTTGTATTTCCTGTAATATTAATTCTGTTTACAAAGACTTTTGCATTTTCTTTAATATCAAATACGACACTTAATTTTCCGGTTTCACGGTCTTTATAAATATTGGGAACAACCTCGACGAATACAAAACCTTTACGAGAAAGTTCTTCTGTTAATGCGTTCACTGTTTTTTCGATTTCATCGGAATTATACCAAGAGTCGGTTTTGAAAGTGACATATTTATACCACATATTTGCATCAATATCCGGAACGGAAGATTTAATTTGAATATCGTTGACTTTATAACGTTTCCCTTCATCTATTGTGAAAGTTAAGATAAAGGATGTTTTATCACGAGATAACTCAGCGATAGCAGAAACAACAGCAAAATCGGCATAACCATGACGATTATAAAAACGTCTTAACAATTCTTGGTCATAATTCATTTTTTCGCGGTCAAAATTTTCTGCGCTGGAGAATAATCTGTACCAACGGCTTTCTTTACTCATAATTTCATTTTGCAAATCATCACCGGTATAATGTTTATTCCCAATGAAGTTAATCGTATCAATTTTAGCCTCTGGTCCTTCTTCGATTTCAAAAATCAAGTCGACACGGTTCTCGGATTTTTTAATAATTTTAGGTTCAACAGAAACGCCATAACGACCAGCTCTTTTATAAACTTCCAAGATACGTTGAACATCTTGTTGAACTTTGGTTTTGCTAAATACTGAACGTGGTGCAGATTGAACTTCGGATTCCAAAATTTTATCATCAATTTTATCGTTGCCATCAAACGCCATAATTCCGATAACAGGATTCTCCACAACATTAATAATCAAAGTATCGCCTTTGGTATTAAAGTTAATATCACTAAATAATCCGGTATCATAAAGACGTTTCAAAGCCTGATTAAGTTCGTCGGAAGAAACTTGCTTATTAGTATCGATTCCGGCATAGGATAAAGCCGTTTCACGCTCGACACGTTGCAATCCGTTAATATTAATATTTTTAATAACACTCTGCGCCATAGCATTAGAACAAATGGCCAAAGTCAACAATGAAATTCCGGCTAATTTAAACTTCATTTTATCATCCTTCAAATTAATCAAACCAACGTGTCAAGAGGTGTCTTATATCATTCCAAGTTGCAAACACCATCAAAAACAAAATAAATCCCAGACCGATTTTAAATAAACCATCTCTCAGTTTAGTATTAATTTCGCGTCTTGAAACTATTTCTAACAAATAAATTACAACATGTCCACCATCTAATACAGGGATTGGGAATAAGTTGATAAGTCCCAAGTTAATAGACAACAGAGCCATAAAATACAAGAAATCCAGAGCGCCTCGAGTTTTAGAAATATCACCGGACATTTCAGCAATTCGGATGATGCCGCCGACATCTTCGCCGGAACGTTCACCCATAATCATTTGCCCCACGCCTCGTAAAGTCATATCTGTAATATTATAAACTTCTTCGGCAGCTTTTTTTATAGATGGAATAAGCTGAAAATTATCTTTAACAACTTTAAATTGCTTAGTTTCTCCTTTAATACCAATCATTCTCCGTTTAATTGGTTTTTCGGTTTCATCAAAAGCATATTCCATTTCAACCAAAGGAACATCAATTGTTAGATATTGTCCATTTCTTTCAATCTTTAATGAAACCGTATCGATAGCAATACTTATCTCTTTATTGATATCGGACCAATCGTTAATTTTTTTGCCGTTGATTTCAAGAATTTTATCATTTTTAATAATACCTGCTGATTGAGCCGGGCTATCTTTGATAACATCCGAAACGACAGGAGGGATATCGTAACTGCCGACAAAATAAAACAGTCCAAAGAAAGTAATGAATGCAAAAAGATAATTAAACAAAGGTCCTGCAACGGCAATAGCCAGTTTTTTATACGGAGATTGAGTAGCGAATAAATGTCTTTGCTCTTCTTCTGAATATTTACTTAAATCAACTTCGGAAGTTGAAGAAGATTCGTCAGCATCACCTAAAAATTGACAATATCCCCCTAAAGGGATGGCTGAAATTTTCCAGACGGTACCTTTTTTATCGGTTTTGCTCCAAAGTTCTTTTCCAAAACCGATAGAAAAAGCGCTGACACTAACGCCTGCCCATCTTGCGATAATAAAATGTCCGAATTCATGCACAAAAACCAATACGCCGAGCAGAATAAGAAAAGGAACAACGTAATGAATAATGTTTAACAACCACTCCATAATTTTCTATCCTTAATAAGCAAATGTAATTAATGTAAATAAGCAGTAAACAATAGGCGCTGCAAAAATAAGTCCATCAATTCTATCAAAAATTCCCCCATGTCCTGGAATTAAATTACTGCTATCTTTGATGCCGAGATATCTTTTGATGGAGGATTCTAAGAGATCACCAATTTGTGCAATAACAGCAATAAGAGCTCCCAATTGAGCGAATTTAAGTTGTTCTGTCAAAGGCATAGGCAAATCAAAAATATTTTTGATGCAAAACATATAAATAAAGCTGACAGCAACAGATAAAATAACCCCCCCGATTAAACCGGACCATGTTTTGTTAGGACTGATTTTGGGTGCCAATTTAGGACCTTTAAGAGAAGAACCGACAATATATCCGCCAATATCAACCCCCCAAACCATTAAGATGAACCAAAGCGTCATAACAAAACTTCCCTTTTCGTTAGGAATACTGCCAAAAGCGTCAAAAAGATAATAAATCCAATAAAGAGCACCGACCCCGATAGATATGTAAGGAACACCTAAAGTAAGCAAGCGTCTATATTTTTCATCAGCAGCCTTAATATACACAAAAAGAGAGGTAAGAACAATGGCAGAGAAAAGTACCCAACGATTAAATACAAATAAAGAGCACCCCAAAGTAAAAATATAACAAGCAACATAAACATTGCTTCTTTTGTTGGTAATCATAGTAGCCCATTCCCAAGATAACAAAGTGCCGATTAGAAATATCAAAATATCAATATACGGATGACCGGAGTGTAGTGCTCCTATAACAATAGGTATCATCACAAGAGATGTTAATATTCTTTTTTGCAGTGATGTTAATTCAATTTTTTCCATACCTTCTCTCCCTGGAAGTAAATTTTTTAATAATGTCCAACAATTCATCTTTACCAAAATCCGGCCACAAGGTGTCGGTAAAAAACAACTCAGTATATGCTATTTGCCATAACAAATAATTACTGATTCTCTGCTCTCCACTGGTTCTGATGAGAATATCCGGATCCGGAATATCTTTGGTATAAAGTTCATCAGAAAAGGTATCCTGACTAATATCTTCAATACTGATTTGATTGTTTTGAACTTTTCGAGCGATATTTTTTACGGCGGATAAAATTTCCTGTCGAGAACCGTAAGATAAAGCAATACAGAGCGTTAAGTCTGAATTTTTTGCGGATTCTGCTTCTAAAAAATGCATTTTTTTCTGAATATCATCCGAAAGCATATATCTTTCGCCGATAAAAACAATCCGAACATTATTTTCCATAATTTCTTTAAGTTCTTTATCAAGATATTCATTAAGCAATTGCATCAAAGCATCGACTTCATCTTTAGAACGTTGCCAATTTTCCGTAGAAAAAGCATATAGAGTTAAATATTTAACACCGGATTCCTTCATAGAGCGAGTAATTTTAACAACGTTTTCTGCGCCTTTTTTATGCCCAAAAGTTCTGGGCATTCCTCTTTTTTTTGCCCAACGTCCGTTACCATCCATAATAATGGCGATATGGTTACAAATATTCGTCGTACTCATAGTTTTTTTATACTTGCAAAATATCTTTTTCTTTTTGGTTAAGCATCTCATCAATTTTTTTAATGGAATCATCAGTCATTTTCTGAATTTCATTTCCATATCTTTTTTCATCATCTTCTGAAATGAGATTATCTTTCTTTAATTTTTTAACATCATCCAAAGCATCGCGACGAATATTACGAATAGCAACTTTAGTTTGTTCGGCATATTTCCCGGCAACTTTAACAAGTTCTTTTCTTCTTTCTTCGGAAAGTGGTGGGATAGGAATACGAATAAGCTGTCCATCGGAAACGGGATTAAGCCCCAAATCAGATTCTCTCAAGGCTTTTTCAACAGCTTTTGCTAAACTTTTATCCCAAACACTAACGGAAAGCGTTCTGGCATCAGGTACGCTGATTGTTCCGACTTGAGCAATAGGGGATAAATTTCCATAGGCTTCCACCATAATATTATCCAATAAACTGGCGTGTGCACGTCCGGCGCGCAAACTACCAAAATCACTACGCAAGGTATCTAAAGTTTTTTCCATACGCTCGGTAGTATCTTTTTTTATGTCATTAAAATCGGTCATAAGAGCCTCTCTTTTCCTGTTTATTTTATAATTGTAAAATTACCTTTTCCTTTTATTGCATTAATTAAAGAGTCTTTGTCAACCTGTTTAAATACAACAATTGGAAGTTTATTTTCACGAGCCATAGATATAGCGGTCATATCCATAACTTTTAATTCTTTAGCAATAACGTCGTCATAAGAAACGGTTTTATAACGAACGGCATTAGGATTCTTTTTAGGGTCACTATCATAAACGCCGTCAACTTGAGTAGCTTTAAATAAAGCATCGCATTCTGTTTCAAGAGCCCTAAGGGTTGCACCGGTATCTGTTGTAAAATAGGGGTTACCGGTACCGCCGGCAAAAATAAGGACGGTTCCTTGTTGCAATAGATTTTGAGCCGAACGATAAGAATAGGTTTCGGCAACTTGAGGAATGCTTAGGCCTGACAGTATCTCTGCTTTAATACCTTTACTATTCAGAATACTTTTAAGAAACAATGCATTGATTACGGTAGCGATCATACCGGCTTGATCCGCAACTGGACGAGAAACGCTTTCATTAGTATTATTAACGCCGCGATAAAAATTTCCCCCACCGATAACAATACAAGTTTCAATATTTTCCTGCCGAACCTGTTTGATGCTTTCTGCTACCATATTCAAGACATTTTCATCAATACCGAAGGCCTGTTTACCCATCAAACCTTCGCCAGAAAGTTTCAAAAGAATTCTATCAAAAGCCTTTTTCATTTGCTCCCCTATCTCTATATTTTATTTCATAATAACCGATTAAATTGCATTGTCATTATTTTTTTTGGTCTAATATACAAAAAGATAAAATACACATATGATGTTAAAATAAGTTGAATTTTTAACACATTTCACTAACATAGCAAAAAAATATTTAGGGAGATAAAAATGTCGGCAGAAATAATATATGCTCTAAGTGCGTTATTTGGTTATTTCGTTGGATCCATTCCATTTGGACTGATACTGACGAAAATGACGGGATATGGGGATATAAGAAAAATCGGCTCGGGTAATATAGGAGCAACAAATGTTTTAAGGACTGGTAATAAAACACTGGCTTTGCTGACAGTTCTGTGCGATGCTTTCAAAGCAGGTATAGCGGCAGTAGCGGTAAGATATATGGTCGGCGAGGATATTACAGGGGTTACAGCTATGTTGATATCGGGTGCTTTTGGCGTGTTGGGACATAACTTTCCAATATGGCTGAAGTTTAAAGGCGGAAAAGGTGTTGCATCGACATTTGGTTTTATATTGGTTACATGTTGGCCAGTTGCTTTGATTGCGTTAGCAGTATGGTTGATTATGGCTTTCACTTTTAAATATTCATCATTATCTGCGTTGACAGCGGCTATGTTTGTTCCTGTTGTATCATATTTCTTGGCACCAACAATGGAATATACAGTTGCGTATACTTTAATTGTACTTTTGGTGATTGTCAGACATCATGCTAATATAAAGAGGTTGCTAAACGGAGAAGAAAGTAAAATTAAATTAAAGAAAACAGAATAGAAGAAAAACATTGGTTAGAGAAAAACTTATATCATATATTCAACTAATAAATACTAATGGTATCGGACCTATTGGTTTCAAAAGGTTGATGGCAAGATATGGCAATATTGATGAGGCATTACAAGAAATCTCTAAAAAGAAAGTAATTTTTCCGCGTAAAAAAGCGGAAGAAGAAGTAATGAAGGCAGAAATAAAGGGCGTTCAACTAATATTGTTTGATGACAAGTTTTACCCGTATAATCTGAAACAAATTGAAGATTTTCCACCGATTCTATATGCGAAAGGCAATATAGAGTTATTAAAAAATGATAATATGTTAGCGGTGGTCGGTTCAAGAAATGCATCATTAAGCGCGATGAAATTAGCAGAAAATATAGCTAGGAATATAGCGGATAATAACATAACAATCGTGTCCGGCATGGCTCGCGGTATAGACAAAGCGGCACATAAAGGAGCAATTGGCCGCGGAGGAAATACAATTGCCGTGATGGGAACGGGAATTGATATTATCTATCCTCAAGAAAATGAAGATTTATATAAAGAAATTATCAAAAAAGATGGCTTGATATTAACGGAATATGCGTTTCATACCCGTCCTCAAGCCTCTAATTTTCCACGGAGAAATAGGATAGTTTCTGGATTAAGTAAAGGTGTTTTAGTAATAGAGGCCGGTATTCAATCGGGGTCTTTGATTACAGCGCATCAGGCACTGGAGCAAGGTCGAGATGTATATGCGGTTCCGGGTGCACCATATGATACGCGTTCAGCCGGATGCAACAAATTACTCAAAGAAGGGGCGCAATTAGTAGACACGCATGAAGATATCTTGGAATACTTTAATTTTTCACCGCTACAGTTTGTAGCCAGAAACAAAGAAAAAGAGGAAATATCCAATTTATTTGAATATTCGCTTGACAAGCAGGAAAATAATTCCGATATTCCTGAGCAAAAAGAAGAAACAGAAAAAGAAGATAAATATGCAAAATTATTATCACTGATTTCTGCAAGCGGAGAGGATATAGATGAACTTATTCGCGCGATGCAACAACCTGCGGAAGAAGTGTTAATGACGATTGTAGAGTTGGAGTTAGACAATAAAATAATACGTCTACCGGGGAATAGAGTTGCTAAAATTTGAGGGAATTTTTAGATGAAATTAGTCGTAGTGGAATCACCGGCAAAAGCCAAAACAATAAATAAATATTTAGGTAAAGACTATAAAGTCTTGGCAAGTTATGGTCACATTCGAGATTTGCCAAGTAAAGACGGTTCTGTTGATCCGGATAAAGATTTCAGCATGGTATGGGAATTAAGCCCTGGGGGAAAAAAACGTCTAAATGACATTATTACGGCATTAAAAGATTGTGATACGTTAGTCCTCGCATCCGACCCGGATAGAGAAGGAGAGGCCATTGCGTGGCATATATTAGAAGAACTGAGTGCAAAGAAAAAATTGAAAGACAAGAAAATTGAACGAGTTGTCTTTCATGAAATTACCAAACATGCTGTAACAGAAGCAATTCAAAATCCTCGACAGATTGATGAGAATTTAGTGTCAGCCTATATGGCGCGTCGAGCTTTAGATTATTTAGTGGGCTTTACGCTTTCTCCAGTATTGTGGCGAAAACTTCCAGGTTCAAAGTCAGCCGGACGTGTACAATCCGTTGCACTTCGCTTAATTTGCGAACGTGAAATGGAAATCGAGAAGTTTAAGCCGGAAGAGTACTGGACAGTTGATGTAGATTTAGAAACAGCGGAAAAAGCGATAATTCCATCGCATTTAATAAATCTTGATGGAAAGAAGCTGGAAAAATTTGATATTAACACCAAAGAAAAAGCAGAAGAAGCAAAAGCTAAAATAGAGGCTCAAAATTTTAAGATATCAAAGATTGAGCGTAAAAAAGCAAATCGTTATCCTGCCCCGCCATTTACAACATCTACTCTCCAACAAGAGGCGGCAAGAAAATTACGATTCTCTGCTAAAAAAACAATGCAAATAGCGCAAAATTTATATGAATCCGGATATATAACCTACATGAGAACGGACGCGGTAAATTTATCGGTAGAAGCGATAAGTGCGTGCAGAGAAGCCATTTTAAAATATTTTGGTGAAAAGTATCTTCCCAAAAAAGCGAAAGAGTATAAGACAAAATCTAAGAATGCGCAAGAAGCGCACGAGGCAATTCGCCCTGCAGATGTGATGAACACACCGAAAAAGATGGAAGGAAAATTGGATTCGGATGCGTATAAATTATATGAACTGATATGGAAAAGAACAATAGCCTGCCAGATGGAACCGGCGATTTTAGATAAAGTTGTGATAGATACATTGTCGGTAGACGGAAAGATTTTATTGCGTGCGAACGGACAAGTTATAGCATTTGACGGATTCTTGAAGCTATATCAAGAAAGTAAAGATGATGAAAATGATGATGAAGAAAACAGATTACTTCCAAATGTGGAGGTAGACGAGGCTGTTGATAAAAAAGCTATCAAACCGGAACAACATTACACCACCCCACCGCCACGTTTTACGGAGGCAAGTCTTGTTAAGAAATTGGAAGAATTGGGAATTGGTCGTCCTTCAACATATGCATCAATTATTGCGGTTTTGCAAGAGCGTAAATATGTAAAAGTAGAAAAATTAAGATTTATTCCGGAGGATAGAGGTCGTATAGTAACAATTTTCTTGGAAAACTTTTTCAAGAAATATGTGGAATATGATTTTACGGCACAAATGGAAGAATATCTTGATGATATATCCGCCGGTTCAATGGAATGGAAAAAACTTCTTACGGGCTTCTGGACGAAGTTCTATAAAAATATTCAAGCCGTTCAGCCACTTCAAGTCAGTGAAGTGATTGATAAGATTGATGAAGTACTGGCATATCATCTGTTTCCGGTAAAAGAAGATGGTTCAGATCCGCGTTTATGTCCAGAATGCCATAAGGGGCATTTGAGCATTAAATTAGGAAAATTCGGTGCATTTTTAGGATGTTCTAATTATCCGGAATGCAAATATACCATGCCTTTAACAGATGTAAAAGAGGAAGAAGAACAGAGTACAGAAAAACAGCCCAATCCGGAAGATAAACTGCTGGGTGAGCATGGAGGATTAAATGTATATTTGAAAAAAGGTCCTTACGGCTACTATGTTCAACTTGGAGAAGATGCAACGGCAACAACAGAAAAACCGAAAAGAATAGCTTTGCCGAAGTTTTTAAATCCGGAAGAAGTAACATTTGAGCAAGCGGATATATTAGCAAGTTTACCGAGAGAATTAGGCGATGGAATAAGCGCCAATATCGGCAAATTTGGTCAATATATTAAACAAGGGCTTAAGTCTAAGTCCCTTACTGGTAATGATAATATTTTTAACATAACAAAAGAACGAGCGGAAGAACTGCTTAAAAATGTGGCGGAAAAGCCCGAAGCCAAAGTATTGGGACAACATCCAAAACTAAAAGCAGATATTCTTTTAGCAACAGGACGTTATGGATTATATATAAAATGCGGTAAAAACAACTATCGGATTCCCAATAATTTACGAGGGCAAAATATAACCTTGGAAGACG
The DNA here is from genome assembly GCA_949282205.1 of uncultured Alphaproteobacteria bacterium. Classification (GTDB taxonomy): domain Bacteria; phylum Pseudomonadota; class Alphaproteobacteria; order RF32; family CAG-239; genus CAG-267. Next base: position 28,566 of record CASDOS010000050.1, on the reverse strand, counting down.
CAATAAAAGTTATTGATAGTACAAAGTAATTATAAGAAAAAGCTCCTTAGATAAAGGAGCTTTTTTGTTTTCTCTAATAACAATGCAAACATAGTGTATATACAAGAAAGTTAAAGAAAGAAAAACAATATACACAAAGAAATTAACCGACGCTACCTTCTAATGAAATATCAATTAATTTGGCAGCCTCCACTGCAAATTCCATAGGTAATTTTTGCATAACTTCTTTGCAAAAACCATTAACGATTAAACTGACGGCATCTTCTTCGGAAAGACCGCGTTGCTTACAATAAAAAAGCTGTTCGTCGCTAATCTTAGAAGTGGTAGCTTCATGCTCCAGAATAGCTGTTTTATTACTGTTTTCGATATAAGGGACAGTATGAGAGCCACAAGTTTGTCCGATAAGCAAGCTATCACACTGTGAATAATTACGAGCATTATCTGCATTTTTACCAACTCTAACCAAACCGCGATAAGTTTGATTAGAAAAGCCGGCGGAAATACCTTTTGAAATAATTTTGGAAGTTGTATTTTTACCAAGATGAATCATTTTAGTACCGGTATCAGCCTGTTGTTTATTGTTTGTAATAGCGACGGAATAAAATTCCCCCTTAGAGTTATCACCTTTTAAGACACAAGAAGGATATTTCCAAGTAATAGCCGAACCTGTTTCAACTTGTGTCCAAGAAACTTTAGCGTTTTCACCGTCGCAAAGCGCCCTTTTTGTAACAAAATTATAAACACCGCCTTTACCATCTTTATCACCAGGATACCAGTTTTGGACAGTAGAATACTTAACTTCTGCATTTTTGTGAACAACAATTTCAACAATAGCCGCGTGTAGTTGATTTTCATCTCTTTGCGGTGCCGTACATCCTTCCAAATAGGAAACATAGCTTCCTTCATCAGCCACAATAAGTGTGCGTTCAAATTGCCCTGTATTTTTTGCATTGATACGAAAATAAGTAGATAATTCCATTGGGCATTTTACCTCTTTAGGAATATATACGAAAGAACCGTCGGTAAACACAGCAGAATTAAGAGCCGCAAAAAAATTATCGGTATAAGGGACAACTGATCCGAGGTATTTCTTAACTAAATCAGGATATTCTTTAATTGCTTCAGAAATAGAGCAAAAAATAATTCCTTGTTTTTTAAGTTGTGCTTTATAAGTTGTAGCCACAGAAACACTGTCAAAAACAGCATCAACAGCCACAACACCGGCCAGAACTTCTTGTTCCTTTAGAGGAATCCCAAGTTTATTATATGTTTCTAAAAGTTTAGGGTCAACTTCATCAAGACTTTTAGGGTGTGAGATTTGCTTAGGTGCAGAGTAATAGTATAAGTCTTGATAATCAATTTTATCATATGATAATTTAGCCCATGTTGGCTCAGATAAAGTAAGCCAATGATGATACGCTTTTAGGCGAGATTGAAGAAGCCAATCAGGTTCACCTTTCTTTTGCGAAATCAATTTAATAATATCATCATTAAGCCCCTTAGGAGCGACATCGGCAGCGATATCGGTTACAAAACCGAATTTATATTTATCACCACTCTCATCGACAATATTAGGAATATTGCTCATAACTTTTCCTTAAAAAGATAATTTATCTCTGTATAAAATAAAGCATAACAAAAATCAAGGGAAGATTCTGCCGGAGTTTAACGAATATTTAGTTTTTTTTATATAAAAGACAATAATAAACAAAGGAAAACAATGAGAAGGGCTTTAATTACATTACTTTTCGTGCCTCTGCTATTTGGTTGTTATGCCAGAAGCGGTGGTATTCCTTTGTTTAATAGTTACGGCTATAATTACACTCCTGGCAATGTTATTGTTCAAAAAGGAGATACTCTATATAGTTTGTCGCGTAAATATCAAGTACCATTAAGAGGCTTGATTGAAGAAAATCATTTATCAGCCCCGTATGCGCTAAATATCGGACAAAGTTTGAAGTTGCCGAAACGTCAGAAGCACATAGTGTCAAAGGGAGAAACATTATACAGTATATCCAAAAAATATAATGTAGATATAACGTCATTAAGCCGTTTAAACGATTTAGAAGAACCATATACAATCAGTGTAGGACAAACTCTTATGCTCCCTGAAACTTTAGCAGGAAGTAATAACAGTAGCACTCAATACCAAGTAGCATCAAAAGCAAGTTCCGGAGGGTCGTCCAGCTATTCATATACCAAAGGAAGTACAACAAAAAAAGCAACAACAACGTCTACTCAAAGCAGCAAGAGCAAAGTAAGCACAAAAAAAACAACAACCGCGTCAAAAAGCATAAGTAAGAAAGCGCCTCGCAAGAATGTTTCAACATATCGGAAGACTAAATTTATCTGGCCTGTACAAGGAACAGTAGTATCGAATTTTGGTATTGTAGGCAAAGGGCGTAAAAATGACGGTATCAATATAAAAGCGGCAATGGGAACAAATGTGAAAGCCGCAGATAAAGGGGTTGTCGCCTATGCCGGGAATGAATTAAAAGGCTTTGGCAATTTGATTTTGATAAAACATAGTGACGGCTATATTACCGCCTATGCGCATAATCAACACCTATATGTAAAGAAAGGGCAGAAGGTACTGCGAGGAGAAAAAATAGCAACGGTAGGTAGTACAGGAAGTGTTAATTTCCCGCAGTTACATTTTGAAGTAAGAGCGGGTAAAAAAGCGGTAAATCCGCGTTCTTATTTACCATAAAAGGATTAAGAAAATATAACATTAGTCAAATATCCCCTTAAAATAAAATTTTCGTGGTAAATCTGAGTGATTTGGGTTGTATCAAGTATTTTTTTTGCTTAAACTCACAACGAAAAAGATTAAATTTTAAATGGAGAAAACAATGTTTATATCAGAAGCTATTGCTGCGACGGAAACTGCTGCAACGGTAGAACCCAATCCGATGGTTGGTTTCATCGTTCAATTAGTTATTGTTTTTGCAATATTCTATTTTTTGCTAATTCGTCCGCAACAGAAAAAAATGAAAGAACATGAAGATATGCTAAATGCCATTAAGCCCAAAGATGAGATTATCACCGGCGGCGGTATTTATGCAAAAGTAGTTAAAGCAGAAGAAAACGTTTTAACCGTAGAGATCGCTAACGGAGTAGATATAAAGATATCCCGTTCAAGCGTAAGAGAAGTTGTTTCAAAACAGTAGAGCTAATGAGTAAGCAAATAGAAAAGAGAGAACAATAATGTATAAATTATCGTTACAAAGAATAGTTATGATTTTGGCGATATGTTTGTTGGGTATATTTTTTGCCGTACCGAACTTCGTTAAAGATCCGAAAACGACACTGCCATCATGGTGGCAACCTGTAAATTTAGGGCTAGATTTGCAAGGTGGTTCAAGTTTGTTGCTTGAAGTAGATATGACGACTGCTTTAAAGGATAGAATGCAAACCTTAGAGGATTCTGCCCGTTCTGCATTAAAAGAAGCCAGAATACGTTATCAAAGTATAAGTTCAGATGAAAAGGGTTTGAAAGTAAAAATAGAAAGCACCAATTCCAGAGCAAAAGCAATGGTGCCTTTGCGTAAAATGGATGATGGATTAAAGGTAACGGATAACGGCAATGACATATTGGTTGTAACGTATGATGAGCCGGCGTTAAATGAAATCAAAAGAAAATTGATAGATCAATCAATTGAGATTGTGCGTAAACGTATTGATGAATATGGTACAAATGAACCAATAATTCAGAGTCAAGGAGAGGGTAGAATTTTAGTACAATTGCCCGGCGTTCAAAATCCTGAAGAAGTCAAAGTTTTGTTGGGTAAAACAGCAAAAATGACGTTTCACTTGGTGGATAGTTCGACATCCGTTGCGGAGGCAAAGAGAGGTAAGTTAAAGAGTTCTTCTCGCATTATCCGAGGTATTGAAGGAGAGCAGTACGTTATTGTAAGAAAACCGGCTGTAGGCGGAGAAACGTTAACAGACGCGGGGGTTTCTTTCCAAGAAGGTGCCCCGGCAGTTAGCTTCAAATTTAATAATTTAGGCGCAAAGAAGTTCGGTGAAGTTACAAAAAATAACATAGGCGAACAATTAGCCATAGTATTGGATGATGAAGTTATTTCCGCACCGACAATTCAATCAGCAATAACCGGAGGATCTGGAGTAATTACAGGAAATTACACTTCTGAAAGTGCTCAAGAGCTCGCTTTATTGCTCCGTTCTGGTGCATTACCGGCCCCATTAAATATATTGGAAGAAAGAACAGTCGGAGCGGGATTAGGAGCTGATTCTATTGAAGCCGGAATATTCGCATCGGTGATTGGTTTCATCGGGGTAGTTGTTTTCTTAGTATTGGCCTATGGTTTATTTGGATTATTTACAACCATTACCGTATTTTTAAACCTATTCTTGATGTTAGGTGCACTAAGTTTGATAGGAGCGACGCTGACATTACCTGGAATTGCCGGAATTATCTTAACAATAGGTATGGCAGTAGATGCCAATGTTTTAATATTTGAACGTATGCGTGAAGAAGTTAAAACGGGGCGTTCTATCAAAGATGCTATTGAAAGTGGATTTTCGATTGCATGGGGAACAATTATAGACTCCAATTTAACAACATTAATTGCAGCCGCCGTTTTGTTCTATTTTGGTAGTGGTCCGGTCAGAGGCTTTGCCGTAACTTTGTCAATAGGTATAGCGACATCAATGTTTACGTCTGTAACTGTAACCAGATTAATAATAGCGGCATGGTTTAATCGTTACAAACCAAAGGCTTTACCGATTTAAGGAAAAGGAAAAGAAAAATGACAATGTTAAAATGGATAACAAAAGATACAAATATCAACTTTATGAAAGCGCGGTATTTTACATATATACTATCGTCTATTCTTGTGATATTATCAATAGCAAGTATTTATCTGAAAAGTTTTAACTTCGGTATAGATTTTTCAGGCGGTATTTTGATGGAAATAAAATCAGAACAACCTATAAATATAGAAGAGATACGCTCTAAATTAAGTGTTATTAAATTAGATGAATTAAATCTACAAACAATAGGGACTGAAGGTAAAGAGCTGATGATAAGAGCTCAAGCAGATAATGCGGATGAAGTTGCTCAGCGTAAAGCAGTTGCTGAAATCAGAGAAATTTTAGGTAACAGCTATGAGTATCGTCGCGTTGAAACTGTAGGCCCGCAAGTAGGCGATGAACTTAAGACCGCGGGTGCGGTTGCCTCTATATTAGCCATATTGGCAATAGCTATTTATATATGGGTAAGATTTGAATGGCAATTTGCAATAGGTGCACTGTTAGGTTTATTTCACGATACAATAATAGTAGTAGGATTACTTTCATTTTTCAGATTTGATTTCAGCTTAACAACGATTGCGGCAATTCTGACGTTAGTTGGTTACTCTGTAAATGATAAGGTGGTAACATACGATAGAATTCGCGAAAATTTGAAAAAATATCGTAAAATGCCGCAAGAAGAGCTGATTAATAAAAGTGTGAATGATATTTTCTCCCGTACAATCTTAACCGGTGTAACAACATTAATAGCAGTTATTCCTTTATATTTATGGGGAGGAGATGCACTGGAAAGTTTTTCCTTTACGATATTATCAGGATTAATTATTGGTACATATTCTTCAATTTATGTATCAGCTGCGATTTTAAATTTGTTTGATTTACGGGCTGTACATCATCAAGAAGAAGATAATTACTTTGGATCAATCGGATAGAATAAAGATACAAAAAGAAAAGCTCCTTGATTAAAACGAGGAGCTTTTTTTAGATAAAATTAATTATAAAAACGAGGCGAAATCGTAGGTTTAAGAGTTTGTTGACGCTGAGCAAGTTTACAAAATTCAGGAGCTCCGCCGACATGTTTAAAAACTTCTTCTGCAAAAGCCATTTTGGCAACATGAGTAATAAATAAGGGGCGCTCTAACTTTAATTTTCTAAGAGTTTCTTCAAGAGCCTCAAAACTATCATAAATAGTACCAATAAACATAAGATTTTCTTTTAATCGGTCCTTTTGAGATTTTTTCATATCACAACACCTCACATAAAAAAATAATCCGAACACGAAAAGAAGTATGAATAAAAAAAATATTTTAAAGCTCTAAAAAAAGCTATATTGAAATAAAAAAAAGAATAAAAATTGGTTTTAAATAAGAAATTTCCGCCTAATATTTTTGCTATATTTGAACTTAAGATTTTTATCACCGGAAACAAAATGTTTTTTATTCCAATTATCAGCTACAAGTCCGACAATCTCACTATCTAATTCACGATTCTCCGCAAAATTAAATTTACTGGCCAAGTCATAAACAACAAAATTTGCAATATTTACTTTACTCATGATAACCTCCTCATAAAAGATATAGACAATATAAAAATAGTTTTGGCCAAATAAAGGGATATAGAACTAATGTATATATGAATAAAGCTGTCTAGAAACTGGCTAGACAGCTTTTAACGGAGTAAAATACCAAAATTTTACGATAAATGCTTACAATTTTTCTTTTAACAGTTTATTTACCAAAGCTGGATTTGCTTTTCCTTGAGATTGTTTAATAACTTGTCCGACGAACCATCCCAAAAGATTAACCTTACCAGCTCTGTAACTAGCCACATTATCTGGATTAGAAGCAATAACGGAATCAATAATAGCTTCAATAGCAGAAGTATCGGTAACTTGTTTTAATCCCTTTTCCTCGACAATTTTTTCAGGATTTTCGGATGTTTCCGCCATAATTTCAAAAACATCTTTAGCAATTTTACCGGAAATAACATCGTGGGTGATTAAGTCAACAAGTTTGCCAAGATTTTCGGCAGAAACCGGAGATTGAGCAATTTCAAGATTTTTCTTTTTAAGCATAGCAAAAAAATCGCCCATTAACCAGTTTGCAACTTTCTTTGCATCTCTGCCATGAGCAGCAGTTTCGAAGAAGTCGGCAACTTCTTTATTTTCGCAAATAACGGCAGCATCATAAGGAGTCAACCCAAGTTGACTAACAAAACGAGATTTTTTTGCATCAGGCAACTCAACTAACTCATCTCTGATTTTATTGATTAATTCATCACTTAAAATCAAAGGCGGTAAATCCGGTTCTGGAAAATAACGATAGTCGTCGGAAAATTCCTTTAACCGTAAAAATTTAGTTCCCCCGGTAGTTGGGTCAAACCGACAAGTTTGCTGTAAAATGGTCCCGCCGGATTCGTAAATTTCAACCTGCCTATGCGCTTCCGAATCAATAGCCTGCATAGCAAATTTAACGGAGTTAACATTTTTAACTTCCGCCCTCTGTCTTAATTCCGAACTACCTAAAGGACGTACGGAGATACTGGCGTCGCATCTCATGGAACCTTCATCCATATTGCCGTCGCAAGTTCCGAGATAGCGCAAGATTGAACGTAATTTTCTTAAAAAAGCACCAACTTCTTCAGGTGAACGAAAATCTGGTTTAGTAACAATTTCCATTAAACCAACACCACATCTATTGAAATCGATATAACTTTTTGTAGGGTTAAGGTCGTGGATAGACTTAGCGGCATCTTGTTCGATATGTAATCTTTCAATACGAATATCTTTAGAAGAACCATCACTAAGGTCAACCGTAATTTTCCCTTCACCGACAATAGGATGCTCAAATTGAGTAATTTGATAGCCTTGAGGAGAATCTGCGTAAAAATAGTTTTTGCGTGAAAATACGGAATACTTATTAATAACAGCATTCAGTCCAAGTCCGGTTTTAATAGCCTGATGCACGCATTCTTCATTCAACGTAGGCAACATTCCCGGCATTGCTGCATCAACAAAAGAAACATTTTCATTAGCCTCATCACCGAATTCCGCAGGAGCTCCGCTAAAAATTTTAGATTTAGAAATAATTTGACAATGGATTTCCAATCCGCAAACAATTTCCCATTTACCTTTTTCCGTTTCAATAACATATTCTGACATATTTCTTACATCCTAACAAAATTTGCCCCACGTTCTAAGTGATAAGCTGTCTTAAAAATTGTAGCTTCATCAAAAGCGCGTCCGATTAATTGCATCCCCAAAGGCAGACCGTTATGAGAAAGTCCGATAGGCAAGCTCATAGCGGGAAGTCCAGCCAAATTAACAGAAACGGTAAAAATATCATTAAGATACATATTTATAGGGTTCTCCAACATTTTCGTATCACCAATAGCAAAAGGTTCAACCGGTGACGTAGGCGTTAGAATAACATCGCATTTTTGAAAAGCGTTATCAAAATCATTTTTAATTAATCGACGTACTTTCTGAGCTTTAAGGTAATAAGCATCATAATAGCCGGCAGAGAGCACATAAGTACCGATAAGAATACGGCGTTTAACTTCCGTACCAAACCCTTCAGTACGAGTATTTATATAAAGATTATCCAAATTATTTCCTTCAACTCTCAAGCCATAACGAACACCGTCATATCTGGCCAGATTAGAAGAAGCCTCAGCCGGAGCAATAACATAATATGCCGGTAAAGCATATTTTGTATGCGGTAAGGAGATATTCACGATTTCCGCACCGCAATCTTTTAATATTTGTGCAGCATTATCCCAATAAGAAGCAATTTCAGGATTAAGTCCGTCAGGTCTGTATTCAAGAGGGACACCGACTTTCAGTCCTTTAATATCTTGACCGATAAAGGATGAAAAATCAGGAACATCTCGTTTGGATGAAGTAGAATCTTTAGGGTCGTATCCAGCCATACTATTTAGGATTAGAGCGCAATCTGTAACATCTTTACAGATAGGTCCGGCCTGATCAAGAGAAGAAGCAAAAGCAATAATACCATATCGAGAGCAACGACCGTAAGTCGGTTTAATACCGGTAACACCGCAAAAGGCAGAAGGTTCGCGAATAGACCCCCCTGTATCGGAAGCGGTTGCAGCCGCACACATTTCTGCGGCGACGGCGGCGGCGGATCCGCCGGAAGATCCTCCCGCCACTAAAGGAACATCTTTGCTCCACGGATTTACAACCGGACCGAAATAGCTCGTTTCATTGCTTCCCCCCATAGCAAATTCATCCATATTAAGTTTACCAAGGAACAAAGCTCCGTCATCAAGAAGATTTTGAGTAACGGTAGATTCGTAAGGCGGGACAAAATTATCAAGAATATGAGAGCAAGCAGTTGTTCTAATCCCTTTAGTACAAAAGAGATCTTTTATTCCCAAAGGAATACCTTCAAGACGACGATTAGTATTATTTAAATATTTCAGTTCAGCATCTTTAGCTTTAGCCAAAGCATCATCGACGACCAAAGTCACAAAAGCATTATATTTTTGATTTTCTTCTAATTTTTTCGCATAAGCCTGAACCAAATCGACAGGAGAAATTTCTCTTGTTTTTAATTTAGATAAAGCTCCGGCAACAGTTAAACTCGTTAAATCACTCATTTTTTACTCCACAACCTTAGGGACGACAAAGTATCCAAATTCCTGAGCGGGTGCATTTTTAAGAATATTATCCCTAATATGTCCATCTGAAACAACATCTTGTCTTAAAGTTAAGGTTTCATCATTAACAGAAGCAAGCGGGAGAACATTATCGGTATTAACCTCACTTAATTCTTCAACCCAATTAAGAATTTTGTTAAATTCCAGTTTTGTATCATTTAATTTTTGGGGATTAACTTTCAGTTTTGCCAATAAAGCAATTTTCTCAACAGTATCGTTATCAACAGCCATAAATACTCTCCTTATAAAATACCATAAATTACTAGCACCACTAAGATTTTTTTCAAGTTTAAATTTTCTAAAAAGAAGAGTTTCTGCATATTAAAATTATCTTGCCAAATAAAGATTTATCATATCTAATAAAACAAAGCATTAATTAAGATGGTGAAAGATGAAAAACAGTTTATGTGACGTCTTTAAGAAATATCCCTTAGCAATTTTTCTCATTTTACACTTCTCTCTATGGAGTCTGCTTCCGCTTTTAAGGATCGGAGTTCCCATGGATAGTCTTGAAGCAATATGGTGGGGAAAATATTGTTTGTTAGGCACTAATAAACACCCACCTCTTTCGGGCTTTCCTGCATATGGAATATATCTTTTGCTTTCTGAAAATGTAAAAGCGATATATTTTTTAAGTCAAATATGCGTTCTGATAGGATTCGTGTATTTATATAAATTAGCCATAAAATTATTAAAACAAACCAAAGTAGCAGTTTTGTCTGTTATGATAATGGAGGGATGCGTTTTTTACGGATATTGCTCTCCTGAATATAATGTCAATGTTTTATCGCTAGCAATTTGGCCTATGTGTGCATATTATTTTTATTTGTCCATAACTGAAAATAAATTAAAATGGTGGATATTAGCGGCAATTGTTTGTGGTTTAAATATGTTGAATAAATATACGAGCGGCCTGCAATTATTAGGATTCTCTTTACTAATGATTGTAACCGAAGAAGGGCGAAAATGTTTAAAATCATACAAACCATATATAGGGTTGTTGATTTTTATTTTACTTTTATCACCACACATTTATTGGTTATATGAGCATGATTTTATGGTTTTAGAATATTTTTCGGAACGAAGTGGCAAAGAAATCATAAAAAAGTGGACGGATCATATTGTATATCCGTCGAAATTTGTAGCCTCACTGTTTTTTTATGGTTTGGGAAGTATTTTAATTTTTGCTATAGCGTTTAAGGGGAAATACAAATATCAATTTAATACCCAAGGATTTCAAAGTAAATTTCTATTCTATACAGGTATTTTCCCCATTATTTTTATATTTATTTTGGGAATAATAAATGGCAATCCGATAAAAAGCATGTGGGGTTTTCCTTTGCTGTATTTATTGGGAATTATACTGTTTTCCGGCATGCCACAAAATATAACGGAAAAGGTCTATATCAAAACCCAAAAAATTATTTATGTTTGGATGATTATAATGGGAATGGTGTATAGTATGAATATCGTATTAAGTAACAGCCCTAAATACAATTTGGATGGAAGAGCGTTTGCTAAAAGTTTTACACGAAAATGGCAGCAACATAGTGGAAAAACATTGAAATATGTATTTGGAGATATTTGGTTATCAAGTATTTTGGTGTTAGAAAGTATGGATAAGCCAAGTCCTGTAATATGGGGAAAAGCATATAGAAATCCATGGTTAGATGAACAAGATGTTAAGCAAAACGGAGGGATAATTTTTGCAGAGAATTTAACGGAATATGGTCAATACACATCTGAGCATTCCAAAGTGTCTGCGCCTCAAATAATAAAATTTAAATTTAACAATATTCTTGGAAAATCGCGAGAAAAACGTTATTACTATGGTTTTATAGAGGGAGAATAAAATGTCAAAAAAGATTATAAGTATAGTTATTTCCGCCTATAATGAAGAAAGTAATATTGCAGAATTATATAAAGAACTAAATATCAATACCAAACAAAATAAAGATATCGGTACAAAATATCAATTTGAATATGTTTTTGTGAACGATGGCTCGAATGATGATACGTTAAGAAAGCTAAAACAACAGCAAAAGCAAGATAGCGATATAAGAATAGTGAGTCTAAAAAGGAATTTTGGGCATGAAATAGCAATGACAGCCGGAATGGATCACGCACTCGGTGATGCTGTTATTTTTATGGATGCGGATTTACAACATCCACCTGCATATATTCCTAAAATGGTTGATTTATGGGCGTCCGGTGCGGAAATTGTATTAAGTCACCGAACAGAAAATTTAGATACAAGTTATATATATAAATTTAGCGCATTGTTGTTTTATAAAATCTTGAATTGGTTATCTGATACTAAAATTCCCGCCAAAAGTCCGGACTTTCGCTTGTTAGACAGACGATACGTCGATTTCCTGAAAGGCTTCAATGAGCATGATAGATTATTTAGAGGTTTATTGAGTTGGATAATGCCGACAGATAAGGTAAAAACGATAGATTTTGTTGCTCCAAAGCGTTTTAGCGGTAAATCGAAATACAATGTATTTAAAAGTTTTACCTTGGCAATAGATAGTATTATTCAATTCTCGGTCAGACCTCTTCGTTTAGCAACATATTTAGGGCTTTTAGGTGCTTTTGTCTCTATAATATTAGGTGCGTATGTAATAATTGAATATTACATAATTCAACATCGAACCCCTGGATATGCAACAATAATGGTCACTATGTCGTTTTTAGGGTCTGTTATTTTATTGGCATTAGGAATTATAGGTGAATATATCGGTAAGATACATATGGAAGTAAAAAAGCGCCCACTATATATGGCAGATTACATAGTTTCTCCATCTGAAACATTGTATTTAAATGGAAGACGCAAAAGAAGAAAGACGTGATATGAAAAAAATCTATATAAATGCAGATGATTTTGGCTTTAGCCACGGTATAAATTTAGCAATATTCAAAGGGTGTCATGAAGGAATAATAAATTCGACCAGTATTATGATGAATCAAGCCGGTACAGATGAGGCTATATTACTAAGTAAAAAAATGAGAAATATAGATATAGGACTGCATATAAATTTAACGAATGGATATCCCGTAAATGCGCAATCCAAAGTTCGAAATCTTGTGGATAAAGAGGGAAAGTTTTGTTGTGGATTTATAAAACTTATGTTTAGAATGATGTATTTAAAGGAGATAAGGTTCCAAATATGGCGAGAAATAGAGGCTCAGATTAAAGCGGCGATAAGAAGCAATATCGTGCTATCTCATATTGATGGTCATCGACATATTCAAATGATACCACTCATATATAAAATCACCACAAGACTGCAAAAAAAATATACAATAGGCAGATTAAGGATAATTAACGAAAGTATCTTGCAAACATGGGAAGACCAACAAGAGATTGGTGGTATAAGAAATGGGGGGATTATCAAATATTTTGTACTGACATTTTTGCGATTATTAACGCGAGCAAAATCAAATATTTACTTTTTCAGCATCATCTATACGGGTGAAATGAGTTCTAAAGTTTTAAAAAAAGTCAAAATTCCCAATGGATACAGTGGAATTGAAATAATGATGCATCCAGGTCTTCCTGATGTTGATAAACAAAATATAAGTAGTTTTTCAGATAAAAATATAATATCCAAAACAAGAGAAACAGAATTTTTAGCAATTTTAGATAAGAATTGCATAAAGGATATGAAAAATGATAAAGGTCTATAAGTATCTCGAAAATATATGGTTTAGAATAAACCAAAAAATACGATTTTTGTTAGTTGGTGGTTTTAATACAACAACTTCTTTTATTCTATATTACCTTTTTTTATACCTAACTCAAGGCCGCGAACAAATATCGCTGCTTCTGATGAATATCATCAATATCAACATATCCATAATAACAATGAGGTATTACGTCTTTCAAAGTCGCGGTAATTTTAAACAAGAATATGTGAAAGCCTTTTCATCATATATAGTGCTGTATTTTATCAATACCGGATTACTGGCATTTTTTGTTAAAATTGTACATATAAAAGAAAATTTATCGACACAAAATATACTTCAGGAGGTTCCCAATTTAAATAAAGCGATAGCCCAATTGTGTTGCATCATTATAATTACAATTTTAACATTTTTCGTACATAAATATTTTTCTTTTCGCCAAAAAGACAACGTAAACAAGGCTATCTGACAAGAAGAATTAAAGTATTTCCAAAAAACTTTTCATAATTTTCTTTTTACCAAAATTCTCAAAAAATACCTCACATTTATTTCCGTCAACATCAACAATTTTCCCATCACCGAAAGTTGTATGACGAACTTTTCGACCTACAAGTGGAGAAACTTTTTTTGCTTGATAAAAATAATCATTCTTATAGTTTGCTTTATAGGAATTAGTTTCATTATATTCATCATAAGCAGCGCTTTCATAACTATCAAAGAAACCATGTTTTTCTTTTTTAGAGTAGGAGGAGACGTAATTATCGGAATAAGAAGAACGATAATCGTCAGAATGTTTGTGAGAACCATAAGAAGATTTTGAGTAAGAAAAAGAACTGTCAGAACTTGCATTAGTCTTGGATATAGCTCCATAACCAGTATTATTAATCAGTTCAATACAAACAGGCGGCAATTCGTTTAAGAAACGAGAAGGTAAATTATTTTGCCATTGTCCGTATAATTTACGATTAAAAGCCATAGTTATATATAAAAGTTTTTTAGCGCGCGTAATGGCAACATAAGCCAAGCGTCGTTCTTCTTCAATACCTCCATCATCACCGTCTAAACATTTTTGATGAGGAAATAAACCTTCTTCCCATCCCGGTAAAAAGACTGCGTCAAATTCAAGTCCTTTAGCGGCATGCAAAGTGGAGATGATGATTTTATTGGAATTATCACCATATTCATTATCAATAACCAGACTAACATGCTCTAAAAAATCAGAAAGGTTCGGATAATTTTCCGCATCACTCATAACGTTAATAAGTTCTTTGATGTTTTCGATTCTTCCGGGTGCTTCGACGGATTTATCTTGTTCAAGCATAGAAAAATAACCGGATTCGTCAGTGACCTGTTCGGCAAAATCACTTAAAGAAACGGCTGGTAAAATTCGGCGCCATTCGTTAAGATGAGATACAAAAGAGTCGAGTGCGTGAAGAGTTTTACCAGAAAAAACATTTTCTTTCATTAATTCAACCATGGCCTGATATAGTGAACAATCTTGAATTTTGGCTCTTTCACGAAACTTATCAACTGTTTTTTCACCAATGCCACGCGCCGGCTTGTTAATAATACGTTCAAAAGCCAAGTCATCGCTCGGTTGCAAAATAAGGCGGAAATAAGCTAATAAATCTCTGATTTCGGCACGTTCGTAGAATTTTAAGCCTCCGACAACTTTATAAGGGAGAGATTCTTTAATAAAACTTTCTTCAAAAGCTCTTGTTTGAGAAGCCGTTCTGACTAAAACAGCCATTTCATCGTATGCAATTCCTTTATATTTCAAGCGCTGAACTTCTTGTGTAATATATTTAGCTTCATCATCCCCGCTGTAAGTGCTGACAACTTTAACTTTTTCGTTAGCGCATTCGGAAACCGGACTGTGTTCGGCAACTTTTAATGTTTTGCCCAAACGTTTTGTGTTATGACTGATAACTGCGGAAGCCGCATTAAGAATATTAGCAACAGAGCGGTAATTTCTCTCTAAGCGGATAGTGACTGCTTCAGGAAAATCTTCTGTAAATTTCAAAATATTTTCGATTTCGGCGCCTCGCCAAGAATAGATTGATTGATCATCATCTCCGACGCAACAAATATTACGATGCAATTGAGAAAGCAGGCGTAACAGTAAATATTGTGTAACATTTGTGTCTTGATATTCATCGACCATAATATATTTAAAACGTTGCTGATATTCCTGAAGAATGGATTGATTTTTTAAGAGTAAATCCAACACATATAAAAGAATATCACCAAAATCAACACAATTCATCTCAACAAGTTTTTTTTGATATTCTTTATAAATAAACACGGTGAGATTGTTTTTGCAATCGTTTGCTATTTTTTCAATAGTGTATCCTTTATCCTTAAAGCGAGAAATTTTCTCCAAGACTGCTTGAGGGGGATATTGTTTTTCGTCAATAGAATTTTCTTGTAAAACTTTTTTTATAACACGTTTTTGATCATCTTCACCTAAAATAGTGAAATTAGCTTTCAAACCGACAAGTTCGGGGTATTTGCGTAAAATTTTAACACAAATACTATGAAAAGTTCCGAGCCAAACAGAATTAACGGCATCCCCAATAAAACTTCTGACACGTTCTTTCATTTCGTTAGCTGCACGATTTGTAAAAGTAACGACCAAACAATTCCAAGGATAGGCAAAATTATTTTGTAAAATATAAGCGAGGCGCGTAGTTAAAACTTTTGTTTTACCGGTACCGGCGCCGGCTAGAACCAACAAAGGTCCTTCGGTTTTTTGAACAGCTTGCAATTGCTCTGGGTTCAAATTGTCCAAAAACGAACAAGAAGGTGTTAGAGCGCTAATATTATCATAGGTGGCAGGTTGAGAACCGTCATCACTTTCGTCAAAATCAAAAATGTTACTCATCTTGCAAAAATTCTTGTTTTTTGTTAATCAAAATCATATATAGAGAGTTATACAAGATAAATTTAGAATTAAAAGTTTTTTATGGTTTTTTAGAACAGAAATAAAACAGAGAGGGAATAATGAGCGAAATTAGGGAGAAAATCGTCGCTTTACAAAATTATCTGGATAGTAGGATTGTTGGGCAACAAGAGTTAGTAAAGAAACTCATTATAACAGTATTGGCCGACGGACATGCGCTATTGGAGGGAGCTCCTGGATTGGCAAAAACTAAAGCGATAAAGACATTAGCAGATTGCATACAAGCCCATTATAATCGTATTCAATTTACGCCGGATTTACTGCCTTCTGATATAACAGGCAGTGATATTTATGTGGCAGAAAAAGGGGAATTTGAATTTCGTAAAGGTCCTGTTTTTGCCAATCTCGTTTTAGCAGATGAAATTAACCGAGCGCCGGCAAAAGTTCAATCTGCACTATTGGAAGCAATGGCTGAACGTCAAGTAAGTGTTGGTGGTAAACAATATGTGTTACCGGCTTTATTTATGGTTTTAGCGACGCAAAATCCAATAGAACAAGAAGGGACATATAATTTGCCCGAGGCGCAATTAGATCGTTTTTTGATGTATATAAAAATAGATCAGCCGGATTCGGAAACCGAACATAAAATATTGCGCTTGGTAAGGGCAGAACAAAAGGGAGAACATGAAACACAAACGGCAGAAAAAGAATTTTTTGGGAAAGTTGGTAAAATCAAAATAGAGGATATTTTGGAGGCTAGAAAAACGGTGTTATCGGTATATATGAACGATAATCTTGAAAATTATCTGGTACAGTTAATAATGGCAACCAGACATCCTGAAAAATATGATACATCATTAAAAGAAAAAATCCTCTATGGTGCAAGTCCTCGAGCAACAATAGCACTTGATAAATGCGCAAAAATAAATGCATGGTTAAAAGGGCGCGATTTCGTTATCCCTGAAGATATACATGATGTTGTGTATGACGTTTTAAGACATCGTATTATACTAAGTTTTGAGGCTCAAGCAGAAGGTTTGAAGTGTGATGATATTATCTCAGGTATTTTAAAAATGGTTCCACTGCCATAGGATGGTGTATTTAAACGGTGTATTTAAATGTTTTTTAAGCGGGAAGAAATAAACAAGAATAATATGCGCGGGCTGTGTGTCGGTGTTGATGAATTAATAGCACAACGCAAGTTTCTCCCATACATAAAACAACGCCATAATAACATAACTTCATACCAAGCCGGTGATATTCGTTCCGCATTCAAAGGACGAGGTATGGAGTTAGAAGAAGTCAGGAGCTACGGATACGGGGATGATGTCAGGGATATAGATTGGCGTGTAACGGCGCGAAAAGGCGATACATACACAAAAGTTTTTTCAGAAGAAAAAGATAGAGAGGTATATGTTGTTTTAGACGTATCACCATATATGCTTTTTGGAACAAAGAAAGAGCTTAAATCTGTATCGGCGGCAAAACTGACAGCTTTGCTTGGGTGGCAAAGTTTAGCAAACAAAGACAGATTTGGGCTGATTTTATTTGATGGATATGAAACAAAAATGTTTAAACCACAAAACAATCAAAAAAATCTGATGGCAATTTTTAATGCAATATCAGAAACAAGTTCAGCAATATTATCCTATAAATACAACCCGAATAAATTAAAAGATTTATCCGAAACGTTAAGGCTCTTACAATACAGAACCAAAGGAAAGGCGATGATTTTTGTTATAAGCGATTATAACAATATAAGCGACATTGCCAAAAGAACACTTGTTGCCTTAAGTCGTCGCTCTCAGCTGTATTGTATACATGTATATGACATAATAGAAGAATATGCGCCGGCAGATGGTCGATATATGGCGGAGTACAGAGGAGAAAAAGTAACTTTTGAAACATTCTCAAATGGATTTAAAGATACTTATTATCAGCATTTTTTGCAAAAAAGGAAAGATATGGAAAACTTTTGTAAAAGGATAAAAAGTAGCTATTTAAGTATAAGGACGGATCGCCCTTTATATAAACAGTTAAAAATTATATAGTTGAAGTTACTTGCAATCAATCTTTTATAAGTTAGACTGATAAAAAGAAACGATTATAGGATATTTTTAGATGACAGAACTAAAGGTAAAATTATTTTACGGATGTGCGGCAATTATAATTTTGATAATACTGGGGATTGTCAAAATGCAGCAGATAACATTAAGTGTGATAGTTCCTGTATATAATTCAGAAAAATATTTAGCCAGATGTTTAGATAGCATCGTCAGTCAAGAAGGTAAGTTTGAAATAATTGCGATTAACGATGGTTCGACAGATAAAAGTCTAAAGATACTTCAAGAATATGCGCAAAAATATTCTAATATAAAGATAGTTAATCAAAGCAATCAAGGAGTATCAGCAAGCAGAAATAAAGGAATAGAAGCTGCTAAAGGGAAATATATAATATTTGTGGATAGTGATGACTGGCTGGAGGAAGATGCTTTTGAACGAATTGAAATGACGCTAAAAAATGATTCTCCGGATATTTTACTGACGGCATACTATGATGTGTACGATAGAGAATGGGTAAAAAATATTAAAGGGGAGGAATTTGCGAAACAAGAACAAGAAGAAGCAAAATTCCCTATATCCAAATTAGAAAATCTATCATTGTTTTCTCCATTTTACGGCAAAGATGCACACAGTGATTTATATTATTCGGGAACCGGTGTAAGAGGGCAGGTTTTTCGCAAAGATTTCATAAAAGAACATGGTTTTACATTTCCGTTAGGAATAAATTGCGGAGAGGATGATGTTTTTGTATATCGTTCTTTTTTAGTTAATCCCCTTATATCGATTATAAAAACACCTGTATACAATTATCGCAACAGAACAGACAGTCTTGCAAAATCACAAAGAGTAATTAGCGAAAATCGTAAAGGATTAGCAATACTTCAACAGACAAAAGAGTTCAAAACAGCAAAACGTAGAACACAAATGCTAGTCAATGATGCATGGCTATCGTGGACTATTTTGGGTATAAGCAACATTATACGCCAAGGAGCAAATCCTGAGCAAGCGATGGAAGAAGCGTATAAAGCATATAACACCTTTTCCCAGTATAACGGAGAAGAAAGAAAGTCTTGTCGTAATTTGAGAAAACTAAGAAATATTTTATTTTATAATAAAAGCTGATTAATCGCTTTCCTTAATGCGTTCAATGTCAGCACCGACTGCTTTAAGTTTTTCCTCAAGTTTTTCATACCCTCTGTCCAAATGATAAACGCGATTAACGATTGTTTCTCCTTCAGCTGCAAGACCTGCCAGAACAAGAGCGAAAGAAGCTCTTAAATCGGTAGCCATAACAGGTGCTCCTGAAAGTTTCTTAACGCCGCGGACAATGGCAGAAGCATGTCCGTGGATATTAATATTTGCCCCCATACGACATAATTCCGGAACATGCATAAAACGATTTTCCCAAATACTTTCGGTAACTAACGAGGCTCCCTCGGCAACAGTCATCAGCGCCATAAATTGAGCCTGTAAATCTGTAGGAAAGCCAGGGTAATAATCTGTATAAATATCTTCTCCGACAATAGTTTTATTGACAGCATCAACTATTATGGAATTATCATCAACAGAAACATCAACACCCATTTTTTCCAACACCCGTATAGGCTGCTGTAAAAAATCTGCACAAGCATTAACTAATTCGATTTTTCCATGAGTAATAGCAGCGGCAATAGCATAAGAACCGGCCTCAATTCTATCTGAGATAACGGAGATTTCAGCGTTATGAAGTTTTTCGACACCTTCAATAGTGAGAACAGAAGTATTTTTGCCTTCAATTTTAGCCCCCATAGCATTAAGCAAATCAATGAGATTGGCAATTTCGGGTTCTTTAGCGGCATTTTCAATTTTTGTAATACCGGAAGCGAGCGTTGCAGCCATAAGAATATTACAAGTAGCCCCTACAGATGCTTTACTGAATATAATATGAGCACCAGTAAGACCATTGGGAGCATCAGCTATGACATAACCATTTTTAATTTCAATTTTAGCTCCCATTTGTTCAAGAGAGGATAAATGGATATCAATAGGTCTTGCACCGATAGCGCACCCCCCCGGCAGTGAAAATTCGACATGTTTAAAGCGAGCAAGCAACGGTCCAAGAACATAATAGGAGGCTCTCATTTTTCTAACAAAATCATAAGGAGCAACAAGATTTGTAATCTGATTTGCTTGATAAGTATACTTTGTAGATTGATGTTGTACAAAGATTTCTTGTTTTTCAGAGATATCCATTCCCAAATATTTAAGAAGTCCATTCAGAAAAGTTATATCAGAAAGCAGAGGAACGTTTTTAATGATAACAGGTTCGTCGGTAAGAAGAGAAGCGCAAATAAGAGGAAGGGCTGCATTTTTTGCGCCACTGATACAAATTTTACCATGAAGAGTATTTCCTCCGATAATTTTAATTTTATCCATAACAAAGGCTCCTATTTAAGTATAAAATTTTTAATTTTTTTTACGATTAGACTTTTGAAGTTTTAATTCTTCCTCTTGTTTTTTTCTTTTTTCCAAATTTTTTTTAAGAGCTTTGGCTTCTTTTTCGAAACGAGCATTTTTAGATTCTGACACAACAACTTTTTTCATTACATCTTCCTCAAGGCAACTGGGTGATAAAGACTAATAGCACACCAATTATATATAATTTATTAAAGAAAGAAGAAAAAACACAAGAATAATGAAATTTTATTTCAGCCAAAACAGGGGCTTGATAAAAAAATAAAAAAAGCATAATTTTTTTCTTGCATAAAAAGAAAAGTATGTTATAAAAAGCACCTGTTAAGTGATGCGGGTATAGCTCAGGGGTAGAGCGCAACCTTGCCAAGGTTGATGTCGTGGGTCCGAATCCCATTGCCCGCTCCATTTTTTAGATTAAAAATTAAGTATTCAGAAAGCCGCCGACAAGGTGGTTTTATTTATTTTAAAATATTGATATATAAAGTAACAATCTCAAAAGAATATAAAAAACACCATAATACTCAAGTTATATTATAGTCAAAGTTATTGACACAAATAGCGCAATTTGATATACTATTTCCAATAGGGGGAGAAGGAAAATGGAGTATGGATCATTTTTTGAAAATTGGATACGAGCTCAGAAAGAAAAGCCTATTTCTAAAAAAGAAGAAATATGGCAAGCCAGTTGGTTTGATGATTTGATTGAAAAGATTGAAACAAATAGTGATATTGAAGAGTTTATTAAAGAAAAAAATCAAAAATTATATGAAGCATATTCAACTGAAATTGTAACTGGTCTGGAAGAAGAAAAAAATAAAATAGCTCAAAACATCTCTCAATTAAATCAGGATTTATCTACAGCGAAGGATATTGATAAACAATTAGAATTTTTTACAAAAGATACAGAAGATCTAATAGCCAAGTATCCGCCGGAACGCAAAAAATATATACAACATATGTTAAGAGACTATATGAGAACGGGAGAGTTTACCCCTCAAGGCAATAAAAATTTTTTTAATCAACTGACATCTCCTCCGCAAGGAATATTCAATAGAATTAAAAATGGGGGGGAAATTAAAAAAGCAAATCAGCAATTGGAGACATATATTGAAAAATATCAGAAAATAAATTTAAAGAAACAAGTTGAAGATTTTTCAAAACAAGCGAAGAATGATGAAATTACATCAGTTTTGCAACGAAAATTTGAAGCAATAACAGAATTAGACAAAGAAGGAATACACTACGAAACAGAGAATTTTGCAAAGACAGAAGATAAAGTGCAAGAAACGATATCCATAGACCAAAAAATGCTCCAAAAAAAAACTGAGCAAATTGAAAATTTGAAAACATCTTTTAAAGAAAGCAATAAGGTTTCCAAAGAAGATGAGCTTATCAGAGATTTTGCCACAGAAATTAGGGAAGAAATCCGCACTCCTAAACAATATATCTCTGCAAAATATCTTGAAGGTATTGAAAATCTTCCTGATGACGAAAAAGTAATGTTTAATCTACACATAAAACAAGGGAAAAAAGAAGCAGCGGAAAATATTTTGGCGTATAATGGATTGTCGGTAGGAAAAGAAACGGATCAATGGTTAATATGGACAGAAATAAGACATAACTCGGATGAAGGATTTCATGAAGTTTTTTCTCCGGTAATGACCGTAAAAGAAGCCAAAGAGATTATGCCTAAACTAGTCGATGATTTTGATAGAGCAGACATTACAAAAGGCATTGTTGTTCCCGCAAAAGCAAAAGACATACTAAAAAGTATATCAAAAGAAGTTATACCACAAGAAGATATAAATAAAGAGCTGAACAAAATAATTCTATCAGCGTCATTTAATAAAGCCTTGAAGGATGGAGTAATAATAGCAGAAGAAAAGAAAAAGGAAATCTTGCAACGTTTGGGTATAAATTCTATGGAAGAATTGCCTCAGTCATATAGTACATTAGAAGAGTTAAAGCAAGAGTATCCAAAGGATAAATACTTATTTTCCGGAACAATGAGTTCGGATGATTTTTGCCAATTAAGTAATCGAATAGGGCGAAACGGTAAGGTTTATGCAACACCGGATTTACAATACGCAACAATATACGATGGAGCCACACAACTTGGAAGCGGAAGAGGTGTATCTGCAACAGGAGATTACTATATTGATACGGCGATTGGAACATATAAGAATCAAAATATTCATGTTGGTTTTATAAATGTATACGAACAGAATCCGCAAGATAAGTTCTTCTGTAATTTTGGAATGGAGGATTATATTCGAGGTCAAAAAGAAACAAAGGAGCTCAGAAATTACGACCTTTATGAACCTTCAGCGACAGGTAAGGCGGTTATTTTAAACAGACAAGCTACAGAAGCTAGAAATAGCCTTTTAACAAAGGAACAAGCAATAAATGGCTATATTTATAGAAGTGAGAGTTTGCAAATTGATGGAAAAGAATATTTCCGTCCGCGATATGATGCAGAAACTTATGTAACAGCAGAAAAAAATCCGCTTAAGGCAAAGATTATGCATCTATCCTATACAGCGGAAAATAACAGAGTGCATGATATTTATATGCCAGTACCGAAAACTCCGGATAAGGTAACACAATATATATTAGACTCTCGACAAGCAGATATGGCGGACACATTTAAAGATGCTACTCGTAAAGATATTTTATTGCGTTTTCAAAAGCAAAGAGAAGAGTTACAGCAAGGGATTATGCCAAAAATAAGAGAAGAAAACTACATATCAACAAAACAAGAAAAACTAAATTCCGGTAAGCAGATAGAAAAAGATTATGTAAAACAATCCACAAATACAAATAACATTTCAGAAAGTACAAAACAAATTCCGGATAAAATGAATATTTCCGATGAAAAGGTAGACAACATTACCATAGAAACCTCTCCAAAATCCTCCGCTGAACAGAAAATTATCGCTATAAAAGAAGCTGCTGATAAGAATGCAGAAAAAATGGAACAAAAATTAGCGGCAAAAGGAGGAACACATACGGTTAAATTAACAGCGCAACAAGTAGCTAAACAGAAAGGTATTATTGCTAAAGCTGCTACTGCGAATGCTAAGTTTGATAAAGCGGTGGATAAGGCTATTGATAAAGGAGCTCAGGTTCTTAATAATACTAAAGCCGGAAAAGCCTACGAAAAGGCGGCTCAGGCGGTTAGCAAAACGGCGGCGGCGAAAACCGTTTCTAAAACAGTTGAAAAAGTTACACAAAAAGTAGCCCAAACCACAGTAGGAAAAGCTGTTACTAAAACAATTGCTAAAACAGCCGGCAGTGCCGTTGGAAAATCAGTTTTGAAGAAAATTCCATTAGTCAGCCTAGGCGCAGGAGCCTATTTCGCATGGGATAGAATTAGAAATGGCGATTGGAAAGGAGCCTGTGGGGAGCTGGCATCAGGCACTTTAGGATGTTTTCCCGGTTTGGGAACAGCTGCGAGCACTGCTATTGATGTGGGCTTGGCAGCAAAAGATATTTCTCAGGTTGTGACTGAAAATAACGAAAATCAGTCATCTACACAGAATGCAGCAAAGGCTGATTTAGCTAAAAAGGCACCTAAAGGTTTAAGTCAGCAAATAGAAGCTCGTGTTAATAAAGAAAACCAATCTAAGACAGAAAAAGCGTCTACTAAAAAATTAACACCTATACAATGTGCTCTTGTTCAAAAACAGAAACAAAATTCTGCTTAATTTAAATATTTTCTAACCAAACATAGAGAAAAGGTTTAAATATCCAAATCCAATTATGTCTCTCTGCAGAAATGCATATATGGAGGAGTATGAAACAAAATATTTCCATAATTAACGAAATTTCAACAAACAGCGATTATCCTGACAGCAAAAGAATTTTAATTAGGTGAGAGAAATGGGATTATTTGGTAAAGAAAAAAATGATAAGGCGGAAGATAAGACGCAAACCGAGAAAAAAACAGCAGATATAAGGGGGCAAATTATCAGAGGAAATACGATGAGTAGTGCCTCTCTCTTGCATAGTGAAGCTAAAGTGGCTCCCAAGCAAGCATATACTGATGATTTGCCCAAGATGGTCAATGATACAAATTTTTCAGATTTATACATAACACCAGATAAAAAAGCATACATTTGGAGCGGAAAAAGTAATAGCGGCCTAAAAATCGGAAAATTCATAGATATTCAAGAATTTATAACAGCCGTTGAAGAAAAGTATGATGGGCAGATGAGTAGTTACTCATTACGCTATAAAGGAAGGAATTATCGTATAGAAAGAACCGTAGCACTTGAGGGCGAACAGTTCTGTGCTCGTAAGATGCCAACAGAAATACCAGACTTAGAAAAATTAGGAATACCGCTCGGAGTATTTCGTCAATTGGTAAATTTAGCTTCTAAAAGTGGTTTAATACTATTTGCGGGCGCAACGGGAACCGGAAAAAGTACATCTATTTCAGCGTTAATAAAAAAATATCTTCAGTTGGAAGGGGGGTATGCTTTTACGATTGAAGACCCGATAGAAATGCCGCTGGATGGAGTATACCAAACAGAAAAAGGTGATTTAGGACTCTGCAAACAAACAACACCACCAAATGGAATATGGGAAGAGGGAATTAAATCGGCTCTTCGCTCAAAGCCAAGATATATATATTTAGGAGAAATACGTTCGGCAGAAGCGGCGGTAGAATTATTAAGAGCAGCAACATCAGGGCACTTAGTTCTATCCACTATTCACGCAAATAATGTAAGCGATGCAATAAATGCCGTGGCAAAATACTCAGCATCTAGCGGAATAAGTGAGGATATGGCCTATGAACTAATGGCAAACGGCTTATTGGCATGTATTCATCAAAATCTTATCGGTTCCCCCCGAAAATTACAGGTAGAAGCGTTATTTGCCAATCCGGATATAAATTCGGGCTGTCAAGTAAGAGCGATGCTACGGACAGGTAAATTAAACTTAGCCACCATTATGGAAGCTCAAAAAACGAAATTAGAAAGAGGATTGCCGTTATTTGATGCTTATTAAAATAAAAAAAGCGCATTCAAGCGCTTTTTTTTATAGAGAGCTATTTTAATAATGTTATTTGCCAAAGATTCTCATTGAAACCGATAAGAACAAAATCATTACTGATAAGTAAAGGACGTTTAATAAGCAAACCATTACTACAAAGTAATTTAATTTTCTCTTCGTCAGAAAGAAAGTGTAATTTATCTTTCAACAAAAGATTCCTGTATAAAATACCGCTCGTATTAAAGAATTTACAAATAGGCTGTTTTGCCAGAGCAATCCAATCATTTATTTCAGAAACGCTAGGTGGATTTTCCACAATATGTCGATCAAGAAAATGGATACCATTTTGAATAAGCCATCGTTTAGCCTTTTGACAAGTAGAACATTTAGGATACTCAAGAAAAATCAAGGACATATTAAAACTCTCCGATATTAACAACTAAACAAACAATAAAAACAAAAAAATAAAAAGCAACAATTGTATAAAAGAAAAAAAGGAATATATAGCGCTAAAGATATAGTTATGGAGGATAGTATGATAAAACTTTCCGTTTATATAATAACCTTAAATGAGGAAAAGCGACTGGAAAAAACATTACAAGCAGTTAAGCAAATAGCCGATGAAATTATAATAGTGGATAGCGGAAGTACCGATAATACAAAATCAATAGCCGAAAAACAAGGTGCAAAATTTTTCTATAATAAGTGGGAAAGTTATGCTGACCAGAAACATTATGCACAAGAATTATGTACAAACGAATGGGTTTTATCTATAGATGCAGATGAAGTTTTGTCACAAGAACTAATAAAAGAGATTAAAATAATAAAAAAAGCCCCTCAATATGATGTTTACAAAATAAGGATAGGAGAAATGTTTCCGGGATACAATCATCCTAAAAAAGGAACAAAAAAATACAATTTAGCACGTCTTTACAATCGAAACCATGCTGAAATGCCTAAAAAAAATTTTACAAAAGATAGAATTAAGGTAAACAAAACCGCCAAAATAGGACAGTTGCAAGGTTTAATTTATCATTATTCGTATTTGAACTTGCATCATCAAATAGATAAATTAAACAATTTTACAGATCAAGTTGTCGAAACTGCGATTAGCGAGCATAAAAGATACGGCAATCTACGATTATGCACGGAATTTTTTCGACAATTTATTTGCTATTATATAATAAAGAGAAACTTTTTACACGGGCAATGGGGATTTATTTCATCGATAAATCACGCATATTTTCGTTTTTTAAAAATTGCGAAATGGCGAGAATATCAACAATTAAAAGAAGTAAATAAACTCGGTACAGATACTGCAATAAAATAAATTAAAATCATCCTATAACAATGGAGAAGGCAACAAAAAAGTCGCTACATAAGAAATGTAGCGACATAAGGTTTGTTAATGTTTAAGATATATATTTAGGAGTTCTATCATACTTAACTTAAAAATAATATATCACATTTTTTTGTGTCTTTCAAGGAAAAAAGATTAATTAAAAATTAAAAATTTAAAAATAGCTATAAGAAAATCTTGAAAAAAAAAGAGATAACCAATATAGTCGCTCCGTTTAATATATAAAAAGAGGAGAAGAAAATGTATAAATCATACTGCGGTATTGATTTTGGTACAACCAATTCTGCCGTGTCAGTTGTAGATGAAAAACTAAATTCCAAACAAATAATATTTGAAAAAAATAAAGAAACGATACCTACTACTATATTTTTCCCCGAAGAGAACACATACAACCCGAAATACGGTTCACAGGCAATAGAGGAATATATTTCAGGCGGTTTAGGAAGATTTATGCGATCAATAAAAAGGATTCTCGGAACTGATTTAATGAGTCTTAAAACAGAAGTGAATGATATTCGCATAAGTTATGAAGATATAATTTGTTATTTTATAAGATATTTAAAGAATACGGCAGAAGCACAAATCGGAGTCGAATTAGATAAAGTTGTTTTAGGTCGTCCCGTTCACTTTCAAGACTATGCACCTGACGCAGATAAGAAAGCGGAGTCCTTTCTTCGTCATATTGCCGTAAATGCAGGATTTAAAGAAGTTCAATTTCAATATGAGCCCTTAGCCGCAGCGTATGCTCACGAACAACAATTAGCAAAAGAAAAACTGGCGTGTGTTGTAGATATTGGCGGCGGCACATCAGATTTTAGTGTAATACGTTTAGGTCCTGAGCGTAAAAAACAAACGGATCGACAGAAAGATATATTGGCAAATACCGGAGTCCGCATCGGAGGTAATGACTTTGATAGAGATTTAGCTATTAAGTGTATTATGCCGGAATTGGGATATGGCACAATGCTGAAACCAAATCCATATAATAATCGGATTCTGCCGGTGCCGTTTACTCCATATACCATGTTGGCGGAATGGAGTAGCATAAACAATCTATACACATATAAAGAAAAGAAGAACATAGACAAGATATATGAAGAGTCGGCAGTACCTGAAAAGGTCGGAATTTTGAGAGAAGTTGTACAGAGAGAATTAGGGCATACACTATTAAATAAGATAGAAAACGGTAAGATAGCATTAACCAATCAGGATTCCGCTATAACGGAACTTGATTTTCTAAAACATCCGAGAAACATAGGCATAAATAAGAAAGATTTTGAAGAATCAATAAAGAGTGATACACAAAAGATTATAAATTCCACGGCAGAATGTTTGCGAGATGCGGGAGTAGGATATAAAGATATAGAATTGATAATATTAACAGGTGGTTCAACAGAAATTCCGTATATAAAAAGAGAAATATGTAAACTATTTAAAACAGCGAGTATTTCAGAAAGCGGTAAATTTTCATCAGTTTCTAAAGGATTAGGATATTCGGCAAGCAGGCTATACGAAAAGGGAAGGTAAGGTAGTAATAAAAACAAGTATTTAGGAGGGGTGGAAAAAATTTTTTAAAAAAAAGTGAAAATTTTTAAAAAAAGTTATTGACATTTGTAAAAGAGTGCCATATAAACCCACTCACCGG